>DASZME010000031.1:0-51991 GCA_035551995.1 Tepidisphaeraceae bacterium
GTTTAATAACGCCCGCGGTGCTTGCACGGGGGGTTTTGCGATCCCACCGTGCAAGCACGGCGGGCGTTAAAGAAAACGCTCACGCGATAATCTGCCGAATCGGATCGGCGCCTTCGACGCCCACCAATCGCTGATCCAAGCCGTTATAGAAGTAGCTCAGGCGATTGGGATCAATGCCAAGCTGATGCAATATCGTCGCGTGCAGATGCTTGACGTGGAATCGATCGGTGACGGCGGCGTTGCCCAGTTCGTCGGTTTCGCCGACGGTGGCGCCCCCCTTGATTCCGCCGCCGGCCATCCACATGGTGAAGCCGTAGGCGTCGTGATCGCGGCCGGTGCCTTTGGCGTTTTCTGCGGTGGGTTGACGGCCGAATTCGCCGCCCCACACGACGAGGGTTTCGTCGAGCAAGCCGCGTTGCTTGAGATCCTTCAGCAGGCCGGCGATGGGCTTATCTGTTTCGCCGGCGCGGGTGGTGTGGTTGAAGACAAGGTCGCCGTGGGCGTCCCAGTTGTCGTCATTGTGGGCGCCGCCGGAATAGAGTTGGATGAAGCGCACGCCCCGCTCGACGAGTCGGCGGGCGAGCAAACACCTTCGGCCGAAACCTTCAGTTCGTTTTTCGCCGATGCCGTACATCTGGCGGGTCTTTTCGGTTTCGTTGTTCAAATCGACGGCGTCGGGGGCGTACTGCTGCATGCGATACGCCATCTCATAACTTGAGACGCGGGCGCCGAGTTCGGAATAGCCCTCGTGCGAAACTTCGTGATCGGCGTTGAAGTCCTTGAGCGTATCGAGCAACCGCCGTTGCATCGGATCAGTCATCCCGGCGGGTGGTTCGAGATCCAGAATCGGATCGCCGGCGGAGCGGAGAATGACGCCCTGGTAGCTGGCGGGCATGTAGCCGTTGGACCAGTTTTTGGCGCCGCTGATCGGGCCGCCGGTGTGGTCGAGCATGACGACGAAGCCCGGCATGTTTTGGTTGACGCTGCCGAGGCCGTAGTTGACCCACGAGCCGATGCACGGGCTGCCGGACAGGATTTTCCCGCTGTTCATCTGGAGCATGGCCGACCCATGGATGGGCGAGTCGGCGGTCATCGAGTGAATGAAGGAAATATCATCCACGCAGGTGGCGAGGTTGGGGAAGAGGTCGGAAACGTACTTGCCGCACTGGCCGTACTGTTTCATTTTCCATTTGGGTCCGACGACGCGCCCTTCGTTTTTCTTTCCGCCGCGGCCGAAGGTTTTGATGGGGATGGTCTGGCCGTCAAGCTCGTAGAGCTTGGGTTTATATTCAAACGTATCGACCTGGGACGGGCCGCCATACATGAACAGGAAGATGACACTCTTGGCCTTGGGCGCGAGCTGCGCGAATCGCGGCGTCTGCGGATCAAGCCGGGCGGCGGGTTTGTGGGCGGCGAAAGCTTTATCGCCGAAAAATCCGTCGCCGTCGAGCAGGCCGGCCAACGCCAACCCGGTAAATCCAGCGCCGGCCTGCCAGAGAAATTCCCGCCGAGTGCGACGGCAGAACATGTTTGCGGGCTTATTCATAGTACATCTCGCATTTCCGCTTCAGAAACAAGGAAAAAGTCGTTATCCACGAAGGACACGGATGGACACGAATGGACACGAAGGAAGACAAGAGGAAACGCCGGTGGATCGGGACATTTTTCCATGTGGGCGCCACGAGCCTTCGTCGCGAAACGCGCCCCGCAAGCGGGGCCACTAAACGCAGGAACGATACAGCAAACCTGACGAGTGCTCGAGTCTCACTCGTTGTCCTTATCTTTGTCTCTGTCTTTAGTCTTTGTCTTGGCCTTTCCCATTCGTGTCAATTCGTGTCCATTCGTGGATAGCAACGCTTCCGACTCAATCAGTCCAGATAGACAAACTCATTCAGATTCAAAACCATCAGGCAAAAGTATTTAATCGCCTGCTCGGCGGCGGCGCCGTTTTTCTTTTGCAGCGATTGAATCAAATCGATCGACCTTGCGATTTCCTTCTCCGTCGGCGTCCGACAGGTCGCCAGGCGAAACGCCAGGGCAATTTGCCGGGAAATATCGTCGCCGGCTTCGTGTTTCAACCGCGCGGCGAGCTTTTCGGCTTCGCCGTTGAGGAACGCGCCGTTGAGCATGCCAAGCGCCTGCGTCGGCTGCACGGTCACGAATCGTACCGGACAGGATCGATCCGTTTCCGCCGCGTCGAACGCCGACAGGATCGGCACCGCCAGCGAGCGCTTCACGTGCACGTACACGCTGCGGCGCGCGGCCTCGGCGGGCGTGCTGATCAACCAATTGCGGCCGGGGATGGATTGGCTTTGTTTGACGGCGGCGGGAATATCGGGGTAAACGCTGGGACCGAACATCTCCAGGTTCAGCGTGCCGTCCACGGCAAGAATCGAATCGCGAACTTCCTCGGCGGTCAGCCGGCGAAGATCGAATCGCCAGAACAGATCATTCCGCGGATCCTGGGCCAACGCGCCCGGATCCGCCTCGCACGACATGCGATAGGCGTTGCTCGTCATCAACAGGCGATGCATCGGCTTGAGCTTGAAACCATTCGCGCGAAATTCGCTGGCCAGCCAATCGAGCAGTTGGGGGTGGGTGGGATGATCACCCTGAACGCCAAAGTTATTGGGCGAGCGAACGATCCCCCGGCCAAAGTGATATTGGAAAATGCGATTGGCCATCACGCGGGCAAACATGGGGTTTTGCTCGGAGGTGATCCAGTTGGCAAGCACCGTCCGCCGACCGGAGGTTTTGGCGCCGGGCGCCGGCTTGGGGATGACGGCGTCGCCGTCGGCGAAAACTTTCGGAAAACCCGGCGCCACCTTTTCGCCCGGCACGTTGGCGTTGCCGCGAATGCAGACGAAGGTATCCGGCGAGCCCGGTCCAGGCTCGCTGACGCACAGCGCCCGCTCGAATTTCGGTTGCTTATTCAGCTCGTCCAGCTCACGCCGAAGCTTGCGGTACTCGTCGTAGGTTTGCTGGTCGAGATAGTCGGCGCCTTCGTCAAAGATCGCCCGCCCGAGATTTTTGTTCTTGCCGGGACCTCTGGCGACTGACCGATGATGCTCGAAATCGCCGTTGGGAACCGACAGCGATCGACGATCCATCGCCGGTCCCGACCAGGCCACGCTCAGACCATACCCGTTTACGTTCTGAAAATACTCGACCCTGATCGGCAGACGACCCTTGTGCAAAGAGACCTCGGCGTGACGCTCGAAGCCGATGCCGTGAATTCCGTCATACTCGACGATCGTTTTCCCGTCGATGCTCAGGCGCGAGCCGTCGTCGGAATCGAGGTAAAACGTGTAGTTGCCGTCGCGGGGAACGATGAGGGCGCCGGTGAAGACAAAGCCGAAGGCGGTATTGCGCGTTCGCGGCGCGATGTCGATCAGGCCGGACGGAAGATCGCCCTGCGCCTCGAACTTCAGATCGTCGAAATTCGGCAGCGTCTTCCAGCTATCGCGGTAGAAACGATAGTGAAGATCGTCGATGTCGGTCACGCTCATCTGCGGTCGGGCGGCGGCGGTGTAGAGTTTGCGGAATTCTTCTTCGATCTCGCGAGCGCGCGCTTGTACCGCATCGGCCTGTTTTTTCCTGGCGATCGCCGCGGCCTCGTACGCCTCCCGGCCGCCTTCGGTCTTAAAAATCTCGACCTCGTCCCCTTTGCCGCCGTTATGATAACCGTTGATGTTCTGGAAGAACGCCAGGAGACGGTAGTAGTCTGTCTGAAGAATCGGATCGATCTTGTGGTTGTGGCAGCGGGCGCAATCGATGGTTAATCCCAGAAAAACCTGGCCCGTCGTCGTCACGATGTCGTCGAGATTATCGTATCGCGCCTGGAGGCGATCGCTTGGCTCGTCGTCCCAGATGCCAAGGCGGTAAAAGCCGGTGGCGATGATGGGATCGTAGTTTTTCCCGGCGATCGCGTCGGGCATTTCATCGCCGGCCAGTTGCTCTTTTGCGAATTGGTCGTAGGGCTTGTCCTGATTGAACGACCGAATCACATAGTCGCGAAACCGCCAGACATTGGGCTTGGTGTCGTCGCGTTCATAGCTGTTGCTTTCGCCATAACGGACAAGGTCGAGCCAGTAGCGTCCCCATTTTTCGCCGTACTGGGGGGACGCGAGAAGCCGATCGACGACCTTTTCATATGCATCCGGCGATGGATCGGCGACATACGCATCCACCTCGGCCGGCGTCGGCGGCAAGCCGGTCAGGTCATAGGTCGCCCGTCGCAACAACGAAATTTTTCCCGCCGGCGGCGCGGGTTTGAGCCCGGCGGCTTCCAGTTTCGCGAGAATGAAGGCGTCCACCGGATTCCTGACCCATGCCGGGTTTTTTACAGCGGGGATGGGCGGACGCTTCACCGGCTGAACGGCCCAGAAATTTTTGCGCGCCGCTTCGGGCGTGGGCGGATCGGGCCGGCCCGTCGACGGCGCGGGCAAATTTGCCGGGGTCAGATCGAGGCCCGGCGTCCAGGCCAACCCGTCCTTCACCCATTTGGTCAAAACGGCGATCTTTTCGGGAGGCAATTTGCCCGACGGCGGCATCTTCAAATCGCCATCGTAATTGATCGCCTTGAGAAGCAGGCTATCGGCCGGAGCATCGGTCGCGACGGCCAACCCGAGATCGCCTCCCTTGAGGATCGAGTCGCGCTGGGTCAGCCGAAAATTCGCCTTGATCTTTTCTCCGCCGCCGTGGCATTTGAGGCAGTTGGCTTCAAGCAGCGGCTTCACTTGCTCGTCGAAAAATTTCAAATTTTCCGGCGCGGCGTCCGGCGCGACATCGGCCGCCTGTACGAACGACGGCGCAATTTTGCCGACGACGATCGCGAGCGATCCCAGACCGATGATCGCCGCCGCGACCTGGCTTACCTTCGCCGACTGAAATTTCCACGCGATTCGTAACATTCAATCCTTCCCTCGGCGCCGTTGTTGGCTTGGCCTACATGAACAATACCCGAATGCGCGGGTCGCGCTGCATCGAGTTTCCGTTCATTTATTTTGAGATTCTTCGCCGCTCGATCCGTTCGCGATCGCATTGGCCGGCATTGGCCCTATTGACGACGCCCCGGCGACGCATCGACAATGTTTTTAGAAACGCCGTCGATATATCAATTGGAAAGTGGCCTCATGAAACTTCAGGCTCCCCTCGCGGTTTTCGTCTCGTTGTTGATTTCTTGCTTCTCGCCCGGCCGCGCCGCGGCGGCGGAGATGCCGTTGGACAAGGCACGGCAGATACCGCCGCCGGGCGTGAAAATTTCTGACGCCGATCGCGAGGAGCTGGAAACGGGCACGGCGCAGCTTAAGCAGGAGATCGACGCCATCGCCAAAAGCTCGGCGGTCGTCGAGGTGGCGCCGGGCATCGCCGCGCCGGTTGTCGTTAAAGCGGCGACGCTCTTGCCGGACGTGGAAATATTCTATAACGCGGTTCGGTACGCGCTGCTCTATAACGAATTTTTTAACGTCAACGAAGTGGCCAAGGCCAAGGTCCTTCTTACCGAGGGAATGGATCGCGCGTCGGCGCTGAAAGAGGGACAGGCGGCGTGGATTCATGCGCCGGGGTTGGTCGTTCGCGGGTATGTGTCGAAAATCGACGGATCGGTTCAGCCGTATGGGCTGGTGATTCCGGGTTCGTTCGCCACCGACCCCTATCGCAAACGACGGCTGGACCTCTGGTATCACGGGCGCGGCGAAACGCTCAATGAGATTAATTTTCTCAGCGATCGGCGAAAGTCTGTCGGCGAATTTCCGCCAGATGACGATACGATCGTCCTTCATCCCTATGGTCGCTATTGCAACGGCAACCGGTTCGCCGGCGAGGTCGATACATTTGAGGCGATCGACAGCGTGAAAAAGCGTTACGCGATCGACGACAATCGAATCCTCGTGCGCGGATTCTCGATGGGAGGCGCCGCCTGCTGGATGCTGGCGACGCATCATGCCGGCCTATGGGCGGCGGCGGCGCCGGGGGCGGGGTATACGGAGACGGCGGGATTTCTCAAGATTTCCGATCTCGCCGCCGTCCCCTGGTATCAACAGAAGTTGTGGCATCTTTACGACAGCGTCGATTACGCCGTCAATTTGTTCAACTGCCCCACCGTCTCCTACAGCGGCGAGTTGGACGCCCAGCGCCAGGCCGCCAACATGATGGCCAAGGCCCTGGCCGGCGAGGGAATCGAATTGACGCAGGTGATCGGCGCCGGCGCGCATCATAATTACGTTCCGGCGGCGAAAGAGGAGATCACCCGCCGGCTTGATTCGATCGCCCGCCATGGGCGCGATCCGCTGCCGACGCACGTGAAGTTTACCACCTGGACGCTGCGTTATAACTCGATGGATTGGGTGATGATCGACGCGCTGCATCATCATTGGGAGCGGGCGCGGGTGGACGCGGAAATCGTCGATTCGCAAACGGTTCGCGTGACGACCGAAAACGTGGCGGCGCTGACGCTGCGAATGCCGCCGGGGCTTTGTCCGCTGGACATGACGAAAAACCCGAAGGCGATCATCAATGACGTAGCGTATGGCGTCGCCGCGGTCGGGTCGGATCGGTCGTGGACGGCGAATTTTTATATCTCGAAAGAGAAGCCGGACGCGACGCACGCCGCCATCATTGGTTTGGACGAGCCGAGCGCCTGGTCAAAATTTCTCGCAAGTGGCTTAAGGAAATCGCATGGGCTGCAAGGTCCGATCGACGACGCTTTCATGGATTCGTTCATCTTCGTGGAGCCGACGGATAAGCCGCTGAACGAGAAGACGGGCGCGTGGGTGGCGGCGGAGATGAAGCACGCCGTCGAACATTGGCGCAAGCAGTTCCGCGGCGAAGCGCGGGTGAAAAAAGACAGCGACATCACCGACGCGGACATCGCTTCCAGCAACCTGGTGCTGTGGGGAGATCGATCCAGCAATCGACTGCTGGCGAAGATCGCGGATCAATTGCCGATCGGCTGGAAGGACGGCGCCGTCCGCGTCGGCGGCGCCGCCTATCCGTCGGCCACGCATATTCCCATTTTGATCTATCCGAATCCGCTGAATCAAAAGCGGTATGTCGTGCTGAACAGCGGCTTCACCTTCCGTGAATATGATTACGAAAACAACGCCCGCCAGAGTCCGAAGCTGCCGGACTGGGCGGTTGTGGACGTGAGCGTGGCGCCGACGGCGCAATCGGTGGGCGGGATATCGGCCGCGGGGTTTTTCGGGGAAAACTGGGAACTGACCAAGCCGGACTCAGGACGCGGGGGCGGTCCGCGAATGGCGCCATAAATTCGCCGCTTATTTCAAAGATTTCCGTTCTCGCGCGGCGCCGATCGCGGTATATAAGGTTATTCAACCTCTTGCCAACGGTTTGGGACCGAGATTTTACCGGCGCCGGCAAGCCATCGGGAGTATCGAATGACCGAAACTTCACTTAGCATCGGAACTCGCAAACAGAAGATACGGTTCAAGTGCATCACCAGCGATGAACTGCCGCTGAGGCTGTCGGGGAACGTGGCGGAATTGGGCGATTGGGTTTTGGCGGAGTCAATCGCGATGGACGCCTATGCGCTGCCACAGGGCGGCTATGAGTGGACCGCTCAGGCTGAACTGCCGCTAGGCCAGACCGTCGAGTACAAATTCGTGAAGCAGTACGAGGATGGCCCGCACTGGGAATCGGGCAACAATCACCGCATTACCGTCATCCCCGGGCTTCACACGCTCGATTCCGATTTTCAAGAATGATCGAGTCAGTTCTCGATAAGCAGGCGCTCCTGAACCGCTCCACCGGCGGGCAATGGAATTTGTACGCATCGCATCGCCAGGCGCTTGAGCGCCTTATCGTTCCGGCCGCCCCGGGCGGCCGAATTTGTGTCCTCGGCGCCGGCAACTGCAACGACCTGGATCTTCCCTGGCTGCTCGACGCCTATGCGCAGGTCACGCTCGTCGACATCGACGGCGGCGCCCTGACCCGCGGCGCGCGATTTCAGAAAGTGGAAAACTCACCGCGATTACGGCTTGCCGGGTCGATCGATCTTACCGGACTAGCCGATCGGCTTGGCGCCTGGAGCAAGAAATTTTCTGACGCCGAGGAAGTAGACGCCTGCATTCACCTCGCGGCACAGCCAACTGAAAAACTGGCGGCGGAACTCGGCGGGCCGTTCGACGTCGTGCTTTCGCCGTGCGTGTTGTCGCAGTTACTCACGCCATTGCGCGACACAATAAAAGAAGCCCATCGTGGCTTTTCCCCCCTGCTGGCCGCGATGCGCGCCAGGCACCTTCGATCGATGACCGATCTATTGCGCGCCGGAGGGCGCGGCGTGTTTGCCTGCGATCTGTTTTCATCGAAGATTTTGCCCGACCTCGCCCGCGTCCCCGCCGATCAGTTGCCCGCGCTAATGGCGAAGATGATCGCCGGGCGGAAGTTCTTTTCGGGTCTTGATCCCGCTTCGGTCGCCGGGGCGCTGAAGTGCGATTCATCCATCGCGCCGCTGATCGGAAAGATAAGGACCGCGACGCCGTGGTTGTGGCACATGGGGTTGTCGAAGACCTATCTTGTTTATGCCGTTTCCTTTGAAGTTCGGAAAATTGCGCCCTCCGGGATGATCGTCCCGCGCGTGTGAGGTCGCAGCGCGCTTTGTTCAACCCTCCGGAAAAAGTTGCGACTGAACGGTCGCCGCCTCTTCGCTTCGGATGTGGCCCTTGCCCCTGAAAAAGCCGATCGCTTCATCCACGTCCGCAAACACTTTCGTCGCCGTTTCGGTGATGAACGGCGACGGCGTGCTGCGGCACTTCCAGATGACATAGACTTCCTTGCCCCCTTCAAAGGCGTGATGCAGCTCGCGCTCCACGCCGCTGGAAACGGCGGGCTTACCCGACGGAAGCTCGGGAATCAGGCTGACGATCATGTCCGACTGATCGACCATCTTGAAATCCCGCGCGTAAATCTGGCCGAGAATATCGCTCCCGATCTGCGCCACGTCGGCGGTCTTCAGCGTGATTCGCCCGTTATTTCCTTCAACCTCGATCGTCGTGCGGCCATCCTGCAACGCCTTCACCGCCTCCATGTGAATCGCGAATTCGTCGACGTCGGCCGGATCAAAACAGATAAAATGCCGGTGCATCGCGCGCTTGAACGCCTCGATCTCCGCCAGCGTGTCGGGTTGATCCATCACATGCGTCATCGGAAACGAGAGATATGCTTTTTTCCGCCAGCGCTCGAGAACCAGGCGGTAGATCGTCTGCGTGGTGGGAACCCCGCGGCCGCGGCTGACCATGAAAAAATGGCCGTAGCCGCGCGTGGCGTTTGCGAGAATTTCCGTCGCAAGCAGTTCCTCTTCGCGCCAGACCATGATGTCCTTGAGCGTGTGATCCAGATCGTGCTCGCGCAGCAGACGTTGATGCACGCTGTCGACGTTGTCGACCATCGTGATATAGGCGTCGGCTTTCAACGCCTTCATCTGGTCGAAATCGAACGCGGCGAAAAGGCCGTGCTTCCAGCGGAAGGTGGCGTGGGTGTTCACGAGCACATGCTCATGACGCTCGGCGGTTCGCAAAATTTCCTTGAAGACCGATCGGCGAAGCGTATTGAGGCGGCCGATAGGAATATTGAGAATCCGCCCCGCCGGGACATCGGGCGCCTCGGCGTACATCATCCGTCCGACATGGCACACTTCCAGATCGATCCCGCGCGAGCGCGCGGCGGTTTTGACGGCCTCAAGGTAAGGGCCTTTGTCCACGCCGACTTGGCCGGTCACGATCGCGCGCATCGAAGCTCCATGAGGCATGATTATACGTGCGGTTCGGGCAAGAAAGACTTTATCCAACGCCAAGTGACAAAACAAAGCGAACAGAGAACCAGATTCGTGATGCGTTCATTTCCCCGCGTCGGCCTTCGTCGAGCCGGCGGCGGGGTCGGCCAGTTTCGTCAACTCTTTTAAGTTCTTATGTTTCTTCAAAGCTTGCTGGCGCGCGTCCTCTTTGTTGCGCGCGTCGAATACCAGTCGAATATCGGCCTGCGAATTGTCGTTAAAGAGCGCGCTGCCGGTCTTGGCGTCGCCGGTAGGGGCATCGGGGGCGAAGGTCGCCTGGTATTTTCCGGGTCCGTCGCCGATCAGCAACGCTTGTTCGTCGGTCATCGCCGGGTTCCAGACATGCTGGCGAAGGGCGGCGGCGACCGCGTCGCTCGCCGAATGTTCGGCCAAATAAAATTCGATCGGGTCGACGTCGAACGTGACGATCAACGATTGCTTTTTTTCCTCGCCGACCGTCTTTAGGCTCGTCCGAACGGCTCGATCGTTTTTGCTCTCGATTTGCTTGCGAATGTTGTTCACTTTCATCGGGGCCGCGACTTCATAAAACAGAACAAGTTTCGTCACCCGGCCATCGGTCAGGCCCAGGCCCGCGATATCGGCGCCGGCGGCGTTTACGACAAACCAATCACAGCCCAAATCTTCTTTCGTGCGTTTGGCGAGCAGAGGCTCGCTCCGCTTGCAGTTGAACACACGGCCCACCTCTTCCGGGCGTTCTCCCAGGATTTGCCCGGCATAAGGAAAAACAACGCGAAATTTACGGTCGGGCGCCGCGGCGGGAAGCTCAAGCCCGTCGGCCGACTTCCGCACCGCCGATGCCGGTCCGGCGTTTGTCGTCGATGCCAAACAGGCCAACATCATCCAGCCGATTGTTCCACCGGCAATAATCCAGGTCGATTTCATTACTCTTGTGTCGCGGGGATTGCGGCCCCGGTTCCTTGTATTCCGATGCGCGCCGGCGCGGCGGGCGTGCCGATAGACTACGCCGATTGCGGCGATCTGTTTCGGCGGCAATCAAATCTTTTTGATTCCCTCACCCCGATCGCGTTGCCGGAATGAGGCTTTAGGCGTTGTAACAAAATAAATCGAGCAGCGGCGCCGTTCCAAACGCCGTAAATCATGTGGTTTACAGAAGAGCAATTGCTCAAGTTACTTTGTTACGGCTCCTTAAGAACTTTCTTTTAGCAAGGGCGTCGCGCCTGTGTCCTCGGTTGAAAAACTCACACACCACACGCCAAGACGCCCCGATAGGAGAGGAATGAAGACAAGAAGAGCGATGAATCGTTCTTCAGGTGATTCCGCACGTCACATTGCTATACTCACCTCAGTGTCGGTCGCCGAACTTGAACAATCGCTTCGTGACCTTCCCCGCGTCGGAAAGCTGGTCAAAGATCGCGGATATCGCCAGGTTTGGCGTTTTGCGCATGGGGAACGCGCTTACTATCTGAAATTCTATCCGCGCGCCGGCGTCCGCGACCGTATTCGCCGACTTTTTCGCGGGAGTCCCGCCCTCGCGGAATTCACCCGGCTACAACGTCTTCAAACCGCCAAAATTCCCTCCCCGCGCGCCGTCGCGGTTTTGATCGGCTTTTCCATCGCGGGCCGATCGGGCGACGCGGTCATTCTCGACGCCATCGAGCCGGGCGTTCAGCTCGACCAATATTTCAACGAACTGGAATTACGCGGCGAACCGCTCCCCGATCACCTCGACATCGCGCGGCAGATTCGCGATCTTGTTCGCCAGCTCGTCAAAGCCCGCCTCGGTCACGAAGACCTGCATCTCGGCAATTTCCTGATGTCCAATGGAAAAATTTATCTCCTCGACGGCTACGCCATTCGTACCGGCGGAATGTCGCCGCGTCATCTGCTGCATCTTGGCCACAGCGTCAGCCGATATGCGACGCTGACCGATCTGCTTCGCGGCTGGTACGACATCGGTCCCGGCCGCGGCCATCGCATGCCGGCGCAAAACCGCGTGAGTTCCGAATTATCGCGCGATTTCATTCGCCGTCGCATCGACGGGGAAAATCGATATTTCGGCCGGATCTCGATGGGCAATTGGGCGGGGGCTTTCTTCAAGCTCGAAAAATTCCCGCGCCGCTGGTCGCCGGCCAGCGCGTTGAACGTCAGCCATGACGATTGGAATCGCGAATTGCCTCGCTTGCTTGATCTGCTCGACAAGGATCAACTGCACGTCGTAAAGCGAAGCCGCAGCGGCGACGTCCTGACCGCCAACGTGACGCTCGGCGAAAAGAATCTGGACGTGATCATTAAGCGCTCGCGCAAACGATACTGGTATCGTTATTTCAACGAGATCGGCCGCGGGTCGCGGGCCCGGCGCGCGTGGGTCAAGGCGTGGAAAATCATCCTGCGCAATTTGCCGACGGCGTGGCCGTTGCTCTATGCGGAGAACCGCCGCCTCGGCTATGTGACCGACGCCCTGGTTATTTTCGAGCGCGTCGCCGGCACAACGCTGGCGCGCGCCGATCTGGATTCGATGACCACGCCCCAGCGCGACATGCTCTTTCGCAGAACCGGGCGAATTCTTCGCAAGATCGATCGCCTTGGCCTCGCGCATTTCGACGCCAAGGCGAGCAATTGGATGGTCCGCCCCGATGAAACGCTCGGACCCTCCCCGGTCATGATCGACATCGACGGCATCCGCGAACGGCGCTGGACGGCCCTGGGAATCCAAAGGCTCCTCAAGAGCGTGCGCGAAATCAATAAGCAGTATTCGGTTCCCGATTCGCTCTCGCTGTGCCAGGGATACGCGCCGACGGCGGCGCCGCGCCGCGAAGGAGCGGAGGAAAAACCGCAGGCGGTTGAGGCGCCGGGCGATCCCGGCGACAATGGCGCAAAGGTCGAATGAACCCAATCCAACTTCCAACCCCGCCTCAGCGCATCCTCATCATCAAGCCAAGCGCCATCGGCGACATCGTGCATTCGCTTCCCGTCTTGAATCTTCTCCGGCTGAAATGGCCGGCGGCGCGGATAAGCTGGCTGGTCTCGTCATCGTGTGCCGGGCTGCTGGACGGACACCCGCAGATCGACGAGGTGATTCGCTTCGATCGGCGTTTTTTCGGCGAAGGATGGCGAAACCCGCTCGCCGCCGCCGGTCTGTTTGGATTTGTGCGGGCGCTGAAGGGCCGGGAATTTGATTTGGTGATCGATCTTCAGGGTCTATTCCGAAGCGGCTGGCTCGCCGCTCGAACGCGGGCGCCGGTTCGAGTCGGGCCGCGCGAAGCGCGCGAGTTGGGTTGGATCTTCTACACGCACCGCGTCGTCACCGGCTTTCCCGACGGCCATGCGGTGGACCAGTATCTGGCCATCGCCGAGGCGCTGGGACTGGGGCGGGCGCCGGTGGAATTTAAGTTTCCGACGGGCGACGACGATCGTCGGTTTATCGAAAATCTGATTCCCCACGGGACAAAATATGCGGTCTTTCTGCCGGGGACCAATTGGGAGACCAAGCGATGGCCCCCCGAAAAATTCGCCGCGTGCGTCGAGCCGCTGCGCGAGCGATACGGCTTGCAATCGATCGTCGCCGGCGGCGCGGGCGATTCGATTCTCGCCGCCCGGATCACCGGCGCCCGCGACCTGACCGGCAAGACCAATCTCCGCCAACTGGTCGCGCTGCTCGAGCGCGCCGAACTGGTGATCGCAAACGACACCGGTCCAATGCATATCGCATCGGCGCTGGGCCGGCCGCTGGTGAGCGTTTATGGGCCGACTAGCCCTGGCCGCACCGGTCCCTACGGCCGGCTCGGAACGGTGGTCCATCTCGACATCGCATGCCGCCCTTGTTACGGGCGGCACTGTTCGCATATCAGTTGCATGCGGAAATTGGAGGCCGATGAAATCCTGGCGATGGTGGACGAGCAGCTTAGGCCCAAAGCCGCAAACGCGAGAACCACGCCGTTGTTGGTGCTCGATCGCAATCCTTCGAGCGCGGCTCAAGCGATGGTTCGTTAGTTTCAGGCAGTCGTCCGCTTCTTGATTACTTCTCCATTTTCTCGGCGGTCGATGCCTTCGCGCCGGTCTTCTTCTTGTCGCTTCCGGCGGTCGTTACCTTTGTGTTCCCCGCGATCACGGCCAAATGCAGTTGCCGGGCTTTGGGGTCCATCTTGAAAACAAAGTTATTGAGAAATGTTCCGCCAAGCAACGGCTCAGCCGCCACCAGCGACGCCGGAAGAACCGCACATTCCACGTCAACCACCGTGAACTGCCCGACGCGCACCGATTTCAGCGACATCAGCTTCGCGTCCACTTCCTTCCCGTCGGCCATCTTGAATTGAATCGTCTGGTCCTTTTCCGTCGGAACGATGTTGAGTTGCTTGGCCAGGTCCGCCGTCAGACAGACGATGCTGGCGCCGCTGTCCACGACCATCTCGCGGGTTACGCTGCCGTTGAGCGTCACTTCCACCACCGGCACGTTGCCTTCGGTCTTCACCTCGATCGTGTCGGAAGAAACGTCGCCGCGCCACTTCTTCAGCGTCGCCACATTGGCCACGAATTCCGGCGAAGGCCCAAGCTTGACCCGCGGCTTGCCCGGCTGGTTCATCGTTTCGATCGCGTGTTTCAAATCCGGATCGGCGCTCAAATCCTTATACTGATCCTGTGCCTTATCGACCTTGAGCCCCAGGTCGATCACGTCATTGATGAACTGCGTTTTCTCCTCGGCGCCGAGACCGTTTAGGTTTTTCTCCAGGTCCTCGCGAACGCCGTTGGCTTCCAGAAGCTGACTGTCGATGATGTTGATCTTCGCGACGGCGGCGTTCTTCTGCGTCACGTCGGTGAGCTTGAGGTATTGCTCGTAAAGCGTTCGTTTTTGATGATCGAGACTGGAGATGCCGTTCTTGTATATCTTCAGCTTGGTCTCGAGCTCCTTGCGCTGCTTGCCGTCCTGATCGAGCTTGAGCTTGAGCTTGCGAAGCGTCTTCATCTGATCGGCCAGCTCCTGCTCGGTCGGCACGACATAAGTCTGTCCCGCTTTGACCAGGCCCTTGTCCTTGAGCGGATCGGCGTCGGCCGCCGGCGCATCGGCCGCCCGGCCGATGGGCACGACAACGAGCGTCAACAAAAGCCCGAGCAATCCCAGCGAACGTGAATTAGCCATAAAAAGTCTCCCAGAGGCCCAAGCAAGCCAAGACGCGCGGCAGGTATCCTTCAGGTAAAGAGCGACAGACCGCCAGAATACCCAACGCCCTATATACGGGTCAACAACGCCGAAGTTGCGATTGCGGATTATTGTCGCGTTAGGCAGGTTGCGGTGCTCGCCGAAAACGCCTCGCAAGCCAGGCCGCTAAACGGGGAGCCGCTACCAAGGCATGCGTTAGGTCCCGCGCCGGTTGCCGTAGAGCATGACGTGAAGCCGTGGACAAAAGCGAAATCCGCGTTGTTTGCAGACCTCGGAAATCCACTGCGATCGGCCCTGCAATGTCGCCTCGTCGATCCCTTCCGGCATCAGCAGCACGTCCGACGGGCGCCACCCCGTGAGCCCGCCAAGGACGCCGTCGATCTCCGATAAATCCGACTCGCCCGTGACGACGAATTTCAATTGAAAGTCGGGTGATTTCCCGATGAATCGCTGAATCACCGGCAGATTCAGGCGATGCTTTTCATGCGCCGGCGCAAAGCGGCCGCCCTCACGCTCCCACGGCGTTGAATTCGCCAGCTTCGGCGATATCGACGCCAGGTCGAGCGTCACATCCTGGAAAACAGTGGCGGCGGTTTCGATCGTCACGTGATAGCCGCGCGCCTTGAGCGCGGCCGTCAGCGGCACGATGTCCGGCGCGATCATCGGCTCGCCGCCGGTCAACACGACATGGCCGCCCGGATGTAACGCGACGCGATCGACGATCCGCTCGACCGACATCTCATCGCCTTGCGGCAGCCAACTTGCGTACGGCGTGTCGCACCACGAGCAGCGAAGATTGCAACCGCTGGCGCGGACAAATACAGAAGGCACGCCGCTCAGCTTGCCTTCGCCCTGAATGGAGTAAAAGAGTTCGGAAATTTTCACGAAGTTGAACCTGGGAAACGGCTTGGGATATTCGCCTTTTCCCGGCGGTTTTTGGCCGCGTCTCCCGGCGCTATCTGATCCGAATCGTGAACAGCACCACATCCGCCACGGGGCGACCCTTTTTATCATGGGACGGCTCGAACCACCAATCATACACCGCCACCCGGCAAGGCTGATCGATTTCGATGCTGCCGGTCGAGCGGACAATATCGACGTTCTTGACGTTTCCGTTCGGATTGACCGAGATCTTCAAAACGAGCACCGGATCCGGATTGGCCAGAAAAGCGCCGACGGCGCCGGGAAGAAAGTGCGGGCGCGTAGTCTTAATCTTTCTTCCTTCGCGAACCTCCAGTCGGCCGTCATGCAACACCGCGGAGATCGCGGTCTTGGAAAAAGGATCGGATTCCGAATCGCTTTCCTGCGCGGGGTCGGCTGAAGGGCGATCCAGGCCCGGCGCGCGACTGTCGCCGGTGGAGACCAGCGCGGGCGCCGGGGCGGCGGGCGTGACCGGCGGCGAAACTGGCGACGGCGGCGCCGGTGGTTTGGCCGGCGCGGGCTCCATCGGCTTGCTTTTTTCCGTCGGCGCTTCGGTCGCCGCCGCCGGCGGAGCAGCGGCCACTGGCGCAGGCGGCAGCGGCGAGGCGATCGCCATCGCAATCGCCGGGCGCTCCTTGGGCGCATCGGGCGTCGGCGGCGCTTTCCCTGACGATTCCACCGGCGTCACCGACGGACCTTCCGCCGGCGCCGTCGGCAACGAACCTGTTTCGACCTTCGGCGCCTCCGCCAACGGCGCCGTCGGTTTCACTTCGCTGACCGCCGGCTTTTCCAGGTTCAGCTTGGCGGCGCCGATTTTCGCCGCGTCCGACGGCGGGGGAATAGCGGGCGGCGAGTGAATTGCCGGGGCCGGAGCGTGGGAGGCATCGCGCGCCAGCGCCCGGTCAGCCGGGGACGCATCGCGCGCCGGAGCGGAAGGCGAGTCTTTGGACATCGGCGGCGAATGTGGCGCCGGCGCGGCATCCGTTTTACGTCCCGCTCCCGCCTTGCCGCTTCCCGCCTCCACCGCTCCCGCCTGGCCGCCATGACCGTTTTGCCCGCGCCGCCCGGTATTAAACGCGGGCGGATCGCCGACGCGACCGTGGCCGATCGGATCCCGGCTCAAGAACGCCTGATCCTGATCCGCCTCGGGCGCCTTGAGCGGCGTGTCGCCCTTAGCCGCCTGCGAGCCGGTTCCTTTGCCGGCGTGCTCGCCCATATCCTCCGGTGAATCGATCTCCGGAACCTTGGGCTTGGGCGTCGGCGCCGGTTTCAGCGGCCGATCGGCGGCCCCCGAATTCAACAAGAGCGTGATTTGCGTGGCATGCCGCGTATGGCTCGCCGAAGTATCCTGCGGAATCAGGATGCGTTTGGACGCCGGCCAAAGCAGCGCGTGCGCCGCCAATGAAACGATAACGGCCGCGGCGAAATTGAAATTTCCAGAGCGCATTTCCGTTTACGACACCGACTACATCATACGCCCGACGATCGATGAAGCGGAACCCGCCACGATGAAACGTTCTTGTCGGACCTTTCGCGAATGATACGAAGTAGCGACCTGTGGCCGATGTCCGACCTTGAAAAAGAGCCGAGACGGCTGGGCTACGGGGATTTCAAGTCTCAGAACACTCCGGCGTTACATGAGGATCGAATTTGTTTGCATAACCCGCGAAGGGGTTTCAACCATTAGCCGGTGGCTGAGCGCAACGACGGCGCCGGTATTAGACGGGAAATCCGCCGACCCTGGAGGGGGTCGCAGCAGGCTCAAGATCGCAGCGGTTCGCCAGGACGACGACCGCTGCGACCGTGTCAGGGTCGATGCAAAGATCGACAACCTTCCGGGGGCATCGCTGCGCTCAACCCCCGGCTAATGGCTGCCATCCCGTTGAGATGGGGAAAGACAACCCCTACCCAATGGAGAGGCGTATTTAGCCGATCTCGGCCCATTCTTTTTTCAGATACTGAATGGCGTCGTTCACGGTCTGGCTGACATGGAAAAGCTCGCGCGCCCAGGGCTTGATGAAATTCTGGCCGATGCCATGATCGATCATGTCCAGCAGCGGATTAAAAAAGTCGGCGATATTCAAAATGACGATTGGCTTGTTGTGATATCCGAGCGTTTTGCCGACGATGATCTCGAAAATTTCCTCGAGTGTTCCCAGCCCGCCGGGAAGGGTGATGAACGCCTGGCCGCGGGCTTCCATCATGGCCTTTCGGTCGCGGATGGTGGCGGTGATGACCAGTTCGTCGCAAAGCTTGTCGGCGATGCCGTGGTCGGCCAGAAGCTGCGGCGTGATGCCGATGACTTTTCCCTCGGCGGCGCGGGCCGCGTCGGCCATGGCGCCCATGCAGCCGATGTTGTTGCCGCCGTAAATGAGCAGCCAATGCTCTTGCGCGATCCGTGTCCCCAGTTCCGCCGCCGCCTCGAAATAGGGTTGCGCCACGCCACGGCTGGACGAGCAGTAGACGGTAACGGAATGAATCCTGAGAATGTCGCTGGCCATTGTCATGCGATCACGGCATCTTGCACAAAAATGATCCGCCAGGCAACAACGGCATGAACGCTTCCCCAACCGATCGCAACCCCCATCTTCCCCCAACTCCCGCCACGCGCTTCCAGGGAAGCAAACTGAAATTGCTCGACTGGCTCTGGCGCCATCTCGAACCGCTCCCGTTTACCACCTGCCTGGACGCCTTCGGCGGCAGCGGTTGCGTCTCGCATTTTCTCAAGACGCACGGCAAATCCGTCACCCTCAACGACACCCTGATCTCCAGCACGCTCACCGGCGTCGCGCTAGTCGAAAACCAATGCGTTCGCCTTGATGAAGCCGACATCGCAAGCGTCATCCATCCCCGGCCCGGCACGCACTACGCCAACCTGATCGAACGTGTTTTCGACGGCATCTATTTCACCGCCGTCGAAAATGTTTGGCTCGATGTCGCCGTCCAGAACATCCCCCGGCTTTGCGGAAAATTCAAGCAGGCGCTCGCCTTTCACGCCCTGTTTCAATCGGCCATCTCCAAGCGCCCGTACAACCTCTTTCACCGCCGGAATCTCTACATGCGCCTGGCGAACGTGAATCGCTCATTCGGCAACAAAACGACATGGGACAAGCCATTCGAGGACCATTTCCGATATTTCGTTTCGACGGCGAACGCCGCCGTCTTTGAAGGATCGCCGTGTAAGGCGCTCCACGGCGACGCTTGCAAGACCAGCGGCGACTTCGATCTGGTCTACATCGATCCGCCTTACCTCAACGCCCGCGGGATTGGCGTGGATTACGCCGGGTTCTATCACTTTCTCGAAGGCATGGCGGATTACGAAAATTGGGAACGACGAATCGACTTCTCGTCCAGGCACCGGCGGCTCTTTCCCGCCGGCACGCGCGAGTGGAACAGCGCGGCGACGATCAGGCAGGCGTTTTCCGCGCTGTTCCGTCGTCATCGAAATTCAACCTTGGCCGTCTCTTATCGCAGCGACGGCATCCCTTCGCCGGACGAACTCGCCGACGCGCTGCGACAGGTCAAGCCCAACGTGACGGTGCATATGCTCGACGGCACTTACACGTACGCGTTATCGACCAATCGCCGATCTTCGGAAATATTGTTGATCGGCAGGGACTGAATCAGTTTGGATTTCGCGCGCCGCCCGGCGCCGCCGGCGCTCCGTCGCGAGCCGCTCCCGCCGGCGCCGGCGCGCTCGTCGCCGCCCCGTCGCGCGTGCGTGCGGCCGGGGGATTCTCGTTCGGCGAACGATCCGCGGCATTGTGTGCGTCGCGCTCGCGCGTTCCGGGCGCCGGGGCATTCTTGATTGCCTCTTTCTGCTCGTCGGTCAGAAGACCGTTGATTTTATCCGTCAATTTTTTGGCGGCTTCGTCGCCCTTTAGCGTGGCGTCCTTCGATACTTCGTCATAGAACGCCAGCGCCTCTTTCGCCTGCTCGCGGCTTAGCAATCGTCCCGAGCCGTACGTGCGCATCACGGCTTCCAGCGCCTTATGCCGGGCGATCGAGTCCTTTTGTTCCGCCGTCAACATCTGGTCAAGCCCGTCGGACAACGTCCGCTCGACCGATCCCCGTTCTCCTTCGTGCGCTTCGACGAGGCCGATGAGTTTCTTGACCTGATCGTCGGTCAGTTCGATCGGAGCAATTGCGCGCTTGATCGCGGCGGTGATCCGATACTCTTTTTCCTTTGTCTTTTGCTTGGCGGTCAGAACGCCGGCCAGATCGTCATCCGCCTTTTTCATGATGTCGTGCATCGGGGCGAGTATTTCAGAGTAGTCGCCGCGTGCTTTTGCCATCGCCTCGCGGTCATTGCTCGCGCGGGCGTCCTGCATTTTTTGTGAAGCCGCCTTGATTGCGTCGGCATTTTTTGCCTCGAAGTCCTTGAGCGCCAGATCGCGGGCGTCGAAAATATCGACGATCGATTTTTTCTGCGCGTCGGTCAGGCCAACCGCCTTGTCGAGCGTTTCGATATAGGCGGCGGAAGAGGATCGTCCGTCCCTGCGTCCTTCGCCGCGCGGGATGGCGACGTCGCCGTTGCGCTCGCGCGGATTTTCGGCGCGCGGTTCGTCCGCGGCCAATGCCGATCCGGCGGATACAAAGAGGGATATCGCCACGAGCAATTTCGATCGTTTCATCGGAGTCTCCAAAAAGGTTTCAAACGGAAGAGTTAAAGCATCTGAAGTCGTCGTAGCGTCCTCTTGTTTAGCGGCCCCGCTTGCGGGGCGAGTCGTGCGATCCGTGCTCGCGCGCCAACATGAAAGACGCTCGAGCGCATTTCTCATGCCGACGAATCGACGTTCGGGTCGCGAATCGCGCCCCGCAAGCGGGTCCGCTAAACGCAAAAACAATTCAGCGACATGAGACATGGTCTACAGCGGAGCATTTCTCGTCGCGGGTTCTGAAATTGGTTCGACGAAAGCCGGCGTGTCGTCGTCGAAGCCGTCCGAATCGCGCCGGGAAAATGACACCAACGGCACAGCGCCGGTCATGTCGATGATCGAATACGAATCCATGTCCTCCACGATGACGATGCGCGGCAGCGCGTCCTGCTCGACCGGCGTCGTTCGCGCCGGCGCCATCCCTCGCGTCTGGCTTATCGATCTTGAAGCGACACTGCGTACGTGTCGCAACGGCGCCTGCGCAAAATGAAACGCGACGGCAATCAGCGCCGCGAGTCCCGCGATGGACGCGGCAAATTTCCATCCGCCACGACTTCGCACGACGACGCGAGGCGCCGGCCACGCCTGACCGGGATATCGCCGGGCATCCAGGCCCATGGCGGAATATTCGAGAGCGCCGAGCGCCTTCTTCAATGCGTCGTCCGGCGGTCCTTCGGGGTCATGTGGGTTCATCTTGATCTTCCAGTACCGCCCGCAGTCGTTCCAACGCCGTCGACACCGCGGACTTCACGGTTCCTTCCGCGCATCCCATGGCCAGGGCCGTTTCATGAACGCTCATCCGCCGGAGATATCGGCAGGCGATCGCCTCGCGCTGCCGATCCGGGAGCCCGGCCACGGCCTGGCGGAGCAAGCGCGACTCGTCTTGAGGCAAGCCGTCTCCGTCCGACCCGATCGGCGACTCCGCTTCTCTTGCCGACGCATCGTGCCAAGCGGCCCGAAGAAAAAGCTTCTTTCGTTTTTCCCGCCGCCGGGCTTCGCGAGCGACATTGACCGCGATTCCGCACAGCCACGGCATCGCATCCGTTCCCGCGGTCCATCGCGAGCGATTCGCGTATGCCCGCACCAGCGCTTCCTGCGTCGCCTCGGCCGCGTCGTCGCGCCGCAGCCCCAGCGCCCCCGCCAGCCGAAACAGTTCGTCCTGCACCGCCGCCGCCAATGCGCCGAAGGCGGCGTCATCGCCTGATGACGCCTGTTCCATCAGCGCGTTGATCGTTGAATGCTCGATCATCCCTGCGCGAGATCGTTTTTGATCCTGGTAGAGAAAGTCCCGGTCGCGTAATCCGCGCCGCAAGCCAGGCCTGAACGCAGGAACGTAACAGCAACCCGACAGACGCTCTCATGGTACTTGACGGGAATGATGCGAAGGTTCAGTGTGAAATGAAATAAAAACAAGCGATCTTCTTAACCGGAAAGCTCAACTCGCGGAAAATCGAATTTGTCAGAGCATTCCCAGCGTCAGCAGCGCCGCTTCGGACATCAAATCCCTGCTCCACGCCGGCTCCCACACCAACTCGACGTCGGCGCTTTTGACTTCGGGAATCTCCTCGACCTTTTTCTCCACCTCGCCCGGCAGCGAGCCGGCCACCGGGCAGGCGGGGGCGGTCAGGGTCATCTTGATGTTGACAGTGTCGTCAGCGTTGACCTTAATCTCGTAGATCAGGCCAAGCTCGTAGATGTTCACCGGAATTTCGGGATCGTAAATCTCCCGAAGCGCCTGAATGACTTTGCCTTCGAGCAGTTTGCGATCGAGCCGATCGGACGAAAGCGGGGCGGTATCCGACGCCGGCGCGTCATCGCGAACCTTCGCCGCGGCGGGAGGATTCGCCGGCGGCGCCTTGGGCTCGAGCACGGGAAGGCTCAGCAGTGAAAGCGGATATTTGTAAGCGTCGGACATTGCTTGCCTTGGGGGTAAATCATTGCAAAAAACGGATTGAAACCCTGACGCCGGTCCTGAGGTACGCCGAAGGGCCGGATCGAATGTCACGAAGATCCCGGCTCTTCGGCGTACCTCAGAACCGGCGTCATCGCTGAAGACACGGTTATGAAACGGCGCCTACACCGTGCTGTTCGCCTTTGACTCGGTTTGCG
Source organism: Tepidisphaeraceae bacterium (assembly GCA_035551995.1). GTDB lineage: Bacteria > Planctomycetota > Phycisphaerae > Tepidisphaerales > Tepidisphaeraceae > RYN-428. The sequence goes on from DASZME010000031.1 coordinate 22,616, forward strand.
AAAGCGCCTTGGCGCTCGCGCGAATGCGATTGATCATTCCAGCCAATCCGTTGCGGCGCTGGCTGGTGATGAACTGGTCCAAGCCGATCCGGCGGAAAAACGATTCGATGTCGAACGCCAGGACCTCATCGACCCGCTGACCGCTATACAACCGCTGAAGAATCGCGATCAACCCGCGAACGATGTCGGCGTTCGCGTCGGCGACAAACTCAAGGACATGCTCATCGCCCGGCGAGCGGCGCGTCACCACGTAGACCTCGCTCATGCAACCCGCCACGCGCGTCGTGACTTGCTTGAGCAAGTCGAACGTGTGCGGCAAGGCGTCGCCAAGATCGATGACGTATTGATTCTTGGCGTCGCGCTCTTCGAGAAGATCGAAATTTTCCGCCAATTCGTCGGCGGCGGCCTCGGGCGACGCGGCGACGGCCGCCGGGTAAGTGACGGTGTTATTGGGCGATTTTCCTTTCGCCGTCGCGGAAGCGGACTGTTTTTGCGTCTCGTCGGAAATGATCTTCCGCAAGGCGTGGGCCAGGGCGTCCACTTCTTCGATCGTGTTGTACATGGCGAACGACGCGCGCGTCGTGGAGCCGATGTGCAGGCGATCCATGATCGGCTGACAGCAGTGATGACCGGTTCGCACCGCGATGCCCTCGATATCCAGCCGCATGCCGATATCCAGCGACGATATCGCGGGCGCTTCGAACACGAACGAGACCACGCCGGCCTTCTGGCGGGCATTGCCGATGATGCGAAGGCCGGGGATGGCGGCTAGTCGTTCGGTGGCATGTTTTAGAAGGTGTTCTTCGTGCGGGACGAAATTAGCGAACCCGACGGAAAGAACGTAGTCGATCGCGGCGGCGAGGCCGATGGCGCCCGCGATATCCGGCGTGCCGGCTTCAAACTTATTGGGAAGGCCGGCGTAGGTCGTCTTCTCGAACGTGACCGATTCGATCATGTCCCCGCCCCCTTGCCAGGGAGGCAGTTGTTCAAGCAGATCCCTGCGGCCCCACAAGACGCCGATGCCGGTGGGGCCGTAGAGCTTATGGCCGGAGAAGCAGTAGAAATCGCAGCCGATGCGTTGCACGTCGGTTGGATGATGGGCGACCCATTGGGCGCCGTCGATCAACACTTTCGCGCCGGCGCCGTGGGCGAGTTTCACGATGCGATCGACGTCGTTGATCGTTCCCAGCGCGTTTGAAACATGATTGACGGCCACGAGCTTCGTGCGCGGGCCAAGCAATTTCGCGTACTCGTCCAGAAGCAGCTCGCCGTCGTCGTTCATCGGAATGACGCGGAGCTTGGCGCCGGCGTTTTCGCACGCGATCTGCCAGGGGACGATATTGGAATGATGCTCGATTGCCGAGACGACGACTTCATCGCCGGCCTTGAGAAAAGCCCGGCCAAAGGCGCCGGCGACGAGGTTGATGGCTTCGGTCGTGCCGCGCATGAAGATGATTTCCCTGTCGTCGGCGGCGTTGATGAATCGCGCGACGGTCTGGCGAGCGTGTTCGTAGGCGGCGGTCGCCTTCTGGCTAAGCTCATAGACGCCGCGATGGATGTTGGCGTTTTCGGTTTCGTAATAGCGGACGAGCCGCTGGATAACGGCGCCGGGCTTCTGCGTCGTGGCGGCGTTGTCCAGATAGACGAGCGGTTTGCCGTGAGCGGTAGTGTGAAGAATCGGAAAATCCGCGCGGATTTTCTGCAGGTTGAATTTCCCGGACCCGGCGGAGGTTGGCGAGGGGGTAAACGGCATATCCATTCCAAAGAAGGATTATCCACGAAGGACACGAAGAGCACGAAGAAGACAGTATTCAATTCGCATTTCTTCGTGTTCCTTCGTGACCTTCGTGGATGACTTCTCTTGCCTTTACGATTGGCGCACGGCCTCATCGTGTGCGCCAAGATCGGTGATCCTCAAATCGATCGGCAATCCATGTTGCGCCGCCATGTACTCTTCCAGGCGACGGCGAACCGGTTCGACGCGAATTCGCCGGGTGATGTCGGCGGCGAAAGCATATGTCATCAGATGCCGGGCGGCGTCGAGGCCAACGCCGCGGGTGCGGAGGTAGAAAACTTGATCCTCATCCACCGGGCCGCTGGACGAGCCGTGCGTACACTTCACGTCGTCGGCGTAGATTTCCAGGGCGGGCATCGAGTTCATCACGGCGTCGTCGCTGAGCATCAATGTCTTGCTCGTCTGCTTGGAATCGGTTTTTTGCGCCGCCTGGCGGACGAGGATTTTTCCCTTGAACACGCCGACCGATTTGCCGTCAAGCACATGCTTGTAAAGCTCATGGCTCGGGCAATTGGGGTAGGCGTGGTCGAGCAGCGTGTGATTATCGACGCGCTGGGCGCCGCCGATGAGCACAAGGCCGTTGAGCGTCGCGTCGGCGCGTTCGCCGTTCATTACGACGTTGAGATCATTACGGGTGAGCCTCGAGCCGAGCGAGGCGGAGTGGGAAACGAATTTCGCGCCCCGGCCCAACTGCACCTGCATGGTCGCCACATGGAATGCGTCGCGCCCTTCCTGTTGGAGCTTGCAGTGGTCGATCAGGGCGTCGCTTCCGGCGACGATTTCGGTGACGGCGTTCGTGAAGTAGGCGCCGTGCCCTTCGCCGACGTAGCTCTCGACGACCGTGCATTGCGAGCCGTTGTCGGCCACGATCAGCAATCGCGGATGCGAGACGGTCGGTTCGGCGCCGGGCGTGGAGACGAAGAGCATATGGATCGGATGCAACAGCGCGGCGCCGCGCGGGATGTAGACGCGGGCGCCGTCCTGAATGAATCCCGTGTTCAGGGCGACGAACGGATTTTTTTCGATGTCGGCGTATTGGCCAAGGTGCTGCTCGAGACAGGGCGGCCGCTCGTCGGCAAGGGCGTCGGTGAAGTTGTCCACGCGCACGCCCTGGGGAAGCTGGTTGATCAACGATAATTCGCGAACGAAATGGCCATTAACGAACACCATTTCGATGGCGGCGTCGCGACCGAAGGAATATCGGCGTGCCAACTCGGCGGCGGCGGACGAAACGCCGGGCGCGGCCAGGTGGAACGGCGTGTTGACGATGGGGGAAAGGTCCAGATACCGCCATTCTTCCTGTCGGCGGGTGGGGAAGCCGATGAATTCAAAGCGGTCGATGCCGGTTTTTCGGAGGGCGTCGAGCCACGTCGGCGAAGCAGCGCCCGCGGCCGATTCTTCCAGCCGGGTGAAGTTCGCCATGTGAATGCTCTTGTCTGCTAACTGCGTCATCTAAAGCCTTCCTTAGAGTCGAATCCCTCCTGGAAACGCCCCCCAAGCGGGGCCGCTAAACCGTAAAGGCGCCGATGCGGACTTCACGCGGTTTGCTTGATTTCCTTTTCGACCCAGTCATATCCCAGCGTGTCCACCTTCTTCGCAAGCTCCCTGCCGCCGCTCATGACGATTCGGCCTTCCATCATGATGTGGACAACGTCCGGCACGATAAATTGCAATAATCGCTCGTAATGCGTAACGACCAAAATCGCGTTATCCGCCCGGCGCAGCGAAGCCGCCCCTTCCGCCACGGTCTTTAGCGCATCGACGTCCAATCCCGAATCGGTCTCGTCCATGAGGGCGAGGGTGGGATTCATGACGGCCATCTGAAAAATCTCGTTGCGTTTTTTTTCTCCGCCGCTGAATCCCTCGTTGATCGCGCGGTTCATGAAGCTGGGGTCCATCTTCAGCAGCTTCATCTTGTCCTTGACCAGCTTGAGAAACTCGACGGCGTCAAGCTCCTTTTCCTGGCGATGCTTGCGGACGGCGTTTACCGCCGCCTTGAGAAAATAGCTGGTGCTGACGCCGGGGATTTCGACGGGATATTGAAACGCCAGGAACATCCCTTCCCGCGCCCGCTCCTCGGCGGAAAGTTCAAGCAGGTCTTGTCCCTTGAAGCGGACCTCTCCGGCGGTCACTTCGTATGCTTCTCGTCCAGCCAGCACCTGCGCGAGCGTGCTTTTGCCCGAGCCGTTCTTGCCCATGATGGCATGAACTTCGCCGGCGTTGATCGTGAGTTCGACGCCCTTAAGAATATCCCTGCCGCCGGGAGCGGCGACGCGGGCGTGAAGATTATTGATTTCCAGTAATGCCATTTTGTTCCAATCAGACCGACTCGGCTACGTCGTGAATCTCCGAGCCATCCACCGCCCCATCGGCGGGAAGATCAATAACGTCCGCGCCAGGATAGTGAAACAACTTTGGCGCGGGAAATTGATCTCGCGATTGCTCGCCGTGATTATCCATTAACAGCTCAAGAACCTCTTGCGCTTTTTTGGCTGCATCTTCATATGTGGAACCATGAGTCTTGCAACCGGTACCCCACTCAGGAAGCGAAACAACGTAGACCTGATCCTCTTCCGACCACTGAATAATCACGGTATATTTAGGCTCGTTCATTTGTTACCGCCTTCATTTTGCTTCCCGAACAGCCTTGATGACCTCTTTTTCCTGATACCATCTTGCATCATCGCCATCGTCGCCTGACAGAATGATCGTGCGCTCAATTTGGCCGTGTTTCCACTTCGAGTGGCTTCCTTTGCCTCCGCCGGGCAGCAAATACCAGCCGGCTTTGCGCAACATCGACTTCAACTCGCGAATCTTCTTAGGCATCGACGGCTACCCCGCCGATCCTTTCAAACTCCGTTTCAGTCTCGTCGCCCGGAAAGACAAATAATCTCGGACGCGGCAACGGCTTGTCATCCTGCGCGCTCCACATCAGGAAGGATCGATGAGATCAGTGCCTTGCCGGGCCGCTTCCTCATAAGTCTCGCCATGCGTTTTTGCATGATCGAATTCGGGTAACGTAACAATGTACACGTCGTCTTCATCGGACCATCGAATCAGCATGCTGTAACGCGGTTTCACCGCTGGCGCCTTCTTACGACCGTTAGCTGAACGTTCACTTGTTGCTCCTAATACGCCCGCGCGTCCCGACCGTCGTTGCCGGACAGCGTCACTCACTTGTCCGCCAGCGGATGTTCCCAGATTGTGTGGCTTCCTTTTCCGGGTCGCCATCGGAAACCTGCCTTTGACAAAAGGGCCTTGAGTTCTCGAATCTTCTTCGGCATCGGCGGTCACCCCACCGAGCCTTCCAAACTTACTCCAAGTAATTTCCGAGCCTCCACGGCGAATTCCATCGGCAGCGCCGCCAGCACTTCCTTGCAGAAGCCGTTGACGATCATGCTGACGGCGTCTTCCAGCGAGATGCCGCGCGTCTTGCAATAGAACAGCTGATCTTCGCCAATCTTGCTGGTGGAGGCTTCATGCTCGGCCCGGCTGGTGGTGTTGCCGACTTCGATGTAGGGAATCGTGTGGGCGCCGCACTTATCGCCCAGGAGCAGCGAATCGCACTGCGTGTAATTTCGGCTGTTCGACGCGCCTTTGAGAATTTTCACCAGGCCGCGATAGGTGTTTTGACCAAAACCGGCGCTGATTCCTTTTGACACGATCGTGCTGCGGGTGTTCTTGCCGATGTGATACATCTTGGTTCCCGTGTCGGCTTGCTGGCGGTTGTTGGTCAGGGCGACGGAATAAAATTCGCCGACCGAGTTATCGCCTTGCAGGATGCAGCTTGGATATTTCCAGGTGATCGACGAGCCGGTCTCGACCTGCGTCCAGGAAATTTTCGAGTTACGGCCACGGCAGGCGCCGCGCTTCGTGACGAAATTGTAGATGCCGCCTTTGCCTTCTTTGTCGCCGGGGTACCAGTTTTGAACGGTCGAGTATTTGATGCTGGCGTCGTCGAGCGCGACCAGTTCGACCACCGCCGCGTGAAGCTGGTTTTCATCGCGCTGCGGCGCCGTGCATCCTTCCAGATAGCTCACGCTGGCGCCTTCGTCGGCGATGATCAGCGTGCGCTCGAACTGGCCGGTATTCTTGGCGTTGATGCGGAAGTACGTGCTCAGTTCCATCGGGCACTTCACGCCCTTGGGGATGTAGACGAAGGACCCGTCGGTGAAGACGGCGGCGTTAAGCGTGGCGAAGTAGTTGTCGCGATAAGGGACCACCGAACCCATATATTTCTGCACCAGATCGGGGTGGTCGCGAACCGCTTCGCCGAAGGAACAGAAGATAATCCCCTTTTCCGCCAGGTGCTTCTTAAAGGTGGTGGTGACGGAAACGCTGTCGAAGACGGCATCCACCGCCACGCCCGCCAGCGCCGCTCGTTCGGCCAGGGGAATGCCGAGCTTCTCGTAAGTCTTCAGCAATTCCGGATCGACTTCGTCCAGGCTCTTTAACTTCGGCTTGGGCGCCGAATAATAGATCGCCTTTTGATAGTCGATTTTCGGAAAGTGAACCATCGCCCACGTCGGCTCTTCCATCGTCAGCCAATGGCGATACGCCTTAAGACGTGCCGCCAGCATCCATTCCGGTTCACCCTTTTTCAGGGAGATGAACCGGACGATCTCTTCATTCAACCCGGCCGGGGCGGATTCGGCCTCGATATCCGTGATGAAGCCCCATTTGTATTCGCGGTTGGCGAGGGTCTCGATTTCCTGGGTTTCAGTAGGCATGGGTGCTACTCAACTAATGTGGACGTCAGCGAGACTATCGTTGATTCACTTCAGACACAGAGCGCAAAAGAACCGTGCTTGGGTAGCCGTGAGCGGATACGCCGACGATTCCATGGGCTTCCGCCCACGGCTACCACGGAGCCCGTGTCCGATCCGCAATTCCTGACCGCTTTGTCCGCGATGGGGCGGAGAATTAAGCCGAGAAGCTGCTTCCGCATCCGCAGGAGCTGGTGGCGTTGGGATTCTTAAACACGAATCCGCTGGCCATCACTTCATCGCGAAAATCGATCTCCGTGCCATTGAGATAAAGCAGGCTCTTGTTGTCGACCAGAATCTTAATGCCATGGCAATCGACTTCTTCGTCGCTTTCGCCCTTGGCTTCTTCAGTCAGGTCGAGCATGTAGCTAAACCCGCTGCATCCGCCACCCTTGACGGCGACGCGCAGTTTGGTCTCGCCTTCCGGCAGCGACTGTTCCTTAATAATTTCCTTGATCTTGTTAGCGGCCAATTCCGTCAGGGTAATGGACATGGGCAATGCTCCTTTGAACTAAAAATGACACGAACGCTTCGCAACGGCACATCAATTCGCCTGCCGGGGTGAATCACCTCCGACACGCTTACGTTTTTCATGAACTGCGATAATTTTCGGCGCATGGCCTCGACGGGCGGATGATATCGGAGCAAGTCGTCCCGTTCTTCCGCCTGCGGCTCATCTTTTTCCAATAACTCGCCCAGGCCGTACAGCGACATGGTTTCCAGATCGGCCCCGATCTGATAGCCACCCTTTACGCCGCGCGTGCTGCGTAAAACGCCATGCTGGTGAAGGGCCTTGAGAATTTGCATCAGCGCCTGCAACGGCAAACCATTAGCCTCGGCAATCTCGCGGGCTGAAACGGCGCGCGCGCCTCGCTCGGCAAGCCATGCCAGGCTAATGAGGGCGTAGTCCATTTTTTTGCCGAGCGCTAACATTCAAACTCCAAATGCTCCTTAGTGCCTTCTCAAGTTGCTCCAAAAGGGAAGACCGATGTAATATAGGAGGCAGTTAGTACGATTTCAATCGCACGACAGGAAAAGATCGTGTTCGCGTGACTTTTCGCGATTGGCGTTTCACCATCGAGCGTGGAAAGTTTTTTGTGACGAGAGGCCGTCTCGGCGTTCAACTCAGTCTATTAGCATTTCTCATTTAGGTGAAGTGGACCTTGCGTCGCGAAAAAACGCCCCACAAGCGGGGCTGCCATGAATAAGCATAGAAACGCGCGAGCAACCCGACAACTGCTGTAAGTGAATAAGCACAGAGCGCTACAGCAACCTGAAAATGTTCCAAATGAACTTGCGCGACTACGCGCTCTACTCCCTCGCCCGGTAAGCCGGCATAGGGCTAAGGAGAGGGTTTCTTGAAACGATAAAGTCGCGTAAAATCCGAACTTTCAAAGAAACCCTTACCCTGCCCTCTCCCCGAGTACCGGGCGAGGGTATGAAAAAAACGCGCGTGATCGCGCAAGGTTTTTTAGAGCCTGATATTCACGCCAGTTCGATCATCGCCGACATCGATCCCTTGCAACTGGAGATTCGCGGGTCGGCGCCGAATGAGCCGATTTGCTCGCGCTTCAACTCGGCCAATTCCTTGTGGGCGGTGAAAACGACGGCGCGATGCGACTCATCCACCTGCCGGGCAAGCTGATATCCTTTTTCGTCGGAATAAGCGAATAATTTGCGCAGCAACTGGATGACGTATTCATAAGTGTGCTCATTGTCGTTCAGCAACACGACGTTATACGGCGGAAGCAGTCTCGGCTTGTTTTTCAAAGCCGATTTGACGGCCTGTCTTGTGTCGCCTTGACCGATCTGTTCGATACCCGCCTCCGCGGCATTTGATTTCTTTGCCATAACGCCCTCTGAAATGACTCCTCAATTCACGCCGTCCCGTCGCGATACACGATACGCAAAATGCGTGCAAGACGCTATGAAAAAAGTGCGACGGCAAATGGCCGAGCGTCCCCGGACTGCTTGCGAAATAAGCCCCGCACTTTTGATCTTCGTTAGCCGTGCGGCGAAGCGGAGCGATATGTTTGCGGCGGGGACGTATTCGCACGCGACATACAACGCTCCCCCTGTGCGTCGCGGCTCACGAATGGCGATCAAACGCCAACGCTATTCGGCCGCCATTTTTTGTCTTTAGGCCGCGGCGGTCTCGTTGATCCGGCCCTGCGAATCGACCTGATCGAACTTCACCGCCACGCGCTTGCTCACGCCCTGCTCCTGCATCGTGACGCCGTAGAGCACATCGGCGATTTGCATCGTTCGCTTGGAGTGCGTGATGACGATGAACTGGCTCTGCTCGAGGAACTCCTGCACGATCTGATTGAAGCGCTGATTGTTCGCCTCATCAAGGGCAGCGTCCACTTCGTCGAGAATGCAAAACGGGCTTGGCTTGCTCTTGAATATCGACATGAGCAACGCCACGCAGGTCATCGTTTTTTCGCCGCCGGACAGTTGGGCGATGCTCACCGGCTGCTTGCCCGGCGGCCGGGCGATGATCTCGATGCCCGCGTCCAGCACATCCACCTTAATCATCTTCGGCGTTTCACCGTCGATCGACATGGCGTTCTTTGGCGCGGGGATTTCCGTTTCCAGGAAAATGTCGGCTTTCCCCCCGCCAAAAAGCTTGCGGAACAGCTCCTGAAAATGCTCCCGGACGGCGTTAAACGTCTGCTCGAAGCGCACGCTGCTCTCGAGATTGATCTCATTGATCAGGTCTTCAAGCTGCTTCTTGGACGATGTCAGATCATTCACCTGGGCGGCGAGAAATTCCGATCGTTTTTCCAATTCGTCCTGCTCGGAGATGGCGTCGAGATTGACGTTGCCGAGGCGTTGGATTTTCTCGCGCAGCACGCGGATTTCATCCGCCACCGCCGGCCAATCGACGTCGCCCGCTTGATACCCCCCGCCGCCGTCGGCGCTGAGGCCATGATATTTGGCGGGTAAATCCAGTTGCAATTCCTCGATCGTGCGCTGCACCAGCGTTTCAAGGCGAACTTTCAGCTCGCCCAGCCGCAGTTGCAAGGCGTGCAGCGCCTGCTCGACCTGAGCGTGCTCGCCGCGCAGGCTTTCGGCTTCGGACGAGAGCGACTGCACGGCCGCCGTCGTCTCCGCGATTCCCGCCGCGGCCGATTCGATCCGCTTGCGAAGCTCTTGTTGCACCGCGACGGCCTGTTGCTCGATGGCGCCAGCTTGCCGTAGCTCGGCATCTACGCCGGCGATCTTCGCCGACACGGTCTCGGCGCTTTTCTTCAGCCGCTCGACCTGCTGAAGCAATTCGCCCCGGGCGGCGGTCATTCGCTGCACATGCTGTTGGCTGGCCAATTGCTTTTCCTGCACCTGGCCAAGCTGCACGCGCGACGTCGTCAATTGCTCGGCGAGCAGCCGAATATCGTCGTTGCGCTGTTTCATCCCCCCGGCCAACTCGTCCACCTGCCGCTGGTGCGACGTCTGATCCGCTTCCAGCGTCTGGCGCTTTTCAGCGAGGATGCTTTCCTCGGCTTTCAACTTCGCGCCTTGATCGAACAAATTCCGCAACTCCGAATCCAGGAGCGGCTGCTCCCGGCGAAGGGCGGATTGTTTGTCGTTGATCTGGGAGATTTTGCTCGACGTTTCAACCTTAGTCGTGTTGGCGCGATACCCCTCGTTTCGCAGCGCGTTCTGCTGCTCTTCAAGCTCTTTGGCGGCGGCGTTTCCGTCCGTCAGCACAAGCGTGAGCCGTTGAATCCGGCCATCGACTTCGATCAACTGCTGCCCAAGGGCCGCAAGCTCCGAACGACGCGAGAGTAACCCCATGGCGGCGGTAAGCGGACCGGCGCGAAGGGTGCCGTCGGCTTCGAGCACTTCGCCCGCGTGGGTCACATACCGCCACCCGACCGGCCCGGCCGCATGCAGCGCGACGGCATCGGCGAGGCTGTCCACGACCGCGGTATTTCCAAGCAGCCGCTCGGCGATGGCCGAGTCTTGCGGCTCAACCCGGACCAGGTCCACGGCGCGCCGGATTCGCTGCGAATGTTGATTCCAATCGTAACCGGCCGCGACCGACTCCAATTCAATCGGCAGATCATCGCCGAAAAAATTGACGCGTCCCTCCAATCCGCCGATCGCATCCGTGGCGGCGACCGTGCCGGAGAAATCGTTGGTCACCACCCATTGATCGCGGCCATCAAGCGCCGCTTCGATCACATAGGCGTGCTCGACGTCCACGCGCAGCACGTCGGCCACCAATCCGCGAACAAACGGAAACTTTTGCTCGCGTTGGCGCAGGACGCTTTTAACGCCCTCGCTGACCCCTTCGCGTTTGGCCTCCAGATCCTTCAGCAGTTTTTCGCGCGACAGCAAGCCCGAACGATGTTCTTTTGCCGATCCCAATTGCTCGCTGACCTGCGAAATCTTCTTCCCAAGCTGCACGGCCTCGGCGCGCTTTGCCTCGAGCTGCGATTGTTGCCGGCGGAGATATTCCAGCGTCTGATCGAGCTTCGCCTGTGCTTCGGCGCGCTGGGTTTCCAGCGTTTGCAACTCCGCCAATACAACCTGCCGCCGGTCGGCTAAACGAGTTTGGTGCGAGGCGATATTTCGCCGTTCGATCTCGATCGCGCCCAGCCGGCTGTTCACCGAGGCGAGCTTGCGCATCAGATCCAGAATAGCGGATTTATGCTGCTCGATTGTTTGATTCGCCTGATTCAGTTGAAGCTGGCCGTCGCGATAGGCCTGCTGGCGCTTATCGATCAGACGGCGATGTTCGTCCAACTCGCCGGTGAGGCGCTGGAGCGTCTGCGATTCGCCGGTGAGATTTTGACTGACGTCGGCGAGCTTTGTCTCGGCCGTCGCGCGGTCGGATTCAAACGCTTGGATTTGATCGGCCATCTGCTGAAGCTGCTGCTTCGCGTATTGCTGCTTCTGCCGCGCCGATTGCAGCGCGGCGCCGGCCTGCACAAGATCGTATTCGAGCCGCTGGCGTTCTTGGGCGGCAAGATCCAATTCCTGCCGCTTGGCCGCCAGATGATTTTGCCGGCGGGCTAAATCCGCGGCGGCGTCGTCAAGACGAAATTTGGCGTCTTCGTGCTGCGAATCCAGTTCGCTTACCTGCGTGTGATGCGTGTGATATTCGTGCAGCGCATACGTCAGGCGAAGGTCACAAAGCCGTTCCTGATGCTCTTTATAGGTGCGGGCCCGTCCCGCCTGTACCTTTACGCTGCGCAGGCGTTTTTCCACTTCTTCGACAATGTCCGTCACGCGCAGTAGATTTTGATCCACTTTTTCGAGCTTGCGCTGGGATTCTTTTTTTCGCGCCTTAAACTTGGAGATTCCCGCCGCCTCCTCGAAAATCAGTCGGCGTTCTTCGGGATTGGCTTCGAGCAGCGCGGCGACCCGGCCTTGCTCGATGACGCTGTAGGCGTCGACGCCTACCCCGGTATCGAGGAACAGTTCGCGAATGTCCTTGAGGCGCGATGATTTGTTGTTGATCTGATATTCGCTGGCGCCGTCGCGGAAAAGGCGCCGGCTGACCGCGACTTCGTCGACGTCGAGGTTGAGCGTGCGCGAGCCGTCCGCTCTGCTCGGGTTGTCGAAAATGAGGACCACTTCCGCCATCCCGGCGGCTTTACGCCCGCCGGAGCCGTTGAAGATGACGTCCATCATCGCTTCGCCGCGGAGGCTCTTGGCGGATTGTTCGCCGAGGACCCACTTGAAGCCGTCGACGACGTTGCTTTTGCCGCACCCGTTGGGTCCGACGATGCCGGTGATGGGAGAATCGAAGACGAATTCCGTTCGGTCGGCGAAACTTTTGAACCCGTGAAGAATAAGTTTTTTCAGCCGCATGGACATACGGTCCTCCTTGACCGGGGCAGTGAAACGATCTGTCCGATAAAAGTACCCGTTGTCTCAATAAAATACCAGACCCTTGACGCCTCGTCGGCGGCGGAAATAATTCGCCGGTGCTTGGGGCGGTGGAAACCGGGCCTCGACCAACTAAGGATAGTATAGGATGGATCAATCTCGATTGGACCCGGTTCCCGATCCCGCCGTCAAGCGATTGAGCCTGTATCTGCGCGAGTTGGAAAGCTTCCGCAAGAAAGATCGCCGAACGATATCGAGCAAGCAATTGGGCGAAAGCCTCGGGTTGACCGACGCTCAGGTTCGCAAGGACCTGGCTTATTTCGGCCAGTTCGGGCATCCGGGCATCGGATACCGGGTGGAAGAGCTTATCACTCAGGTTCGGCACATCCTCGGCACTGACACCATTCGCAACGTCATTCTGATCGGCGCGGGGAATCTTGGCCGGGCACTGTCCACCTACGAAGGATTTCATGCCAAGGGATTTAGCCTTGTGGCGGTTTTTGATAACGATCCGGCAAAATTAGGCCGAAGAATTGGCCTATTCCAGATTCAACCGCTCAGTGAGCTCGCCGCGACGGTACAGAAACATTCGGTCCGCATGGCGGTGTTGGCGGTTCCAGCCGACCATGCCCAGCAAGTTGCGGACGAACTGGTCAACGTCGGGATTCGAGGCCTGCTGAACTTCGCCCCCGTGTCGCTGAGCGTCCCAAAACACATGGCGATCAAATCAGTCGACCTGGCGGTACAACTCGAACAGTTATCGTTTCAGGTGAATCTGATGCCGGCCGAGCAATAACCCGGCCAAATCAATCTGAGAACCGGCGAAGGGTCCCGCAGAGAAAGAGGAGGCGGGGAAATGCCGTGGAGAAACTCGCTAAGGACCGGGAGGTCGGCGTTGTCGTACCGCAGTTCGTCCTTTTTCCGTGCGGGGAGCGAAGAATTGAGCCGCGGTTCTCCGTCATCGTGGCGGCGGACGGCGTTATGACATGCCGGCTCAACGTCTATTCAATGCGAAATCCCCGGCGCCGCGTCGGGCGACGCCGGGAGTTTCGCGAACGCCGCTACTTGGCGCCCGTTGAGCCTTCATGTTTTTGGTTGGACTGCTGGCTGGGCTGGTTCTGGCCTGGCTGCGCGGTGGTATTGTGGCTGTCGATCGCCTTGCCTAATTCATCGACGACTTTTTCAGCGTCGGCGGGAATCCGTGCGTTTTGGGAAGCGCCCTGATCGGACTCGCCGCTAAGGCGGGCACTGGCGGGCTGGGCTTCGTTCCCGTTCTCCGCGTTACTGTCCTTGGTATTTTTCGCCGCGTCCGCTTTTACGTTCTCGGACTGTTGGCGATTGCTGTCGGCGCCAGTGCGTCGCCGCTCGCCAACCGAGAGCAATTCATCGGAAACTCTCTGCGCGTCGGCGACGGATTGCGTGCATTCCTTCGAGCACTGCGCGCCTGACCAGGCGATCGACGCGACCAGTGCCGAAGCGGCGGCGTCGAGGTCTTCGCCGGCCCTGATCCCTTTGTTCTTGCCCAGTTCGTTTTTCGCCTCTTCCTGGAAGTGTTGAGCCAGAACGCGATCGGCCTTGGCGAATGCCTCATCCAATCGTTTTTGTTCCGCCGATTCGCTCGTGCTGGAGTTGGAGTTGCCGTTGGCTGGCGCTTTCTCCTTCGATTCGGTTTGTCCGGCGGCCTGCTCGTGGGACTGAGCGTGCCGTGGCTGGATTTGGTCGGCGAGTTGCCGCAATTCCCGCGACTCCGAACGAAGGCCCTGCTGGTCAGCCTCCCCTTTTCGCGACGCCTGCATATCCAGATAACCGGCGGCGATTCTTACCTCCGCCGCCGCGGCGCGAGCGTCATTGTGCGCTAAGTACTCCTTGGCGCGCAGGAAGTGGTTTTGCGGCTCATTTGCCGTAAGGGTGATGAGTTGCTCGTCGACAATGACGAATCCTTCCGGAGCCTGTTGGGACTGGTTGTCGGCCGATGTTTTCCCGGTCCGTTCCGCCGCGGATTGTTGAGCGGGCTGATTCTGCTGCGAGCCGGATTGCGACGCGGTTTTATCGCCCGTATTTCCGGCTTGCGCGAAGCCGGCCGTCGCCATAATTCCCGCGGCGATGAAACTGACTGTTGCATGAAGATGACGCATGGTGGATCCTTTCGTGGATTCGGAAAGCGGAAGGCGAACGCGGGTACACCCGCGAGAATATATGGCCGAGTACAAAACAGCATCGTCCTCCGTTCCGGCTCCGAGATTTCGTCGGCCATCGCACCGCGGCGTGACAATAAGACGCTCGCGGCCCTCACCGCGATGGGCGAGCAACGAGCGCGCCATCCGCCGGCGATTTCGGATTCGGGTCGAAAGAGAGACAATTTACATAGGGTGCTCTGCTATTCGCGCCTCCCGTTAGTTTGCGGTAGCGTTGCCGCGTTTAGCGGCCCCGCTTGCGGGGCGTCCTTTTCTACCAAGACTCGCCGGACCAATCGGCGATTCTCCGGAACAGACTCACGTCACCACCCGCTTGTCGAACGGATTGATGGCGTTGTGGGACTATATTCCACGTCCTGTCATACGGATTATCTGATAGGCTTGATTAGGTCCGCCAACGCAATGACAAGCAGGATCACTACCGGTAGGAAGAGACTGTCTATGCCGTTAAGCGGTTGAAGAACCGCGCCGATCGTCGCGCCGACAATATACATCATCCAAAGCGTGCCGCCCAAACATCCACTGCGAAGCGAGCGGTGTCTTCGAGAAGAGCGGATGAGTCTGTGAAGCGTGAAGCGAAATTCCCTGAACCGCCCTCCGAGCCAAAAGAGATACTCCGTTAAACCATGAGCGGCCGCGAGCAGGGTTCCGGTGACGTAGGTGTGAACGTCTTTCATAGCGCCAATTCGCCGAAGTGCGCCATTTTGGAGTCCCATCGAAAATGCCAGTAGTCCTGTCAGAAGTCCGTAAGCCGCAGCCCCGCGATCCAGCGTCGCGGCGCCCGATGAGATTGACGATTCGCTTGTATAGATCACCAACGCCAGTCCAACGGCTTCAACTACGAGAGCAGGCACGAGTGACGATCGCAGCTTCGACCGTTTGCAGAACTCGACGATCGCATCGCCGGCGATGAGTCCCGGTACGAACGCAGCCACGGGACACGCATGTGACCACGCCTGTATCCAATCGCGTTTGGCGACATGGATCGCGACTGCGACGGTGTTGCCGCTCATGTTTGCTACATAGATTTGACGAAGCGTTAAAAATCCGATCGCATCGACAAATCCCGCCGTCCAAGTCAGGACAAACCCGATCCATTCAACCTCAGGGCGCGTCGTTGGATTTTCGGTGTACATCTGTCGGACGAATCATCGGAGGCATCGGAGGAGCGCAATGGTTATTTCTTGTCGGCATCGCCGCATTCATGCGGGGAGAGCCACCCGCCGCAAAATCCGGCCCGGCGAAGACCGCTCACCACGTGGGGGCATCGCCTCATCAGTCGCCAGATCAGCCCGGAGCGATAGTTTTCGATCATCAACACCACCGGTCCCTGATTTAAGCCACAATGGTATGGAGACACCCAGTATTGGGACGGGTCGGACGTTTGTGAGTACGTGGGATTGAAGGTGCCCTTGAATCCGTACGGGTTCCGTTCGCGAAGCTCGATATCTACGAAGTGGCGAACGGCGGGAAGGACAATCTCCGGCGCAAATGGCAGCGAGCCGACAACCACCCATGGAGAGATAGACCCGTCATCGGGGCCGTCGGGTACGCCGCGCGCCGCATAGCCGAGAAATTCCCGCTGAACTCCGTTTATTTCACGGACCGCGGGTCCGGGACCTTCACTTGCGGTGATGCCCCAGCAGTCTTCGCCATAGCCATCGAATTTCTGAGGGTTGCGAATCGCGTATTCTCGCTGCACGTATGTGGCGCGACGGCTGTTCTCGAAATAATCGATCCCCTTGTCTCGCATATAGTCGTCTTGAATTCCACGGAAGTCGATCCAGATGTGTGATATCTGGTGCGTAAAAAGCGGCCCGGAGAAAAGGAACTCGTCGTCGTAGATTTTTCTCCATTGATATGACTCCGTCCAGGCGGAATAGCTCGAAACAGGCAAGGCGAATGTCGGGGAGCCCAGGGCCAACAAGTAGAGAATCATCGCCTCGGCATATCCATTCCAGCGGTATTTTAGGAAGCCGCTTTCGGGCTTCCATCCGTGGGTGAGCGTGGCGCCGTTGTCCAGAGCCCATGTCCAGTCAACCCGGCAATACAGTTCGTCGGCCAAAGTATGTATTTCCGCGCCATTGACGGGGTCGTCTCGAAAGTAGGATGCCGCTGTCAGGATGCCGGCGATCAGGAAAGCCGTATCGATTGTGGATAGCTCGCATGATTCGGCGCGCAAGCCGGTTTTCATGTCGAGAAAATGGTAGTAGAATCCCTTATATCCGGTGGAATTAGGCTCGGCGTTTTGCGGGCTGCCGCGAAAGAAGCGAAGCGTCGTCAGAACTCTTCTGACCGCTTCGGAGCGCGTCATAAATCCGCGCTCGACGGCGGCGGTATACGCCGACAGCGCAAATCCGATCGAAGCGATGCTCGCCGGCGCTCCTTCCATCGTTTTGTCGATCGTCAGACCATTGTGGAGATTGGTTTCGTGAATGAAGAAGTCAAAAGTGACGCGCTGCAGCGCTTCCAGATCCGCGGGTTTTAGTTTTGGGTTGTTCATGACGTCGCGCTCCCTTCGTCGCGTCTTGACGCCATTTTGACGACGACGGCGGCGACCGAATGCGGGGGAAGGGTAAGCTTCAGATCGATCGTTCCGTTCTCGAATGACCAGGAAACAGGTTCGCGCTTCAACTCGGAAGCCGCTTGCAGTTGTTCGACCTCGCGCGGGTTGGGCGTCGGGGGCTCTCCCATTTCGCGCCAATGCCGCCGCGCATTGGCGTGATCGTAGTCTATCCGCTGGACATAAACCTCGTCCGGCGCCGACGCGCCGCGCAGCTGAATCTCGACCGTTTCCGTTTCGAGCGGATGCCGCGGCAACGCGGTGTTCGTGAATAACGCCGTCGCCGACTGAGGATCGCGGACAACCCACGCGTCGACCGTTTCGTGCAACCCGTCAACCAGACAGGTTTCCGTCCCCAGGTGATGGAGTAACTCAAAGGCGCGATACGATGGCTTGGCTATGTTCTGCACCGTCAGAAGCCCGAAGCCTCCCTGAAAAGCCTTGGCGGGAAAGTAGTTCTCCTCGAAAATATCGGTGAAGGTCCAGAAACTGTACCCGTGAACCAGACCCCGGGCTTCCATCATCGTCTTCACGATGAATGCGGCGGTATACGGCTCGTCGTGAAGCTCATCGCGCGGGTTCGACGAAGCGTTCCACTCAGTATAATAAAGCGGTCGACCGCGCGCGTTTCGATGTGAATCCTGCGCCCATTGGCGAAGGATGCTGCGGCGGCTGTGAGCCAGCTGCGCGAGGGTGTCTTCCCCGGCTGATCCGAGCGCGTCGGTCGGGTAGTGGTGCGTGCTGACAAAGTCGGCCGGCAGTTTGTTCGTGTCGCAGAAATCGACGAAGTCCGACACCCACTCGTTCTTCGCCGTCGCTGGTCCGCCCACCCTAAAACGATCATCGACCTCCTTAATCGCCGAGACTGTATGTCGATAAAGCTTGAAATATTCCGATTGGTCGGCGGTCCAGAAGGCGTTGAGATTCGGTTCGTTCCATACTTCAAAAAACCATTTGCGCACGGCGTCCATGCCGTATCGCTCGCCCCAATGCTTCATTAGTTTCGTGATCAACTTGCTCCATTTGGCGTAATCCGCGGGCGGAGTGACGTTCGCCCGATACTTGAAAACCGTCTTGGGTCCCGAGGCGAGCGCGGTGGGCATGAAACTCAATTCGACGAACGGATTCATTCCGATCGAGAGGAGAAAATCCATGATTTGGTCCGCGTTGAAAAACGCGTAGCGCATTTTGTCTTGCTCGTCCACGAGCGTTCCCATGTCGTCCGACAACAGCCCATGGAAACGCACGTGTCCAAAGCCTAGTTCGTCATGGCAGCGCTTGAGTTGTGCTTGCCAGTCGGCCCGCAGCGCCAGCGTCGCATGGCCGCTGCCTACGGTATGTTCCCAAAAATGAGAAAGCGGCCCGGTGCTCTCAGATAAGTCGCAGTCAAAGTGGACCATGTTCATTGCGCCCATTGGATAAAAAGCAAGTCGAAATGGGAACGTGGAAATTTGTTCGCGAGCGATTGGTTCGCCGATCTCAACTGAATTGCAACCCGTTGAATGCCGTCTTTGTACGAGCAAGTTCTGGAAAATTGCGGCAATTTCCCGCAGGGGCACGGGAAGAAACTCAAGCGGTTGCGGATTTTATCCGTCCCCGAAAAATTCGCCGTTGAAATAGTATCGCCGCACATGGAGATGGCGGCGTGCCAAAACTACTTTGCGCGGGGCGGCGATCGCGCCGTCGGTGAAAGGTTATCATTCTCACGCCTCCGATAAGATGATGTCATCCACCAGCCTTCCTGTTCTGCGAGCCCGAACCGAGCGCCGACGCCTTGATCGACTCGCCGCCATCGACTCACGAAGCACGTTAAAGAACGGCGCCGTCGCCGACCTGGCGGCGGCACTGAAAAAGCAGATCGACGGCGAGGTGCGTTTTGACCAGGGGACACGTGCCCTTTATGCGACGGATGGATCGAACTATCGTCAGGCTCCGATCGGCGTGGTGATCCCGCGGCACGTGCAGGACGTCGAAATGACCGTTCGGCTGGCGCGCGAATACGACGCGCCGATTCTTTCTCGCGGCGGCGGAACGAGTTTGGCGGGACAGTGCTGCAATGTCGCGGTCGTGATGGACTTCTCCAAGTACATGCACCATGTGCTTCGGATCGATTCCGAGAAGCGGCTTGGACACGCGCAGCCCGGCTGCGTACTGGATCATTTCCGCGCGACCACAAAATCGCAGGCGGGGCTCTATTTCGGCCCCGATCCGGCGACGCACAGCCGATGCACCATTGGCGGGATGCTCGGCAACAATTCCTGTGGAAGTCATTCGCTGCTTAGTAAAAAGCACGGCCTGGGCGTGCGAATGAGCGATAACACCCACGCGCTGGACGTTCTTCTATATGACGGCTCCCGCCTTCACGTCGGCCCAACGTCGCCCGAAGAACTCGCGGCCCACATTCGCGGCGGCGGCCGCCACGGAGCGATCTACGCCGGGCTCAAGGCGCTGGTGGATCGGTATGGCCAGGTCATCCGCGAGAAATTTCCCAAACTCGAACGCCGGGTGTCCGGGTACAACCTCGATGACCTGCTGCCGGAGAATGGTTTCAATGTCGCACGGGCGCTGGTCGGTTCGGAATCTACGCTGGTGACGATCCTCGAAGCGACGCTTCTTCTGATTCCCGCTCCCAAATCACGAAGCGTCGTGATGCTCGGATTTAAAGACATCTATACGGCCGCCGAATGCGCGCTGGAAGTATTAAAATTCAATCCGACGGCATGCGAGGGAATCGACGAACTTCTGTTCCAATACGTCAAGGAAAAGGGGGATGAAAGCGCCAGCCTCGCGATTTTGCCAGAGGGTCCGGCGTTTCTCCTGGTGGAATTCGGCGGCGATTCAAAAGTAGACACCGACGATCAGGCGCGCCGGATGATGGACCATGTGAAGGGCTTAGGCGACCGCGCGCCGATCGACATGAAACTGTATGATAGTCCCAAACAGGAGGAAATGATCTGGAAAGTACGCGAAGGAGCGCTCGGCAGTACCGCCTGGGTGCCGGGGCATCCGGATACCTGGCCTGGCTTTGAGGATTCGGCGGTACCGGTTGAAGCGGTGCCGCAGTATCTGCGAGCGCTTCGTTCGCTCTTTCATAAGTATGATTACAACCCGTCGCTTTATGGACACATGGGACAGGGTTGCATTCATTGCCGCGTGTCCTTTGACCTTTACACGACACCCGGCATCGAGAAATACCAGCGGTTTATGAACGAGGCCGTTGAATTGGTCGTCAAGTTCGGCGGCGTGGCGTCCGGCGAACATGGCGATGGCCAGGCCCGCGGACAATTTCTGCCGCAGATGTTTGGGGCGGAGCTGTTCGAGGCGTTCAAGGAGTTCAAGCGAATCTGGGATCCGACCAACCGGATGAACACCGGCAAGGTGATCAACCTTGACGGCCCCGCATACGGAATGACCGAAAACCTGCGGATCGGACCTGACTACAACCCGCCGCAGCCACAGACGCATTTCTCTTACCCGGCCGATCGACATAGTTTCGCGCGGGCGGCGTTGAGATGCGTCGGCGTGGGCGCGTGTCGGCGGGAAGGAGGCGGCACGATGTGCCCCTCCTACATGGTGACGCGGGAAGAGAAGGATTCGACGCGCGGCCGGGCCCGCATGCTCTTTGAAATGATGAATGGCGAAATCATTCAGGACGGGTGGAAGAGCGAAGAAGTTAAAGACGCCCTGGACCTGTGTTTCTCCTGTAAAGGGTGCAAAGGCGAGTGCCCCGTCAACGTAGACATGGCGACGTACAAGGCGGAATTTCTCAGTCATTACTACGAGGGACAAATTCGCCCGCGCCATGCCTATGCGTTCGGATGGATTCATCTCTGGTCAACGGTCGCGTCGATGGCGCCGTCGCTGGCGAATCTTTTCACGCAAACGCCGGGACTCAACGTCATCGCCAAATACGTCGCCGGCGTACATCCCAAGCGAAAGATTCCGCCGTTTGCGCCTTCGACCTTCAAGCATTGGTTCGCCGCTCGCGAGCCGAGGAACCCGGCCGGGGCGCCGGTCGTGGTCTTTGCCGACACCTTCAACAATCACTTTCATCCGGATGTGGCCATTGCGGCGACGGAGGTTCTGGAAGACTCCGGCTTTCGCGTCGAAGTGCCGACGGCGGATGTCTGTTGCGGCAGGCCGCTTTACGATTACGGCTTCCTGGGAATGGCCAGGCGTTGGTGGATCGATCTGCTGGAAAAGTTGCGGCCCTGGTATGCGGCCGGCGTTCCGATGGTGGTGCTGGAGCCAAGTTGCTGGGCCGCGTTTCAAGATGAGCTTAGCAACATCCTTCCCAACGACGAAGACGCCAAACGCCTCAAGTCGCTCACGTTTACGCTGACCGATTTTCTCCGATCCTACGCCCCTGACTATCCAATTCCGCGGTTGAATCGCAGGGCCATTTTACATGGCCACTGTCATCAAAAGGCCATCGACACGTTGAACGACAAGGAGTTCGGAAAACTTTTTGCCACGAAGGAAATTTTCGAAAAGATGGGGATCGAGCACAAGGCGCCGGATGCCGGCTGCTGCGGAATGGCCGGCGCCTTCGGCTATGAAAAGGAAAACGGGCACTACGAGGTTGGCGTCGCCGCCGGGGAGCGCGTGTTATTGCCGGAAATACGCGAGGCCGGCGACGACGTGCTTATCGTCGCCGACGGATTCAGTTGTCAGGAACAAATCGAACAGCAGACAAACCGCACGGCGTTGCATACCGCCCAGGTGCTGCACATGGCGCTGCGCAACAAGGTTCCCCGTGCCGGTAAACGTCCGGAAGCCGGCGTCCTGGAGGCTCGAAATCGAGCCCAGCGAATCGCAAAGACGCGAACGTTGATCGGTCTGGGCGTGGGAGTGGTTGCGGCGATCGCCATAGGGCGGTATTGCGCCGACCGCCGAGATTCGCGCCACTTCGGAAATGGAGCGCTCTAATGCAAATCGGGAACGAAACGGTGGCGGTGGTTACCGGCGCGTCCGGCGGCGTGGGTCGCGCGACCGTGCGCATGCTCGGCGAGCGCGGCGCGCGGGTGGTCTTGCTTGCGCGCGGACGCGAGGGATTGGAAGGAGCGAAACGAGACGTCGAAAGTCGCGGTGGAAAGGCGCTCGTCGTCCCCACCGATGTGAGCCAATTCGATCAGGTACAGGCCGCGGCCGACGCGGCGGAGCGCGAGTTCGGACCAATCGACTTGTGGATCAATAATGCAATGGTCTCGATGTACAGCCCGTTTATGAAGATGACGCCGGAGGAGTTTCGGCACATTGTCGATGTGACGTTTCTTGGAAACGTGCATGGCACGCGTTGCGCTCTGCAGCGGATGCTTCCGCGCAACAGCGGCGTGATTATACAAGTTGGCTCGGCTCTCGCGTTTCGCTCGATCCCGTTGCAAAGCGCGTATTGCGCCAGCAAACACGCGATCCAGGGATTCACCGAGTCGGTTCGGAGCGAGTTGATTCACCAGGGAAGCGACGTGCGCGTTTCCGTGGTGAATATGCCGGCTTTGAATACCACTCAGTTCGTCTGGACGAAAAATAAGATGCCGCACAAGGCGCGGCCGACCGGGACTATTTTTCAACCTGAAGTCGCCGCCAAGGCGATCCTGTTCGCCGTCGAACACAATCGACGCGAAGTGATGGTTGGTTATACCACCGTCGAGGCGACGCTCGGCGAGAAGGTTATACCTGGCCTGCTGGACCACTATTTGGCCAAGGCCGCGTGGGAAGGATCAATGCTCCCCGAGCCGGCCGACCCCAATCAGCCGGATAATTTCTGGCGTCCGCTTCCCGGAGATCATGGGTCGCATGGGCCGTTCGACGATACGGCGTGCCGGTTCAGCGCGCAGTTGTGGGCCACCGAGCATCGCGCCGGTCTGCTCGGTGGATTACTGATTGCGGGAATCGGCCTGACGGCATACCTAATGCGCGGTAAACCGAACGCTCGGAACGGAGGATATTTCTCGTGATCCGATCGATTCGTTTGCGTGCCCGCGGGGCAAAATACGAAAGTAATTCCTAATGAACTGGCTGGTGACCGGGTTGGCGTCAAGGAGGCGATGCAATGAAAGCGAAACTGCTCAGTGACAGCGACGGCCGGCGCGAGTGGGTCGTGGTCTTTGACGCGGACGACGAAGCGATTGCCGGCCTCAACCAATTTGCCGCCGAGCAATCTCTGGCGGCGGCCCATTTCACCGGCATCGGCGCGTTCGCCCGGGTGACGGTGGCATGGTTCGATTTGCAAACTCGCCAGTACCGGCCGATCGAGATCGACGAACAAGTCGAAGTGCTCAGCTTGATCGGCGACATCGCGGAATCGGACGGCAAGCCTTCGGTGCACGCCCATATCTGCGTCGCAAAAAAAGATGGCGGCGCGCATGGCGGCCATCTGCGAAGCGGACGCGTTCTACCCACGCTGGAACTGATCGTCAGCGAAGCGCCCGCGCACTTACGCAAAATGTTTCGCCCCGAGTTCGGACTGGCGCTGATCGACGTCGATCGTTCGACGGCCGGGAAATCATCGTGACTACTTGAAAACATCTTTTAGGAAATTACACCATGGCTATCACAGTCGGCCAATATGTTATGCAACGCATGCAGGAGTGGGGAGTCGAGCGCATCTATGCCTACCCCGGGGACGGAATAAATGGCCTGATCGCCGGGCTGCGCAAGAACGGAGATCAGCCGAGGTTCGTTCAAGCGCGCCACGAGGAGCTGGCCGCGTTCATGGCCTCGGCGCACGCGAAATTTACCGGGACCGTCGGCGTCTGCATGGCCACCAGCGGACCCGGCGCCATTCATCTCCTCAATGGCCTGTACGACGCGAAGATGGATCACCAGCCGGTCGTCGCCATCGTCGGCCAGTCGGCTACCACCGCGATCGGCAGCCAATATCAGCAGGAAGTGGATCTGCAATCGCTGTTCAAGGACGTAGCCAACGAATATTGCATCACGGTAATGAGCCCGGCGGCGGTGCGGCATTGCGTCGATCGCGCGTTTCGCATCGCGATGGACCAGAAGTGCGTTACATGTCTCATTTTTCCCAAGGATATCCAGGAAGAGACCGCCGTTCCCGAACCGCCGCAGAAGCATGATCATGCCCTCAGCGGCATCGGCTGCCCCGTGCCGTACATGATCCCGCATACGGCTGATCTGACGGCTGGGGCCAATGTATTAAACGCCGGCAAGAAAGTGGCGATTCTTGTCGGCCAGGGGGCTCTTAACGCACAGGATGAAGTCTTGCAGATCGCCGACTTGCTCGGCGCCGGTATCAGCAAAAGCTGGCTGGGCAAAGCCGTCGTTCCCGAAGAAGTGCCGTATTGCACGGGTCACATCGGATTGCTCGGCAGCAAGCCGAGCTGGGACCTGATGCAAGAGTGCGACACGCTACTGGTCATCGGCAGCAGCTTTCCGTACGGCGAGTTTTATCCCAAGCGCGGACAGGCCAAGGGCGTGCAGATCGACATTGACGGGCGGTTGCTCAGCCTGCGGTATCCGATGGAGGTGAACATGAAGGGCGACGCGAAGCAGACCCTTGCCGCCCTCATGCCGCTGATCAAACGCAAGACTGATCGCGGTTGGCAGGAGGATATCATCGCCGGCGTGAAGGATTGGTGGAAAGTCGTCGAAGCCCGAGCGCACACGGATGGCGCCAACGGGCTGTTGAATCCCGAGCGGGTATTTTGGGAATTGAGTCCAAAACTGCCCGACCGCTGTATCCTGGCGGCGGACAGCGGCACCACCGCCAACTGGTACGCGCGCGATCTAAAAATTCGGCGGGGAATGATGGCCAGCGGCAGCGGTAATCTTGCGTCGATGGGCGCGGCTGTCCCGTATGCCGTGGGCGCGAAATTCTGTTTTCCGGACCGCGTTTGCATCGCAGTCACCGGCGACGGCGCCATGCAGATGAACGGGCTGAACGCCTGCATTACCGTCGCCAAATATTGGAAGGAATGGTCGGATCCGCGCTGGATTACCCTTGTCCTCAACAATCGCGATCTCAATCAGGTCACTTGGGAACAGCGGATCATGATGGGCGACATTCGGTTCACGCCAAGCCAGGAGCTTCCGGATTTCCCTTACGCCGCCTTTGCCGACTCGATCGGTCTCCGCGGCATCCGCGTGGATAAGCCCGAACAACTGGCCGATGCGTGGGATCGCGCGCTGTCGAGCGATCGTCCCGTCATACTGGAGGCGCTGTCTGATCCGGACACGCCGACCATTCCGCCGCATATCACGCTGCAACAGGCGAAAAATTTCACGGAAACCATACTCCGCGGCGATCCGAATGAGGCTGGGATCATCAAACAGGCGGTCAAGGGAATGGTTGAGAGTCTTATCCCGCACGGATGAGACTCACGAAATGACAAACGCCTTGGCATCGGCGGTTTTGAAGCTCATTGCGTGGCCGGGGCGCGTTCGATCCGGACGCAACGTTCCTTCGACGGGATCAAGCGCCCCGTCGAAGAGCATTCGATCGATCCGGTTGTGATCGTGAAAATATTCGACATGGCGAAGGGATTGAACCGCGCATCCGACGTGCGCATGCAGCTGCGGCGCACAATGTGCGGACAGTGGCATCTCGAATGCTTCACAGAGCGCCGCGATCTTCATGAAGCCGGTGTATCCGCCGCAGCGCGTGGCATCCGCCTGGAGGCAATCGACCGCGCCGGCTTGCAGCATGCGAAGGAAGTAGCTGGGCGTATCTCCATATTCGCCGGCGGCAATGTCCATTCCCGCCGGCCCACGATCGCGCAAAAGCCGCAATCCGTCCAGATCATTCGATGGCCGCGGCTCTTCAAACCACGAGACGTTGGATTCGCCGGCGAAGCGCTCGGCCATCGACAATGCCTGCTTTCGCGAATAGGCGCCGTTCGCGTCGACGAACAACTCCACCTTTGAGCCGATGGCTTGTCGCGCAATCGCCACCCGTCCCGGATCGGCGGACGCATCGCGGCCGACTTTCATTTTCACGCGGCCGATTCCCTCCCTCGCCCATCCGCCCAACTGCTCCGCCAGTTTTTCGTCGCTGTAGCTGGTAAAGCCGCCGCTGCCGTAAATCGGGACCGCGTCGCGGGCGGCGCCAAACAACTCCACCAGTGAAACGCCAAGAAGTCTCGCCTTCAGGTCCCACAGGGCCACATCGACGGCGGCAACCGCCATCATTCCGGCGCCGGGCCGCCCGGCATTGCGAAGCTGGTGATTCATCCGCTGCCAGGTCGCTTCTATCCTTGATGCCGCGTGGTCTACCACCGCGGGTCGCAAAATCGAATCAACGAACTTTGCCGCCGCCGGCGAAGCGTAACTCCATCCCAATCCAATCTCGTCTGCGGCGCCGACATGAATCACGACCACATCCGTGTGGTCCCATTGCAGCGTTCCGTCGGATTCCGCCTGATCCGTCGGAATGCGATAGGTCGCCACTCGCAAATCTTCGATTTTGATTTGTTCGATTTTCAATATAACAAGATTCCGGCAACGGCCGTGCCAGGGAGGACGTCGCGTGAAAAACTGAGCGAAGAGACGCAGACGGATTTCAGACGCGGGTTGAGTTATCCCTCCTATGACACATCACTCGCTCGTTTGAGGTCGGCGACGACGATGTCCTTCAAATCCACCACCAAACCAAGCAGGGCCATGGCGGCGCCGGCGCTGCGCGCCGTGAAATCGGCGACTCGAGCCGCGGCGGCCCTGAAGGGAGCGCCTGCGTCATCACCTGCCAGGTGCGGCCAAGATACTTGAAGTATTACCGCCAAGCGAGACTCCCGGCGTAGTGCACAGAGCGTCGAAGGCGACGTTCTGCTTCTTGGCCCTGTTGCGGTCGTACCGATATTTGGCTTGGCTGCGTTGTGGCTGACTTCCGCGCCTGGCAAGACTTGCTGTCCTTAAACCCGCTCGTCGTGCCACTCGATTACTTCCGCGACTGCGAGTTTACGACCTTTCGCGATCTTCTTTTCGTCCGGACGATTCAGCGTGCCGGGAATTCGCATGATGCGATCAATGTTGTGGACATTGTCGGCACCGAGAAAGATTTCAATTTGGAGGTTGTATCGGGCGGCATCTTCTGCTTTGGCTAGATCACCGTCGATCGGAATGGGGTTGTCTAGTTTCCAGAACGCCTGTATCCGCCACCGGAATAGACGATTACTGTCGGCGGGGGCAGATTCTTTGACGCCTGTAGCAACGCGGGAATGCGCGATTGTTCCGCCGCGACGTCTTCCCCGGCTCGCGGATCAACATCGACATGCAGCCACCAGACGTTGGCGATATCAGTGCGCTCAGCCTTCTTCATCACCTTCTTGGGCACTTCGCCGACGGAAAAGTAGGATTCCGCGATGCGCCCTAAGTTTCCAACCATCTCAGACATTCCGCGACCGAATCGGCACCAAATGTTTTGGTGTCAATGGATCGCTTGTCCAATGAGATAGCCGTTAATACCCAGAATCGCCCAGGGTGAAACCGCCGGAGAAAATCAACTGATCTGGCATAATCGGGAAGAGGAATTCCGCTTGCCTCCGAACAGCCGTTATTGGATAATTGCTCTTGTTCGGTTCCTTGAACGGTTTCGATTATTTGGCTCCCGTCGTCACCGGGAGCCATTTTTTTATTCATATCAGACTTCGGGGTGTCGTTATGCACGTGCCACCGCCTCGCGCTCGCGAGCGTCGGAAGTGCTACCAACGGCGAATGAATCGAGCCACGCACCCAACACCTCAAGACCGAATAACGGATGAGGCGAGAGCTGACGAGATTGAACCTTGGCCCACGGCGTTCGCGGCGTAGCCGTTCAAGCTCATGAACGCTGATGTTGGTGAACTCTGCCGCTTGTTTGGGCGTGAGATAGCCGTGCGCGGCAATTGTGCGTAAGCGTCCGGCGAACGCCATATACAAAGTTCTGAGCGGTCATTGCACGATGCCGGGATGAGCAAATCGAACAATTCCGCGGCGCGGCGTGGTCGGGATCCGAAGAAAGAATCCTTCTGGCGGGAACGTCTCTCGCATCAAACGCGCAGCGGCTTAACCGTGCGGGCGTTTTGCGAGCGTGAAGCGCTCAAGGAAACGGCATTCTACTTTTGGCGGCGGGAGATCCGGCGTCGCGACCATCGGGCGATTGCCCAAACGCCGGCGTTGGCGTTTGTCGAGGTGCATGCGGCGCCGGCGCCGGCGGCCGCCGTTGAACATGCCGTCGGTGCGCGTGTCGAACGCGAGGCTCCGCTGGAATTGGTTTTTCCCGATTGTCGCCGGTTGCTGATCCGCGCCGGCTGCGACGCGGCGTTGCTGGCGAGGGTGGTTGCCGTTCTGGCGCCCATGAGCTTGTCGAAGCGGGAGGCAAAGCCATGCTGAAGCTTCCCACGCTGGGGGAGATGGACCGCGCTTCGGTCGCGCGGATTTTTCTCTGCACCTTGCCAACGGACATGCGCCGGGGTTTTGACCGCCTGGCGGAGATGGTGCGATCTTCGCTCGTTCAGGATCCGCTGGACGGCAGCCTGTTCGTCTTCCGCTCGCGCGGCGGCGACCGCCTGAAGATTCTCTACTGGGACAAAGACGGTTTTTGTCTCTGGTACAAGAGACTTGAAGAAGGGACGTTTCGCTTTCCCGCCGCGCAAGCCGGGGCGGCGGGCGTGGAGATCAAGGCCAGCGAGATGGCGATGCTGCTGGAAGGCATCGACTTGAAGAGCATCAAACGCTCGCCGCGATTGAAGCGGTGAAAAATAATCGAATCATTCCCGGAAAAAATGGCGCCGGGGGTTGCGCCCGGCGGCATGGATTGATAGAGTCGCGCCCACAATGGATGCAACGGCGGACATGGATGTCGCGACTCGTCCCATCTTGTCCGAGGCTCTGGTTTCGCTGCCTGCCGATGTGGCCGCGTGCCACGCGATGATCGGCCAGCTTCTCGATCAACTCCGCCATGTCCAGCGCAACAACTCGCAACTGGAACATCAGCTCCACGAGCTGCTGCGGAAGCTGTATGGCCGCTCCAGCGAGAAGCTGGATCCCAATCAACTGGCGCTGTTCGCCGAGATGCTCGGCCAGCTTCAATCGCAGCCGCCAACGCCATTGACTCCAGTTCCTCAGCCCCCGGCTGCCGCAACTGCATCCAAACCCGTGAAGACGCCGCACGGCCGCAGGCGTTTTCCCGAGGACCTGCCGCGCGATCGCAAGGAGCACGATCTTCCCGAAGACCAGAAAGCCTGTCCCTGCTGCGGCAAGATGCGTTGCAAGATC
>DASZME010000032.1:0-113852 GCA_035551995.1 Tepidisphaeraceae bacterium
ACCGTGTAGCCTTGCTGATTGACCAACTGGACGGCAGATAACTTGAACTCACGCGTGAACTTCCTTCTTGCCATGACGAACTCCTTAACAGCGATTATGCTGTTCGTTCCCCGCGCCCGCCATACGGGGGGAAGTTCAATAGGTCACGCCGTCGTGTCTCCATCTCAAGCCACCAATAACTCCTCGCCGGCGCAAAATTTTACTAAAGAACCCTTTCCAGACTCTCTTCTCTTCTTCGTGCCCTTCGTGTCCTTCGTGGATAACAATCTTTCGCCGAAGAAGTTCAGTCCAGGATATCCAGCGTCGAAAAATGCCCGTTCTCTAAAAACTCCAACGAAGCCCCCCCGCCGGTGCTGACGTGGCTGACCTTGTCGGCAAGGCCCATTTGCTCGATGGCGGCGGCCGAGTCACCGCCGCCGATGATGGTGATGGCGCCGTGAGAGGTCGCGTCGGCGACCGCCTGGGCGACCACGCGCGTTCCCTCGGCAAATGGCTTTTTCTCGAACACGCCCATCGGGCCGTTCCAGATCACCGTCTTGGCCTTGGCGATTTCGGCTTTGTACAATTCGCGCGTTTTGGGCCCGATGTCAAAGCCCTCCAGATTCGCCGGGATGTTCCCTTCGACGATTTGGGTCTGGGCGTCGTCGGTCATCTTGTCGGAAACGATCGTATCCACCGGCAACCTGATTTTTCCCCCCGCCTTGGCCAACAGGGTCCTGGCCAAATCGACCTTGTCGCGCTCGACCAGGCTCTTTCCCACTTCCTTGCCCTGGGCAAGGAAAAAGGTGTACGCCATGGCGCCGCCGATGAGCAAAATATCGGATTTTGCGAGAAGTTGCTCGATGACGTTTATTTTGTCCGAGACCTTGGCGCCGCCGAGAATGGCGACGAACGGCCGGGCGGGCGCGCTGACGGCTTCGCCGAGGTATTTGAGCTCTTTCTGAATGAGCATGCCGATCCCGCGCGGCTTGCCCGCCAGCGCTTGCGGCACGCCGAACGTGCTGGCGTGTTCGCGATGGGCGGTGCCGAAGGCGTCGTTGATATAGACGTCGCCAAGCCGGGCAAGCTGCTGGGCGAAGTTGGATTCGTTCTTTTCTTCTTCCTTGTGGAAGCGGACATTTTCCAGAAGGAGCACTTGCCCGTCCTCCAGTTCCCGGGCCTGTTTCTCCACTTCCGGACCAATCGACGCGGCGGCGAATTTCACCGGCTTGCCGAGCAATTCGCCGAGCCGATCGGCGGCGGGCTTAAGTGAATACTTGGCTTCCGGACCGCCCTTGGGCCGACCCAGGTGCGACATGAGGATCAGGCGTCCGCCGCGATCGAGCACGTTCTTAATCGTCGGCAGCGCCTGGGCGATCCGTCGATCGTCGGTGATCCTGGCCCCTTCGAGCGGAACGTTAAAATCCACCCGCATCAGGACCCGTTTTCCCTTGACGTCGATATCCGTAACGGTCTTCTTTGCCATGATAAATCTCCTTGAGAAGTCAAATGGCGCTGATGCTAAGGTTGAGGCAAACCATGTCAACAGCGCGTCGCTTAGAGTGTCGTAACGCAGTGAAAATGTCACCTGTTGGACGCGATGAAAATGTCGCCAGAATTGGCAACGAGTCGATATGAACGCGGCTGCGCCGCTGCGATGGATTTTTAGAATTTTAAGTTATGTGCCCAGGCGTCCACGGGGGTTGGATTGGATTGTCGGTTTGATCGCGGAGCCTGGTGAAACAGAATTGGGTTCTGCGGGAGCGTAATCTAAATAACCTGCGCAATTCCGCGCGAATTTTTTAATACCCGCTCCCGGAAATCCGTCGGTAATCCGGGAGAGGACAGGGCGAGGGTTTTCTTGACCGGGCGGGATTTTACGCGACTTGCATCGCTTCGAAAAACCCCCACGCCAACCTTTTCCCCGGAGTACCGGGCGAGAGAGTCGATCGCGTACGCGCGCAAGTACAGTGAACAAGCTTTTACCATTGATGACGTCGCCGGTTCGATCGCTCACTTCGTTTGAAACAGGCGGCTCTGTACGATTTCATGCACCAACGTGCGCAAGCCATAGGAATGCGGTTGGGCGTCGGTCAAAATTTTCTGCACGTCGGCGCGGTCGGCGAACGTAACGTTGGCGCCCGTGGCGTAAGTAATCAGGTTATTCGTCAGATTTCTTGCGACGTCCACGCGCTGATCGAGCAACAGTTTCTTCAACTCGTCAATGTCGGCGAACTTTCGGCCATCGGTCAGCTGGCCGCTGGGATCGACGGCCGGGCCTTTGCGAACGTAGATTTTTTTCCCGGTCGTTCGATCGACGAATTCCACGGAGGGCGCGGTGTTTCCCTGAACGCGGTACCAGTCGCGCCATCCGCCGATCACGTCGTAGTTCTCGAGGGCAAAACCGGGAGGGTCCATGTACTGATGACACACCGAACAGCTTGCGGACCGGCGGTGTTTGGCCAACTGTTCGCGGATGGTCGTGGCGCCGCGGGTATCGGGCTCGATGGCGCCGGCGTCGGGCGGCGGGGGCTGCAACTGGCGGCCGAGAATGCGCTTGACCACCCAGGCGCCGCGAACGACGGGGGAACTGACGGTGCCGTTGGCGGTCACTTTGAGGACGCTGGCCTGCGTCATAATTCCGCCGCGATGGCTGCCGGGCGGAAGGGTGACTTTTCGGAACGCTTCGCCGACGACGCCGGGGATGCCGTAATGCTCGGCCAGACGGCGATTGAGCATGGCGAAATCGGAGTCGATCAGCGTCGACACGCCCAAGTCCTCCTTCAGCATTTCGTCGAAGAAAGCTTCGGTCTCGCCGATCATCGCTTCCTTGAGGAGGCCGTCGTATTCGGGATAAAGGCGGGCGTCGGGCATCGTGTCGTCGATCGCCCGGAGGTTGAGCCATTGGCCGCAGAAGTTTTTCGTAAAGGCGTGTGCCTTGGGGCTGGCGAGAAGGCGTTCGGTCTGGGCGCGGAGGGTGGCGGGGTCTTTTAGCTTCCCCTGCCCGGCCAGGCGCAACAGCTCGTCGTCCGGCATCGAACTCCAGAGGAAGTACGAAAGGCGACAAGCCAGTTCATAATCGTTTAGACGCCGGTCTTGCGCCGCCTGAACAGGTCCGCGGCTCTCCTGCAAAAAAATAAATTCCGGCGAGGTGAGAACCGCTTTGCATCCGCGGCGCACGGCGTTTTCGAACGTGGCGCCATGCGCCAGGGCGTCGCGCGCCAAGTCGGTATAGGGGACGGTATCGGCCGGCGTCACCGGACGTCGAAAGGCGCGCGCCGCAAAACCGGCGACCGCCTTCGCGGCATCCGATTGCGGATCCGACGACACCACTTCATACGCCAGGCGCCGGCGCGGCTTGGCCAGGAGTTTGATCGCCGGCGCGTCCCCCACGACCCGCCGAACCGAAGGCGGCGGCCACGATTCCAGCAGCGGCCCCTCGATTTCCACCCACTGCACGGCGATCCCCGGACCCTTGAATTGATCCGCGCCCACGTCGCGGAGCTTGCTGCCGTCGCGAGCGATTTCATCGCATCCCGTGGCGCTGACGAGGAACATCCATCCCTCGTCGATGCGCGTGGTCGTCTCTAAAATCCGCGGCTTTTCCGGCAGCAGATCAAAACTGCCAAGCGCACGGCTTGTCTGAAAGTTGTTCATCATCATTTTGGCGACCACGACCGGACCGCCCGCCGCCTGATGCGCAAACGCCGACATCCGCACCCGATATGTCCCGGCGATCGGCGCGCGGCAGGCGCGGATCAATGTCGGGCCAAACGTCTGGTTGGTGTAAACGACGACCGCGTCTCCCACCGACCCGATGACTTTTTGAAATTTCGTGCCGTCGTTGTTCGAGAAGCCTTGCGGTTTGTCGAGGATGTCGCGGATCTCCGGCAAATCCAGGTAGGAGAAACGCCGAGTCGATCGGGGATCAGGGCCCAGATTCAGCGCCGCGTCCAGCGCGGTATCGGCGGCGTTGAGATACGACTCGATCTGACTGACCGAAAGCCGAAGCGCTTCGGCGTCGTTGTCGAAGCCAAAAGCGGTCGCGTCTTCCGGCAGCAAATACGCCAGCGGCGTGTCGATTCCCAGGAGATCGTGGACGGTATTTTCATATTCCGCGCGGTTCAGGCGGCGCATCACCACCCGGCCCGTGGCCGCCTCGCGCGCGGCGTCGTGAGCGGAAAGTATTCCGCCGAGCGATCGAAGAAACCCGTCACGCTCATTGGCCGGCGGGACCGATTTTTTTTTCGGCGGCATCTCCCCACGCTGCACGCGGTCGTACACCAGCGTCCACTTCGCCTCCAGCGCCGGATCGTCCAGACCCACCGGCAACGCCGTCAGATCCAAGCCGCCCTTCTTGCTGTCGGCGTCATGGCATTCCGTGCAACGCGACGTAATGAAGGCGCGCGCCGCCGGCGGCAATTCCGCTCCCCGCGCCATCCCCGCGATCGACAGAGACATCGCGGCCATGGCGCACGCCGAAAGTTGACGTATATTTTTTATTTGCCGGGTCATGTCGCTCTTTTTCAACGATGGGTGAGGAAGTCTTCAAGCTTCTTTTGGTCTTCTTCGGTCAACGGCTTGTAATCGATCTTTACCGCCGGCAGTTCGGCGCGAAGTTTTTCGACTTCCGCCGGCGTCATCTCGACATTTTGCAAATTCAACGTCTTCAGCCGCGGCAACGCCTTAAGCTGTTTCAACCCGGGCAACGTGAAACGAGCCTGCATCAGCGTCAGGTGTTCCAGGGCCGTCATCTGCGCGATCATCGGCAGCGTCGCGTCGGTGAGGCTCAATCGCCGGGGCTTTCCATCCCAGGCCGGCATGCTGTTGCCGAGCGTGAGGGTCGTCAGGTGGATGAGCTTGGGAAAGGCGATATTCGATTCCAGCGTGAAATGCGTGTGCCAGCTGGAAAATTCCTTGAGCTGGGTCAGTTCGCCGATGGAATCCATCGCGATGTCCCCTGCGCCGGTGCCACCGAATCCAAGCTTTTCGAGATTCGGCAGTGACTTAAGCCTGGCGAATCCCGCTCCGGAAAAGCCGTTCTTGCCGAGCGTCGTGTGACCGACATTGAGCCAGCGGAGCGACTTCATTTCGGCGATATATTTGCAGCCGTCGTCGGTGAGCGCCGAACCGTCCAGAATCAGACCCTCCGGATCAAGTTTGGCCAATCGTTCGACGGCCGCGTCGTCGATCCCTTTGCCGCCGGTGACGATCAGGCGAATGCCGAGGCCTTCGATGGACTTCCATTGTTCCGCGGTGATCGGCGCTTCGGCCCTGAATGAAAGAACCGTTCCCTTGAAAGCATAGTGCCTTCCGATCTTGGCCTTTAACGGCTCCAGAACCGGAGGCGCCGGTTGATCCGACGGCGCCGGCGCGGCGCGCAAAGTCGAGCCGATCATGATGAGCAAGGCAGCGATGAGAAATCGTGTTTTCATATATTGTGATAACGCCTTGTTTAGCGGACGCGATTGCGCGGGGTTTTATTCCAATTTAAGAAGCGATCGAAACCGACATATAACGCCCGGCAAGCGGGTTCGCTATTTTGATAAATAATCAGGAATGTCAGGACCTGGACCGCGGCATCGCCCGCCTGATCGAATCCGACGACCAATGGCGAAACGTCAGCCAGATCCTCGACAGCGTGCCGGGCATCGGCCCAGACACCGCCAATCAACTGGTGACCGATCTGCCGGAATTGGGCAAGCTCAACCGCCAGGAGATCGCAGCCCTCGTCGGCGTGGCCCCGATGAACTGTGACTCCGGCGCCATGCGCGGACAACGCCACATCCGCGGCGGAAGAGCCGACGTCCGCACCACGCTCTACATGGCCGCCTTCAACGCCATGCGCTGCAATCCGAAGGTCAAGGCGTTCGCAGACCGGCTCAAGACGGCTGGAAAGCCCTTTAAGCTCATCGTCACAGCCTGCATGCGCAAGCTGCTGGCAATCATCAACGTCATGGTCAAAACCAATCAGCATTGGAATCCAAAATTAACCGCTTTTCCTACTTGATTTTTTACACAGACGCTCTCCCGGAATACCGGGCGAGGGAGTAGAGCGCGTAATCGCGCAAGGTTATTTAGAGCATTTCTCATGTTGGTGAAGCGACCTTACGTCGCGAAAAACGCCCCGCAAGCGGGGCCGCTAAACGCAGAGACGCACGAACAACCTGACAACTGCTTCGAAGGCCGTAGACGCAGCGGCACTTGCGAAACGCTTTACTCTTCAAGCACTACGCGAAAGCCGAAGACAACGCCGCGATCCGTGGGCAATTCGTGCCGACGATACGAGGCGAGCAAAGCGATCGCCGCGTCATCGCCCCACGACCCGCCGCGGAGTACGCGGTGGCGATGGTCCGAGTCCATCCAGTCATCGCACCATTCCCATAAATTTCCGCCGAGGTCGTAAAGGCCCAGCGAATTGGCGTCAAACGATCCGACCGGCGACGTGAAGACAAACCCGTCACGATAGCCGGGGATCACGCCGTAATTTTTCGGCAGGGTAGGCACGCCGCGGCACTCTTCGCCGGCGTAGTTGCCCGCACCCTTGGGCGGCGGCCATTGCGTGCCCCAGGGATAAACGCCGTCGACTTTCCGATGATTGCCGCGCGGCCCGTCCGAGGCACGCTCCTTATCGCCGATCCCCACGGCACAACTCCATTCATGGTCGGTCGGCAAACGGTAATGCCTGGTCTCCTTCTTCGAGAGCCACGCGCAAAACGCGACTGCATCCGCATAACTCACGCCGCACACGGGAAACAAATCGGTCTGAGCGAACCCCGGCGCCTTCCAGTTGGCGACGTTACGATCGCCGCGTCCGGCGGGAGTCATGGAATACATGTCCTTGGTGGCGTCGTAATGAGCGTCGGTCGCGAAAGCGTCGAAATCCTTTACGCGCGTTTTCCAAACGCTGAACATCACCGGCTTTCCGCCGGGAATCGAAACGGAAACAAATCGCATCCCCAGCGAATTAACCAGGGGATGATCCTTGTCCGCCGCCGCGCCGACGGCGTGGGAAACGGTTAGCGCGACGATCAACCCCGCGTACGAAAGATAACGAGTCATGGCAAACGATCTCACTTGAAAGGGCCGCATGCGACGTCCTGTTTACCTACGCGGCCCTGCCGCCGCTGTTGCCCAGCGCGTCGATAAGACCGGAGCCGGATTCGTAGAACCGGCCACCTCGCGATATATTCGCCGCTCTATGGCTCAAAAACTCCGCGGCATTTTCACGCCGAACCTCGTTCCGCTTGACGCGCGCGGCGACATCGATGAACACGAGCTTCGGCGCTATGTCGATTGGCTGATCGCGCGCGGCGTTCACGGCCTATACCCCAACGGATCGACCGGCGAATTCACCCGCTTCACCGTCGAAGAGCGCCGCCGAATCATCAAAATCGTCTGCGAGCAATCCAACGGCCGCGTGCCCGTGCTCGCGGGGGCGGCCGAAGCGAACGTGGCCGAGACGATTAAGGCCTGCGAGACTTATCAAGACTACGGCGCCACCGCCGTCGCCATCGTCTCGCCGTTTTACTTTCGGCTGGGCCCCGAAAGTGTGTACGCCTATTTCCGGGAGATCGCGCTGCATTCGCCGATTGACGTTACGCTCTACAACATTCCGATGTTTGCCTCGCCGATCGATCTGCCGACGCTTCGACGGCTCGCCGAGTTCCCGCGCGTGGTGGGGATTAAGGATTCCAGCGGCGACGTGACGTTTATGTGCCGGATGATCAGCGCCATTCGGCCAGTCCGGCCCGAGTTTTCTTTCCTGACGGGGTGGGAGGCGGCGCTGGTTCCCATGCTAGTCATGGGCGCCGACGGGGGCACCCATGCCACCAGCGGCATCGTCCCGGAACTCACCCGCAAGATATTCGATTTGACCACCGGCGGCGATTTGAAAGCGGCAGTGCCGTTGCAACTGCGGCTGATCGAGCTTTTCGACGCCATGATTCAGTCGGCTGATTTTCCGGAGGGATTTCGTGCGGCCGTCGAGCTTCGCGGCTTCAACTTCGGCGCCGGACGTCAGCCGCTCAGCGAAACACAGAAAGTCGATCGGGTCGCGCTAAAGCGCGTTTTAGGTTGCATCCTCTCCGACTTCGGCGTGATCGACGCCCCGGACGAAGGATGCGCGCCGCGAACGGGGAATATGGAGCGCGACAAGGTTTTGCAAGTGACCGAGGCGGTTTTGCGCGAGCTTCGCCAGCGCGGGGTGCAATAATTTCGGCGTGACGCCGCCATCCGTCCATTACGTTTCCACCGATACTGTTCGCAATCCGGCCCACGAACCATTGGGAGTTCGGCCGACGAGGTATACATTCACTTCGAGATGGCCGATTCGCAACACGCGCGGCTCGGCGAGGCGCGATTCGACGACACGCCGCAGTTCGGCGAATTGAGGTGCATCGTCGCCCACGACCAAGTCGGCGAAGAAATCGTCGACGGAAGTCTCCACTACGTTCGAGTCCGCATGGGCGCCGGACCGAATTTGTTTCAGCGCGTCCGGCTCCGTCGCTTTCCACACAAACGCCTCGAACGGGTAGTCGGACTCGCTGGGATAATTTAGTTCGGCCGACGCCGATTGGAGGTCGCGCACGATTTCTTCGTCGGACGCCGAATGAGGGAATGTGTCGGTCATGGGTAAATGAAACTGATGCTCCCATTTTAGAAAGGCGTCGCGCGTGCGTCGGACGACGCGCATCGGAAAAAATCACTCCCCGCCATATCGGCGAGGTCTTGGGCGCGGGATCGGCCGATCGTCCACTTTCTGCCGGAGAACGCCGGCGACATCCGGCCTCACGCGATCGAAAAAATGCAGCCCGGTTTCGCGTTCGACCGCTGCGGGGCTGGTCCGAAAACCGGCCCATTCCTCGCCGACCTGATCCTGATCATTGGGCATAATCACCGTAATCACGCGCGTCGCCTGGCTTATGTTCGCCATGTCGTCGCCGCCGTCGTCGGGCTCGACCACCACGATTTTCCAGCACTCGGCGGGGACCGTCACCTTCCCCCCGGCGAGGCTTTGGGCCGATCCCCTGCTTCCGCGGCCGCCCTGGCCCGCCGGGCCGGAGACAATGTATAAATGATCGTGCTCCTGTGATACGAGCTCCCGGCAATAGCTCTCCAGTTGCTCCCACGCCTTGCGGTTTACGTTCGGCGCCTGGGGAATGATGTTGCTCATGACGAACGTCGCGAAGCTCATTTCCTGATTGGCCGCCCGATCGCTGTGAGGGCACATGTGGCCGCGGTCAAAACCGGAGCCGTTGTAGTCGCGCTGCGTGATGACCGAAAAGCCGTCCGGGAGCGCGGTGTCCGGGTCGAATACCTGCTTGCGCGGCGCGTCGCCAAGATCGGCCGACGTCACCTGCCAGCTTACCCAGTTGGGTATCCCTTTCGCGCTGTTGTAGCTCAAGGCGTAGTAAGGCTTGACCATCAGATAATTATCGCGATTGGACGAATCGGTCGTGACGCCGCTGGGATTTCCCAAGAGCATCTGCACCGATACCGGCGATGATGACCATCCTCCCGGCCGCGTCGAATCAAGATATGCCGCGGCGAAAATGATCCCCGCGATGACCAGCAGGGCAACCACGACCAGTTGCATTCGCGGATCCATCCGCGCAAACGTGGCCACCAATGAACCGGCGTCCCACGAATCCGTTCGATTTGTTCTTGGGGCCATAGATTATTCTTTATCGTCGATTGAATAACGCGCCGAGAAATCACTTGGCGGGAAGCATAAAGATTCCCTTTGTGGTCGGCGAATCGCTGGTAGCGTTTTTGTCATGACCCGCCCGCAAAACCGCAAGCTCCTTTGTTGGGCCGTCGAATGTTCCGTTCTCGTCCGGCTGGCGCGCCGATTCGCTCACATACGGCCCCATGACCAGCGTAACGCCCCCGGCGGCGATGCTGCCGTTGCTGTACGACACGAGTGTTTGGGCGAGTTTCGGGGTTGGAATTTTCGCCACTGGACAGGCGGCGTCGTCGAAAATCCAGGCGTTGTCCCAGCCGATCTTTTCGGCCACGCGATCGTGGCGCAACAGATTGCCGAGCAGCGCTTCGTCGGCGATATTTTGCAGCTCGGCATAGAGCGGAACCGCCGTCGCGAGCAGGGGAAGCTGCCGGGTGAACTGGACGGCGAAGTTTTGCGCGCTGCGAGTGGCGCCGCGCGGATCGAAATCAAAGGCGCCGCACTGAACTTCCAAACGCTGACCGCGGATTTGGAATGAATTTCCGTCCTTGGAAACGAGCAACGGTTCATAGTCGGCGGCGAACCAGAACTTATTGGCGGCGGATCGCGTGTTGTCGATGGCGCTGGGCAAATGGGCGACGGGAGCATGGTCGAGATTTAACGCAAACCGTTTGAGCTCGTAATCCGCCGCCACGCATATGTAGGCGAATCGCGTGTCGTTGCGCGTGCCGAAGATTCTAATCTCCTGCGGGCCCAGGCCTTCCTGCAACGCCGCCATGCGCTCGGCGCGCGTGTTGCGGATCATGCGATGGGCGATGCCGTCGGCGATCTTGATCGAATCGGGCGACGGATAGATGCCGCAACCGAAGACGTTGCCGCGTCCTTCGAGGGCGGTGCGGAAGGCGACGATCATGTCGTCGAGCTGCATGACCGGATGGCCGGTCCGTTTGCCGACGACATATTGCGTCGAGTCGTCCTCGGCATGGACCGTCTGCCAAGGCTCGGCCGGCCCGGCGATCACGATATCCTTATCCTCGGGGAAGACGAAGACATAACGAAGCTGGGTCATTCCATGAAGGAATCGCAATTCTTCGGGGATCTCCTTGCCGGCGGTTTTCAGCGATCGAACCTCGGCGAAAAGTTTGGGAAGCGAGATGTAGACCAGCTTTTCCCCCTTGGCCGTTGCGTCGGCCGTCGCCCTCACCCGCGCTCGCATGGCGGCCAGTTCCCCCTTCTCGTCGGCCTGACGGACATTGACCGTCCCGTCCAATCGAAGGTAAACGCCCGGCGAGTTGCCAAAAACAGTTCCGGGAACGTACTGGGCTTTGGCGATCGGAACGGCGAGCGCCATAAGCGCGCCAGCGACGAACATCAGGACCACGTTCTGGAGCGACGCACGCGAAGCATTACAGTGGCGATCGGTGGACATGGCACACCTCCAAAAACGGTTCCTCGGAATGCGTACAAACTCAATTCCACATTTCTTGCGCTGGATTAGCCGCGATGCGAAGCGGGCCGATTTGCCGCTCCCGCGAATACGTTCGCACTCGAAGCAAATCGCTCCGCTTCGCGTCGCGGCTAACCAATTGTGATGGAACGCGAAAGTTATTTCGGCCGCATTCCCTAATTCGCGACCGAACGCGCGGCGCCATCGTTTGAAAGCCGGGAACCAGCCGCCTGGTCTTCCAACAAATTCATATCCAGCCCCTGAATCTCCTGCAGCGATTTCCCCGCGATCCCCTGAAGTTCGCCGTACATCCCGGCGGTCGCTTCCATCATCATATCGATTTGCCGCTGGCGTTTCTCCCATTGTTTGGTGATCGCTCGTTTTTCTTTCTGCAAATCATCGGACATGTTCGAGAAGGATTCAACGATCGCCTGCACGCGAAGGCGGAACTTGGCGCCGGTGAGGTATTGATAGATGAGTTCCATCTTCGTTTGCTGTCCCTCGCTCGCCTGGCGGGCCGATTGAACTTCCATCAACATATTACGCAGGCACATCGCCACCGGTATCACGTTTCGCGGATGCGTGACCCAGATGCCGTCAACCTGGTCAAACGTATCGACTCCCTCCGGCAACTGCGCGCTCACCAACACGGCGATCTCGGCCTTGGCCGCCCGCTGGTCTTCGCGGAGCTTTGGAAGCCAGCCGGCTACCCAATTTTTAGTCCGCTTGGTTTCCCAGAGAATGGTGCCGCAGCCGGTTCCGGTGGGGGCGATGATGCGATGAAGAATATCGCCGCCGTGCTCTCCTTTGGGCACCGGTTCGAGACGGTCGAGATGAAACTTTCCGCCGAGGATCAGTTCCAGTTGCAGTTCCAGCACTTCCCCCTGCAACTGCTGCGATCCCTGCTCGGCTTTGCGCTTCAGTTCCTCGATCTGCCGCTGCATCGTTTGGATGATCTGTTCTTTTTCAAAGACCTTCAGGCCCAGCGATTCGTCGGCTTCCTTCCTTGCCGATTCCTTTACCTTCGCCAGCTTTTCCTGAATCCCCTTTTCGATCGTCAGTTCCATTTCGCGCTTCGCGTCGTCAAGCTCGCGGCGCTGGCGAATCACCTCCGCCTGCGCCTGCTGCGCCTCGGCCAACTGCTTCTGCATGGCCTGAATCGTCTGTTCTTTTTCGGAGACTTTGAGGCCGAGTGATTCCTCGACTTCTTTCTTCACCGCCGCCTTGGCCGCGCCGATATTTTCCTGAATCCGTTTTTCGACCGTCAGATCCATCTCCCGGCGGGCGTCTTCCAACTCGCGCCGCTGACGAATGACATCCGCCTGCGCCTTTTGCGCCTCGGCCAATTTTTCGTCGCGCGTCTTTAAGACTTCCTGAAGCTCTCCGAGTTCGCGCACTTTTTGCTCAAGATCATTCCCCAACGCGAGTTTGGCTTTCTTCGACTCCTCGGCGGCGATTTTCCCGCGCTCAAGCTTTACTTTCTCGATCACTTTCTGATCGACCGCTTCTTTCTCCTGCGCCAACAGCGTCTCGCGATCTTTGATCGCCTGTTCGCGCTTGTTGATTTCGGTATTTTGCTGACTGAGCCGTTTTTCAA
This sequence comes from Tepidisphaeraceae bacterium, assembly GCA_035551995.1. Taxonomy (GTDB): domain Bacteria; phylum Planctomycetota; class Phycisphaerae; order Tepidisphaerales; family Tepidisphaeraceae; genus RYN-428. The sequence goes on from DASZME010000032.1 coordinate 12,709, forward strand.
ACTCTCGCCGGGTCGACTCGATCAGCGGCGCCGCCAGCGACTCATTGAGCTTGATCTCGATCTTGCAGCCGGGGCACGTGATGGTGGGTTCGGACATGGCGGCAAGTATACCGTCGCGCCGTGGAAATTCATTTCATACCGGATTTCCCTGCACGCCCAGCGATACGGAATCAAAAAATAGCGCCCTCACGATTCGCTCGACTCGGCAAACCGATTCATCGCGCTGGACGCGACATAGCCTTTCAGGCGATTCCCGTCGGGGCGCATGCACTTGAAGAGTTTTTCCCGCCACGGGCCTTTGGCATGGACGGCGTCGAGGAATTTTCCCTTCCGGCACGCAAAGACAAACTTTCCCTGCATCGCCGTCAGGTCGCGATTGGGATCCTGAAGAATCATCCCCAGCTCTTTATCGTTGCGTCCCGTCGTCCGCTCATGGCCTACCCGCACCTCATCGACCAGGGCGTCAAACTGAGCCGACAACAACCGCCGAATCGAATCAAAATCCACGCGCATTTCCTCCGGCAACTCGTGCCGTCTGGAATCCAAATCCTCGGCGTGCATCATCGATTCCCACAACGCCAAGGGCGTGCAATGGCAAATCAATTTATGTACCCGGCAATAGGCCTCGCCCTTGAGCTTCACGCGCAGCCCGCCGTCAAACCGCAGGACGTAACCTTCCTCATGAATCGTCAGCCGGCCGGCGGCGTTCAGCAGGTCGTCGAACGTGGAAAAGGCCACGCTCGCCGCCAGTCTCATTCCCACCGCGAACGCCGTCTGTTCAAGGTCCGATCGCGCGAGTTCACGGCCCGAGGGGTCGTAAGCCGCGAGCAAAACAAGTCCTTCGAAATCGTACGGAATCACGACCTTGTTCTCTTTGTAGACGATCTCCACGAGATAGGTCGTTCCGGCGGACAATCGGGATATATCGACGGTGTCGTGCAGATGCCGGGTCGCCCAGGCGCCTTGGGCGCTGCTGAGTTGTCCGCGCGTGGTGATGCGCCACTTATCATGGTGATAGAAGAGGATGCCGAGCGAGCCGTCGAACTTCTCGGATACCGTGAAGGATTCGTCCGGCAGAGCGACGCCACCCTCGTTGAAGTTGAAGAATTTGGGGAACGGGGTCGCGACGACTTGCCGTCGCGCGGGATCGAGAATCAGTCCGCGGGCGATCAAGGCGAACAGATCCCATTGCTGCTCGAACTGGCAGAGGCTGCTGTAGTTGAAGAGTTCGAGATCGCCGTCGCGCGAGATGTTAATGCGTTTTTCGGCGGCGCCTTGCATGAGGCCGGCGCGCAGCGCATCGAGTGGCATCCGCCGGGCGGGATGAACGCCTTGAAGTTGCGCGAGAAGATTGGGGTCGAGAGCCATTAATGTGATTGTAGCGTCGGTCCTTCGATTGAATGTAGTTCTGTAGCATGAACGGGTAACTGGTCACCGGAGGTGACCGGTCCGGCAGACCGATGGCCCGCGCGTCAGTTAGGCCGCTTCGTCGTGATCGTGCGGAATAATTGCGGCGGGCGCCAGTTCCACCGGGGGACGAATCGTCTCCACCAGCAGGCTCACGACCTTTGTCGGGCAGACATCGACGCATTTTCCGTCGAGGTCGCAACTATTAAGTTGACGCAGATCGACCATGGCCTTTCCATCGACCATGCGCAACACGCCTTGTCCGCAATGGGCGACGCAGACGTCGCAGCCGATGCAGTCGCGGGTGTCGATCTTCAACGTGACCCGGCGCGCGTGCGCGTCGGTCGAATCGATTCGCGTGAATTGGCCGATCGGGCTGGCGGTCTCGCGCGATTCGTCGGTCTCGAAGTCGGCGTCGAGTCGATCGAAATGGCCCTGGCTATGCACTTCGACGAGCCCGCGACGACGCAAGCGGTAGATCGGATGCTGGCAGTGCGAGCAAAGCTGCAGGTCTTCCAGTTTCTCCAGATATTTGATTGCGGTGCTCACCACGGTGGCATGCGACCACGTCAGCGGACTCACGCTTAACGGCTCATTGGTGTAAGGATTCACCTGCTCGGCCAAGACGCCGCTTTCAAGGGCGTGATTCGCGGTCCACTCAAAGATGGGAATCGCCCGCTTCAGTTCTTCCGGCGTCTTGGCGCAGGCGATGTAATAGTCGGCCAGCCAGAGCGTGCAGATAAACCACGGATTACCGGGCACGTTGGCGATGTCATTGCTGATGCGATGATAATAGTCGTTCTCGTAGCGCGCCAGACCGCCGACCTCGGTCTTCACCCACAGTTTTTCCTCGACGGCTTTCATCGTCGCGGCCACGCGCGGGTCATCGGCCTCGAAGAGATGAAACTTGTAGATCGCATAAAGCGACGCGTCCACCGTTTCATCCACCTCGAACAGATCTTCGGTTCGCGGCTCGCTCACCAGCACCGCGGTCTCTTCATACCCGTCGCTGTCCGGCGGCTTGGGAACATCCCTCGAAACCAGGCGGCGAACGAATCGGCCCAATCGTTCGCTGAACAGATATTTCGCCGCCCCCGCTTTAATTTCCGCCGCCGCCGTGGAATAGACCTCGGCTTTCTCGCGATCCCCAAAACAGACGGCAAAATTATGAGCCGCCTTCAGGCCCGCGTAAACCGTGGCGACAGTGAATGCGTGAATCCCCCATCGCTCTTCCCACAAATCGTAACTTGGCAGCGGCAATCCCGTGCGCGGATCGCGATAGCGGGCCATGAAATCGGCCGCCTTCTGCACGACGTCCACCCACAGCGGGCGGATGAATTCAATATCCCGATAGCGATGATAATGCCGCCACAAGGCCCACACGACCAGTGCCGTTTCGTCCTCCTGGATCGGCATCGCGCGGTTGCCTTTCAGCACCCACGGATGCCATGACGACGCGGGAGAGCCGTCCGGATTGTACTTGTGATAAAAATAGCCCTCCTCGGTCAGCGCGTCCGAGCAGAACTTGTAAAACCATCGAGCGATATCGGGAAATCCGGCCATGTCCAAAGCGTTGGCCACCAGGGCGCCGTCGCGCGGCCATACGTAGGAATAGGTGTCGCGCGAAAACTGCATGATGTCCGAATCATTGGCGGCGACGATCGCGCCGCCGTTGTCGATCTGCGTGCGAAGCACCAGCAGCGAGCGCTTGAATAGTTCGACGACTTTGGCGGGCAGATTGCCGAAGTTCATGTTGGTGCCGCCCGCCCACAGGCGCCAATAGCTGCTGGTGCGGTCGATGACGCCCTGCGGCCCCATCTTCACGAGCCACTTGTGCAGCGCGAGCAATTCGTCGCGATCATGACCGGCCACCATCACCATATAGACCGTGGTCTCGCCGCCGGCGCCCACCGGCATGTGATGCGCGATGGTCGAATCAACGCTGCCCTGCGCGATGGGATTGCCTTCGAGGCGGCCGTCCTCGGCGTCGCGCCAGGTTCCCTCGGCGCCGCGGAAGCCGCTGGTGCCGGTGGCGTATTCGTCGATCCGCTGCTCGCCGTTGGCCCAGAAGCCGACCATCAAATATCGCTTGGCCCGATAATGCACCAGCGATCGAAGCTCGGGATCGAAATAGGCGGTGTCGCCCACTTTCGTCCCGAGCATGTTGAAATCCTGATGGTGGAAAATTCGAATGACCCGATCGTGAGCCGCCAGGTTTTTGACCTTGATCTTGCGGACGAAAATGTTGCGATGAAAATCGACGGTGTCGTTGCAATAGAGCAAAAGTTTGAGGCCGGCGTGCTCGAGGCTGACGCTGGTCGTGAGCGTGTCGCGCAGATAGCGCTGGCGAATATTCCAGTCGTTGCTGTCCGTCCAGGCGATTTTTGACGCGCCCGCCCCCGGAATATCGGCATAAACGCCAAACCTGCACGGGCCGCCGCCGGCGTGGTTTTCCTGCCCGACATGCGGAAAGTAGATGTCGCGAATCTGGTAGCGGTGGTCGAAGGTAACCAGAAGCTGTCCGTTACCCACCGGGATATCACGCGGCATTCCGAATCTCTTCCGTTGACGTTGGTCGGCTCTTCACATCGATGGACCCTTGTTATGTCGGCCAGCGGGAGTGGGGCGCTTAGCGCGAACATAACGATACGGTCGGCGAATTCGCCCGTATCCACGGAATGGTTTGATTGGCATAATGCCGATTGAAATGCGGGGGCTTCGTCGGCATGGCAAAGCAAGCAAGGTTTCCTGAATGATCTCCAACCCACGTCCGCAAACGCTCGAACAGGTCAAAACACTGATCCGACGGGATCTGAAACTTGGCGCCGCCGATGTGCCCGACGATATGCCGTTCTTCGGCGGCGACATCGATCTGGATTCGTTGGACATCCTGCTCCTGATGACCAGCATCGAGAAACATTTCAACGTGAAAGTGCCCAGCGAAACGGTGGGCAAACAGGTGTTCGTCAATGCCTTGACCCTCGCGGCCTATGTCGATGAGCAACTGGCCGGGGGAAACGGGCGTGCGCCCGCCGCGCCGGCGCCGAGCGAGGCGGGTAGCCGGCTGGAGCGACTGCCGCACAAGGATCCGTTTCGTTTTATTTCCCGCGTCGTTTCCATCCAGGAAAACCAGCGCGGGCGAGGCGCCTGGGCCGTCACCGGCGCCGAGGCGTTCTTTGCCGGGCATTTTCCCGGCGAGCCGATCGTTCCCGGCGTTTTAATCGCCGAGGCGCTGGCGCAATTATCCGGCCTGGTGGGGACGGACAACGGAAGCCACAGCGGAAAATTGGCCCATATCGATATTCGCTTCGAGCGCCCCGTTGTTCCGCCCACCGAGATCATTCTCGACTCCAGGCTCGTCCGGACGATGGGCGAGTTGCAGCTTTTTGAAGTGTCGGCGGAAGTGAGCGGCGTGTCGGTCGCTCGCGGGACCCTGACGCTCAATCGGCCCGCGGGAGGCGAGGTTGTAAAATGACATCCACGACCGCGAGCACCCGTAATGATAAAGGAGTGAAGCGTGAAGGAAGAGGGGTCGATTCACTTCTTTTTTACTCGTCACTTTTCGCGCTTTACGCTTGTTTTGTGCCGTCTATTTGTGCCGCTCCACAAGCGACGCAGCCGACGACCGCCGCGTCGGCCGATTCGCAGCTCATGGGGCAGCTGACTGAAATTAACGCTCGCGCCGCCGCCATCACGTCTCTTTCGGCTGATTTTGAACAGCGTAAGTTCACCGCGTTATTGCGAAAGCCGCTGGTGTCGTCGGGCCGCGTCCGCGTCAAAAGCTCGACCATGCGCTGGGATACCGAGCGGCCGGAAAAAAGCGTCCTGCTGATCACCGAAAACCAAGTGCGGATTTACTACCCGGCACAAGCCGTCGTCGAAATATACAACCTCGATCAGCGACTGGCGGAACTGGCGTCGTCTCCGCTGCCGCGTCTGGCGGCGCTGAAAAATCAGTTCGCGTTTGCCCGCGTCGCTCCGGCAGAATTGGATCCATCGGCCGACCCAGCCAAGTTTCTTGCGATTCGGCTGACGCCGATCACCGACGAATTACGGCAACATCTCCAGCAGGTGCGTGTGTTGCTGGATACGTCGGGCGGCTATATAGTTTATGCTGAGCTGACCGATGCCGACGGCGACAAAACCATCATTCACTTTCGGAATGTTCGCGTGAATGTGGGCGTGGGCGATCTGGAGTTGAAAGTTCGGCCGGGCACGAAGTTCACCCATCCGCTGGAGGGTCTGGCAAGCCCGCCGGGCGGTAAATCCAAGTGAGACTTTCCAACGTATTTATTAGCGTGAGAGGCGGAGAATCGACAGTGCCGCCCGGGCTTGCCGCGCGGGCGCCGCGCGCGGATTCCGGCGTCGCCGCGCCTTTGAGCCGGTCGAGTTTATTCGACTCTGCGGGCGACGGGAAAAAGCCGTCCGGCGCGGCGCGGCGCGGTTGGAACGCCCTCCTTCGCTGGGTGAATAAAACCTCCGCCGACTTCTGGCTTAATTTTTTCTTCTGGCATGCCCGCCGCCAGCCGTGGTTCGCCGCCGCCACCAAGCCGTTTTTTCTCTTCTTCGCCTGGCGATATTCCGAGCATCTCTACGGCGGCACGATGGCCAACGCCCGGCGGATTCTCGGCGAATCGTCCACGCACGCGCAGCGCGAAAAACTCGCCCGCCGGATGATCGATAACTTTTATGATTTCGTTTGCGACGTCGGCTTGAGCCTCGGCCAAACGCCGCGCCAGATGGTTCGGCGGATCGTCGGCGTCGAAGGCGCCGACATCTATACCGACGCGCGAAAAGCCGGAAAGGGCGCCATCGTCCTGACGGCTCACATGGGATCGTTCGAGGTCGGGGCGGCGGCGCTGGTCGAGCGGGAAAAGCGCATGCACGTTTTGTTCCGCCGCGATTCGCTCGATCTGTTCGAGCAGATCCGTTCGACGCTTCGCCGAAAGATCGGCGTCAATGAAGTGCCGGTGGATCAAGGGTGGACCCTATGGATGCGCTTGCGCGACGCGTTAGCCAATGACGAGGTCGTTCTGATTCAGGGCGACCGCGTGATGCCGGGACAAAAGGGACAGGCGGTGCGCTTCTTCGATGGCCATATCCTCCTGCCGGCGGGTCCGGCTAAGTTAGCGTTGGTGAGTGGTGCGCCGATCATTCCGGTCTTTTCGATCCGCACGCCACGGGGCGAAATCCAGATGTTCATCGAAACGCCGATTTGGGTCGGTGAGGTGCCGGGCGGCCTTTCGATCGATTCGGCGATGGATGCGATCGGCGCCGTGCTGGAAAAATACGTTCGTCGTTTTCCGGATCAATGGCTGGAAAATCGGCCCGCGTGGATCGAGGACGCGGGAAAGCCGATGCCCAAGCCGCCGATGAAGTCGCGAAGATGCTGAACGATGGAATAGTCATCACGGGCGCCGGGCTGGTCACGCCGCTGGGACTTTCGCGCGAAACGACCTGGCGGGCGGTCGTTGCCGGCGCGTGCGGATTACGCGAGATGTCGGCCATCGAGCAACCGTTGCCGCGGGGCAGCGTCGGAGGACAGGCGCCGGACGCGGCGAGGGATGGGGAAGCGGGAAATCAAGGCGCCGTCGCAGAGCCGCGCGAGATTCGCTACTTGCGACGCGCCATCGATGAATCGCTGTGCCATGCCGGGCTGGAATCCGGGCGACCGTACCGCGCCGATCGGATCGGCGTCATGCTGGGCACGACGCTTCATGGAATGCGCGCCGCCGGGCGTTTTTTCCGAACCGGCGATCTTAGAAACTTCGGCGACTTTCTCGCCGGCGCCACGATTCGCGCGGCAACCGCCCATCTGAATTTCACCGGATTCTCCGCCACCGCCTGCTCGGCTTGTTCGTCAAGCCTCGGCAGCGTCGCCCTTGGGATTTCACTGCTCCGCGACGGCCAATTGGATCTTGTCGTCGCCGGTGGATACGACACAATTAGCGAGTATGCATATGGCGGGTTCAACAGCCTGCGCCTGGTATCGCCAGACACGCTTCGGCCATTCACGCGCCATCGGCAGGGAATGAAGCTGGCCGAAGGGTATGGAATCGTCGTGCTGGAGCGGGCGCACGACGCCGATGCGCGTAAGGTTCGACCGCTGGCGACGGTAGCCGGTTACGGCGAAACCGCCGATGCCCATCATCTCACGCAGCCGCATCCGCAAGGGGAAGGCGCCGCCCGCGCCATGTCGGCGGCACTGGCGTCGGCGGCCTTGACGCCGCACGAAATTGATATGATCGCCGCCCACGCGACGGGTACGCCGGACAATGACGCCGGCGAATATGCCGCGCTTTCCCGCGTATTCGGCGATGATCTTCCGCGCGTTCCGGTCGTCGCCTTCAAAAGCCATCTCGGCCACACCCTCGGCGGGGCTGGCGCCGTGGAACTGATTCTCTCGGCGCTGGCGCTGCGAGATCAAATCGTCCCGGCTTGCGTAAACGTCCGTGCTGAGGATCTGGAATTCCCCGGATTGCATGTCGCCGTCGGATCATCCCGACCAGCGGTGATCCGCAACACGCTCAATACCTCCCTGGGCTTCGGCGGCGCGAATACCTGCGTCGTGCTCAGTCGCGACGAAACAAGTCCTGCTCAATCTCCCTTCGCGGGAGAGGGCGAACGAGTGCCATTACGAGAAGGTCAACAGGTTGAAGACATCTCGCATTCGACGGTCCTTCACGACGATACCGACGACCTGCCTTCCCGCCGCGACATTCTCCGCCTTCGCGCCGCCCACCCTCACTCTGAAAGTGAGAGCAGACCGGAAGATCATTCTTCCGTTCATGCTCAATCCAAGTCTCCGGCCACGCGGAAGCGGCAAGTCTTTATCACCGGCGTCGGCGTCGTTCTCCCCGGCATGATCGGCAACGACGCCTTCGCCGCCGCGATGAACGGCGCCGAGCCACGACAAGCGCTAACGGATACCGGGCCGATCCCCGAAGCCGATCTCTCGGATTTACTCAACGCCCGCCGAGTTCGACGGATGAGCGATTATGTAAAGCTCTCGCTGGCCGCCGCAATGCGGGCTTGCCGGGACGCGGGAATCGCCGACATTCCCGCCTTCTCCGCCACCTGCGCCGCCCTGCTCGGCACGACGCACGGCTCACCCAATTTCAGCCAGGCGTATTATGGCCAGATCGTCCGCGAAGGAATCGCCGGCGCCAATCCGGTCCTCTTCGCCGAGGGCGTGCCCAACGCCGCCGCGGCTCATCTGAGCCTGGCGTTGTCGCTCAAAGGCCCGTGTCAAACCGTGATCGGCACGCGAACCGCCGGCCTCGATGCCCTGCATCTGGCGGCGACGCGCATCGCGCGCGGCGAATGGGATCGCGCGATCGTCGGCGCCGCCGAGGAGTATTGTCCGCTGGTGAACGCCGCTTATGGGCAGTGGGGACTCTATGCCGGCCCGGAACCTTCCATTCCTCTTTCCGCGACCGGCGGATTCGTCGTCGGATGCGGCGCCGTGACGCTGGTGTTGGAAAGCGCGCGCTCCATCCAATCGCGCGGCATCGCGCCACGCGGCAAAATTCTAAACTCCACCGGCCCCACGCCCATGCCGGGCTTTGCCCTTCGTCATCCCGATAAACTAACGGCGTTATTAAGCGACGTGCAGTGCGTGATCGATTCCGCCAACGGAACCTGGATCGACCGGGTGGAGTCGCTAGCGTTAAGGCATCGTCAAGACCTTGCGATTTCCACGCTCCGCGGCCGTTTGGCCGAGACATTCAGCGTCATGCCGCTCGCCGCGATCGCGGCGCCGCTGCTGACGGGTCGCGTTCCCAGTTGCCCGGGCGTTGCGGCAAGTGCGGCCCGCCTCCAACGATTTGCGGTTCTCGCCACCGATTACACCCGCGCCCTCAGCGCGGCGTCAGTCGCCCTTGAATCGACGCGGTGACGTTGTCGCGCGGTTCAAGTCACTCCTTCTGCCTCGCCCACTCTCGATTTTCAATCCGTTCATTCGATCCCATTTTCGCCCTCCATCATTCTTGATTAAACGCGGTCAAACCATTTCGCCCGCTTTGCGCCCTTCACTCGCGACGCCCACGGTCCCTATCCCTTCATCCCTTCTAAATAATCCGACATAAAGAGGCCATTTTTTTACAGTTCCATGTCGGCATGTTACCTATGCTTAGCGGTCATGAACGATATCCAAGAACTTAAGCGGCGATTTAAGGTGCGCGGCGTCAGCGTCGACACCGGGCAGGGCGGATTAACGCGCGTGGTCGTCGAGACCCCGGATGCCGAGGCGCAGGTCTATTTGCATGGGGCGCACGTTACCCGATATCAGCCGCGTGGCGGACACGACCTCTTGTTTATGAGCACGAAAAGCGTCTTCGCGCCCGGCAAGGCGATTCGCGGGGGCGTGCCGATCATTTTCCCGTGGTTTGGCGCCAGGGCAAACGATCCGGCGGCGCCGATGCACGGATTCGCCCGAACGTCCGAATGGGATTTGGCCGATGTCCGCAAGGGAACGCACGGCTCGATCGCCCTGGTGCTGGAACTGAATTCGACGGACGCCACCCGGAAAATCTGGCCGCACGATTTTCGCTTGCGGTATACCGTCACAATCGATCATTCGCTGGATCTATTGCTCGAAGTCAACAATACGTCCGAAACCGATTTCACGGTCGAGGAGGCGCTCCACACGTACCTAGCCGTCGCGGACGTTCGCGAGGTTTCCATCGAGGGGCTGGCTGGCCGGGAGTTTCTCGATAAGACCGACGGCATGCGCCGCAAAACTCAGCCCGCCGGCGCGATCACCATCACCGGCGAAACCGATCGCGTTTACCTGAACACCACCGATGCCGTCAGCGTGCACGATCCGGGGCTGGGTCGAAAGCTGTTCGTGGAAAAAAGCGGCTCGAGCGCGACGGTGCTTTGGAATCCGTGGACCGCCAAGGCCAAGGCGATGGCCGATTTCGGCAAGGACGAGTGGCCGGGCATGTTGTGCGTCGAAACCGCCAACGCGGCGGAAAATTTCGTCACCGTTCCGGCGGGGAAGAAGGTCCAGATGAAGGCGCGGCTGCACGCCGGGGCCGCCACGGAAAGCCGAACGGCCACAAAGCAGTGGGAGATGACGGGGTTGCACTAAAGAATACGGCCGAAATAACTTCCGTGTTTCGTCGCGGCCAACCCAACTCAAAAATTCGGGGCTTATTTCGGACCCATTCCGAACACGGTCGAAGCTACTTTTTACCTTCCGCGACGGGGGTTAACTTGACCGAGCGTACGTTGATCAGCGCGCGAGTGATCTTGCCGGTCGATCGAAGCGAGAGGGTGGTCTGATCATTGAGGACTGTAATCGTCCCCACGTTGGTCGTGATAAACGTGAACCAATCGGCGGTGTGCTCCGGCCTGGCGGTAATTTTATTGGCGGCTGCCGCCACGATAAAATCGCCGCCGGCGCTGGCGGGGCAGGAATAGGTCACGTCGACCGAATATTTTCCCTTTTTAGCGATGGCTTGCGGCCATTCAATCGACTCCAGAGGATCGATCCAATAGATAATCGTGGGGATCGGCTTCATCACCAGATGCATCCGATATCCGTGAATTCGCGCGCCCTCGGCCTTGAGCAGCAACGATCCATCCGCCTGCACTTCGACGGCTGGGGCGGTGGCCGGGGCCGGCGATTTATCCGCTTTTGGATCGGCAGCGACAACCGCCGAAAAGCCGGTCGAGAGCGTCAGCAGCGTCGCGAAAAGACAAAGTCGGTTCATGGCATCTTTCAAGCTTGAATGAAATGTCGGGCGATCCCGCCACAAAAATGCATACACCGCCCGGCGATGACGGTTGTAGTTACGATATTGGCCGGCGCCATGGCTTTCATTCGATATACCGCCGAACCCCGGCGCCGCAAAGGCGAGTCAACGCCTCGTGCGGGCTGCTTTTCCATGCGGCCGCGACGTCGGTTTCTTGCAGCCCCTCGCCCAGCAAAACAACCTCATCGCCGACGCGATCGCTCTCGGTGGTTTCCACAAAAGACGATTGCATTCCCACCTCCAGCACGCGCGATCGACGGCCGTTGATAACGCAGGGGCCGACGCGTAAACCGTTGGAATAGCCGCCGAGAATGACGCCATGGCGCGGCGTACTAAATCCGCCATAGCCGGCCGGCCCGGACGATTTTCGTTCATCGGCCAGCCGCGCGTGAATCCGAGCGGCGCCGCGATAAAGCGCAATGCCGGGACGAACGCAGTCCAGCCGGGCGGCCGCCTCGTGCATCAACGACGATCCGGCGGCGTGCAGCTTTAGGCCGCGATTCCCCACCATCGCCAGCAATCGCTCGACGCGATCGAGACTGATCGCGTGCGTAAACGCTTCGGTGCATTCGCCCGCCTTCAGCACGCGATCGATCTGTTCGGGCGGGCAGGAGAAACGCTGCATGCCGGTATCGACGGAAAGAACCGGATGCGCCCGGCGGAGCAAGGAGGCGCGCCGTTCGTCCCAGACCGCCGGCCGCACGCCCTGGGCGATATAATCGTCGGCCGTCGGATCGGCGTCGGGACCAAGCGCCAACGCGTGTTTCCCGGTGCGCCGCAAGAGCTGGGCCTCGACCGCTTCGGCAAGCCCAAAGACGCAAAACCCATCGACCAGATCGGCGATGGCCGTCGCGACCGGCGCCGCGCCAAGCCCGTATGCGTCGGCTTTAATCACCGCCATGAGCGGAACCCCCACGACCGATCGAATCACTTGGACGTTGCGGCGAACTTGGCCCAGATCGATGCGAACGGCGATGTGCGGACTAGGAACCATGCGGCCCATTCAACCGGCGGAAGCGGAATCCGTCCAGTAACCGATCGATTGACCGTCAATCCGGGCCTGGTTTACTCGGCCGGCGGTTGTTATTTCGCGGCGGCCGATGGCGCCGCGACAGGTAAGACGAATTGGTACGAACGCCCGGTCGCCGAGTCTTCGAGCGGAAAGGAAAGAACGAGAGAACCATAGCGGCGTCTTTATGTTTAGCGGGCCCGGTCGCGTGGCGTTTTTCCATCGGCATCGCACGCCCCACTCACATGAGTAAATGCGCTCGCTCGACTCCCCGCCTCCCTCTGCTATAGTGTGCAGCGACCAACCTCGGCGGCGAACCCCACCCCGCCGCCGATTTCTATTGCGCTCATGAGGTGTAGACGGATCGTTTGATCATGGCCATTCGCGTTGCGCTAAATCACAAAACATCCTATCGATATCCCCAGCCGGTTTGGCTTTCGCCGCAGGTTCTGCGCTTGCGTCCGGCGCCGCATTGCCGCACGCCGGTGCTCAGCTATTCGTTGACTGTTCATCCGCAGGACCATTTTATCAATTGGCAGCAGGATCCGTACAGCAATCGCCTGGCCCGGCTGGTATTCCCGAAAAAGACGACCGAATTTTCCATCGAGGTTGATTTGGTGGCCGAGATGACGGTCATTAATCCGTTCGATTTTTTTCTCGACGCATATGCCGAGACATTCCCGTTCAAGTACGACGCGGTGCTTGAAGGGGAGTTGGCGCCCTATCGCCAGCCTGCGCCGATTGGACCAAAATTAACCGAATTGCTCGGATGTTTGCGCAAAGAAAATGTGCCGACCGTCAACTACCTGGTTGATTTGAACCAGAGGCTTTCCACGATCGTGAAGTATCTGATTCGACTGGAGCCGGGCGTTCAGACGCCGGAAGAAACGCTGACGAACATGAGCGGTTCATGCCGGGATACGTCGTGGCTGCTGGTGCAGGTTTTCCGGCATCTGGGGCTGGCGGCGCGGTTCGCGTCGGGCTATCTGATTCAGCTCAAGGCCGACGTGAAGAGCCTCGACGGCCCCAGCGGCGCCTCGGCCGACTTTACCGATCTGCACGCCTGGGCCGAGGTCTATCTGCCGGGAGCGGGATGGATCGGCCTTGATCCGACATCCGGCCTGCTCGCCGGAGAAGGGCACATTCCGCTTGCTTGCACCGCCGAGCCCACGTCCGCGTCTCCGATTACGGGTTTTATTTCGATCGATGACGAAGACATCGTCAAATCCGATCCGGAAGATGGCGCCGCCCACGGCGACGGCGACAGCCAGGTTTTGGATTCCTTCAGCTTTGCGATGACGGTCACGCGCATTCATGAAGATCCGCGCGTAACCCTCCCTTATTCCGACGACCAATGGGCCGAGATCGAAGCCCTCGGCCATCAGGTTGACGCCGACCTGAAACGCGGCGACGTGCGCCTGACGATGGGCGGCGAGCCGACTTTTGTTTCCATCGACGACATGGACGGCGCCGAGTGGACGACCGCCGCCGTCGGGCCGGACAAATATAAACGGGCCGATGATCTGGTCCGTCGGCTGCGCACGCGTTTCGCGCCGACGGGTTTGCTGCATCACGCCCAGGGAAAATGGTATCCCGGCGAATCGTTGCCGCGATGGGGTCTGGGCCTGTACTGGCGAAAAGACGGAGAGCCGGTCTGGACCGATCCCTCCCTCGTCGCGGACGAAACCAAGACAAACACCCGCACGGAAGAAGACGCCAAGGCGTTCGCCGTTCGGCTGTGCGAGCGGCTGGATATTCCCGACCGCTTCATCATCCCCGGCTTCGAAGACGTCTGGTATTACCTTTGGAAAGAACGCCGCCTGCCGATCAATGTCGATCCGTTTAAATCCAAGCTGGAAAATCCCGAAGAGCGCGCCCGGATGGCGAAAATCTTCGAGCAGGGCCTGGATAAAACCGTCGGCTTCGCCCTCCCGCTTCGGCGTATCCGCTATACCGACGGATCGGGCGAATGGATCAGCGGCAACTGGTTTCTTCGTCCCGAGCGGATGTATCTGATCCCCGGCGATTCGCCGATGGGATATCGCCTGCCGCTGGATTCGATTCCGTGGGTTGCGAAATCGGAGTATCCCTTTATTCACGAGCTGGACCCGTGGGCCGAGCGGGCGCCGTTGCCGTCGCGCGAGGCGATGTCGTCGCAGCGATACATCGCCGGCGAGCCCGAGCCGCGTTTTCCGCGTGGATTCGTCGAGCAGACGCTTGAGCCCGAAGGTGGCCGAATTTTGCGCCCGACGCCGACCGGCGCCGAATCGCGCGAGGGCGCGCCGCCACGACACGGACTTCTCGACGGTAATCTTTCCCGCGGCCTGGGATATCCGTCCAACGCGGGCGGTCCAAGAAGCGTTTTGGATTCCAGCGACCGCCCCGACATGGGCGAATCCGCCCCGGAGATCGTCCGCACGGCGATCGTCGTCGAAACGCGAGCGGGCGTCGTGCGCATTTTTATGCCGCCGGTGCGATATTTGGACGACTATCTCGAGCTGATCACCGCCGTCGAAGACACCGCCCGCGACTTGCGGATGCCGGTGCTCGTGGAGGGCTACCCGCCCCCACACGACCCGCGGTTGCACAATATCAAAGTGACGCCGGACCCTGGCGTGATCGAAGTCAACACGATGCCGGTCGAAAGCTGGGACGAACTTGTCGCCAACACGACCGCGCTTTACGAGGAGGCGCGCCTGTCGCGGCTCGGCACCGAAAAATTCATGCTCGACGGCCGCCATACCGGCACCGGCGGCGGCAATCATATCGTGGTCGGCGGCGCCACTCCGGCCGATTCCCCATTGCTTCGCCGGCCCGATCTGCTCCGCAGCCTGATCGGGTATTGGCACAATCATCCCGCCCTGTCGTACATGTTCAGCGGCCAGTTCATCGGGCCCACCAGCCAGGCGCCGCGCGTCGATGAGGCGCGCAATGATCAGGTCTACGAGATGGAACTGGCGTTTAAGGAAGTGCCCGCCAACGGCCCGGTTCCGCCGTGGCTGGTCGATCGTATTTTTCGAAACCTGCTGGTCGATTCCACCGGCAACACCCACCGCTCGGAATTCTGCATCGACAAGCTCTACGCCCCCGAATCCTCGACCGGCCGGCTGGGCCTGCTCGAAATGCGCGGCTTCGAGATGCCGCCGCACGCGCGGATGAGCCTCACGCAGCATTTGCTGCTGCGGGCGCTGATCGCAAAATTCTGGAGCGCGCCGTACAACCGGCGCCTTGTGCGCTGGGGCACGGAAGTGCACGATCGCTTCATGCTTCCGCACTTCATTCACGAAGACCTGAAAGACATCATCTTCGACCTGAACCAGGCCGGCTATCCGCTGAAGACCGAATGGTTCGCCCCGCACATGGAATTCCGCTTTCCCCACTACGGCGCCATCACCCAGCAGGGCGTGGTCGTCGAGCTGCGCCAGGCGATCGAGCCCTGGCACGTCCTCGGCGAAGAACCCGCCGGCGGAAGCACGGTCCGCTTTGTTGACTCTTCGGTCGAGCGGTTGCAGGTGTTTGTCAAAGGCATGGTCGACACTCGCCATGTGATCGCCTGCAACGGCGTCCGCGTTCCCTTGCATCCCACGGGAACCAACGGCCAATACGTCGCCGGCGTTCGCTACCGGGCCTGGCAGCCATCGGCCTGTCTTCACCCCACGATCCCGGTGAATTCGCCGCTGACGTTTGACGTCATCGATACCTGGAACGGCCGCAGCATCGGCGGCTGCACCTATTACGTCTCCCATCCCGGCGGGCGAAACTACGCCCAGTTTCCGGTCAACGCCAACGAAGCCGAAAGCCGCCGATTCGCCCGGTTCTCCTCGATCGGCCACACGCCGGGGAATTTGCGACTGCTGGAAATTCCCATCAGCAAGGAGATGCCGTTCACGTTGGACCTACGGCAGACGTGATCGACAGCCGATGGAAATTGGGCCCATTTCGTTGAATGCTGGTCAAATCGGCCGACTGGCAATGCGCCTGCGGGCGCCACGGCGCCACCCGCTTTGCGGCGGCGTCGCGTAATATTGCGTCGCATCGGGGGGGACAGGTGGTAGATAATGGCCCGGCCGCCGGAGCAATGCGTCCGTCGCGCGTCGACAAGCGGCCTTGGCAACCCTTAAGATGGTTACGTCGCGGGCATGTGGAATGCGCGCCTTTTCGTGCCGAAGGCGCCGCCCCGCCGCGGTCCCAAGGATTCCGCTATGCCGGCGCGTCGGCTTCAAAGCTTTTTTTATCGCTATGGCCTGGCGGCGGTTTCGGTCTGTGTCGCCATGGCGTTTACCCGGCTGCTTCGCGGCATCGGAGACTCCGGCATCACGCCCCTGTTCTTCGCCGCCGTACTGCTCAGCGCCTGGTACGGGGGCCTGGGCCCCGGCGTGGCGGCGACGTTTCTTTCCAGCGTCGCGACCGCCTATCTCATCCTCAAAGAACGTGGCGCCTCTCTCGCCGCCATTCCGGATCATATCCTTCGGCTGATCGTTTTCGCCGTGGTCTCCGTGATCACCAGTTCCCTGCACGGCGCCTTGAGGCGGGCCGCCGAATCGTCCAGAAAGGCCAGGGAAGCCGCCGAAGCCGCCAATGAAGCAAAGAGCCGGTTCATCGCCATGGTCAGCCATGAATTACGCACGCCCCTCGGTCCGGTGCTGATGATGACCCAGTTCATGGAAAATGATCCTTCGCTCCCCCCCGCCGTGCGAAATGACATCCGAACTATCCGGCGAAACGTCGATCTGGAAATCAGGCTCATCGACGACCTCGTGGACTTAACGCGAATCAGCGCCGGTAAACTGCAGCTCCGCGAGGCCGTCGTGGACGTATGCACGGCCCTCAACGGCGCCATCGACGTCTGCCGGGATGACGTGCGAGAGCATCAACTGGAACTCATCACCGAATTCGCGGCCCGCGATTCTTTTGTTAACGGCGATCCGGTTCGGCTTCAGCAGGTGTTTTGGAACTTGATTCGCAATGCCGTCAAATTCACCCCCGAGGGGGGGATCATCCGAATTCGTCTGGACAATGGCGTTCCCGATTGCGTTGTCATCACGATTGCCGACAATGGAATCGGCATTGATCCTCGACGGCTGGTAAGCATCTTTCGCGAATTTGACCAGGGAGATGCGGATATTCAGACGCGCTTTGGCGGAATGGGATTAGGATTGGCGATCTGTCAGGCGATGGTCGAGGCTCATCACGGAACCATTCGCGCCGCCAGCGACGGCAAAGGCAAGGGCGCGACATTTATCGTAACGCTTCCGCTGGTAAAACAGCCCGTCGGGGTGAGTCGCGAAGCCCAGTCTTCCATCCCCGCGCATCCAGAGACAGCCATGCAAATCAAAGCGGATTTACCGGGCGCCAAAGGATGAGAAAACAGACCATTCTCGTCGTCGATGACCAAAAAGATTTTCGAGAGCTTGTTCGCCGGGCTCTGGAGCAGCGCGGATTTGACGTGATTTTAGCCTGCGACGGCGCCTCGGGACTTCGCATCGCCGAGGAGCACCATCCCGATCTCCTGGTGCTTGATTTAACTCTTCCCGACATGGACGGGCTGGAAGTCTGCAAACGGCTGCGGGAAAATCCCCGGCACCGGCATTTGCCGATCCTGGTCATGTCGGCGCGAGCCAGTGCCCCTGAGCGAGTCCTGGGCCTTCAGACCGGCGCCGACGATTACCTCATTAAACCGTTTGTTCCCGAAGAGCTTGTCGCGCGCGTGGACGCGATTCTCCGCCGCGCGCTGGCGCCCGCGGAAATTCCCGCCGTCATCAGCGCCGGCGACCTTGAAATCGATCTTCACGGACACACGGTCGTGTACGCCAAAAAGCCGATTCGCCTGACGGCGGCGGAGTTCCGAATACTGGAGTTTCTTGCGGCCCATCAAGGGCGGGCGTTTTCGCGCGATGAAATCATCGAATCCTGTCTCAGCGATGAAGACGTGATCGCGCGATCGGTTGACACGCATATCGTCGGAATTCGCAAAGCGCTCGGGGCGGCCGCGCGATATCTGCAGACCGTTCGGACGATTGGATACAAGTTTTCGATCGATACTCCAAAATCCCCCGCCTCCGATTCAATTGTTGGCGAATCGTGAGCAAACCGTTGAAAATCGGGGTTCTTGCCTCATTCCCCTTGCCACTTCGCGCCAAAGTGCATTATGTCTTGCATGAGACGCGGCAATTTCGGCAAGCCCGCCCGGCGCCCTTGGCGCTAACGGCAAACTGAACGGGCCGATCCAACGACTGTTCGCGGGAGTTCATCAGCATGTTCCTGGTCTTTTTCGCTTTAAGAAAACCATTCAGCGTGGCCGCACTTGTGGTGCTCGTCGGCTTGCTGGGCGCGTTCGCGATCTATCGAATGCCCATCGATATTTTTCCGGAAATCAATATTCCGGTCGTCAGCGTAGTCTGGCAATACAACGGAATGAGCGCCCAGGAAATGCAGAACCGCATCATCGCGATTCATGAACGCCAGATGGCGTCGCTCGTGGATGACGTGCAGCACATGGAAGCCAATAGCTACAACGGCGTCGGCGTCATCAAGGTGTTCCTGCACGAGGGCGCCGACGTGAGCCGGGCCATATCTCAGCTTGGGTCCAGCGCTCAGTTCGTCATGAAGTACATGCCGCGGAATATCACGCCGCCGTTGATTTTGCGATTTGGGGCTACTGACGTGCCGATCATCCAACTGAGTCTGTCGAGCAGTTCTCTGGCGGACACGAAATTGAATGACTACGGTCAAAACTATATTCGTCCCGCCCTGGCCAACGTCCAGGGCGCGTCGGTGCCGTACCCTTACGGCGGCAAGCCGCGCGTCATCATGGCGGACTTGAACATGTCCGCCCTTCAGGCCAATGGGCTCTCTCCCGCCGACATCTCAAAGGCGATCATGGATCAAAACGTGATTGCGCCCTCCGGCGACGTGAAGATGGGCAGCAGGGATTACACGGTATCGCTCAACAACAGTCCTACTCTCATCAACGCGATCAACAACTTCCCCATCAAACACGTCGGCGACGCCGTCGTTTTCATGGACGATGTGGCCTATGTCCACGACGGCTACCAGGTCCAGACCAACGCCGTCAATGAAAACGGCCGTCCCGGCGGACTCATGATGGTCCGCAAGACCGGCGGCGCCTCTACCTTAAACGTCATCAACGGCGTTTACGCGGCGCTGCCCGACATCAAAGCCACTCTACCAAAGAGCGTTCACATCAAACCGATCTTCGATCAATCTATCTTCGTGCGGGCGTCGCTGAACGGCGTCCTTCGCGAAGCGGCGATCGCCGCCGGCCTGACGGCGCTCATGATCCTGCTGTTCCTTGGATCGTGGCGAAGCACGCTGATCATCTGCATATCGATTCCACTTTCCGTCCTCGTGGCGCTGACCGCTCTGTGGGCGATGGGGCAGACTCTCAATATCATGACGCTCGGCGGATTCGCCCTGGCCGTGGGCATTTTGGTCGATGACGCCACCGTCGTCATCGAAAATATCGAGCGAAACGTCGGCATGGGCCGGCCCTTGCAGGAAGCGATCGTCGAGGGGTCGCGGGAGATCGGCATCCCGGCGCTGGTTTCCACCTTGGCGATCTGCATCGTCTTTGCGCCGATCTTTCTACTTCAAGGCACCGCCAAGTACCTGTTTTCGCCGCTGGCCATGGCGGTCGTGTTCAGCATGCTGGCCAGCTATGTTTTGAGCCGGACGCTGGTCCCCATTCTCTTTTTGAAGTTGATGAGCGGGCAGAGTCATCCGCACGGCAGCCGCAAGGCGGGCGCGCATGAAATGATCCGCAAGGGAAACGCCAATCCGTTCTTCGCCATCCACATGGGCTTCGAAAAAGCGTTCAACGGCTTTCGCAATGTATATCGAAACTACCTTGCCTGGGCGGTTGGCCATCCCGCTTTGACAGCCACCTTCTTTGTATCTCTCATTGGATGTTCCTGCCTTCTATTCCCGCGGCTGGGGATGGACTTCTTTCCCTCCGTCGACGCCGGCCAGATGCGGTTGCACGTGCGGGCGCCCGCGGGGACGAAAATCGAAACGACCCAGGCGGAATTCGCCCGCGTCGAGCGGCAAATTCGCCGCGTCGTCGGCAATGACCAGGTCGATGTCCTGCTGGACAACATCGGGCTCCCCTACAGCGGCATCAACACCGCGCTCAGCGACAGCGCGACCGTCGGTCCGATGGACGGGGAGATTCTGATCTCCCTGAAAGAGGGACACTCGTCGACGCCCGCGCACATGGCCGCTCTGCGGCGGGATCTCCCAAAAAGATTTCCGCAATTGCGGTTCTTCTTTCAACCCGCCGACATCGTCAACCAGGTTTTGAATTTTGGCCAGCAGGCTCCGATCGACATCCGAATCACCGGTCCAAAATCAAAACTGGACTACATGAAAGCCAGGCAGGTGCTGGCTGATTTGCGGAAGGTTCCGGGGGTGGTTGACGCTCATATTTTTCAGGTTCCCGACGCGCCCGCGATCAAGCTCGACGTCGATCGAACGCTCGCCAGCCAGGTCGGCATGAGCCAGCATGACGTGGCCGACAATGTACTGGTGACGCTTAATTCAAGCTTGATGGTGGCGCCGAATTTCTGGCTGAATCCCGGCAACGACGTCAGTTATCCGCTGGTGGTTCAGACGCCGCCCTATCAGGTCTCGACGATGCCTGAGCTGACGAGCCTTCCGGTCACCGTGCCGGGACAGAGCAAGCAGCTTTTGATGAACGTCGCCGACGTCGGCCGAGGCGTCGCTCCGATGGTGCTCTCTCAATACAACATCCGGCCCGTTTTTGACGTCCATGCCGACGTTCAGGGCCGTGATCTTGGCGGCGTGGCCGACGCGATCGAAAAAATTCTGGCGAAGGACAAGCCCGAGGAGGGAAGCGCCATGCACCTGACGATTTCGGGCCAGATCGAAACGATGCGGCAAAGCTTCAACGGGCTGGCCGGAGGCATCGGCATGGCGGTCGTGCTGGTATTCCTGCTCATGGTCATCAACTTTCAAAGCTGGCTGGATCCGCTGATCGTTTTAATGGCGGTTCCATGTGCGCTGGGCGGGGTCATGTGGATGCTGTTCGGGACGCATACGCACATCAGCGTGCCTGCGTTAATGGGGTCGTTGATGTGCATCGGATTGACCACCGCCAACAGCATCCTGGTCGTCTCGTTCGCCAACCAGCGCATGGAGGCCGGCGACGACGCCCTGACGGCCGCCGTCGCCGCGGGGTATACTCGCCTTCGTCCGGTCATCATGACGGCGGGCGCCATGATCCTGGGAATGGTTCCGATGGCGCTGGGGCTCGGCGAAGGCGGCGAGCAAAACGCCCCGCTGGGCAGGGCCGTCATCGGCGGACTTGTTTTTGCGACATTTGCGACGCTGATTTTCGTGCCGTCGATGTATAGATTGCTAAGGAGATCGTGATCCATGGGAGTTCATCTTCCGGAAAAATCCGCCGACGGAATCAGCGAGAGCGCCGGTAATGGCGATGGCCATGCCGCGCAATTGCCCGCCGTCGAAAAACAGAACGACGATTCTCATTCGCACGTTCCAGTGCACTACCTTCCGCGGACAAGCCGCAGCGTGATCGTCTTCACGGCGATCGTCGCCGTCGGTCTATTGGCCGTATTCCTCGTCGCCCATCACTCGCGATCGACCGCTTCGCAAGGGCTCCAGACCGACGCCACCGAGGCCGCCGAGCAGCCGATTCCGATTGACGTGGTTCGCGTGGAGCATGCGACCGGCGATGCGCCGCTGAATCTACCCGGCGACGCTCGTTCGTTTTATGAAACGACTATTTTCGGCCGCACCAGCGGATATGTCAGCAAATGGTTTGTCGATATCGGGGATCAGGTAAAAGAGAACCAGGTGCTGGCGACGATCGAAACCCCCGAGCTGGACGACCAGCTTCACGAGACCAAAGCGAATTTCGCGGAATTGCAAGCGCAGGCGAATGTCGCGGCGACCAACGCGCGCTTCGCCAAAGTGAGCTTCGATCGCTGGGAGGCGGCGGCCCCGGAGGGCGCCGTCTCTCAACAGGAACGCGATGAGAAAAAGGCCGAGCTTGACTCGGCGGTCGCCAAACTCGATGCCGCCAAGGCGGCGGTCAATCTTGGACAGGCTCAAGTTCAGAGACTGGAAACCCTGGAAAAATTCAAGAAAGTCGTCGCGCCGTTTGATGGAGTCATTACCGAGCGATTTCTCGACATCGGCTCATTGGTCACCGCGGGGAGCACTACCAATACGACGCCTCTTTATACGATTTCGCAATCAAACCAGATTCGCATTCTGGTGGACGTTCCGCAGCCGGCCATTGGGGCCATTCACGTTGGGATGCACGCCAGGGCCACGGTTCGGGAACTGCCGGGAGAAATCTTCGTCGGGACGGTGGATCGAACCGCGTCGGCGATTGACCCTCGATCGCGAACGCTGAAAGTCGAGGTGCTGGCGCCGAATCCGAATTTAACGCTGCTGCCGGGAATGTATGTTCAGGTGGCGTTTGAAACGAGCCGAAGGAACACACCGCTTTGCGTTCCCGCCGCCGCGTTGATCTTCGGTCCCGACGGTCCGGAGGTGGCGGTGGTCGGCGACGATCACAGGCTCACATTCCACTCGGTGACGATCGGCAAGGACAGGGGCGACATCGTCGAAATCGGATCGGGCCTTTCCGAGAATGAGATGGTCGGGCTGAATGTAGGGAGTCAGGTCGCCGGCGGCGAGCAGGTGGAGGCTCACATTGTCGAACACGCTTCGCATCCGGCGCCGGCGAAAGTCGTTCCGCCCGGCCCCGCCGCGCCGGTATCGCCCACGGCGGCGGCGGATCGCAAAGGGTGAAATGTGACGTCTCCGTTCGCCAAGCCGGCGCCGCGTTACATGGGTCGATTGGGACTACTACAAATCGCAGGCGGACTTTTCTATGCCAATTAATTTCGCAAGTGCTGACAACCGATCGCGGCGGAAATGGATCGGTCATGCGTCGGTTCTCGGCGTGAGTTTGATCGCCGGATGCGCGGTGGGCCCAAACTATCGATCGCCGTCGACGGCCGTCCCGGACTCTTTCGACGGCGCGGTCGATCTTGCATCGACGGTCGCGTCGACGCAACCCTCTTCCGCGGCTTCCCCCGGACCGGTGAAGGTGAAGCTGGGAGTCTGGTGGCAGGCGCTGGGTGATCCGCAACTTGATTCGCTTGTGCATCGCGCGGTCGTGGCGAACTACGACATCCGTTCCGCGCTGGCTCGGCTGCAAGAGGCGCGCGAGGTCGAATATGCGGTGGGAGGCGGCGTGTTGGAAGGGTTCGGAGCGACGCCCGGCGTTGACGTGAGCGCCGGCGCGGGCCGCGGCTCCGGGACGGATTCGGCCAGAGGCCGCGTCGCGCCGCCGGTCTACGCCGGCACCAACACCAACGGCCTGACCGAAATCACCCATGTCGCCGGGTTTGACGCCGGCTGGGAAATCGATCTGTTTGGCCGCTATACCCGTCTCATCCAGGCCGCCCACGCCGACGCCCAGGCGGCGGCGGAATATCGAAACGACGTTTTGATCACTGTCGTCGCCGACGTGGTTCGCAGCTACATCGACGTCCGCTCGCTGCAACTGCGGCTGGAAATCGCCCGAGAAAACGCGGCTTCGCAGACGCGCACGGCCAACCTTGTCCGCGTTCGCTTTCAGCGCGGGCTGACGAATGAATTGGACGTGGCGCTGGCCGAGCGTCAATTGGCGCGCACGCTGTCGACGTTGGCGCCGCTGCAAGCGGCGGTCGTCGTGGCCGAACGGCGCGTGGCCATTCTCCTGGCGCTGTATCCGGAGGCGCTTCGGGGCGAGTTGGAGACGTCGGCGCCGTTGCCGCGCATGCCGCCGGAGGTGGGGCCGGGGATGCCCGTAGCGCTGCTGCGCCGTCGTCCGGATATCCGCCGGGCCGAGCGCCAATTGGCCGCCGCCACCGCCCGCGTTGGCGTAGCGACGGCCAACCTGTTTCCCAGCATCGCCCTCACGGCTGGCGCGGGCGTTCAGGGGCAGGGCCTCGGCCGCACGCCCGTCTCCAATAGTCTCGCATGGTCGGTCGGTCCAACGCTGTACTGGCCTTTTTTGGATTTCGGGCAACTGGACGCGGCGGTGAAGGTCGCAGACTACCAGACGCAGGAGGCGCTGTTCAACTATAAGAAACTCATCATCACCGCCGTCCAGGACGTGAACAACGCCTTGAGTAACTACAGCGCCCAGCAGGATAGTCTGGCTCAACTGGATAATGCGGTGGCGTCGAGCAGAAAGGCGGTCCATCTCGCGACGCGCCGATATGAGAACGGCCTCACGGATTTCCTCAATGTTCTCGACGCGCAGCGGCAGCTATTTGACCTGGAAGACCAGTATGCGGTTTCGCAGCAGAACCTGATCTATCAATTCGTCGCGCTATACAAGTCTCTTGGAGGCGGATGGCAGGGCTATGAAAAAACGCCAGCCGCGCCCCGGCCTCTTCCGGCTATTCTTGCCGTGGGTACGGAAACCATCGGAAATCAAAACGCAAAGCCGGCGCCCGATAAAAACGAGAATGCTCCCTGAACCTGTCGGCGGCGCTGAAGAAGTCTTCTGCGCGCAACCCGGGCAAAGATCGCTATCCGTTGGGGATGAGAAAGACGATCTCTATTTAATAGGGCGTTGCGCTCAGGCACGCGCGGGTTCGCGCACGTGCACCCATGTATGCACATGCGGGGCGCCGCGGAAGTACCAGACCATGTTGGGGCTTTCCAGTTGCCAGACGTCCCAGACGCCGTCGTTGCCGATGTCCATGCCTTTGCCGTTGTAGAAGGTCATGTGCATGGCGTCGAAGCCGCCGGCTTCGATCATGGCCAGCGCCTTGTCGGCGTCGGCTTTTCGGAACGGCGCGAGCAGGTCCGCCATCACTTTGCGCACCAGGCCCTTTTGGTCGGCGGATAGTTCGGAGAGGGGAATCCCGGTCAGGGCGCGTTTGGGCTCGGAAAGATCGACCGTCGCGGTATGGCGTTCGGGGCGGGCGTCGGCGCGCAGGGCCAGTTCGCGCTGCTTGCCGTCAAGGGCCTGGAAAACCTGGTTGGCTTGAAGCGCCTGATACCAGTAGATGTTGCCTTTGTGCTGGGCGCTTTCGTGGAAGCCCTCGGCGGCGTGCCCGTAGAAGATCGGGCCGCCGAAGCCTTCGCCCTCGACGCTGTTGCCGTCGCAGCGGCGGGTGACGTGGCGGCCGGTGAAGACAAACTCGAATTTCTCGCCCGGCTGGCCAAACATCGCGACCGCGCAGGAATTGAATCCGCCGTCTTCGCCGTTGTCGGTTTCAACCTGGTGCATCACGCGGTCGGCGTATTCTTCGCTGTGCAGGCCGGTGAAAATGTCGCGCACCATCTGCCGCTGATCCTTGTTCAGCAGATCCTTGATGTGCTTATCGACGATGAACCAGTTGTTGTCGACCTTTTTGCGGAGGGGATGGTCAAAAGCAAAGCAGATCGATTTTTTCTGATCGTCGGAAAGTGTTTTGTAGAACTGGGCGACAAGCGACTCGGCGCTCGGCGCCGGGGACGCGGCCGAGCCGGCGACGGCCGCGAGGCAGGGCGACCCGCCAAGAGAATAGAGTCCCGCCGCCGCCGCGGTCGTGGCAATGCCGGCGGTGGTATTCCTAAGAAAATCCCGCCGGCTCAGGGGCGAACAGTCCGGACACGCGTGCGAAACGGCATTGCGCTGAGACATCGGATTCTCCCGGTAAGAGTTTGGTCAGCTGACCATTCCTTCGATAAGCCCCTTGATCTTTTTATGCTTAATGAGGGCGGCGGTCACGGTGGCGTTGGATTGCACATCGCCCCTGACGGCAAGGGAGGTGAGCACCCCGCTGATGTCGGTGACGGTGCCGCTGAGGATCGATTGCCCGACGGTCAGCGAGCCGAGCGCGCCGGAGACGCTGATGTTGGCGTTGAGATTTCCGCCGATCTTGATCGATTTGACGCTGCCGTTGATCATGAGGCTTTCGCCGGGGGTCGCAAGATCGCCCTTGGTGGTGAGCGTTCCGATCGATCCGGTGATGGTGAGGTTGCCGCCGTTGATGGATCCGCCGATCTTCAGGGCGCCGATGATCGGCGCCGTGACCGCGCCGGTCAGGTTACCGATGATGTTGGCGCTGGTGATTTTTCGTGCCGCCTTAATCGTCCCCTGGACGCTGCCGTTGACGACGATGCTCCCGATGACGCCGTTGATGCCGCCGGCCACGATGGCGCTGTTGCCTTCGACGTTTCCATGAATCTTGAGGCTTCGCATCGTTCCCGAGACGGTGAGGCTGAAGTTGTTGAGGTTTCCGCCGGGCGCGAAGGTATCGATTCGGCCGGTGATGAAATTGGTGTTGATCATGTCGGAGGTGCTCGTCACCGTGCCGATGGAATTGGCGAAATCGAAATTCGTCGAATTGGGATACGTCGCGGTAATGAGGTAGGCTCTGACGCTTCCAAGATCGCGGCTCCCGTCGAACGACGAATCCTTAATCACTCCGGTTTGTGTATCCGCGTTCGTGGGGGCGGCGGCGGTGGCGCCGAGAGCGACGTCGATATCGGTCAGATCGTCGGGAGCGAATCCGAAATATGGATCGAAGCTGTTGGACTGGCTTATGCGGACGTCGGAGGAGAATATTTGAGTGCTGACGTTCGTGCCGTTGCCGTTGGCGGTAATTGAACCGACCGAGGCGCCGCCGTCGAAGCTATCGTCGCGCAGTCCATATCCGTCGGCGTAAAGGCTGGCGAGCGTGCCGGCGCCGGTGGTGGAGATGGAGGTGCTGATGATTCCAAACCCGCCGTGCGCCCCGACGGCGCCGATGTGGGTGGCTCTGATGTCGGAACCGATGATGCCGCCGTTCCCGCTTACCGAGACGTTCCCCAGATCGTAAATGGGGTTGGTGATCGGCGAGAGGAAAGTGGTGAGCGCGTTGGTGCCGCCCTCGATCGATGACGTTTGAAAGCCTGCGTTCCAGGTTGCCGAGACCATCGTTCCGGTATAGTTGCCGAAGGTGGCCGTTTGCACGGGCAGCACCAGCGTCGGGGCGCCGGGAGCGAACACGCCGATCACTGAATTGATAATTGATCCTCCGCTGATGCTGATGCCTTCAAAAGCGACATTGGAGACGAGATTACCGCGGATGTCGTTGGGGGTGGCGTTGTTGATTTGTCCGATGACTCCGCTGACGTAGAGACCGGCGTTGGAACCTTCTCCGCTGCCGCTGGAGGCGATGCCGCTTCCGGTAAGGGTCAAGGCATTGATGGTGGCGACATCCGACATTGTGAGGCTGGGAAGGGCGACTTCGACGGGGCCGAGAATGGACGCGGTCATGTTGCCGATGCTGCCTTGCACATCAAAGTTGCCGATTCCGTTGGGCGCGATGAGCGTCCCGATCGCGGCGCCGATATATCCGTCCGACTGGCCGCGGATATCGACGACATTATGAGCCTGGAGGAGCGGAAAGGCGTCTTCAAGGACTTGTTCGCCGTTAAGGGCCACGCCGGTATGACTGACCGAAAGCCCGATCTGACCGCCGTCGTCTTCCAGGAGGCCGACGGAGGCGGCTTCCATGTTGACGATGTCGCCGGTGGTTTTGTTGACGACGGAATTAAGCTCGGCGTTGCCTCCGATGATGTTCGTGGAGGGGAAAATTCCGGGATTTGTCGTGTCGCAGGCGTAGGTTTCGAATACATCGATACGGGCGGCGCCGGTGATCAATACGTTATATGAGGTGGCGGCGACGGTGGCGGGGTCGATTTCCGGCGGCGGGTTTTGCAGGAAGGTTCGGCCGACGGGCCCGGCGGAGTGCGGGGCGGGGAAGTAAACGGGTCCGACGACGGGCGTAACGGTCGGCGTGGTCACCGGGGCGGCGACGACGGCCGGGGGCGTGGCGATCAATGGAGTCCCGATGCCGGCGGTGATGATCTGGCCGATCTGGACGGTCTGGCCCGGCACGTCGCCTTCCCCATCGACGGTGACGCCGCCGGTGGAAATAATCTGGGTGATGGCCACGCCGCCGGCATCGACGCCAGGCTCGCCCTCGATGCCGATGGCCGTAATTTCCAACTGTGGAAGCGCCGGGTTGACCAAGGTTCCGCCGGGCGAGACGCCGCCCTGGGTAGGCGGCTCGGGATTTCCGGGATAGATCGCCCCCGGAATACCGGTCGGGGTGATGGTGACGGCGGCGCCGCTGTCGTCGGTCAGCGTGACGGATTCGCCCGGCTGATATTCGGTAGTCTCTGGCGTTCCGCCGCCGAAGGTGTTATCGCGGTAGGCTTCGCCGCCGACGCGGACATAGCCGACATTGCCCTCAGGCCCGGTGATGAAGTGCGGGCCGCTGATAAGGGTTCCCAGATCGCCGGTGACGTCGACGAGGTCAATGCTGCCGGGCGTGGCGATGTTGTTGCCGGCGTTCACCTGGAAGGTGCTCCAGAGGGGATAAACGCCGTCATCGTTTCCGTCGAGCGTCATCGCGTCGGCTTTGATGACGCCGATGTTTCCGTCGGAGAGGAGTATGGCTTGATAGTCGCCGGCGGCGCTGGTTTCCTGAATGTCGCCACCGATGACGGGGGGCGGCCCCTCGATGAGCGGAGGCACGTCAAAGACCAGATCGCCGCTGGTTGCATCGACGCGTCCGAGGCCGCCGTTGGGAATGGTGACAATTGGATTGGGAAAATTAAACGTGGGGTCGCCGATGCTGCCGGCGTCGATATCGCGGAAATTTCCGTTTTGCACGGTGATGCGCTCGGGGCCGATTTTCGATGGGTCGGGGGCTGCGGCGGTGGAGGCCACCTGGGCTTCGCCCGTGATGGCGCCAATATCCCCGTTGGCGGCGCCGAAGGTCGGGCTGGCGGCCAGATCCGGTTGGATTCCCGTGCGGGCGGCAATCGCGCCGATGGCCAGGTTTCCCACCGCCTGCACGGTCATCGTGTAGCCGAAATCGCCGATCAACTGATCGGGATAGGCATCGCTGAAGCCCAGGTTGAGCTCATTGGTCACGGAGAAACGATAGATGCCAGGCTCGGTGACCGTGTACTTAAACGGCTGTTCCTGGGTCGTGCTCGGACTGACGGAATTGAAATCGCTGGCGACCAACATGTCTTCGGGATTGTAAATGCCCAGGTGCAGCACATCCAACGGATCGGTCACCTGCGCCGTGATGGTTTGCCCCGCCATGAGCGCCACGGCGTAATAGTCCACAAAGTTCTGGTTGACAGCGTCCGCGTAAAGCGTGCCGGTGACCACCGACTGAGAAGGGGCCTCGCCGGCGGCGGTCGATATGGCGCCGATATATTGCGGGTTGTAAAAATCGTCGTTGCGGAAGACCGTTGGATTCGAAACGCCACCGACCGTCCCCATCGGAATTCCGGTCAGCTCGCCGGAAAATTCAAAAAGCCCCACCGCGACATTCATCGGCACGCCCGGATTGATCTCCGTCTGAGGCGTCGGATCGGTATCGGTAATGGCGAATGGAGAATCGTCGGCATTGATGTTGCCGAAGATACCGTCATACGAACGGACCTCGCCGATGGTCCCCGCCACATGCATATCGAATGCGGTGCGATAAATCGGGTTGATGCCGTCGTCTTCCCCGATGGAGTTCAGCACGATCAGGGAGCCGATACTGCCGGCCACGGTGAAGTTATCGGGGTTGGGCAAGGTGTAATCGGGGAAATCGGTGTGGTTAATCGATCCGTTGACCGTACCGGTCAAAAGCCAGTTGCAGTAGAACAAGCCGATGTTTCCGCCAAAGGCGACGGCGCCCATCACGGGACCGGCGACGAGGACTTCACCGACATCGGTTCCGGTGGCCGAGACGATACCGGGCGTGATGTTGGCGCCGACGACATAGCCGACCGGTCCGAAGGTGGAGTTGGGGGTCACCGGCAGTGTTTGATAAGGCACATAGGGGGTGATCGGCACAATGGGAATCAATCGCGTGCGCGCTCCGATCAGGGCGTCGCCGCCGGTTGGCGGGCCAGCGATATTCACGAGCGGGCCGCCATTGGCCGGCTCGATGGTAAAGCCGTTGAGGGGCGGCGCGTTGTAGGGGGCGCCGGCGCCGGCGTAGGTGATGATTTTGCCTGAAGAATCGGATTGCGAAATGTAGATCTGGAACACCGACAGCGAGCGGGTGCGATTCATCAGGTCTACGGAATAGAGCCCGTTGGCGATGACATCATCCGTATAGGCCGTCTTGGTTACGGGATCGTAGGCGAGGCCGCCGATGGTCGAGACGGGTCCCAGCGGTCCGTAGTCGATGGTCACGCCGCCGGTGATGACATAGAGTTCCTTGCCGTCGGTTGCGTAGAGTTCGGGCTTAAGCAGCACCGGATCGGGGGCGATAAGCAACGCGCCGATCGGGCCTGCTGTCGTCACGGTATCTTTGGGGAAGGGAACGAACGTGTTTCCGTTTTTGTAGATTCCGGCGGGGTTGACGTCAAAAATATCCATTCCCGATGCGATCGTGAAGGAGCCGGCAGGGGCGCCGTTCAAACCGAGGCTGTCGTAGACGATGGCCGTGTTTCCCAGGACCGTGTTCGACATGGCAAACTCGCCGTCGCCCAGAACGGTCAGTGCAACCGCCGCGGCGGACCCGCCGCCGGCGTCAGGATTGAAATGATAGATTCCTTGCGTGGTGCCGGCGCCATTGGCCGTCAGGGCGCCGGTGGTCGCCATAAAATAAAGGTCGCCGTCGATCGGATCGTAGGTGAGTCCCTGGATGGCGGTCACGTTGACATTGGTGCCCGTGGCGCCCGACTGGGCGACGACCTCGGTGCTGATTTCCGCTACCACGGTGCCCAAACCCGTGTTTGTCGTTCCATATGAACTGTCGAACTTAACGATGTAGAGCCCGTTGGTCGCCATTCCGCCGGGCATCGCCGGCGGGATCGACTGCAATACCAGGCCGTAAAGCGTATTGGGGGGATCATTGGGATCGACGGCAAGGGCCGCTGGAATTCCGCCGGCGACCAGGCCGTTGATCACGATCGGCGCGGGCGCCGGCGCGGCTGGGTTCGCGGCCAGTGTCGCGGCGTCCGGGACGGGCTTCTCGGCGGGCGGAATCCCCGGCCCGCCATTGACGAGAATCGGATTGGTATTATTTTGCAGGTCGGCGATCGTGTTGTACATCGTTCCCGGAAGATCTTCCAGGCTCGGTCGGTCGTAACCGTCGACGTTGGCGCCGATGATCGTCGCGGAGATGCTGGGCGGCGCATTACCGCCGGCGGGCGTGTTGCCAAGTGCCGTGATGGTTTGCGGAACAAACGTGCCTGTCGTGCTGTCTTCGTTTCCAAAGACGAACGATTGCCCGGGCGTCAGCGTCACCGGACCGTTATAGGTAGCCGCCAGCATCACCCGGTCTTCCAGCGCCTCGGCGATCATGCGCGACGCTTTCCGCACTTTGGTGGAGGATTTGCGAGCCGAATTCCCTTTGAACGGATCGATAGACCGATGACGCGAAAACATCGTGAGCTTTACTCCCCAGCCGCCCGAAGTTCGTTCACAAGGTGCTTGCGTACTTCGGCAGGGCGGCTGAAAAATTGGGTGAGGGTTGCGCTTGAGGCGAAGCAGACCGTTTTGAGTTCGTTTCTCTCTTCACACGCCTGGAATCAAACATAAACGGTAACGGAATCCGCGATCATTGTCAAAACAATTGCTCGTCACGGCCATCACTGCGGTAAATTAGACGGGCGACCGCGCAGCGGCGCCGCCGAACCTACATGCGGTTTGACGCGGCGATCGCGAAAAGGTTTCAATTATTTCGCGCCCGCCAGAGCCGCACGTTTTTCCGCGAGCGATTTCAATAAAGCCTTCTGCGGGTCGGCAAACTTTACAGTCCCTTCCTGCATCAGCTTTTCTTCCATCTTCGTCACGTCCACTTTCGCGTCGATCTCCCGCAGCAACGCCTCGGGCGGCATCTGGTCGACCTTGCGCGTGTACTGCTTGTTCAACTTTTCGATCGCCTGGTTTGTCCCCGGCGGATTGGTTTGAATGTCGCTTCCGGCCAATGCCTCGACATACTTATCCGGCGCATCGCTGGGCTTCTTGGTTCCCGTCGAAGCGAAAATTATTTCCTGCTGAAGCGGCAAACCTTTATCCTTCCAGAATTCCTGGTTCAACGTCCAAAGGCGCTTGGCGTTAACGATCCCGACAAGCCCTTGTGCGGCGGGGCTGAGCTCCGGGACATATTTTTCGGTATAGACGTCCACGCGCGAAACGAAAATGCTGTACACGCTCTTCAATCCCTGCGGGCCATTCTTCCGCCGCTGGGCGCCACGCCAAACGGCGTCCCGGGCGAGCTTGTATTGGCGTTCGGAAAAAATCAGCGTCACGTTCAATGTGATATCCGCTGCCGCCAGTTCTTCCAGCGCGCCCAAACCATGCTCGGTCGCCGGGACTTTGATCATCCGATTCTTATGACCGGCGGCCCATTTTTTTCCCAACTCAATGTATCGCTGAATCGCCCGCTCTTTTGGCGGCAAATTATCCACGTCCTCCAAGAGCGGATCGACTTCAAAACTCACGTAACCGTCGTTCCCCCGGGTCTGTTCCCACACCGGCAGGAAAACCTGCTGGGCCGCCTTCACCAGGCTGTTGTTGAGCGACCAGGCGGTGGCGTCGTCGTCCAGACCTTGTTCGCCAAGCTCGGTGATCTGTTTGTCATATCCGCCGGCTTTGATGATGTCGGAGATGATGATCGGATTGCTGGTGGCGCCGGTGATGCCCCAGGCGCGGTTCTTTTTTACTTCGTCGGGATGAACCGAATCAAGCCATACTTTGGTTCCCGAGGCGATGAGCGATTGCAGGGACATGACGGGCCATCCTTCCACGAATGTTTGCGCACGGCCAGGCCGCGCGTCGCCGGGGATTATACCCGATGCCCGCGCGGATGAAATGACCTAAAAACATCCGTGCCCGATATCGATGAAATTTCGCGCGCGATGATGTAGGTTGATCGACATGGAACTTCACGGACTCAATCTGATCGGCTCCCAAACCTCCGGCGGCGCCACAACCTTCAATGGCGTCAACCCCGCTACGTCGCAGCCGCTCAACCCGGCTTTCCACGAAGCCACCGAAGCCGACGTCGATCGCGCGGCCAATCTTGCCGAGTCGGCGTTCGAGCGGATGCGATCGCTACCCGCGTCGGCGATCGCCGGCTTCCTAAGCGCCATCGCCGCGAAGATCGAGGCCGACGACGAGGTGATCGCGCGAGCCAACAGCGAGAGCGGCCTGCCCGTCGAACGCCTGCGCGGCGAGCGCGGCCGAACCGTCGGGCAACTGCGATTGTTCGCGCGCATGGTGACGGAAGGATTGTGGGTCAACGGCCGGATCGATCGCGCCGATCCCGCCCGCAAGCCGGCGCCGAAGCCCGATCTTCGCCGGATGCTGATTCCGATCGGCCCGGTGGCCGTTTTTGCGGCAAGCAATTTTCCGCTCGCGTTTTCAGTGGCCGGCGGAGACACCGCGTCGGCCTTGGCCGCGGGATGCCCGGTCATCGTCAAAGCGCACCCGGCCCAGCCCGGCACGTCGGAAATCGTCGGGCGGCACATCCTGCAAGCCGCCGTGGAAACGGGAATGCCTCCCGGCGTTTTCTCCCTGATTCACGGTCGCGGGCATGCGGTCGGCGTGGCGCTGGTCAAACATCCGCTGATTCGCGCGGTCGGATTCACCGGCTCGCTTCGCGGCGGCCGTGCGTTGTTCGACGCCGCCGCCGCCCGGACAGATCCGATTCCCGTTTTCGCCGAGATGGGAAGCAGCAATCCCCTGTTCATTCTTCCCGGCGCCCTGGCCGAGCGGGGCAAGCAAATCGCCGAGGGGCTCAAGGCGTCGGTTACGATGGGCGTAGGCCAATTCTGCACGAATCCGGGTTTGATTCTCGGCGTGAAGGGCGCCGTCACCGATGAATTCATCGAGCAGTTCGCCGCCCTGATGACCGATGCCGCTCCGGGCGTGATGCTTTACGCCGGCCTAAAAGAGGCCTATGACGATGGCGTCAAGCGTTTCTCCGCGACGCCCGGCGTTCGCGTGGCCGCTCGGTCGACAGTTTCCGCCGATCCTCAAAAAACTCAGGCCGCGGCCGCCTTTTTCACCGCCGACGCCAGGACCTATTTGGCCAATCACACGCTCCGCGAGGAATTGTTCGGCCCATCGACCCTGCTCGTCACCGGCACGCCCGACGAGCTAAAAGAACTTGCCCGTAAACTCGACGGCCATCTCACCGCCACGTTTCAGGGAACGCCGGCGGATCTCGAAGCCAACCGTGACCTGGTGGCGATCGTCGAGCGCAAGGTCGGCCGTTTGATCTTCAACGGCTTTCCGACAGGCGTTGAAGTCGCCCACGCCATGCAGCATGGCGGCCCATATCCCGCGACGACCGACGCCAGAACCACGAGCGTCGGAACGGCGGCGATCGAACGATTCGTTCGGCCGATCTGCTTCCAGGATTTCCCGCAGGCGGCGTTGCCGGTGGAATTGCGCGACGAAAATCGGCGCGGTATCTGGCGGTTGGTTGACGGAGAGTTGACAAGAGGCGACTTGAAACCGGTGACGTAACCCGGATGCGAGCCGTCTACCCGGAGCGAGCATCCGAAATCGCCATTGGAAAATTTGAACCTGTCCGTCACCACATCGCAAATCCGCTTTTTACACTTCCACCCATCCATGCTGATCGCGCACTTTGATCATAACGCCAAGGATATCGTTCCACGTCTTTTGATCCTGCATGACGGCGTTGGGGAACATGCAGCCGTCCCAGCAGATATGGCGGAATCGTTTGATCGGCGCGCCGATTTCGTTGTGCAGCCACAGGCCGGCATGGCGGGCGATATCGAGCTTGCCGGTCGGATCGCTGGCCAGGCAATGGCGGCCGGTTTTGTCGTGGCTGCCGGTGCCGTGAACGGTGCCGTTGTTCTGGGCGACGTGGAAATCGATCGTCCACGGACGGAGTGCGTGCGTCAGTTTTTTGAGGGCTTCGTCCAACTTGGCTTTGTCGGTCCAGTCATAACCTTCAGGGAGCAAGGCGTCTTCGGGCGCGTTGTAGCCCATCGTGTAGAGGAGGGTGTGAGCCATGTCGGCTTGAAAACCAAGCGTGGCGGGGCGGTCGGTTCCTTCGAGCAACTGGAGCATGCACTTCCACGAGTGCATGCCGCCCCAGCAGATTTCACCCTCGGCGGCGAGGCGCTCGCCGTACCCCTCGGCCACGTCGGCGGCGGCACGAAAAGTTTTGATGATCCTTTTCTGGTTCTCGACCGGATCTTTGTACCATTCGTCGGGGCTGGAAGCCGAGTCGATGCGGACGACGCCATAGGGGCGAATGCCGAGCAGTCGCAGTTTTTCCGCGATTCGGCAGCCCTTGCGAACCTGTTCGACGAATTTTTTTCGATCCGACTCCGATCCCATCGCGGCCCCGCCGCCCGTGGGCGGCCAGATCGGCGCGACGACTGATCCGATGACCAGATTTTTCGCCGCGAACTTCTCCGCGATTCGCTTGAGCCCATCGTCATCGATATCGATGTTGATATGCGGGTCAAAGAGAAACAGGTCCATTCCGTCAAATTTCACGCCATCCACCGCCGCATCGGCGGTGAGCGTGATCATGGTATCCAAATCGAACGGCGGTTCGGAGTCCGGCCCCTTGCCGACAAGTCCCGGCCAGGCGGCGTTATGAAGTTTTGGATAATTGTTCGCGTGGGTTGGCATGGTGTGTTACTCGTTCCGGAGTCAAACTCGCTCTCGCCTTATTAACCGCTATCGATTGGCATTTGCGCTTCAGCCGCGGAAAAGATCGCTTGGAACGATGAGAAACGCAAGATGTAAAGGACAACTAAAGCATTTCCCAAGGCGCGGCGGGGACGAATAAAGACAGGTGGCTGACATTGGATGTGGCAAAGTCGCAGAAGCTCGCGCCGCAATTCGTAGTTGACTACTTCCGGAACAAATACCTTGGTCCCCGATGCCAGTACTTTCCTTATCCAGTGGCGACATTTCTCGGCTTCACCCCAATCGCGCCGCTGCACGATGAGGCCCAGTGGCGTCGAATCGAGAACGAGCACTGGTTTCATGGATAAATGTTCCGCGAGAGCGGGCCTTCCATTTCCAACCGGTTACGGTTCATCCCTTCCTTGAATTCCTCGACCTCCTGCTGTCGCCGGGCAATCTCTTTCGGATCATCGGTTGCCTGTTCCCGATCCCACTTATCCAGCAGATCAATTGTTGCCTGATCGACTACGGGCTTGGGCCGCAATGCCGCCTCGATTAGTTTGACGGCGAAATCCGCCGCCTCCCTTGCCGGGAAGCCTCGCTGATCAGACGCGTTTCGATATCCGGTCCCAGCGAAATAGTTAACATACGTCACCTCCATTTAATCGCTTGCCATCGCGTTGCGACGCACGATCCAACTCGGCGGGGGTAAACTGCGAGAATTGAATTAAAGTGAGCATATACAAATCGTAGCCGGATGTACGATGCGGTCGATTGACCGGCCTTTACAGCTTCACGTCCCCCTTATATTTCAACGCCGGCGCTTCCGGATTCACTTCCGGCCCAAAATACCGCAACATGACCAGTGACTCCGTCGCCGACGTATTCTCGAACGTGACTCCGGCTTTCGCCGCCGCTTCGGTGCAGAACACTTCGTCTTCCGTCAGGTCATGAAAACGAATCAGCTTCGGACAGTTCAGGCGAAGTTTGTTCATCTTCCCTTCTCCCGCCACGGTGATCAGGCCATAGGCGCCGTTGTCTTTGATGGTCACTTTCTTGCCGGGCTCGATCGTGAGTTCTTTCGCGGTGAAAAGCTGCTCGCCATAGACTTTGCCGTAGACGATCCACTTATCGACGTAACCCTCCTTGCTCGTGTCGGCTACCGGGATCGGCTCAAGGTAATGATTTTCCTTGAAATGCGGATCGACATTCGCCTCCCAATCCAGTTGCTCGACGATGAAATCCAGATCGTGATGTTTTTCCTTTGGCATGTCCTTCACCAGCAGCGCCCACGGAACCTCGCGCCCTTCGACCAGCGACTGATACATGCCAAAAACATCGCTGCCCCATTGCGGCTCATATGTGCATAGAGAGCCCGGCGCATGCAGAATACAAGGGTGAACGAGCCACCCGGTGCCGGGCTTGAGGCGGTAGGCTTTGGATAAATCGAGAATGCCGTTGTCGCCTTTGTTCCAATCTTCAAGCGTCTTGCGAACTTGCGCCTTGGTCGTCCCCGGCTCAAACCCCATGAACGTGTAGGGGAAATTATTGCCGACGTTATTATGTTGCGGCGGGAAGTAATAACTCTCCGGTTTTCCTTCCTGACCCACCAGCTTCGCCTGCGCCACGCTCTGATGCATGTGATGCGGGATCGGTCCCATGTTGTCGAAGAACTTGGAATAAACCGGCCATTTCTTGTACTTGCGAAAGATCGATGCCCCGATCAACTGCTCGCCGGCCTCCTGCACCGCGTCCGCCAACGTAAACCGCTGGCCATCGGATATGACATAGCTCAGCCCCTCGTCCGGCGTGCGGTTGTCGTTTGCGCATATTGTGGTCGAAGCGAACCAGCGCTCATCGATTCCGCCACGGTTAAGCCCAAACGCGTAAAGATCATCCGGGTGCAGCTTCAGACGCTTGCCCGGCTGAAGGAACGATCGCGGCACCCAACACGGCGCCAGGCGGAGAAGACCGCCGCCCTCCTGTAACGCGGCATCCAGAGCGGAACGAACATTGGACGAAACGGTCTTGAGATTTTTCACGGTTGGCATGATGAATCGCTTCCTCGACAATTGATGATGGTCCCCGGCTGATGCGGGGCTGCGAGAAAATTTACCCGCGATAGGGCGCAATGGAAATAGGCCGCTTCGAGTGACGCCGAAAGCGTCTTTTTTTCCATTGCTGGCTGGTCAGTTTGGCTGGGCAGGTGCAATATTTTCAAAGATCCCGATACTCCAGCCCATGAAGAAAATCACGCAACTTCCACTTCTTCCGCTTCGTCCGGTCGATGGCCATAAGGGCCTGTTCGGCCGGGTGCTGATCGTCGGCGGCAATGATGAGATGGTCGGGGCGCCGGTGCTCGCCGGTACTTCCGCGCTGCGCATGGGCGCGGGGTTGGTGCAGATCGCCGTGCCCAGGTCGATTCTCGCCGCGGCCATTTCCGTTACGCCGGAGTTGATCGGGTTAGGGTTGGGAACCGCGTCCGCCGACAAGCGACTGCTCGAAGCCGGGGGAAAGGCGGACGCCATCGTCATCGGCCCGGGCCTTGGGCAATCGCCGCGGGCCAAGGCTCGGCTTCTTCGTCTCGTTCGCCTTCCTAAGCCGATGGTGGTTGACGCCGACGGTCTCAACATGCTGGCGGCGGGGAAAAAGTGGCCGGCTTTTTTCAAGGCCGAGGCGGTTCTTACGCCGCATCCGGGGGAGATGTCGCGGCTTGGAACGCTGTTCGGCCGTACCGAAGTTCCAAAAGACCAACATGGCCGAATCGATATCGCCGTCGAGGCCGCAAAAACATTTGGGCAGACGATTGTTCTCAAAGGCGGCGGCACGGTCGTGACCGACGGAACGCGCGTCTATGTCAACACGACCGGCGACAGCAGCTTATCCAAGGCCGGGACGGGCGATATTCTCAGCGGCATCATCGGGACATTGCTTTCGGAAAAGATGGATGGGTTTGACGCCGCCTGCGCCGGCGTCTGGCTGCACGGGCGCGCGGGCGAGTTGGCGGGACAGCGGTTGGGGATGCGGTGCGTACTTGGCGCCGACGTGATCGACCACATACACGTCGCGATCAATCAGTATCCCAACCTTCCGGGGTGACGGCGCACGCGGTATAATCAACTCGTTGCCCGCCGACGCCCATTTGACATGGAGAATAACGATGTCGCTCCCGACTCCACGGTGGCTCCTGCTTGGCGTAGTCTGCTTTGCCGGTCCGATCGTTGCCGCCGAAGATTCGTCATCCGCGCCCAGCGCGGGCGCAAAACATAGCGCCGTCGGCGAGGCGGTCGGAACGCGGGAATGGCATCTCAACGATTACCTGGCCGGCACTCCCGAGCACATCCGCTCCACGTTGAACGGCGAAGTCGAACGCCTGATTGGCCGCATCAAGGAAGCGCAAGGCGAGATCAAACGCGCCCATGCGGATTGCGAAACGGATGCGAAGGTCGCCGTGGACCAACTGCATGCGAGCGCGGCATACAAACAGACCGTCGCCGAAAGAAAACAGGCCGAGGCGGACCTGGCGGCCGCGCGCGCAGGAGGCTCTGCCGAAGATCGCATGTCGGCGAGTTCTCGCTTTAACAAGTCCCGTTTCGCAATCGAAAAAATGGAGAAGGACGCCATCGTGAATTGCAAGCCGTTGCTGGACGATCAGCGCCGCGCTTACGAACTCGGACACGAAGTGAAGCGGCTGCAGGAAGCCCTGGACAAAGCGACAAAATGGCGAACTGAGCTTCTGGAGGCCGTCAGAAATACGTTTGCCCTGAGGTTGCCGGTCGATGTGGGCTCGGAAGGCATTCTTCCCCGGGCCGAGGTGGAAACCGTTTTAGACGGCGATCACGTTTTGATGAATTTCGAGGCATGGTCCACCAAGGGGCCGGGAAAAGAAAAGGAAGGCCTCACCAGTTTTTCGATCGTCACCAAAAAAGTTCGACTCTTGCTCAGCGGCGTCGATACCAAGGGGATGAAGCAGGGGGACCAGAAGAATTTCGATCGATCGTTCGTGATCGCCGACAAGACCGCCGACGGCGCCGGCACAGTGTACGTCGCAGTGCCCAAGGCAACGGATGTGGACAAATTATTGGACGCCATCGTTCCGCTGCGCGATTCACTTACCGGTTCGCAAAACGTGAAGAGCGACAAAGCCGACTGAGGCTGGCCAATCTGGCGGACGCGATCGCTTAGTTAGAATGCTCACCGTCGTATCGAATCTCCGCGTTTAGCGCAATACGATCCACTAAGAAGATTGAGTTGAACGCCGAGACGCCGAGATAAAAAAGATAAGAAAAGCAAAAACTCACTGTTTTTGATGACCAATTTCAGATTCTCTCGTTCTTCTTTTCTTCTCTGAATTCTCGGCGTTCATACCCCTTCGTCTTAAGTGAACCGTATTGTGTTTAGCGGCCGCGCTCGCGGGGCGTGTTTTTGCGACCAGCGCTCAACATTATTCAAAAACGCTAATCAAACATCGCATCTTCCTACCAACACAAAAAAAGGCGTCTCATTTCTGAGACGCCCTTAACAACACTCGTTTATTCGGACCGTCAAAGCCAATTACGAGTTATTGTTATGTTCCGTCGGCGTGAAGTGGAACTTCTGCCCGTTCACGGACACACCGGCCATCAATCCGCCTTTGGGAAGGATAAAGACCTTCACGCCGTTGGCGAAGTTCTTATCCCCGGCGGCGCCGGACTTGATGATCGTCGCGCTTGCGTCGGCGCCGAATTCTATGCTGTTGTTGATCATGCGATTAAAGGCGTGGTCATCCTGAAACACGATCAGCTCGCCGAAGGTATCGCCGCCCAATTGAACGCCGACGGAGGCTTGGTCAAGCGTGATTCGGCCAATGGGTTGGCCGTTGCGATACACGATGCCCTTGCCGCTGGCGCCGCCGACACCGATCGCCGCCGCCCCAATCTCGGGGAAGATGGCGTATCCGTAGGAGCTATTGACGACATCGGTCATCCACGGCATCTGGGCTTCCATTTTTTCCAATGTAACCTGACCGTCATCACGGAGAGCCACATGAGCCGCGGCCGAGCCTTGTGATGCCGAATCGCAGCCCATTGTCGCGGCCGCCAACACTGCCAATACGGGGAAGATGAGTCTACGCATGGGAATTTCTCCAACAAATTTGTGCGTATGTCAGGTCTTATAAACGACCCGGTCCGTCGGACATCGACGAGCACACTCGCATACGCTTATTGTTGAGAAGGGTAAACAAACAGTGTGCCGCGCATCGGTTTCCGGCGCGGCTAAGGCGGGTTATTTTACGAGGTGGGATCGGATCAGCATGAGGTCTTCGGCCGTCGGTTCGGCCAGCGCAAGCTCCGGACGATCGATCACAGTGGTGAATTCCGCGCCGTATTGGATCAGCGGAGGCGTGAGCATCTTAAAGTGGATAATTCGGCACTTGATCGCGACATGATTGCCGTTGGTCGCTTCCAACCGCACGAAAAATGTCGCCCCGACCGGGAGTTCTTCGGAGAAAACGAAGGACATTCCCCGCGTCGACAGGTCGATCATATCGACGACGAACGTCGCTCCGGGAGCATCGGCGGTCCCGAGCGTGATCGACAGATGACAAGGGTGCGGAATTCGCGGCGAACGCCGGACCTCCGACCTGAACCCATCGTCCTGAATCGTCTGAATCAGCGCAATGATCTCGGCAAATTGTTCCGGTGACAGCATGGCTAAAGGGCATATCGACCGGCCGGACGAGCGACTTCATTTCCGACGTATTTATTTCAATTTGGCGATAATCGCGTCGGCGAACTGCTCTGTTCCGGCTGTACCGCCAAGGTCGCGGGTGAGCGTCTTTCCCTCGACGAGGACCGCTTCATACGCCTGGCGAAGTTTCTGTGAAATCGTTTCTTCATGCAGGTAGCGAAGCATCATGGTCGCGCTGACGATCAGCGCGAGCGGGTTGGCCACGCCTTTCCCAGCGATATCAGGCGCGCTGCCATGAACCGCTTCGAAGACGGCGATGTTATCCCCCAGGTTGGCCCCGCCGACCACGCCCAGCCCGCCGACCAGGCCGGCGCACAGGTCGCTGATCAGGTCTCCATACAGATTTTCCATCAGGAGCACGTCAAATCGCGTCGGGTCCTGCACGAGCTTCATGCACCCGGCGTCGACGATCAACTCCTCATATTCTATATTCGGATATTCGTCTTCATAAATTTTCCGGGCGCACGCCAGGAACAGGCCATCGGTCATTTTCATAATGTTGGCTTTATGAAAGACCGTGATCTTGCGGCGATGAAACCGCGTCGCATACCTGAAGGCAAAGCGAGCGATGCGCGTGCAAGCCGCCTCGCTGGCGACCTTCAAACTGGTGACCACGCCCGGCACGACTTCATTTTCGATCCCGCTGTAAAGGCCCTCGGTGTTTTCGCGAAGGATGACCAGATCGACGCCGGTGTAGCGCGTCGCCACACCGCCGAGGCTGACGACCGGCCGGACCGCCGCGTATAGGTTCAGTTTCTTGCGAAGCTGCACGTTGACGCTGGAAAACCCTTTGCCGACAGGCGTGGTGACGGGCCCCTTGAGGGCGACTTTGTGCGCTTCGATCGCCGCGAGGGTGCGCAGCGGGAGGACGTTGTCGTGCCCCTGCTCCACCGCCGACGCCCCGGCGGGCAGCTCGACCCATTCGACGCTAAACCCCGCCGCATCAAGCACGCGCTTCGTGGCGGCCGTCACTTCGGGGCCGATGCCGTCGCCTTCGATCAATACAACTGTATGTTTTGCCATCGAGTTATGCCGCTCCTTGCCGGTCGCGCTCCAAGATCGGGATTATACCGCCATCGCAAAAAAATTCGCGTGCGGCATTTAGAGCCAAGTCGTCGTGATGCGTCACATCGTGATCGAACCCGGTCTGCGGTTCGCTATCGCCATGCCATGAACCGATGGCTATGCCTTTGCGTCGTGGTGATTGCCGCCGGATGTGCCGCCCCATTGCGGCCGGGGGCGTTCGCCGACACCGCGCCCGCGTTCGATCCCATTACATTCTGGACCGGGCGCACGGCCTCCTGGGGCGTGATGGAAAATCGAGGCGGCGCGCCCACCGCCATCGTGGTAACCACCACCGACGGGACCGCCGACGGCGCCGATCGACTTCACATGATCCAGTATGTCGTCATCGGCGGGAAACAAACCGTCCGC
This sequence comes from Tepidisphaeraceae bacterium, assembly GCA_035551995.1. GTDB lineage: Bacteria > Planctomycetota > Phycisphaerae > Tepidisphaerales > Tepidisphaeraceae > RYN-428. The sequence goes on from DASZME010000032.1 coordinate 55,742, forward strand.
GATTGGCACATCCGCCGCCTCGGCGATGGACGGTTCGAAGCGACCGCCAACGACATGGTCGGCGCCGCGACGGGCCTGGCGAGCGGCCGCACGTTTCACTGGACGTGGGTCCTGGCGACCAAGCCGGGCGACGCTTTGCGAGATGTCGCGATGGAGCAGTGGATGTACCTGGCCGACGACGGCACGCTGATGAACCGCACGATCATCACCAAGCTCGGCGTGCGCCTCGCGGAAGTCAGCGAACAGTTCGTGCGCCGCCAGTAAGGCGCCTCGCGAGACGGCTCATCCCAGCGCCCGGCTGTGTTCTTCCAATCTTTGCAGCAGCTCCGACGCTTCTTCTTCGCGCTCGCCGATCGAGGTGTTCCACACGAGATTCAAGTTCTTTTGCACCGCCTTGTCGATCCGCTTGCAGGCGCTGATGACCGTGCTGTGATTTCGTTTTCCCATCCGCGAGCCGATCTCCGGAAAGCTCAGCGTGCCGGTCTTGCGTACGAGGAACATCGCCACGCTGCGGGCAAGGCTGATCGTTCGCTGGCGGTTGCCGGACATGAGGTCCTTCAACTCCAGGCCGAAGTAATTGCAGACCGCTTGCAGAATGCTGTCGAAGGCGATCGGAGCCGAATTCTGGCGGTGCAGGTCGCCCAGGGCGGTCTGGGCGGCGGTGATGTCGGCGGCGCCGCCGGTGTGGCGGACGTGGGCGCTGATTCGCGTGATGGCGCCCTCCAGTTCCCGCACGTTTTGCGTTACCCGCCGGGCGATCCACGCGATCACCTCTTCGCCAAGGTTCAGCGACACGCGATCGCTCAGCGACCGCAGAATGCTGCAGCGCGTCGCGTGGTTGGGCGGATCGACCCGCACGACCATGCCGCTGACAAAACGATTCACCAGCGATTCCCCGAATTCCTCGATGAGCTTCGGATGGCTGTCGCTGGCCATCACGACCTGTTTGCCCATCGCTTCGATGGCGTTAAACGTATGCAGGAATTCTTCCTGCGTGGCTTTTTTGCCGCCGAGGAAATGGACGTCGTCGATGACCAGTAGATCCAGATCCCGCATCTTTCGACGGAAGGCGTCCAGCTTGCTGTTGCGAAGGGCCGAGAGAAATTCGTTGGTGAATTCCTCGCCGGTCAGGTAGAGCCAGCGCTTGGCGGGGTGATGCGCGATAAACTTGCGACAGATGCCTTGCAACAAGTGGGTCTTGCCCAACCCGCATGGGCCGTGGATGAACAGCGGATTATATTGCGAACCGGGAAATTCGGCGACATAGCAGGCGGCGTTGTAGGACAGTTGGTTGGTGGGGCCGACAATAAATGTATCGAGGTTATGGCGAAGCTTGGGCCGGGCGTCGAAAGCCGAAGCGCCTGCGCCCTGGCCGCGCGATTCCGCCGCGGGGCGCTTGGGCGCGGAGGCCGGGTGGAGCGATCGCATCACCGGCGCGTCCAATTTGATGCTGATCGGCGAATCGTGCAATTCGATCGACGGCCTGGGCGCTTCAAGCGCCATCGCGGCGACAGACTTGCCGTTTGAGTGGCCATCCCCATTTGCGTGGGCGTGGGTATCGCCGGTCGGACGGCTTTGGCCGGCCCCCCGCGCCGCCATGGCGTCGGTGGCGAAGAGTTCGGGCACGACGCTGAAGCGAACCGGAAGCGGGCACCCGAGGACTTCGTGGGCCGCTTCCTGAATCGGACGGGAAAAATTATTCCCGATCCATTCGCTGATAAAATCGTTGGGAACCGCGATCTCCAGGCCGTCCTGGCGCAGATCCAATCGAGTTGAGTTGTTAAACCAAACGTGAAACCGTTGTTGTCCCACCCGTTGCGCGATGGCGTCTGCCAATCGCGCAAGCTGTACGTCGTTAGCGCTGATGCAACTCACGACACGCTCCTTCCCAAGCATTGCCCGTCAATCGCCCGCTTCCGCTCGCACGCATGCGAATCGGATGCGGGAATCACGCCCCGGCAACTCCTCCATCCCGATACGCGGGAGAAGCCGACGAAAGGCCCAAGGTCCGCGTCAGCCTTGAGGCTACTCCCTCAAGGCAAAAACGTAGACGTAGGCATCCGTGCCTGGAAAGTCCATCCCTGTTTTTGTACCCGTCCTATAATGAATCGAATCGGGACAAGAGGTGCTATGACTCTAAAAACCTTGCATCGAAGACCCGCATTCCTGAAAAGGAATTGGTCGCGGCCTCCTTACCCGATTCTAAATCATCCCTGAACTCGATGAAGTGCAAATCTTATCGAGAGCGAGATGAGTAACAAGAGCCAATTTATCTCTTTTGACATGCACAATGCCGTAACCACCGAAGGGACATAGCGTCAGCACAGAAAAAAGATTCTTATCAACCGCTTATGCACAATACTATCGGACGCGTGGGCGAGATGTGGAGAAGTTTGTGGAAACAATCACAAAATGCCGATATGAGTTGTTTACGCCAGTTTTCGCATCATCGCGACCTTGCTCGCCAGCCGCGACATGCCGAATCGATAGTAAAGTTTCAGCGCCGGCGCGTTGATCGAATCGACCGCCAGCGACAATCGCCCGATTCCCATCTCCGCCGTGGCCGACAGCGCGCGGCGCATGAGCCAGTCGCCCAGGCCGCGTCCTCGCGCTTCGGGCGAGATGCCCAGATAAACCAGTTCCGCCGCTTGCCCGCGCGCCAATCGCGAGAGCAATAAAACGCCGCGCGGCGTGCGCGTCTGGCCCGATGGGTCCATCTCCAGCAGCGCATACCAATGGTTGGGGTCAAACTCGCCGCTGGCCTTATGACCGGCGATGATATCCTCGATGTCGCGAATGCCGTTGAGCCGTGGGCAATCCAAACTGTCCCGGTAGCTGTCGAGAATCGCGGCGGCAAAAATGGGATGGGTCTTCTCGGAATAATTCACCACGGAAAATTCCACCGGCAGCGGCCCCGGCGCCGGCGCTTTGCGGACGGCGCCGTGAAGATAGATCAGTTCCGCCATGCGCTCGAACCCTGCCGTCTCGAATAACTGCCGTGTCGAGGCGTCGGCGGGATCAAGAAGGGCCTGCGTCAATTGAACATCGCGCGTCGCCAGCCTTCGGCAGATCATATCGAGCAACATAATCGCCCCCTGGACGCCTTTACCTTGAGGCGGATCGTTGGGCGTAAATAACAGCGTCGTTCGACCTGGACTGTGGATGGGCAAAACCGCCCAGAGAATCGTGCCGCCACATTCGGCGATCGCCAACTCGCCCAGATCAATGTCGCGAATTCCGGCGAAGGCCAGGAAATCGGCAAGCTGCTGATCGTCGGCGGCGCGGCCACCGGCGCCAAGGACAAATCGCAAGGCGGGATGAATCTCGTCGGCACGCGCGAACCGGCAGACAATCGAGGCGGCCGGCCGCTCGGCGATGGCGTCGGGATGACGACGAAAAAAGTTTGACAGGGCGCTCACGTCAACTAAGATTAGCGAGTCTGCTAAATTGGAGCAAAGTCGAATTCCCATCCCTTTGCTTTCTTGCCACACCGCGGAGGTTGCATTCATGTTTACGCGTCTGTTTCGACCCGCCGTTGCCTTGGCTGCCGCACTGGCCGCCGGTTCCATGCTTGTCGTGCCCGCTTCGACCGCTCAGGCCGGCAAGCATCCCGAGCCAAGCGTCTACCCGCTGCCGACCGCATGGTATCTCACGTTTAAGCATGGCGCCGTCAAGCGAATCGTCGTGGATGTACCCGGCAGCAATGTGCCGGCCGCGTACTGGTATCTGACTTACGTCGTCACCAACAACACCGGCAAGGAAGTCGATTTTCTTCCTGATTTCGAGTTGGTGACCCAGGACGGCAAGATCCATCGCAGCGACCAGGCGATTCCGCTTCCGGTATTCAACGCCATTAAGCGGGCCGAAGGAAATGATCTGCTCATCTCGCCAACCCAGATCGCCGGTCCGTTGCATCAAGGAGAAGACCAGGCCAAGGACAGCGTCGCTATCTGGCGGGAACCGCCGGGCCGGCTGGGTACGTTCAGCATCTACGTCGGTGGGCTCAACAGCGAGTTTGTGCATGCGGCGGACAACGACGGCAAGCCGATAACAGACGCCGACGGCAAGCCGATCACGCTTCGAAAAACCCTTGAGTTGGATTACACGGTGTGGGGGGATGAAGTGAAGCCGGAGCTGGATCTGGTGCATCCCAAGCCGGATGAGTGGATTATGCGATGAGCGGGGGAAATCCGACTTCTCGATCGGCGACGTGCAAATCCGTTTCACCCGGCGCCCAGGGCCGTTGGATCGAACGGCTGACATGGTCCGAGGCGGAACAGGCGATCAAGCGACTGCACACGATCCTCATACCCGTCGGCGCCGCCTGTAAGGAACACGGGCTGCATCTGCCGTTGAATACGGATTGGGTGGTGGCCAACTATCTGGCCGAGCGAATCGTTCAGCAGTGCGCCGTATTGGCGTTGCCGACGGTTTCCTACGGGTATTACCCTGCGTTTCTCGAATATCCCGGTTCGGTCAGCATCGCCGCCGGCGCATTTGAAGAGACGATCGCCGACATCTGCCGGAGCTTTGCCCGGCACGGCGCCCGAAAGTTTTATGTGCTCAACACCGGCATCAGTACCCGGGCGCCGCTCGAGGCGGCGCGGGCGGCGCTGAGCGCGGAGGGGATTTCGATGGCCTATAGCGATGCCCACCTTGCCGCAAGCGCTCGGCGGAGCGTCGAGCGCCAGCCATTCGGAACGCACGCCGACGAGATCGAAACCTCGGTGATGCTCTACATCGCGCCCCAACTCGTAAGAATGGAACTGGCGGCGCCTGAACTGACCACCAATCATCCCGGCGCCCTGACGCGGAACCCGGCTGGTCCGGGCGTTTATTCCGCCACCGGCGCCTGGGGCGATCCAACTTTGGCCATGCCGGAAAAAGGGAGGATCATGGTCGAGGCGATCATCGGCGAAATCATGGCGACGCTGGCCGTGTAGAGTCGCGACAGTTTCCCGAACCCAATTCAAATGGAGCGTGAACCCCGGCCGACACACCTCAATTCCCGCGTCGTCCCATCTGTCGCGCGAATTTCAAAATATTTGGATTTTGGAGACCGGGGATCGGGGATGTTATGGGGATGAAGTATGCGGCCTCGAGCGTCCGGCTTGTTCGTCTTCCCGCAACCCGGCTATAATCCACCAACATGATCCCTACCGCACCGGCTCCCGAGTTGACCCGGCGCGCTCCGTCGCGCAATTTCGCCGCCGCGCGAGAACATTCCGCTCTTCGCTGAACGCGCTCTTATTCCAACAAAATGATTCATCCCAGGTACAAACACCTATGAGCCGTCAGACTTTCCAGCCTCTTTCGCGTCGCACGTTTCTTCGCGCCGCCGGCGTTGCGATGGCGCTGCCCTTTCTTGATTCGATGCTTCCCCGCGCGATGGCCGACGCCGGCACGGCGGCGCCGCGTCGAATGATCTGCATCTGCACGGCCCTGGGGTTGCACGCGCCGTACTTCTTCCCCACTGGAGCGGGACGCCAGTACGAATTGTCGCCGTACCTCGAACAGTTGAAGAATCACCGCGATGATTTCACTGTCGTCAGCGGCCTGACGCACGTGGCCAACGAGTCGGCGGGACACAACGGCGAGCGCACCTTTCTCACCGGCGCGCACAACCCCGAACTCCCCGGCTTTCGCAACAGCATCTCGATCGATCAGCTTTATGCCGACCAGGTCGGCGTCGCCACCCGCTTCCCTTCGCTGGTTCTGGGGACCGGCAGTTCAAGCCTTTCCTTTAGCAGGTCGGGGGTAGGCGTGCCGGCCGATTCCAGCCCGTCGAAAATTTTCGCCAAGCTCTTTCTTGACGGTACGCCCGACGAGGTGCAGCGCGAAATCGATCGGCTCAACGAGGGCCGCAGCATTCTCGACGCCGTGGGCGAACAGGCCAAGAGCCTTGGCGGCCGCGTCGGCGCCGGCGACCGCGATAAGCTCGATGAATATTTCACCAGTGTCCGCGATATGGAAAAACGCCTGGCGGCGGTGCAGTCGTGGTCGCACAAGCCCAAACCCAGGGTCAACGTCCCGATGCCGCACGACGTGCAGAACGTCGCCGATCTGATCGGGAAAATGGACCTGCTCTTCGACCTGATGCCGTTGGCACTCCAGACCGACAGCACGCGCGTCGTCACCATCCTGATCGGTGGGGAAGATTATGTATTGCCGTTGCCGGGCGTGACCATGGGCCACCACTCCCTCTCTCACCACGGCCAGGAACCCACGAAAATCGAGCAGCTCCGCCGGGTCGAAACGGCCCAGATGAAATCATTCGACGGCTTGCTGACCAAATTGAAAGCGTCGAGCGAAGCGGGCGATCCACTCCTCAAAAACACCACGGTGCTCTTCGGCAGCAACCTCGCCAACGCCAGCAGCCATAGTACCACTCACATTCCCGTCGTCGTGGCCGGCGGGCATTTCAAACACGGCCAGCACCTAATGACCGTTCCGAAGGAAGACACCCGCAGCAGCAAGCCGATGGCCACCCTTTTCGTGTCGATGCTGCAAAGCGTGAAGGTGGAAACCGACACCTTCTGTCACGTCACCGGCACGCTGAGCGGGTTGGACATGGCGTGATCTTCAGGTTCGACGGCTGATTGTCGGCGCGGACCTTTCACGCGAGAATGGCCCGGCGAATTCGTTCGATGTCCTGTTCCAGACTCCCCACGGTGGCGCCGGCGATACGGTGGAGAAACTCGGCCCCGACCCGATACGATTCGGCGCCGCAGCGCCGGCATTGAACGGCACGATAAACAAGGCTCGAGTCGAACGGCGCCAGGTTAATCGCGAACTCCGTCTCCTTTTCCATCGGCGACGCCAGAATCAGGCCGATCCCCGCGATGGATATATCGATGATGACCGCCGCTTCCGGATTGCACGCGGCGCCCTCGATATGCCTGTAAAGAAAGATGGGCTTATTGGCGGGCTTGCGTTTGGTGCGGCGCCTTTGGAGCTTTGGCTGTCGGGCGGATCCTGGTCGCGGGCCGACTCTCGAACGCATGATGTCCAGCGCAGCTCCGAGTTTTGATAGTCGATTGGCCATTGGATCGCCGCGCGCGGGGTTACCCCGTATCGTCAATATCGGTGTTCCGATGGCGAGGCTCAACTGATTCGCCGCGGGATGGATCTGGCCGTAACTCAGCGGCGCCGTCAGTGCAGAATAGCCTGATGGATGCGGTTAATTTCCTCCCCGACGCTGCCGACGCGATGGAGGAATGCGGCTCCGACTCTATGGGCATTGTCGCCGCAGGGCCTGCACCGCATCACGCGATAGATGATGCCGGGATCAGTCGGCGTAAGTTCGATGAGGAATTGATCGCCGTACTTCATCGGCGTCGTCAGAACAAGCCCGATCCCGCTGACGGATATGTCGATGATGATGGCCTTCTCCGGGTCTCCGGGGGCGCCGTGGGCATATCGCCGAAGAGATATTTCCTTATGGGCGGCCTTGCGCTCGGCGGCGCGTTTCTGGCTAAAGTCTTCCTTGATTCGCGGCCGTGTCGGCTCTTTGGACTTAATCAGGGTCCGCGCCGGCCCACGTGGTTTTTCTGGCGCCACCATCGAAATAGCCTCCCATTGAAGCGTGCGTGCCTTCAATCATCGGCGCCCCGACGACCGAGCGTAAGCTGTTTGGGAGAGCGGGGCATGGTCCGCATAACCGATGGCGGCCGCGGCGCCTTTGCATTTCCAGCGCGATTGAATTACTAATCTCAAATGCAACGCGATGAAATCATCCCGATTCTCGACTTCGGAAGTCAGTTTGCGCAGCTCATCGCCCGCCGGGTGCGGGAAAAGGGCGTGTATAGCGAATTGGTCCGTCCCACCATCACCGTCGAAGAACTCAAAAAGCTCAACCCCAAGGGGATCATCCTCAGCGGCGGGCCAAGCAGCGTCTATGAGCCCAACGCGCCCCACTGCGACCCGCGAATATTCGATCTCGGCATTCCCATCCTCGGCATCTGCTACGGCATGCAACTGGCCGTGCACATCCTCGGCGGACAGGTCAAACCGGGAAAGGCGCGCGAATTCGGACGAGCCAAACTGACCGTCAAGCAGGACGATCCCTTCGTTCATGGCTGGCCGAACGACATGACCGTGTGGATGAGCCATGGGGATCAGGTTCATGACCTGCCGCCGGAATTTGTCGCTCTCGCGGCGACGCCGACCTGCCCTTACGCCGCCGCCAAGCACAAAACCAAGCCGTTCTATGGCGTGCAGTTTCATCCGGAAGTGACCCACACGCCGCGCGGCGAACAAATTTTCCAGAACTTTCTCTACGACGTCTGCAAGTGCACCGGCCTATGGACCATGGGCGGCTTCATCGAAGAAACGGTTCGCAAGGTGCGCGAGCAAGTCGGCGCCGCGAAGGTGATCTGCGGACTTTCCGGCGGGGTCGATTCATCCGTGGTCGCCGCCCTGCTTCACAAGGCGATCGGGCCGCAATTGTTCTGCATCTTCGTCGACAACGGCCTGCTCCGAAAAAATGAGCGCGATCTGGTCGAATCGACCTTCCGCGATCATTTCAAAATCAACCTTGTCACCAGCGACGCCGGCGAGCAGTTCCTTCACGAACTCAAGGGAATCACCGACCCCCAGCAAAAGCGAAAAATCATCGGAAAGGAATTTATCGAAGCGTTTAAGCGCGAAGCCGGGAGCATCTCCGGCGCCGCCTTCCTCGCTCAGGGAACGCTCTACCCGGACGTAATCGAATCTGGCCACGGCTACGCCGGCACATCCGCCAATATTAAGCTTCACCACAACGTCGGCGGGCTCCCCGAAGAACTCGGCTTCGACCTGGTCGAGCCTCTGCGAGACCTGTTCAAGGACGAGGTTCGCAAAGTAGGCGAGGCCCTGGGCCTTCCCGAAAAAATCGTCTGGCGCCATCCCTTCCCCGGCCCCGGCTTGGCCGTGCGAATCCTCGGCGACATCACGCCCGAACGGCTGCGCGTTCTGCGCGACGCCGACGAAATCGTTCTGGAGGAATTGATCGCCGCCGATTTGTATCGAAAGACGGCGCAGGTTTTCGCGGTCCTACTACCCATCGGCACCGTCGGCGTGATGGGCGACGCCCGAAGTTATGACGCGGTGGTCGCGATCCGCGCGGTGGAGAGCCAGGACTTCATGACGGCGGATTGGGCGAGAATTCCATTTGACGTGCTGGCGACGATGAGCAACCGAATCATCAACGAAGTGCGCGGCGTAAACCGGGTTGTGTACGACATCAGCAGTAAACCGCCGGCGACGATCGAGTGGGAATAGGCTCGACATGGTCCCTGATTTCTGATGTTGCGCTTCACCGCGCTTCCTCGATAGCCAGGAGCGATAGTTTGAATATGCCCCTGACCCAATTCCCCTCGCTGCCCGCCCATGCCGTTTTGCATGGCGTTTCGTGGGAGGACTACGAGAAGATCCTGTCGGAGATCGGCGGCGGTCCGACCCGCGTAACAATCCTTGACGGGAGCATGAAGAGCATGTCGCCACTGCCGGAGCATGAAGACGAAAAGAAGGTCATTGCCCGGTTGGTGGAAGAGTTTACGGTTGAAGCGGAGTTGCCAAACAGAGGATTTGGCTCGACGCCGTTTCGGCGCGAGGACCGGCAAAGCGGTCTTGAGCCGGATGAGCGGTTCTACATTACGAATGAGCCGCGGGTTCGGAAAATGAAGCGATTCGATCCCAATAGCCGCCCCCGGACCTCGCGATCGAAATTGACGTGAGCCGCCGGTCGATCCCCAAGGAAGCTGTTTACGCGCGGCTAGTGCATTGTCACACTTACATTTTCGGGTTGGTGTTTCCTATTCGACGGAGAATTCAAAGTCGTTCGATGAGTGGGACCCGAAGCTATAAGTGTGACAATGCGCTAGGTAACGGATTAAGAGTGAATTGGACGCAATGATTTATTTCTTCTCGATGATCCAAACATTTCGGAAAGACACCGGATTGCCGTGACCTTGCAGATAAATCGGTCCGACCTGCACGGCGTCGGCGGGAATTTCCTTGCTGCCGCCGCCGGTGGGACCGTCGATCTTGAAGTGGTCTTGAACGAGCACGCCATTGTGCTTCACCGTGATCTCGGCTTCGGAGGTTCGCTTGCCGGCTTCATAGCGGGCGGCGGTGAAGTCGATGTCGTATGTCTGCCAGGTGAGCGGCGGATAGCACATGTTCACCAGCGGGGCGCTCTTGGTGTAGATTCCGCCGCATTGGTTGTCCATGCCTTTGACGCCGAAGGTGTCGAGCACCTGAGTTTCATACCGGTGCTGGCTGTAGACGCCGCTGTTGCCGCGCTCCTGGCTTCGAGCGAACGGTTTGAACGGGAGGTAGAATTCGACGTGCAAGGTAAAGTCGGCGAACTTCTGCTTGGTTTCGCCGCCCTCTTTCATCAGGCCGCCCTCGAGCATTTTCGTACCGTTCCAGGCGTCGACATTGCTGCCGTCGAACAGGACGATTGCCCCGGCCGGGACCTTGGCGCCTTCGGTCGGACTGTGACGTAACGTCTTTTTCAGCGTGAAAGCGTCGCCCGCGTCGGTTTTGCCGGTGAGGGTGTCGCCGGTCAGGGTGGCGTCAAACCCCTTGTTGATCTTGACCGGCGGAGCGATGTGCCCTTCTTCCCAGGCGACCTTGTCCGTCGGTTTGAATGTGACGGTGGACCCTTCGAGCTCACCTTCGGATTCATAACGGTTCTTTGCGTCCCAACCTTCGCCCGGAAGCCCGCCTGGTTCAAAGACGGCATGAAATTTTCCGTCCCCCATGGCGATCACCTGGGCTCCCCATTTGGCCGAACCGGCGGACCCTTCAAATTCCCCCTGAATCTTGTAATCGATCCCCGCCGTCGCCGGATCGAGGAATGTGATGTGCGCCTTGGATTCGTTTTTCCTGGGCGCCTTGGCGTCGGCCGCGAAGGACGAAGAGGCGACGACTAAACTCAAAGCGACGGCGGCAAGACGTTTCATGGTTTATTCTCCGAACAGTAAAGGGCCAATGTGGTCTGATACGCGTCATAATCCTGACTGTTGATCCGACGCCGTGAAATCCGAATATGACAACCGCGCCGTTCCCGCCTTACAATTCCGCAAAAATGTATCGTCGCGGGAAGATTTCAAATCCGTCCTGCGTCCGTAGTAACGAACAGAAGAGCAGGACCGTTACGCAGGAGTTGCGTTTGGAGCAGCCCGATCTTGAGTTGGCGAAGCTTGCTGCCTCGGGTGATCGGGGCGCGTTTCACATGATCGTGGAGCGCCATTCTCGCGGCTTGTTTCGGATCGCGCGTTCGCTGTGCAAATGTAATTCCGACGCCGAGGACGTCGTGCAGGACACATTCTTGGCCGCCTACCGCGGGATCGGAAAGTTCGACGGCCGGTCTTCGTTGAAAACCTGGCTGGCCCGAATTGTGATGAAGCGGTCGATCTCGGCCTGGCGCAAAGATAAGCGCCATCGCGCCGCCGTCTCGCTGGAAGCCTCCCACGACGCGCCGGGCGACGACGGTCGGGCGACGCGAACGGCCGGAACGGCCGTGGTCGATCAGCGGCTTGATCTGGCGGCGGTGTTGCCTGATCTGGCCGACGAATATCGGGAGATTTTTGTGTTGCGAGAGATTCAAGGTTTGTCCTACGCCGAAATCGCCGCGGCCCTGCACATTCCCGCCGGCACGGTGGATTCCCGGCTTCATCGCGCGCGCGGCGAGCTGCGCAAACGACTCAAGGGCTACGGCCCATCGTGATCGGGCACAAGATTATTGCCGTCTCGTCTGAATGTTTTGAGGACTCCCATGGACCCCAGACCGCCCGTGCAACGCGCCCCTGAGACGCCCGTCGGCGGCTGCGAATTCCAGCCCCGGCTCAGCGCCTTTCACGACGGCGAACTTGACCCCGACGCCGAGCGAGTCGTCCAACGGCATCTTGCCGCCTGCGAATCCTGCCGGCTTGAATTGCAAGACATCCGCGAACTCTCGGCCCTCGCCGCCCGGATCGGCATTGATGGAATGTCGCCCAGGGCCCTGCGGCGTCTTCATCAGGCGATCGATGGCCAGGCGCGACAATATTCCATTTTTCGCATCGCCGGCGCATTGACGGGCTTGGCAGCGTCGGCCATGGTCGTGGGGGCGGCCTGGCTCTGGGACGCCGGCGATTCGCGATCCAGTGCCTCGATTAAATATGTGATCATCGAGCCGGGCCCGACTGATAAGTGGGAGTACCTTGCCGTCAACCTCAAGGCCGATCCCCTCCCGACGGAGCGGTGGGAAGTCAATGACCAGCAGATGCTGGCCGACGCCCGCCTGACCAGTTGGATGCTCGAGGGTCTCGGCGGGAGTGGCCGATAATGAACAAGTCGATCGTGTTGGTCGTTGTACTGATGTTCGCGTTAGCGCTCGGCGCCGGCATGGTGGCGGGTAAATTATCGGCGCGGGCGCCGCTCGCCGCGCCCACCGTCGAAACGGGAACGCTATCGGACGAGCTGAAACTAAGCGCCGATCAACAACGGCAGATGCAGCGGATCTGGGAACAGATGCAGGCCGTCTCTCAGCGATGCGTGGAGGACGCCCGGAAGGTTCAGCGGGAGCAGGATCAGGCGCTTGAAGCGATGCTGACGCCCGAGCAGCTTGCGAAGTGGTCAAAGATCACGACGCAAAGCGCGAGCGATGTCAGTGTTCTCGACGCAAAACGCAAAGAAGCGCTCGATACCGCCATTAAGCGCACCAACGCGCTGTTAGATGAATCGCAGCGGAAGAAGTACAATCAGCTCATCCGTAATCGACTGGGCCCCGGCGGCGGACTGCAGGGTCTTACGCAAAATATGGAACGCTTCTGATCGCATAACGCTCGCCGGCTTTTCAGGCTCTAAGACAATAACGGGCGGCGGTCTTGGTTGGCGGAGAAACAATAATTGATGTTTAGAAGAGGGGCAAAATCCGCTCCGGGTTCGACGGGAAAGCCCCGCCGTCGAATGTGCGCGCTTGAAGCGCTGGAGGATCGTCGCCTTTTGTCGGCCAATCCGACCGCGTCGCCGGCTTTGGTCACCACGTCTCCCACGCCGGGCATTCCCGGATATACGCCCTCGCAGGTTTTGCACGCGTATGGTTTCGACACTGCCGCACAGACGATCGGCGCCGTCGGGGGCGACGGAACAGGGCAGACGATCGCCATCGTCGAGGCCTACCGTTCGCCGACCCTCGCCGCCGACGTTCACCAATTCGACGTTGAATTTGGAATTCCCGACGCTCCTTCGCTAAAGGAAGTCGATGAGAACGGCGGGCCGTCGGCGCCGGCGGCGAACGCAAGTTGGGGGCTTGAAACCGACCTCGACGTGGAATGGGCCCATGCCGTCGCGCCGGGCGCCAACATCATCGTGGTCGAAGCGAAGTCGGCTCAGCTTTCGGACCTGCTGACGGCCGTCGATACCGCTCGACATTTCAGCGACGTCTCGGTGGTTTCAATGAGCTGGGGCGTTGACGAATTCTCCGGCGAAACGGCGTTGGACAACTTTCTCACCACGCCGGCCGGGCATCAGAGCGTTACCTTCGTGGCCGCGTCCGGCGACACCGGTACCTCGCCGGACGTGCAGTGGCCGGCGGCGTCGCCCAATGTCGTCTCGGTCGGCGGCAGCACGCTGACGCTGAACACCGTCACGACCGCCAGCGGCGCCGTCGAAACCACCTACACCGGCGCCACGGCGGGCATCAGCCAATATGAGTCTCCCCCCTCTTACCAAAATCCCAACCCGACCTCCGACGGCCGCAATATCCCCGACGTCCTGTACAACGCCAATCCTGTTCCCGGTTTTTCGGTTTACGATTCCGCGGACGGCGGGTGGCTGACGCTGGGCGGCACCAGCGCCGGCGCACCGCAGTGGGCGGCGCTGGTCGCGATCGCAGACGAGGTGCGGGCCACGACCGGGCAAGCCAGTCTCGACGGCGCCAGCCAAACGCTTCCGGCCATCTACACGTTCTCCGGAAGCGATCAGGCCGGGTCCGGCGCCGCCGGCGATCAAGGCGCCGCGACCAATACGTCATCCGGGACCGCGAATGTCGTCAACGGGCAAGGTCTTACGCTCAATTTCGCCGGGACTTTGGGGTCCGGCTCTTTGAATCTGACCACCGCCAACGGCGCCCCGCAAGCCACGCAAGTCATCACCGCGCTGGCGGCCACGAACGCCAAGGCCAAGGCCGCGCCTCCCGCGCAAACCGCGCCCGACGCCACCGCGGTCGCGTTGTCTAAACTGCCCCGTAAAACCGTCCACCCGTTTCTCCTCTACAACCCCGCCAACGCTCCGCACGTCGTGGCGGCGCCTGCCGCCGCCCCGGCGGTCGCGTCGAGCGGCGCGGGGTTGATGCTGGCCTATGAATCGAAGATGACCTCCTTCGCCGCATCGGTGTCCGCCTTGACCGAATCGATCGGCGCGTCGCGCATTCTCGGCTCATCCGGACCGGCGGCGGTCGTCGAGGCCGCCGGCGCCGTTACGTCGAACGCTCCCGGAGCCGACGCGCTTTCCCAGGCGATCGCCGCCGTCTATCACGCTTTTCCCCGGCTTGGCGAAAACGACGTCGTTCCGGTCGCCGAAGTTTTTCCCGCTGATTCCGCCGGTGCCCGCGCCACCTTCTACATCGCTCATATCAACGTGGCGGCAACTTTCGGCGACTCGATCGCCGCGTTCATTAACGAATGTGCCCAGCGACGGCATCCTTTCGTCGCCGACGAAGAATCGCCCCGCGGCCATATTCGCGCGTGGGCGGTGACAGTAGGCGTTATCGCGGTGGACGCCCTGGTCCTTGGGTATCTTGCGTCGCGACGCTCGAAACGATCGGCCGGAGTGGGAGTCGATCGCTGGTGGGACGAAACGATGGACGGCGCCGTCCTTGACGGACTCGCCCGCTTGCGCTGAAATCCATAACACGAACGCTCGGCCCCTCATCGCCGCGGATGGAACTTGCGATGGACGGCGATCAGCCGATCCTGATCGACGTGGGTATAGATTTGCGTGGTGCTGATATCACTGTGCCCAAGCAGTTCCTGAACGACGCGTAAGTCGGCCCCTCCGCCGATCAAATGCGTCGCGAAGCAATGCCGAAGGGTGTGCGGCGAAATCGATTTCAACAACCCGCTGCTGCGGCCATACTTCTCGACCAGGTACCATAGCCCGATGCGCTCCATCGGCTTACCGGTTCGCGAGACGAAAAGCCGATCCGATTTCAGTCGGTCCAGTTTCGGACGGCACTCGGTCAAATACCTGCCGATGGCGTCCACGGCCGCCCCGCCGACCGGCACGATCCGTTCCTTGCTCCCCTTTCCCAACACGCGGACAAATCCGACTTGCAGATTCAGGTCGCGCATCGTCAATTCACATAACTCGCTGGCGCGAAGTCCGCTCGCGTAGAGCAATTCCAGAATCGCGACGTCGCGGGCATGAAGAAACGTTTTAAGCTTCGGCGCCGCGATCAACTGATTGACCTGGGCCCGGCTCAACACCTTTGGCAACGACTGCTCGGGTTTGGGCCGTTCAAGCTGCGATAATATCGGCAGGGTATCGTGGCCGATGGTGGGCAAAAAACGGAGGAAGACGCGGATCGCCGCCAATCGACGGGCGACGGTGCGGGTGGATTGGCCTTTGCGCGTCTGATCTTGCAGGTAGAGCCGAAAATCGTCGGCGTCGGCGCTCAGAAGCGTTTTGCCGATCTTGGCAAACCAGTCGTCCATATCCTCCAGATCGCGCCGGTAGGCATGAAGCGTGTTGTCCGCCAATCCGCGCTCCGAGGCAAGATGGAGCAGAAACATCCGCACTTGCGGAAGCTGGCTCCGCGTTTCCGTTAAGGAGCGCGTGAGCATTGGCGCGTCGGCAAATCGGCGTGCGGTCATGGTCTGTCCGCGAGGGCGTCAAACAAGCTGAATCCGCCTGCCGCCGTGGGTGATCGCCACGACCGACGGCGCCTGGGCGTCTTCGCTGGCGTCGTTCTGCCACCGCGACGTGCGCGGCGCCCCCGCCGCCTCGCGAACCCGGCGCAATCGGCGCTCGACCAGCAGTTCCAGATACACCGGGCAGTCGGCATATTGGCCGAAGCAATAGTCGTAGGCGTTGTCGAGCCGTTCGAGGCTGAAATTGGTCGAACAGCGCGCGTCTGAACGATTGAGAAACGGACAATGCTGGCCGTGGTCTGACATAAGCGGACGCCCTTCCATAGGTGACGCAATAGTTATCGGCTGCGCCGTTCGTCGCGCTATAGCCGGATTTTTTCGTGAGTTGTGTCTTTTCAAAAACCCTCTCCCGGACTACCGGGCGAGGGAGCAGAACGCGTAATCGCGCACGGTTATCTAGAAAAAGAGATCCAGCGAAATTCTTCCCCGCGTTCTTCACGCGCGCCGTACCGTGATCTGAAGGTGACCGGCGAAGGCGGCCGACGCGGGATCGCGCGATAACTCCGCCTCGATTTTTAGCAGCCGCTCCACCGCGTCCGGCGATTCCAGAAGCAATTTATTCTTGCGGACATTAATGATCGGCTTGCCGATTAACTGCACCACTTCAAACCCCGCCTGCTCGAATAACTTTCGCAGCCCCAGCGGCGTAAAGGTCGTGAGGTTGAACCGTTCGCGCTCGTCGGCGGTAAGCCATTGCGTGCGGCCGGTGTGCACGAATTCTTCCAGGGTATCGAGATGTCCGCGTTCCAGATAATGATCGAGGGCGGCAAATTTATTGTCCGCCGTCGCGATGACGATTCCCCCTGGGCGGGTGACGCGAGCCATTTCGCAAACGGCCGCGTGCGGATCCGAACAGATCGAAAGCGGATCGCCCATCGCCACGGTGAGCGACATCGACTCGCGCTCGATCATCGGCAGGTCCACAATATCGGCGGTCACGAGCGTGGCGCGCTTGGCGCGCGGTCCCATCGCCTGGGTCTTGGCGCGCGTCTGCTCGATCATTGAGCCGGAATGATCGACGAAGGTGACGGAGAATCCGCTTTTGAGAAGTTTCAGGCCCCACTTGCCGGTGCCGCAGCCAAGGTCGGCGCACGATGCGTTGGCGTCGCGCGGGAGGTGGGGCTTGATGTGGCGCCAAGTGAGCTCGTCGTGAAATTCCCAATAGGGATCGTCGTAGATGGAATCGTATTGGCGCGCGACGCGATCATGATATCGACGAGAACTATCGTTCTTTCTCGAACGCGAGGACATATCCCAAGGATACCGTAAAAACCGTCGCGAGCGTTCATGTTCCGCGGATCGGCCGAGATGGGCGCCAGGATCGGCTCAGACGATCTTGCACGCCTCGTCGAAGCCCAACCGTGGACTGCGCGGCTTCAGCGCGGACGGATCGCCGTAGCCGAGATTGAGCAGGAAATTCGATTTCCAGCGGCCGTCGGGAAAAAACTCGGCGTCTACCTTCGCGTTGTCGAATCCAGACATCGGGCCGCAATCCAATCCCATCGCCCGAGCCGCGATAATCAGGTAGGCGCCCTGCAACGAACCGTTGCGAAACGCGTGGGCCTTGGTGAACTCTTCCATCCCCGGCTTGGTGAATAGCTGGGCAAAGCTCGGATCAAACCAGAGCTTTGGAATGAACTCGTGAAAGAGCGTATCGAACGCCACGATGGCGCAAACCGGGGCGGCCATCGTCTTATCCACGTTGCCCGGCATCAGCAAAGGCTTCAGACGCTCCTTGGCCGCTTGCGATTTCACGAACACAACCCGCATCGGCATCGTGTTGGCCGACGTCGGGCCGAATTTGGCGACGTCATATACCTTCCGCAGCAAATCATCCTCCACCGGCTTGGGCAGCCAGGCGGCATACGTTCGAGCTTCTTGAAAAATGGTGTCGAGAGCGGCTTTGCCGAGTGGTTCGGACATCATAGTCTCCAATTAGTTGAGATTGCCGCCGTAGGATAGGACGGACGGCGCGCGGGGTCCAATTTATGCGCGGAAATCCGGTCATTTGAGCGTTTTTCAAATTCGCGGCGTGCGTAGTCGTCGCCGAATACGCCCCGCAAGCGGGGCCGCTAAACGAGAAACGCCGCAGCCACTTGACCAACGCTCCAGTTGCGATCGCGTTTCGGATTTGACCCGCTCGCCTTTTTCTACGTCGATCCGCGCGCCAAGCGCCCAAACGCTTCCCCCCGCTTCTCGTAGTTCACAAATTGATCGAAGCTCTTATAGCCGGTGCTGAGCAGAACGACGTCGCCGGGGCTGGCGATCTGCTTGGCCATTTTAATCGCCGTCGGCAGGTCTCCGCAGCGGTAGACGGCGGCGGCGGTCGCGTGGGGATTGCCGGACATCAAGTCGGCGAGTTGGTTTCCCGTCTGGCCGATGCAGAGAACCGCTTTTGCGCGTTCCACCAGCGCGTTGCACATTTCGGTGAGGCGAAGGTGATGATCGGAACCGCCGACGATCTGGATTACTTTCTTGGGCGGGAATGAATCGAGGGCCGCGATGGCGGCTTGCGGGATCGTGGCGATCGAATCGTTGTAATAACGAACGCCGTTCTCTTCATGAACCAGTTGCAGGCGATGATTCAACCCGGCGAAATCGCCGACGGATTGCTGGGCGGCGTCCCACGTCACGCCCAGCGCGCCGGCGGCGGTGTATGCCGCCTGTGCGTTCAGTTGGTTGTGGCGTCCGGGGATCGCCAACGCGAAACTTTCACGGCCTTCGATTCCAAACCGCATGACGCGCGCGCACGTCAGTTCAGCCAGTTCCATGCTCGCTTGGTCGGTCTCATTCAGCACGGCAATGTCGTCCGGCCGCTGAAAACGCACGATGTTCGTTTTCGCCTGCCGGTAAGCCTCCAACGATCCGTGCCATGGCAGATGGTCGGCGGCGAGCATGGTCACCACCGCGACGTGCGGCGACCATCGCATCGCGCCCAGATATTCCAGCATGTAGCTTGAAAGTTCGAGAACGACCAGATGGGTTTTATCGATTTTTTCCAGATCGGACAGAAGCGATCCGCCGATGTTTCCGCCGCGCCAGACGGTGAAACGGGTTTGCAGCATTTTGCTCAGTACGGCGGTGGTGGTCGATTTTCCCTTGGTTCCGGTGACGCCGATGATCGTGGCGGGACAGCGCTCGATGAAAAGCCGGATTTCGGTGGTGATCGGCACGCTCGCGGCGCGGGCGGCGGAGAGATATTCATTGGTCGGCGGAATCGCCGGGCTGGCGACGATCAGATCGGCGTCGGTGAAATCCGTGGTTCGATGTTCACCCAGCCGATACTCCAGCGGAAGGTCTTTGAGTTTTTCCATTGAATCCGAAAGCTTCTCGGCGGGGTCGCGATCGGTGACCAGCACGTTCGCTCCCTGCTCCACCAGCCATCGCGCCGCCCCGATCTGACCGCCAAAATGGCCCAGGCCGGCGAGCGTGATCCGTTTGCCGCGAACGTCTTGCATGCAAGTTCCGATTTGATGTTCCAACCGATCCGCCAAAGGCGCTAACACCAATTGAAGGATCGTGCCAAGACGTTAATCAAGGTTATCGATTTCGCAAATTACGCCGTAAGCGCGTTTCGCCTATATTCCCGTTCGCGGCGGCTTTCGATGGCCGCCGTTTCCCAGGCAAGGAGATTCAAATGAAAGCGGTGCGCGTTTATCAGTTCGGCGGTCCTGAAGTATTGAAAGTCGAAGACGTCGCCGATCCGGTCGCGGGGCCGGGGCAGGTGGTCGTGAAAGTCGCGGCCATCGGAATCAATCCGGTGGAGACATACATCCGAGCCGGGAAGTACGGCCCCATGAAATTTCCCTACACGCCCGGCCCCGACGCCGCCGGCGTTATCCAGTCCGTCGGCGCCGGCGTCACTTCCGTCGAGCCGGGCGATCGCGTTTACACCCACGCGACAGTCACCGGCGCCTACGCCGAGAAAGTTTTGTGTAACGAGTCGCACGTTCATCCGCTACCCGCGCACACGACATTTCAGCAAGGCGCGGCGCTGGGCGTTCCGTATGCGACGTCGCATCGCGCGTTGTTCCATCGAGCCAAACCCATCGCCGGCGAGACCCTCCTCGTTCACGGCGCCAGCGGCGGCGTCGGAATCGCCAGTGTGCAATTCGCCCGCGCCTTCGGCCTCACCGTCATCGGCACCGCCGGGACTGACGAAGGAATCAAACTCGTCCGAGAAGAAGGCGCACACCACGCATTGAATCATCACGATCCCAAGTATCTCGAAGAACTGATGCAACTCACCGGCGGCCGCGGCGTCGATATTATTCTCGAAATGGCGTCTCACACCAATCTCGGCAAAGACCTGACCGTGCTGGCCAAATACGGCCGGGTCATCGTGATCGGCAGCCGCGGTCCGGTGGAGATTACGCCGCGGGACGGCATGGGCCGCGACGCCGATATCCGCTGCATGACGTTGATGAACGCCAGCGAGACCGATCTGCGCGGCATTCACCAGGCGATCATCGCCGGCCTGGAAAACAAATCCTTGCGGCCCATTATCGGCAAGGAGTTCAAGCTCTCCGATATCGCCAAGGCCCATGAAGCGGTGATGGAGTCCGGATCGTACGGGAAGATCGTGGTGGTTCCCGGGTAACGCGTCGAAGTCTTATGACGAAATCGCCCGGCACAGCGTGACTGCCGCAAATCGATCCCTCGTTGAATCTTACCTCGGCGTTCGCCCCGAAACGATCGGACGACTTGTCGACCGCGCTCGGCATGACTCGCGTTTCAGCCCATCGGCCGAGTGTTGAACGGAATCGAGGAGCGAATGGCAAAGCGGGGATACCCACAATAGAATCATTTGCATGACTGCCCTTGGCTCATCTGCTTCCGTGCCGCCGCCGTCGCGAAAATTTGTCAACGCGGCGGAGTGGCATCACGCGCTGGGCGATGTTCCGCTAGCGCGAATCATCGTTGATCCCCCACCGGGAACCGCGACAGAAGCTGACCTGCTGCGTCTGGTCGAACACGACAAGCGGCTCTGCGAACTGATTGACGGAACACTGGTGGAGAAGGCCATGGGATTCTGGGAAGGGCAGATCACCGCGCAATTGATTGGCATCCTGGTAAATTTTGTGAGTCCTCGCGGTCTTGGCAGTATCTTCGCGCCTGACAGCACAATGCGAATGCGTTCGGGTCATGTGCGCCTGCCGGATGTTTCATTCATCGCAAGGCAGCGCATGCCGAAAACCAGGGAAGCCATTCCCACCGTCGCTCCGGATCTGGCTGTGGAAGTCCTCAGCGAGAGCAACACCACGCGAGAAATCGCTCTGAAATTACGCGAATATTTTCAGTCCGGCACGCGATTGGCGTGGGTCATCGACCCCCAGCATCGCACGGTCGCCGTATATCGCGGCGGCGGCGAGCCGACGATGGTGCACAATGAACAGGGAACCTTGGACGGTGAAGAGGTACTGCCGGAATTGAGAATCGCGATCGCGGATCTTTTTAGGGATGTGCCGCGGTGATGGCGTCCGCGTTTTTTCCGTCTACTGAAATCGCGTCCTCCAATTGCACGAGCACTTAATTTCACGGAGCTAACGTCATCCGTCGGCGCGCTCCTTCTGGACAACGTCTCAATCACGGCGGCGTCCGATCCCGGCCCTCTGGCGTTGATCCTTCCGCGCGCCGTG
Organism: Tepidisphaeraceae bacterium; assembly: GCA_035551995.1. Lineage (GTDB taxonomy): Bacteria > Planctomycetota > Phycisphaerae > Tepidisphaerales > Tepidisphaeraceae > RYN-428. Next base: position 77,283 of record DASZME010000032.1, read on the forward strand.
CTTTTGGCGCTTTCCCAAAAGCCGTTCTTCGACGCCGACAATCTGGCGGATGACGAGGCGGTATTCCATTAGAGGCGGGAAGGCGGGACCAACTGGCCGTCAATACTTCCCGTCCCGAACCTCGAAATGTGTCGGTTTTCCGTGGGACTGGCCGCCTCGGCTCACCCAATCCGCGGTCCATCGGACCACCTGCCCCGGCGCCACCGACGGGTATCCGTACAAGCCAAAACAGCGGCCGGCGTTGTTCAAAAACGCAACGCCCGTTTCGCTTCCCACAAATGTCGGCGGCTTGTTCATGAGACGCCCGAATTCAACGCTCAGGCCGCGCACGCTCAAGGTCTCGGGACCCGTCAAATTCAACACCAGCGGCGGCGTCGCGACGTCTTCAAACGCCCGGATCGACATCGCGTTGGCGTCGGCCTGCCAGATGGCGTTGAGGTTTCCCATCGAAACGTCGATCGGCTCGCCGCGCCGAATTCGCTCGGCCATGTCCACCAAAACGCCATAGCGCATTTCGACCGCGTAATTCAGGCGGATGATCGCCATCGGAATCTGCAATGACCGGCTGAAATGCTCGAAAATTCGCTCGCGGCCCAGGGCGCTCATCCCATATTCGCCGTTGGGGAACGGATCATGATCTTCGGCGCATCCGCCGGCGTAAACCGGCACCATCGGATAGACGTTTCCGGTTGAAAACGCGACGATTCGGCTGTGGCGGAACTTCTGCGCGACCATGCCGGGCAAGTACGCGTTCATCGCCCAAGTGCGGGCATGCTGGCCGGTGGTTCCGAATTTCATGCCGGCCATATAGACGACGTTGCGAACATCCGGGAGCTTGGAAAGCGACGGCGGATCGAGCAGATCGCACGCGAGGGGCTCGATGCCGTGGCCGCGAAGTTGATCGGGAAGCTCGCCGGCGGTGAATCGCGAAACGCCGACGACCCGGCGTTGAATCCCCGCGGCGTCGATGGCTCGTCGAAGCATTCTGGCGAGGGTCGGCCCCATTTTTCCGCCGACGCCGAGGACGATAAAATCGCCGTCGATTTTACGGACCGTTTCGATTACGCCGGGCGACGGCTCGCTGAGAAGTTCTTCGAGATGTTCGACGTCGCGAATGGAATCGGGGAGAGGTGTTTTGCGCGGTGGGTCGGATGCCATTGATTTTCCCGTTGATAGCCTCGCACATCAAAGCACCGATTCCGGTTTGACGCAAGCTTTTGCCTCGCGGACGATAGGATAGGCGCGAAATGCCCGTTGGCGGCGGCGCGTGATGTTTTTCCCACTCCCGGCTTATGGCGAGCGGGAACAGGCGCCACGTCGCCCCGACGCACAATTGCACCGTTGCGATCGACGTCCCAGGAGAATGTATATGATCGACCTCCGCGCGCATCTGCTGAGCGGCCAGGTGATTCCCGCTCACCCGCTGGCGCTGACCGAATCGCGAAAATTCGACGAACGCCGTCAGCGCGCGCTGACGCGATACTATCTCGCGGCCGGCGCCGGCGGGATCGCCGTGGGCGTGCATACGACGCAGTTCGAGATCCGCCTGCCGCAGTTTGGTCTTCTGCGGCCGGTGCTGCAATTGGCGTCCCAATCAATCGATGAAGAACTGATCCGTCGTCCGCGCCCGTTCGTGAAAGTGGCCGGCGTGGTCGGCGAGACCGAGCAGGCGATGGCGGAAGCGGAATTGGCCCGCTCGCTCGGCTACCATGCCGCCCTGCTCAGCCTCGGCAAGCTTCGCGGCGCCGGCGATCAAGAACTATTGCAGCATTGCCGGGCGGTGGCCGAGGTAATTCCCGTCATCGGATTTTATCTTCAACCCGCCGCCGGCGGCCGGTTGTTGTCATACCGATTCTGGCGGCAGTTCGCCGAGATTCCCAATGTCGTCGCGATCAAAATGGCGCCGTTTAACCGGTATCAAAGCCTTGACGTCATCCGCGCGGTCGCCGAGTCCGGGCGAAGCGACATCGCGCTCTATACCGGCAACGACGACAACATCGTCAACGATCTTCTGACGACGTTCGATTTCGCCGGCCGGCGCCTCCGGATCGTCGGCGGCTTGCTTGGGCACTGGGCGGTGTGGACAAAACGAGCCGTCGAACTTCTCGAAGAGATTCATCGCGCGGCGCCGATCGACGGCGGCGCGCCGGACCTGATTTCATCGCGATGGCTCACGCGCAACGCCGCCGTGACGGACGCGAACGCGGCTTTCTTCGACGCCGCCAATGCGTTTCGCGGTTGCATCGCCGGCATTCATGAAGTTTTGCGCCGCCAGGGGTTGCTGGCCGGGACGTGGTGCCTGAATCCGGAGGAAAAACTATCGCCGGGGCAGGCCGATGAAATTCGACGCGTTTACAGCGCTTACCCGCAACTGAACGACGACGCATTTATCGCCGAGTATGTGGATTCGTGGATGGCCTGAAAGCGGCTTGAGGACCCAGGGCCAGCTTGGGACGATCGCCGTAAGTCGCGATACGGTGGGTTCACCGAAGCATATGGCGTCGGCCGAGTGTTCCGCCGCGGAAAACCGCTCCGGCAACGAAGGGATTCGCTTACGCGCCGGTGGATCTTCGTGGCTCGTTTCTATGCCGCCGCATTGGCCGGGGTGGCCGCTGGCGCGTTGGCCGCCAGCGTAAAATGGAAGGTGGCGCCTCGCTCGATCTGGGCGTCTGCCCAAATTCGTCCGCCGTGGCGGTTCACGATGCGGCGCACCGTCGCGAGCCCGATGCGGTCTTGAATATTCGTGGCGGAACATATGTAGGAATGCGTCGGAAATAAGTTCCCCGTTTCTTGCGCCGGTGAGCCGCGACGCGAAAGTTCTTTCGGCTGCATTCCTTTGGGCACTTTTCACGTCGGTGGAGCGCGCTTCGATCGCGAGTCCGGGAAACACGTCCCGCAAGCGGAGACGCTAGACGCAACGACGCTACAGCAACCTGAAAATGCTCAAGCTACGTATTGGGCTCAGATGGGAGGTCGGCGCCAGAGCCGTTCACGGCGTCCGATAAACAAGCGCCGAAAGTTATATCCGATCACGTCACGGCGAGGTATCTATCGTGTTGCTTCGATCGCATCCGCCGGATGTTTCCAGCCTGCGCGAAATGGACGGCGAAGGAGGGCGGTCGCCTGCGGGTCACCGTTAATCCGGCGATGAACGGGATCATACGCGAGCGGCCTGCCGAGTTGCATCGAGAGATTCGCGAGGATGCACGACGCGGTCGAAATATGACCCTGTTCGATGTCGGCCATCGGCCGACCGCGCGTTTCGATCGCGGCAAAAAAGTCTTTCATGTGGGCGCGGGTCGCCGGCGCCCCGCTTAGATCGATATTGGGCTCGGTCAGATCTTCGGGAAATTGTTCCCGCTCGAAAACGCAATCGCCATGAATCGGTTCGCCTTTGCCTTGCGGAATAAAGTCGTAGCCGTCCATGCCCGCCTTGAGCGTCCCGTTTTCGCCGTGGATGGTGAGCGCCCAGGGATACTTTGGGTCGGTGGGGTTGCCCCAGGTGCGATGCTGCCAGGTGATGTCGAAGTCGGGATACTCGAAGACGGCGGTTTGCGTATCGGTGATGTTAGATTTGCCTCCCTTCTGAACGAAAATTCCGCCGGTGGAGCTCACGCGCGTCGGCCAGCCCAGGTCGAGCATGAAGCGGGTGGTGTCGAACATGTGGACGCACATGTCGCCCAGGATTCCGTTGCCGTACTCCATGAAGGTGCGCCACCAGCGCAGATGAGGCAGGCCGTCGTAAGGACGCAGCGGCGCGGGGCCGGTCCACATTTCATAATCGAAAAAATCGGGAACGGCCGCGACCGGCGGATCGCCGTTGGCGCGCATGTGATAGTAACAGCAGAGGTCCACCTGGCCGATCTTCCCCAGCATCCCCGGCTGGACGATTTTCTTGCGGGCGTCAATCATGTGGGGCATGTTCTTGCGCTGCGTTCCGATCTGCACCACGCGCCCATGCCGGCGCGCCGCCGCCACCATCGCCTCTCCCTCCAGCACATCCCGACTGATCGGCTTCTGGCAATAAACGTCGGCCCCGCTTTCCACCGCGGCGATCATGTGCAACGAATGCCAGTGATCGGGAGAGCCGACCAGCACGACGTCCAGGTCTTTTTCCTTGAGCATCTCCCGGTAATCGCCGTAGGTGCGCGGGGATTTCTTCGATTCCTGCCGCCGAGACACCATTTCCGCGGCGCCGGCGAGCATGTGCTTATCGACGTCGCAAATCGATACGACTTCGACCGGCGCCACCTGTATCAGGCGAAATAAATCGTTCTTGCCGTACCACCCGGCGCCGATCAGCCCCACGCGATACTTCTTCCGCTCAGCTGAAAAGGCCACGGATGATCCCGCTGCCGACATGGCCAGCGCCGCGGCGCCGGTCTTGAGAAAGTCACGGCGGTTCATGGACAATCCTTTCGACCAAGAGATCCGATATCGTTGAATTCATGTTCGCCGCCGTCGATACGTTGGGCGCCATCACTGGCGCGTCACGTCTTGGATCATCTTCAGCACCTGGGCCGATCGCTCCGGCCGGCGCAGATCGGGATTTGGGTACCAGGGCTGCGGATCACTGGGCCGTTCTTCGGTTTCATCGAAGACCGAAACCCGGCTGAGCGTAAGGGGATCATTAAAGTCCGGCAGGACGGTGATCTTAAATCGGGTTCGCTCGCGCCATCGCCGGGCGATGTGAATCGCCCCTTCGTATTCCTTCCATACTGTGAAAATCGTACCGTCCTGCACGGAATCCACCGTCAGCGACAAAGGCGGCTCGGGAAGATTCCGCTGGATCAGCTTCACGACTTCCTTGGGCGGCATGTGAATTGTCGCGGACTGCGAAGGATCGAACTTTTCCTGCCGGGCCGCTTTGGGCTGCTGCCATCCGCATCCGCCGACGGACGCGCCGAGCAGGATCGATCCTGTGAGCGCAAGATGTATTTTCGACCGCGATCCAAGCCATTTCGCCACGAGATTGCTCCTTCCGCCGTCTGCGCGCCGCACGCGAAAATAACGCATCGCCGCGCGGCCAACACCGTATCCGCCGAAGGCGTGCGTGGCAATGGAGGCTATGGATTTGTCGACGCGCCCGCCGGTTTACGTCGCCGCGACGTGGGCCTGAACTTGTTTTTCGGCATGGTAGCTGCTGCGCACCAGGGGCCCGGATTCAACGTGTCGAAACCCTTTCGCCTCGCCGCGAATTTTCCACGCCGCGAACTCGTCGGGATGAACCCACCGCTCCACCGGCAGATGCTTGGCCGTCGGCTGAAGGTACTGGCCGAGGGTGAGAATATCGCAGCGGATCGCCGTCAGGTCGTCGATCACCGAATCGGTTTCATCTTCCGTTTCGCCAAGACCCAGCATCATTCCCGTCTTGGTGACCAGCCCCTGGTCCTTGGCGATTCTGAGAAGCTCCAACGTCCGGCGATATTTGGCCTGCGGACGAACCGTTCGATAAAGCCGCGGGACCGTTTCGGTATTGTGATTGAGAATGTCCGGCTTCTGGTCCAGCACCGTTTGCAGCGCGTCCCAATTGCCGGCAAAATCAGGAATCAACACCTCGACGCTCGTTCCCGGCGATTGCAGGCGTATCTGGCGGATCGTCTCGGCCCACACGCCCGCGCCGCCGTCGGGAAGCTCGTCGCGATTGACGCTGGTGACCACCGTGTGCTTGAGATTCATGGTGGCCACCGCCAGGCCAACCCGCGCCGGCTCGTCCAGATCGAGCGTCGGCGGCCGACCCGTCGCGATATGACAGAACCCGCACGACCGCGTGCAGACGTCGCCGAGAATCATCAGCGTCGCCGTCCCCGCGGCCCAGCACTCGCCCATGTTCGGGCATTTGGCGGATTGGCAGACGGTGTGAAGCCGCTGGTCGTTGACGAGATTCAGCAGCTTGATGAATTCCTGGCCGCCGGGCATTTTCATCTTGAGCCACGACGGCTTACGGCCGACGCCGGGGCGGGGAATTTCCTCGGCGCCCGACGGATCGGAAAGAACGAGATGATTGAGTGAAAGTCCCATCGGCTGAATCGATCTTAAGGGGCGGGGCGGCGATGGGCAAATCACCCGCGCGGCTCCCTTTCCACTACATCGGACATGCCGGGTTAGACCCCAAACGAATTTCCTTCCGCGTCGCGGTTCGTTTGATTCTTCGATGGCGGCGTTTTGATCGTTTGACACATTGGCAATGAAGTGATAATTTTCTAGCCACTGGGATTGATCTCAAGCATTTAACGGCATGGGTCGCCAGGCAATTCTCTAAGGGTGAGGAGGACAGCGATGCACAATGGAAAAGGACGCAGGCGTCGGGGATGGGGTCACGATTGGGATCAGCGGTTGGCCGAGATAGAGAAACTGGAATCGCGGACGCTGTTTTCGCACAGCGGGGATTCGCCGTATGATCCGCCTTCGGACGAGAGTCATGTCGTGGTGGACACCGGAAGCGGGCTCGATACCGGCTGCACCTTTGCGTCGGGCGGCCCGCTCACGATCGATCTGCCGATTAGTCGCTGCATCGATCCGACGAAATTGGCGGCGCACATGTCGCTGCCGAGTACTCTTACCCTCACGCTGCCCGCTTACGACGTTGACTACGACGGCGACCCGGATAATCCAAGCACGCCTCCCGAACGCGATGAGGTTTATTTCGTCGGGAAGAACGGCGTCCGGGACGATCTGGGAACGCTCGAAGGCGCCAATAACATCTGGCAAAACAACACGTTTCAGATTCCGATCGCCGACGTCGATTTCGGGTCGGAGGACTCATCGGGCGACGTGACTCCCGGCGTCAACCAGATCGTCGTGAACATAGACACCGCCTCCCCGCCGGGGGCCGACACATGGTGTACGGCGATCGACTGGGTGGCGCTGCAGGTGCCGGTCGTCCACCCGGTCCTGCTGGTGCACGGAATATTGAGCGGCCCCGCGACATGGGCTGCCGACGGATCTGGCTTTGATTGGGAAGACGCGTTGACCAGTTGGGGAGTGCCTTGGGAGGCGATCGACCTCAGTGGTTACAACAAGGCGTTGGGCAGCATCGGCAGCGACGCCGCCCAAATCGCCTCAACCGTCCAAACGATGACACAAACCTTTGGGGTGCAGAAGGTCAACATCGTCGCCCATAGCAAAGGGGGTCTGGACTCCCGCCAATTTGCGGAGACAAGCGATTCGCTCGACACCCTCATCCAGCTCGACACGCCGAACGCCGGCAGCCCTCTGGCGACAAAGGTGCTTTCCACTCTCGCCAGAATATCGCTCCCGGGAACCGTGGTCGCTTCCCTTCTCGCCCCGGCGGGGGTGGAACTCACGCCTCAGTACATGGCGATCTACAATTTATTTCACAAGCTCAATCCGGACGTCAAGTATTATGCGGTGGCCGGCGACTACACGTTTACCGGCTTTGGATCGACGCTCCTCAACAACTTCTTTGACTCCTTCTACGGTGGGCCGAATAGCTTGGTGGTCGCCAACTCTTCGGTCTACGCCATTCCCGGAATCACCGAGTTGCCCGCATGGTCCAGCAGCGGGAGCGATCACTCCGCCATTCACACCGGCGTCACTCACTCCGAGGGAATCTTCGACGAAGTCGCCCCGTATCTGCTCTCATCGGCAGGCGGCACTCCGAATGCGCTCACCGCGACCGCGGCGACGACGCCTGCGGCTGTCCCGATCGCGCTGGCGCCGTCGGGCGGGACGATCGCCGCCGGGCAGACGCAAACCCAACAATTTACCGTCGACGCTTCGGCGAGCGGTCCATCGGCTTTTACGCTCGACTATGCCTCCGGGGTGCTCGGTTTTACGCTCACGTCTCCGTCAGGCACTACGATCGATCCGACCTATGTGACGGCCAATTCCGCCGCAGCGGGGTATGCCGAAGAAGACGATGACGCCCAGACCGGCGGCAAGGAAGACACCTACGTCCTGGCCAACGCCGAACCAGGCGTCTGGACGGCGAATATTACGGGAAGTAGCGTGACCGACCAATCGGGCTATGAGGCGTATGTGGTATCGGCCGTCGAGCAGTCCAGCGGAATCCTCATGCCCGTTTCCTCCGACGCCGGCGCATATACGGTCGGCCAGACGGTAACGCTGACGGCCAATCCCACCCTCAACGGCACGCCGATCACCGGCGCCACCGTGGACGCGACAGTCGTCCTTCCGGACCAGACGACGCAAGACGTCCCGCTCATCGACAATGGCGCGGGGGTTTACAGCGGCGCGTTTGCGCCAACGCAGACCGGCGTTTACGCCATGACCGTCACGGGCGAGGCGGGCGGATCGTCGGCGTTCTCGCGCTTCGGCGCCGTCGTCGCCGCCGTGTCGTCGGGGACCGCCACGCTCACGGGCTCCTATGACACAACCGTCAACGATACCAACGGCGACGGCCTTTACGACACTCTGACCGCGTCAATCGGCGTCTCAGTCGGATCGGGCGGCAACTACCGGCTCAGCGCCTGTCTGACCGATTCCGGCGGAGCGGTTATCGACACCGCCGTCAAGGACGTTACGTTGGCGGCGGGAACCTCTTCGGTCGATTTGGATTTTGACGGCTCGAAGATTTACAACTACGGCGTCGACGGACCCTACGACGTTACCATGGTCACTCTGGCCGAGGACAATGACGGGTTGCTCACGACGGCAGCTACCGCGCCGAATGCGGCGACAACAACCAGCGCCTACCAATATACCGATTTCCAACATGCCGCCGTCACAGCGGAGACAGGCGGGACCAGCAAGACCGCCGACACCGACGACAACGGCCAATTCGATACGTTGACCGTCTCGCTTCCGGTCTCCGTTTCGACGGCCGGCGACTACCAATGGAGCGGCGAATTGCTGGATTCCGTCGGTCGCGTCGCGGCACGAATCAGCAATTCCGGAACGCTCTCCGTCGGCGACAATACCCTCGACTTCCCCTTCGACGGCCGCGAAATTTGGAGCAATGGATACGACGGTCCCTATCACGTCGGGAATATCGCCATCGTCGGTCCCTCGTCGGAGGCCATCGACAGTACCTCGTTTACGACCCCAGCCTACACGGCGATTCAGTTCGAGCACGGCGCCGATCTCGTCGTGACCAACGTCACGTTTGACGGCCCACTGCTCGCGGGACAGAGCCAGTCCATCACCTATACCGTTAAAAACGTCGGCGAGACGGCGACGGAAACCGGCACATGGCAAGACGGAATTTATCTCTCGGCAACCGGAACATTTGACTCCACGGACGAATTGCTGACCGACGAGTCGCACTCGGGCGTGCTCCAGCCCGGCGACTCCTACACCGCCACCGCGCGGTTCACCACTCCGTCGTCCGCCACATCGGCCGATGCCGTCGTCATTTTCACTGACTCGGCCAATCAGATTCGGGAAGGCGCCGGCGAGGCCGACAACTTTGCTTCAACCCTGGTTCCCTTCACGCTCACGGTCGGTTCGTCGGCGACAACCGTGGTCAACGGCCAGACGTCGCCGATCGCGGTCGCGGCGACCGACGTCGTAACACAAGGCGCCGCGACCGATTTCACCATCACCGACACTGGCAATCAGCCGCTGACGCTGGGACCCGTTCAGCTAACGGCCGGATTCCACGTGACGGAGGCGCCGGCGGCTTCGGTCGCCGGCGGGCAGTCGGTCACGTTCTCGGTCGCCGCGTCAGCGTCGGCGCCGGTGGGCATTCTCACAGGGCAATTGACCATCCCCGTCGGCAGTGAATCCGTTTCCTTCCCCTTAAGCAGCCGTGTCTGGCAGGCGGTCCCAATTCCCGTGAAAAAGAAGGTATTTTATATCGACGCCGCCGCACGAAAGGTCGCCGTCCTGCTGTCTGGCCCCGGAAGCGCCGAACTCCGCTTCGCCGCGCCATTCGCCTCGCCCACGGGAAAATCGTTGATTTACGCCGCCGACGAAAACCCCTCCGAGATGATTCTGAACGGCGCCACCGGCGCCACGTCCATCTCCGTGACTGTGGCCGGCGGTGCACGAACCCCGATCGAACTGATCACGATCAACGGATCGGCACGATTGGTTAATGCGCCGTCGGCGGATCTGACCAATCTCACCGCCGCCGGTTCCATCGGTTCGCTCACCATCGGCAGCGCCGCGGCCGGCGGGAATTGGTACGTCGCCGGTGCGATCGGGAAAATTCATGCCGGTTCATTCGCAGCCGGGTCATTGATCGACGTCGTCGGCGCCGTCGCCTCAATCATCACCAAGGGCGACTTCAATGGTTCGCTGGCGGCGGCGACAATCGGAACGTTCACCATCGGCGGCAGCGCTACCGGCGCGACGGTCTACGCGGGAACCGACTTCGGAAGCGACGCCGCTCTTGGCGGGACAGGGACGGCCTCCGACGATTTCAACGCCGGCACGATCTCTTCCGTAAAGGTCCATGGCGCCGTCGACGGATCGGTATTCGCGGCGGGATTGGACCCAGTCGATGGGATCTATTTCGACGGCGACGATCAGCTGATCCCAAACGGATTGATCAAATCCTTCGCCGCCGCTTCACTCAGCGATGACAGCCACGTATTGGCGGCCGCTCTTCCGCAAAAAGTGAAACTCGGCCATGTCACGGTCGTGCCGGCGGCGGACGCACGGTTTAGCTCTTCCTCCTAACCGGCGAGTGTACCGTTGAATGCAGCCGATCAGAAGCTCGCGTGGGAATCACCGTGGCGGATGGGTTTACACGTCGCACACCCGCACCGCTTCCCGCAGTCCCGCCAGCGGATCGCGCGTCGGGATGAATTCCTGGCCGACGTATCCTTGATATCCAATGTCGATCAATGCTTCCATGATCGGCTTGTAGTTGATCTCCTGCTTGTCATCCAACTCGCCCCGGCCCGGATTGCCGGCGGTATGAACGTGGCCGATGTAATCTTTGTGTTGATGGATGCGGGTGATGACGTCGCCGTCCATGATCTGAACGTGATAGATGTCAAAGAGGAGTTTCATGCGGTCGCTGCCGACGCGCTTGATCAATTCGATGCAATAGTCGGTGTGGTCGCCCTGATAACCGGGGTGGCCGATCATGAACTTGGAGTATCGGCTATTGAGCATCTCCAGGCACAAATTCACCTTTTTCCGCTCGGCGTATCCGATGATCTGCTTGTATCCCTTGACGCAGTTATCCATGCCCACGTCGGCGGGAATGCCGTCGGCCATTCCGGTGAACGTGATCACGCTGGGAACGCCGGCGTCGGCGCATTCATCGATCCGATCGTGAAGAATCTTCAAGCATCGTTCCCAGTGCGCCGGATTATTCATTCCCTCCTTGAAGCCGTGGCTGCCCGCGATGGCGCAGGCCAAGCCATGCTTTTTGAGCATGTCCCACTGCTTGGGATCGCATAATTCCAGGCTGACGCAGCCGAGGCTCTTAGCCACCTTGGCCAGCTCTTCGTCTTTCCAATATTTGGCGTAACACCAATTGACAAGCGACTGCTTGATGCGGCCCTTGGTAGCGGCTGGACCCGCGGGCTCGGCATCCGGCGCGCCGCGCCCGATCGCGGGAAGAGCCAAACCCGCCATGGCGGCGGACGCGGTACGAATCATCTGTCGTCGTGAAGTGTTCATGGGCACAAATTATCTCAGGTGATGCGAGATAAATCCAATGCCGCCCCGTCTGTTGTCGTACGCGAATTTGCGGATTTACCCGTGTTATCGCCGAAATGGAAGCAAACGCTTCGCGGGTCATAGTATCTTTTTTCGAGACCAGCGACCCATCCCCGCCCCAGATTCCCGAGCCCACTCCACGAGTGTTTGGCATGATCGAGACGGCCATGTGCCTCTTCGATCGGCACGGGCAGGCGCAACCAGCGCCTGTACTTACGCGGCATGGTCGGCGTGCTCCTCGATTTCGCGATAAAATACGTCTCCCCGGAAATTCGCGCGCTCCGATTGATGGACAACTTGCTCCGAACGTCCATTCGTGTCAAATTAGCGACTGTGCGGGCTTTAAGGCGTGGACTGGTGTAGCCGATGCAGTAGTGCCGGAGGGCAGCAGGAGTTGATGCCGTGAATGTGCCGCGAATTACCGTTGTGACGCCAAGCTACAACCAGGGGCGTTACCTCGAACAAACCATTCGCTCCGTGCTCGACCAGGGTTACGGAAATCTGGAATACATCATCTGCGACGGCGGCAGCACCGACGACAGCGTTGACGTCATCAAAAAATATGAGACCCGGTTGGCGTGGTGGTCGACCGGCAAGGATCGGGGGCAGACGGACGCGATCAACAAGGGACTGAGCCGCGCCACCGGCGACCTGGTCACGTTCATCAACAGCGACGATATTTTATACCCCGGCTCATTGGCCACCGCCAGCCGCGCTTTTGCGGAGGGGCACGAATGGATCACCGGGTGGGCGATGTTTCTCGAAGCCGACGGCGGGGAATGGCCGCAGCTACCCGAGGCATACAAGCGCCGATTCGACTGGTTCTACTGTAATCCGATCAGCCAGCAGGGTACGTTTTGGGCGGGGCGGCTCACGCGCGAATTGGGGAAATTCCGCGAGGACATGCATTTTGGATTCGACTATGAATTTTGGATGCGAATGATTTTCAAGGGGAATATGATGCCGCACCTGATTCGCCGGTGCATGGGCGGATATCGGCTGCACGAGGCGAGCAAGACGGTATCGCAGTACGAGAAGTTCAAAGTTGAATTCAAGGCCGTTCGGGAGGAATACTGGTCTTTTCTGACCGCCGAGGAGCAGGCGTCGGTGATTCGCAAGCGAAAGCGGAAGGACGCGGAGCTTAGCCGAACGATGGGTTGGAAAGCGATGCGGGAGGGCGATCTGGTCGCCGCCCGCGAGCACGCCCGGAAGCTGTTCAAATCGGACCGCTTTTCGGTCGAAGCGTGGAGGCTGATGTACTGCGCCATGCGTGGAAAGTAAGGGCCGCCGCTCACGAAGACCGAACTAAAATCATGTCCGATTCGCCGCGAGTTTCGATCGTGATCGGCGCGTATAACGCGCAGCGCTACATTGCGCAGACGCTCGACTCGCTTCTGGCCCAAACGATGCGCGATTTCGAGTTGATCGTCGCCGACGACGGCTCCGAAGACCGCACGTTCGAGATTCTCAAGGAGTATGAAGCGCGGGACGCCCGCGTGCGGCCGATCCGGATTCGGCACGGCGGGATTGTCGATGCCGCCAACGCGGGACTGAACGCCGCCCGCGCCGAGTTGATCGCCCGGGCCGATTCCGACGACCTGCACATGCCCGATCGGCTGCAAAAGCAGGCCGATTATCTCGACGCCAACCCGCACGTGGTGGCGCTGGGCTCGCGCATGCAGGTGATCGAGCCGTACGGATCGCCGGTGAAGAATACCGATCACAAGTTAACCCACGAAGAGATCGAAGCGGGCCTTCTCAGCGGGGACGGCTGGGCTTTGCCGCAACCGGCCGCGATGCTGCGCAAGAGCGTGGCGATGCGGGTCGGGGCATATCGTCACGATTACCCGTGGTCGGAAGACCTCGACCTGTTCCTTCGGATGGCGGAAGTGGGCCGGTTGGAAAACCTGCCGGACGTGCTGGTGAAATATCGCATTCATCCCGGCAGCACCAATTGGAGAAACCACCGCATCCAGATGGACAACAAGCCAAAGATCATCGGCGAAGCCTATCGGCGTCGCGGGCGCACGGCGCCGGCGGAGTTCGAGATGGCCAAGCCCTGGCAGGAGCCGGCCGGAAAACGATTCACCAACTGGGTCTGGTGCGCTCTGAAAGACCACAACGTTTTCGGCGCCCGCAGGCACGCGTGGTCGGCGTTGAAGGCGGCGCCGCTCTCCGTGGAAACCTGGCGAGCCGCCCTTTGTGCGCTGAGGGGGCACTGATGACCGCGCCGCCTCCCGTTACCGTTTACATGCCGGCCTATAATGTCGGTCCCTTTGTCCGCCAGGCGGTGGAAAGCATCCTGAATCAGACGTTCGGCGATTTTGAATTCATCGTCATCGACGACGGCTCGACCGATGATACGCTGGCGGTCTTGAAAGAGCTTGAGGCCAGAGACAGTCGCATCCGGCTGGTGAGCCGGCCTAATATGGGCGTCTCGCGCACCGCCAACGAAGCGATCGCGCTGGCCCGCGGCGAATTTCTGGCGCGCATCGACGGCGACGACGTCGCCCAGGCTACGCGTCTGGAAAAACAGTTGATCTACCTGCGCGCCCACTCGCAGTGCGTGGCGGTGGGGTGCGGCGTGTTGTTGATCGATGAGGACGGCCTGCCTCTTTATATGATGCCGCAGGTTGAATTCGACCACGAACGAATCGAAGCGGCGCTCTGGAGCGGCGGCTGGCCGATGGTGCAGCCGGCCTGCATGTTTCGGCGCGACGCGGTCGTGGCCGTCGGCGGCTATCGGACGCACCTGTCGCTGCACGAAGATCACGATTTATTTTTGCGTCTGGCCGAACGCGGCACGCTGGAAAATCTACCCGATGTGTTGCAATGGTACCGCCAGCGGTTAACGAGCCTGACGTACACCGAATCAAGCGGGTCCAAGCGGGTGATGGCCGGGATTTTGCGCGAGACCCGGCAGCGTCGAGGACTTCCCGCGCTCCCCGACGCGGCGGCGGAAGGAAACGGCGTGGCGAAAATTTCCCATGCCGCGCTGGCCCGCTGCCGACAATGGGGCTGGATGAGCCTCAAGGCCCGCCATATTCCGACCGCGCGCAAGTACGCGGCCAAGGCCGTGAGGCTGGCGCCTTTTTCGGCGGATTCGTGGAGATTGATGTACTGCGCGTGGCGCGGAAGATGACCGCGCGTTACCGCAGCGGGTAAGTTTTTTCGATCGCGCCGCCGAGAATCGTCGAAGTCTTTATGACCGATACCGCCCAGCGAGATCCAGCCATTTCCGTCCTGATGCCCGTTTATAATTCGGGCCGGCATCTGCGCGGCGCCGTCGATAGCATTCTCGGTCAGACGTTCGGCGATTTTGAGTTTCTTTGCGTCGACGACGGATCGACCGACGATTCACCCGCGGTGCTTCGCGAGTACGCCGGGCGCGACGGCCGGATCCGAATTATCACCAAGGCCAACGGCGGCGTCACCAGCGCGCTTAACGCGGGGCTTGCCGTCGCGCGCGGCGAGTTTATCGCCCGGATGGACGCCGACGATCTGGCCGATCCGACGCGATTTGAATTGCAGATCGAGCACATGCGGGCGCATCCCGAATGCGTGGCGGTGGGATGCCACGTCATCAACATGGACGGCAACGGCGTGGAGATGAATTTTTCGCCCCCTTACGTAACGCACGAGCAAATAACGCACTGCCTGTGGGACGGCAACAGCAGCGCCCTCCCGCACTACGGCGCGTTCATGCGGCGAAGCGTTCTGGCAAGCATCGGCAACTACCGGGAACAGTTTCGGACCGCTCAAGACCTGGACCTGTTCCTCAGAATGTCAGACGTCGGCAAGCTTGCGAACGTACCGAAATACCTGATGCGCTATCGCGTGCACGAAGGAAGCGTCGGCTCCAAGCGGGCCGACGAGCAGGCGCGCAACGCGCGGGAAATTCTTCGCCAGGCGTATGAACGACGTGGATTGAAACTCCCGAAAAAGCTGGCGAAATGGACCAATATCCACGTGACCACCAATCGCGTGAAGTGGGGTTGGAACGCCCTTGAAGAAGGGCGCTACGCCGACGCGCGCGCTCACGCGTGGACCGTGCTGCTGCGTAAGCCGTTTCGGAAGTTCGCCTGGCAATTGGCGTTCCATGCCACGCTTGGCCCGTCGCGCACGCGGCTTCGAGCGCTCGTACGCGGCATGCGAAAGATCGCGGGCCGGCCGGCGACCAAGCCCGGCGCCAAGACCACCGAACCAGCCGCGGCCCCCGGCGCCGGAGGGAGGCAGGGATGAGTGATCCTCCCGCGGTTTCCGTCGTCATGCCCCTGTACAACACCGAGCGGCATCTGGCCGCGGCGATCGACAGCGTGTTGGCGCAGACGTTCGCTGATTTTGAAATCATCGCAGTGGACGATGGGTCCACCGACGGCACGCTGGACATCCTTCGCCGGTACGAATCCCGCGATCGGCGCGTGCGCGTTTTAAGCCGGCCCAATACCGGCATCGTCGGCGCGCTCAACGACGGCCTTGCGATGGCGAGGGCCGAATTGATCGCCCGCATGGACGGCGACGACATTTGCCTCCCCGGCCGTTTTCGAAAACAAGTCGATTACCTGGCCGCTCATCCCGAATGCGTTCTCGTCGGCAGCCAGGTGTTGCTGATCGATCCGGAAGGTTCGCCGATCTGCGCTCATTTGCAGACGCGCTACACGCATGAGGAAATCGATCACGACCATCTGAATCGCGGCTGGCCGATGGTACATCCGGCCGTGATGATGCGGCGGGAGGCCGTCGATCGCGTGGGGCGATATCGCGAGAAGTACAAATGGCTGGAAGATCACGATCTTTTTCTCCGGCTGGCGGAAATCGGAAAGCTGGCGAATCTGCCGGACACGCTGCTGCGATATCGCCTGCATTTTCAAAGCGTCTGTCACACCCGGCATGACGTTCAGGGGCCGTTGAAACTGGCCCTGTACCAGGAGACGCAACAGCGCCGAGGCGGCGCGGCGCCGCCGGCGGAGTTGCCCGCCGCGTCGTCCAAATCGCCGAGCGAGGTGCATCGGCTCTGGGCGTGGTGGGCGCTGAAAGCGGGCAACGTATCGACCGCTCGAAAACATGCGATCAAGACCGTCGCCCGGGCGCCGTTTTCGGCCGAGTCGTGGCGAATCGTCGCCTGCGCGGCGAGGGGGCATTGAGTTGAAGTCGGTCCTCTACATCGGCGCAGGCGCTCCGTGGGTCGGCGGCGCCGGATATTTGGTGCGACAGCGCATGCTCCTGCGCGCCCTGGCCGAAACCGCCGACCTGACGCTGGCGATGTTCGACGTTCCGCAGGACGCGATCGACCGGCGGCCGGATTACGCCCGGAACTTGATCGCGCTTCCAAAGATTCAGCGGATTAAACGGGGCCGGCTGGCCGCTCTGGCAAGCGACTTGTTTTCCCCGATCCCTCGCAATTTCCTCAATTATGCCTCCGATGGCGCGCGCGAGAAAGTTTCCGCCCTCGAGCCGCGGAAGTTTGACGCGGTCTTTGCGTTTCGCATTGACTTCGCCCACTTCGCCGGCGTGCTCGGTCATCCCCGGCTTCTGCTGGATATCGACGATCCCGAGCACATGCGCGGCCGGCGGAAGCTGATGACGACCCACGGCGGCGGGGATTGGCGAACCCGCCGTGATCTCGACAAGCTCGAGCGCTTTGAAAAGCGGGCCGCGCGCGGGGCGGTCGCGTCGTTTGTCTGTCAGGAAAATGACCGAAAGCTGTTCGAGCCCCGCCCGATCGTGATCCCGAATTGCGTCGACGTTCCGCCGGCGTGCCCGCCTCGCGGGGCGGTCGATCCGCGGATCGTCTTCGTCGGCAACTTCGCCGGCGTTTCGCCCAACACCGATGCCCTGAACTGGTTTCTCGAGGAGATTTGGCCGCTGATTCGCGCCGCCGTTCCCGCATGCCAATTCCATGTCATCGGAAAACTGACCGGCGATTTGGAAAAACGGGTGCTGTCCACCGAAGGAGCGGTGGCGGCGGGATTCGTGGCCGATCTTGGCCGCGCGATGGCCGAAGCGTCGCTCAGCGTCGCCCCGATCCGATACGGCACGGGAACGCGCGTCAAAATCATCGAGTCCTTTGCGCTGGGTTGCCCCGTGGTCAGCACGACGCTCGGCTGCGAAGGAATCGACGCCCGGCCCGGCGAGCGAATTCTCGTCGCCGACATGCCGGGCGATTTTTCCGATTGTTGCATCGACTTATTGCGCGATCCCGGCGCCCAGCGGACCATCGCGGCGTCGGCATATGAACTTGCCGCGTCCCATTACAGCGAAGAAAAAAAACGCCATGAGCTGACGGCGATATTCTCGTCGCTCATCGCGGGAAAGGCGCCGGCATGAAAATCACCTTCGTCATTCCGCGTGCCGACACTTCGGGCGGCGTGCGCGTCGTTTCCATTTACGCCAAAAGACTTGCTGACCGCGGGCATGAGGTCGTCGTCGTTTCGCGCCCGCATCGCCGGCCGACGCTGCGCGAACGGCTTCGTACGAAGTTGACCGGTAAACCGCTTCCCTACGATGCCCGCCCGGCGCCGAGCATTCTCGACGGGCTGGGGCTGGATCATCGGCCTATCGATCGCTTTCGTCCGATTTCGGCGGGCGATGTGCCCGACGCCGACGTGGTGGTGGCGACATGGTGGGAGACGGCCGAGTGGGTCGCGAAGTATCCCCCGTCCAAAGGCGCCAAGGCCTATTTCATTCAGCATTACGAAGCTCACGGCGGCATTCCCGCCGACCGCGTGGATGCGACGTGGCGGCTGCCGATGCACAAAATCGTGATCGCCGACTGGCTGGCGAAGATGTCGGCGTCGCGGTTTGGCGACGCGAATTATTCGCTGGTTCCAAACAGCGTGGAGACGGCGCAGTTTTTTGCTCCGCCGCGTGATAAGCGGCCGACGCCGACGGTCGGCATGATGTATTCGCATGTGCCGTTCAAGGGATGCGATATTGCGCTCAAGGCGTTTGCACTGGCTTGCCGAAACGTGCCGGGCTTGAAACTGACTGCGTTTGGAAACCGCGCGCCGACGGCGGAACTTCCGTTGCCGGGGGGCGCGGAGTTTGTTTGTCAGCCGCCGCAGGATCGGATACGGGAGGTGTATGCGAAGGCCGACGCCTGGTTATTCGCCAGTCGATCGGAGGGATTTGGGCTGCCGATTCTTGAGGCGATGGCATGTCGCACGCCGGTGATCGCCGTTCCCGCCGGCGCCGCCCCCGAACTGCTGCAAGGGGGCGGTGGAATTCTAACGGCCGCCGATGATCCGGCCGCCATGGCCCTGGCGATCGAAAAAATCTGCCGGATGGATCAGGCGGCGTGGAAGGCGATGTCGCAAAAAGCATTCGACACCGCCGCCGGGTATTCATGGGACGACGCGACGACACTTTTCGAGTCGGCCCTCGCAAGGGCACGGGAGGCGCCCAGCGGCCGTCAGGAAAAGTTCGTCGAACATCCAGACGCGCAGACGCCGACCTAAATCTAGAGCGTTTCTGATGTGGGTGAAGCGAACCTGCGTCGCGCAAGAAGCCCCGCAAGCGGGGCCGCTCAACGCAGAAACGCGCGAATCATTTCCCTTTGCGCCGAGTTAAAATTCAAAGACCAGGCTCGTGTAAATTCCCCAGTGAAAATCGGCCCGCGCGCCCTGGTCGATCGGGAAGACATATCCAACCCCCAGGCGCGGCTGAATCCGGCCGATTGACTCGAGATTGGCGCGAAAGGCGATGTCGCCGACGAGATTATCCGTTCCGGCGCCATGCGTGTTCAGCAGCGTTGAGCCGGACAATTCGAAGACGGGAATGAGCTGGTCAACCTTCGGCAGCGGCAATTCACTATGAGGCACCGTCCATCCGAAGACCATTCCGTATTCGAAGCTTTGATCGCCGCCTTCGTCTCCCGAGCCGCGAAGGAATGAATAACCGATAATGGTCTGAAGAGTGAAATGCTCGCCGATACGAAGATCGTTGAAAATTTTCGGCACGATCTCGGTGTTCTTGCTCAGCGGCGAGTTGGTCGGAATCCCGACTTCGATCGCGACGCCGAATGTGGTGTCGATGAACTCGTCATTGGAGACGTACTGATAAATCGGGTAGCGGGCGCCGACGTCTACGTTGTCGAAACCCTGCTCCCGGCCGTGGCCGCCGGGGATCGTGAACGTGTCGTAGTCGTAATGGACTTCCACTTCCAGCGTCAACAAGCCAAACCCTTTTTCGACCTCGGTGGTCATGGTATTGGCGTTTTGGCCTTTGCCGCCGAGATGGCTCCAGTCCAGACGAAACTCATTGATTTCCAAGTCCGAATCATCCACTAGAAACGGCTCGGGGAAGACGCCCTTGCCATAGCTGCTTCGATGATCAAAAAGCCCCAGCGGACCGTAGCGGGCGTCTTCGGTTGACACTGCCGCCGGTGGCTCGTCGGGCGCCGTCGCGGGCGGTGAAGCCCAGGCAGCCGTCTGCAATAAACCCATGATCGTTACCGCCGCCGCTGATCGAAACCCGTTTTTCATATCGCTCCTTTGTTGAGACTGACTCTCAGTCGCAGCATAGGATAATGCGCGAACTCGTCAATACCATTTGCGGAAAAAAAATCTCGATCGCTTGTTTCCTCAGCATAAGAACGGATTAAATGGTATATTTACCCGTCGTTTCGCGGCTGGCGGCGCTAAGGGCGGCGTTGGGCTTTGTCGCACGGGGTGAAGTGCCGATGTAGAAGCAAGGGAATGATCGCCGTCCGGCGCGTGGCGCCGCGACGAGTTGTTGGAGCGGTCGTACGATGAGACGCGTATGGTGAAATTTACCGTTTATGCCGCGTTGGCTTTGTGGGTTCCGCTCACGCTGGCTTTTTTCGCTATGTTGCCGTCGCGAAAAGCGGTGATGACATCGATGATCGGCGGGTGGCTTTTCCTGCCGGTTTTCATGTTAAAAATGAAAGCCATTCCCGCTTGCGGAAAAATCACTATTCCCTCTTACGCGTGCCTCCTTGGAACCATGCTTTTCGATTGGCATCGCCTGATGAAGTTTCGGCTGAAATGGTTCGACATGCCGATGATCGCCATGTGCTGCATTCCCTATATCAGCTCCATTCAAAACGACCTGGGGTGGTACGACGGCGTTTCGGATATCATCGCACACTTTATCGTGTGGGGGCTGCCTTATTTTCTGGGACGCATTTATTTTCCGGATTGGGACGCCTTCCGCGAATTAGGCATCGCCATCTTCATCGGCGGACTGATTTACATCCCCTTTTGCCTCTTCGAAATCCGTTTCAGCCCTCAACTGCACAAATACGTTTACGGGTTCTTTCCGACCGAATTCGTGCAAAGTCTGCGGTTTGGCGGATATCGGCCGATGTGCTTTCTTCAGCACGGGCTTGCCGTCGGCATGTGGATGACCAGCGCCTGCCTGGTCGGGTTTTGGATGTGGCAATGCGGGACGATAAAAACGGTGATGGGCCTGCCGCTGGTGTTTTTGCTCGGCGTGCTTTTTGTCACCACGGTTTTATGCAAATCGACGGGCGGATTGCTTTTCCTTCTGGCCGGCGTGGGCATTCTCTATTCGATCAAGATCGCTAAAACGCCGATTCTTCTGCTGGCGGTCATGGCCGTCGGGCCCACGTATATGTACCTGCGCGCCAGCGGAACCTGGAACGGCGACACCGCCAAGGATATGGCTCTGAAATACGTCGGCCCCGAACGCGCCCAATCGCTTGGCGTTCGCATCGATGCGGAGAATATCTTGTCGGTGCATGCCCTCGAGCAGCCGTGGTTTGGGTGGGGCCGTTGGAATCGAAACCGCGTGTACGACGCCAAGGGCAAGGATCTGGCCATCACCGATGGGCTGTGGATCCTTACGATGGGCGAATATGGAATCATTGGCCTTTGCGCGTTGGTCGCCGCGATTCTCATCTGCCCGCTGATGATCTGGTGGCGGTGTCCATTAAAAATGTGGACCCATCCCGGCGTTGCGCCGGCGGTCGCGATGGCGGTCTTGCTGGCCCTCTACATGCTCGACAATATCTTGAATTCCATGCCCGATCCGATCTTCGCCCTCGCCCTTGGCGGATTGACCGGCATCGGTCCGAGCATCCGCGCGCAATTGAAATACATGAACCCCGCGCCGACCCCGTCCGCGGCCCGGCAAAATGCGTACATGACGCCTCCCGCCATGCCCGCCAATACCGGGCTGGACGCCCTGTTCCGATGATGGCCATGCGATTGCTCGTCGTCATCGTCAACTACCGCACGGCCAAGCTGACCGTCGATTGCCTGCATTCGCTGGCCGGCGAAACCGGCGCGCTCGGCGCGAAAGTCGTCGTGACCGACAACCTCTCCGGCGACGATTCCATCGACGTCATCAAAAACGCCATCGCGCAAAACAACTGGTCGCCGTGGGCTTCGCTCATGCCCCTGGATCGCAACGGCGGATTCGCGTTCGGCAACAACGCCGCCATTCGGCCGGCGCTTGAATCGCCCGATCCGCCTGATTACGTTTTATTGCTTAATCCGGATACCGTCGTTCATCCCGGCGCCCTTAAGGCGCTTGTCGATTTCATGGACGACCGCGCGGAGGTCGGCATCGCCGGCAGTCGTTTGGAGCATCCCGACGGCACGCCTCAGCGGTCGGCGTTTCGATTTCATTCGGTGTTGAGCGAATGGGAAGCGGGCCTGCGCCTCGGATTGGTCAGCCGATTGCTGCGCAAGCAGGTCGTCGCGCCGCCGGTTCCGCAGGAGCCATGTCCGACCGATTGGGTGGCTGGAGCGAGCATGATCATCCGGCGGCTGGTTTTCGCTCGGATCGGGCTGCTCGACGAAGGTTATTTCATGTATTTCGAGGAGGTCGATTTTTGTCTCCGCGCCAAGCGGGCGGGTTGGCCGTGCTGGTATGTGCCGGCGTCGCGCGTGGTCCATCTGGTCGGCCAAAGCTCCGGCGTCACCGACATTAAGCAAGCGAAAAAACGCCGGCCGACGTATTGGTTTGAATCGAGAAAACGATTTTTCACCCGGAATTTTGGGCGGTTGCCGATGGCTGCCGCCAACGTGGCGTGGGCATCGGCTTTCGCGACGTATCGCCTCCGCCAGTTCATTCAAAGAAAACCGGACACCGACCCGGCGCGGTTGCTGCGCGACTTTTTACGACATGCGATTCTTGGCGATCGGCGATGATGGCGACGATGACTTGATGCTCAGATTCATACCGCTCGACGAAAGTGGCGACGGCATCGAAGTAGTCCTCCTGATCCGCATTCATTTGGAATCCCGCCATCATGTCCAGCACCGATAAGGCATATGGATAATCCACCGCGTCATGGAGCGGGCGCGGCATGAGTATCGACACCAACTCCGCATCAGAGTTGGGAATGCTCCTGGGCTTGGAGGTCTTCGTAATCATA
Organism: Tepidisphaeraceae bacterium; assembly: GCA_035551995.1. Taxonomy (GTDB): domain Bacteria; phylum Planctomycetota; class Phycisphaerae; order Tepidisphaerales; family Tepidisphaeraceae; genus RYN-428. The sequence continues at coordinate 100,249 of DASZME010000032.1, forward strand.
ACTGTCAACAGCGTTGTTATATGATATATACGCTTTGCCGCGGCTGGCGCTAAGCGACCTGGAATTCGATCGTTAGTGCAACAATGACAATCCGATCCCCAACCCAATCTTCGCCCTCCGCCAGGGAAATTAATCGCGGCGAGCGCAATATGAATCCGTCGGGCATCGGATTCATCGCGCTCCTGCGCGAAGATCTCAAAACCCACGGCAGCGTTTGGGAACAAGGATTTTGGGCGATAGCGGCCCATCGTTTCGGCAACTGGCGCATGGGCCTGCCCAAGCTCCTTCGCCTCCCGCTTTCTCTTTGTTATCGATTTCTTTTCAAATGGGTCGAATGGACGTGCGGCATCACGCTTCCCTATACCGTCGTCATCGGCCGTCGCGTCAGAATCTGGCATCATGGCGGAATGATTCTCAACGCCGCGAGGATCGGCGATGACGTTCAAATCCGCCAAAACACCACCTTCGGCGTCGCCCGCGCCGATCGTCTCTATGAACTGCCCACCATCGAAAACCGTGCCGATTTGGGCTGCGGCGTGGTGCTCCTGGGAAACATTACGATCGGCCACGACAGTATGATCGGCGCCAACGCGGTCGTGTTGAAGGACGTTCCGCCGCATTCGGTCGCCGTCGGCGTTCCCGCTAAAGTCGTGAAGACAATCGATGCGAATCGCACAAAATCAGACCAGGAAAAGTAAAGAATCCCGCCGCCGTGCGACCGATAAGATCAAGCAGAACGATCATTATTTAACCACGGATGGCATTATGAGCGATCAACTCACTCTCACCACGTTTTTTGGCCGCCTTGGAAACATGTTCCGCCGGCCCACCCACGATCTGGCGACCGAGCAGTCCGTCGCCGAACAACCCGCTGCTTCGGAGGTGAGTTCTTCGCATGACCTCAGCGCGATCACCGGCGGGCCGGACAATCACGATTCAGGTGAAACCCGAACCACCTTCCTTCGTCCCTGGACCCGGCGCGATCAGGGCATCGAACATCTTCAAGTCGGGATGTCCGCGCTAACGGACCTGATGGCCACGATTCGCGGCAATTTGGAGCGAGACGCCCAGCGTCAGGATGAAATTCTCGCTTATCTTTCGCGACTGCCGCAGGCGATCGATTCGTTGCCGGAAACCAGCCGGGTTCAAGGTGAAACGCTCAAGGCGATTCAGCAGGGGATCGACCAGCAGAACGCCCAGCAGAGTAAGCTTGCCGAAGTCCTCGAACGGATAGTTCAAGCCGACGACGAGCATCGCGAAGCCCTGCTCGGCGTGCGCGATCGCGCCGACACGATCGCCCAGCGGGAGCAGGAGATCGGGCGAAGTCTTTCGACGGCGAGCGTGGCCTTGGAAACCGTCAGCAAGAATTCCGAATCCAGCGCCCGCGTGCTGGAGAACCTTCGCGACAATTTAAGCAGCCGGGATAGTGATTGGGAGAGCGTGATCCGCCGGCAGAACACCCGGCTCACGACGATGCTGACGGCCGCCATCGTCATGTCCATGGCGGCGCTAACCGCCGTCGTCGTCTTCGGATATCTTGGCTACCAAACGCTGAGCCATATCGTGAAATAGCGTGACGCGGACGACGGTCACTCCTTTCGAGGCATGCCATACAAGATCGAATTGGCGAAGTCAGCGCGTCCGTCGGACCTCGGAGAATTAACCACGGATTGCACGGATTGCACGGATGAACCGCGGGAACTTCTTTTCCATCCGGGGCAATCCGCGTAAACGTGGTTCAAGGCCTTTGGCTGCGGCCGGAGGCCGCGCAAGGGAATTATGACGGACTCGGAACGGGAATACATCGCGCGGCGGCCGAATTAAAAATTCCTCATGCCTTCTTCGACGCAAAATCCCTCATGAATTTCGCCAATGCGGCCGCGCCTTCCAACGGCATTGCGTTGTAGATGCTCGCGCGAATTCCGCCGACGGTGCGGTAGCCCTTGAGGCCAACCATGCCGTTCTTGGCCGCGCCTTTCACGAATTCATCGGTCAGGTCCTCGCTGGGCAGGCGAAACGTCACGTTCATGTGCGAACGCTGCTCCTTGACCGATACCGTCCCTCTATAAAATCCGTTGCTCTGATCGATCGTGTCGTAAATCGCGGCGGCCTTGGCGGCATTGTGCTTTTCGACTTCTCCCAGGCCGCCCTGCGCGTCGAGCCAGCGGAAAATTTCCAGCAACACGTAGATGCCGAACGTCGGCGGCGTATTGATCATCGATTTATTTTCCGCCTGATCCTTAAAGCTCCAGAGCTTGGTGGGCGTCTTCTTCTGTTTGGGGTACATGTCCTTGCGGATGAAGACCAAAACCACGCCGGAAGGGCCGAGATTTTTCTGCGCGCCGCCGTAGACCATGGCGCAGTCGCCCACCGGATGCGGCCGGGAGAGAAATTCGCTGCTGGCGTCGACGATCAGATTCGGATGTTTTGGCCACGCCGGCAGACGATGTCCGTGCACCGTTTCGTTGGAGCAGACATGAAAATAGTCGGCGGCGCCGTCCAGCTTCCATTCGGCCGGCGGCGGGGAATGATCGAAATTGCTCGCCTCGCTGGTGGCCACGACATTGACCTTGCCGAGGTCCTTCGCCCCCCCCGCCGCCTTCTTACTCCATTCCCCGCCGACGAGATAGTCGGCGGACGTATGCAGAAAGTTCAGCGGAATGAGCGTGAAAAGCTGCGTCGCCCCGCCTTGCAGGAAGATCACGTCGTGGGTGTCGGCGAGGCCGACGAGTCTCTTCGCCCGGCTGATCGCCTCGTCGTTGACGGCCTCAAATTCCTTGCCGCGATGGCTTACCTCGGCGATGCCGAATCCTTTGCCTTCGTAATCGACCAGGGCGGCCGCGGACTTCTCGAGCACGGAGGTCGGGAGCATCGCCGGACCGGCACTAAAATTGAATATGCGGTTGGACATTGGTTCATTCCTTCGCGGCAAGCGGTCGACGCCATTCCACTTCAGCGGACGCGTCGTATCGATTCGGCCAAAACAGAGGGAGGAATCATAGGAAAATCATGATGAAATGGAAGTCGGTCTGAACCGAAGAACAAAAACTACATCGTCGCGATTCCGTCGGCCGTCACCAGGAGCAATCGGTCCGATACCTGGTGAGGCATTCGCCGGTAATCTTCCAGGACTTGCTCCTTGACCCGGGCGATGGTGTCGGCGTCACCGCGAAAACAAAGCAGCAAGTCGCGCGTGGGAACGGCGGCGGCAAAAGGGCTGCCGAGATGTTCCCGCAGCCGGTCGTGCAGCGTCGGCAAAAGCAAACGGCTGGCATCGTAGCCGTCGCCGGTCTGGAAGAGGATCAGGCTGATTTTCCCGTCGTCGTCCTGGGCGGCCGATGCGACCATGGTTTCGCTGCGGGTCACGAGGTTGTCCAACGCCGCCGCGTGAAGGTCGTCGGTCGAGATATTCCATTCGTTGAACTGCGCGTGCGGGATGTACGCGATGGTGCGATCGCTGTCGATCGCGTAAGCGATCCGCAAGCCGTCGATCAACGGCTGGGTCACCGTATCGAGATGGGCGTCGCCGGCGTCTTCCGGCAATAGCATCGGATAAATTCGCTCCTTGAGTTCCTCGAACGATCCGGTTCTGTCCGGCGTTCCCTCGGCGGCGCGCAGCAATTCGACGATCCAGCGCTCGACATGCCGCCGCATCTCTTCCGGCTGAAGCACCGCCATTCTATAGATGTTTTCCAGGGAAACGACGTTGCCGTTGACGCGCATGGAGAACGGTTCGTCCCCGCGAGAAAGCTTCACCAGCGGAAACTTTCCCGGAACGAGCTTGAGCACCTGCTCGACAAATTGCTCGCGCGTAATCGCGGCCATGAATGAATCATAGCGACGATGCAGGCGCGAGGCTACCGCGATGAAACCGCCGTTTTAGCGCCTGAAGCGTTCAATCGGATTTGTGGCTTTGGACATTGATTGGGGTTTCGGGTATTCGACGTTCGGGCGTTGGGCACGGCTTCACGGAGGATCGACATGGCGCAAGGGATTCGCGTTGGAATAATCGGTGCGGGCTGGCCGGGACTTCGGCATGCCGAGGGATACAAGCAGGCGGGCGGATTTCAAATCGCGGCGGTTTCGGATCTGATTCCCGCGCGCCGGCGCAAGCTGATGGACGAGATGGGCGCCGGGCGAGAATACGCCGACGCGAACGATCTGCTGAAAGACGTGCAGGTGGACGCGGTGAGCGTTTGTCTTCCCAACGCGCTGCATTTGCCGATCGTGCTGGCGGCGTTAAAGGCGGGCAAACACGTCATCTGCGAAACGCCGCCCGCGCTCAACGCCGGCGAGGCCAAGAAGATTTCCGCGGCCGCGGCCAAGGCGGGGAAAGTATTGCTGTACGGATTTCAGCGGCGATTCGGTGGCGCCGAGCAAGCCGCTCAACTGGCGATCGACAGGGGATACATCGGGCTCCCCTATCACGTCCGTGCCTCTTGGATGCGAACGCGCGGGGTCCCGACCGGCACCGGCTGGTACGCCGACCGCGCCAAGGCCGGCGGCGGCGCCATGATCGACATGGGAATTCAGCTGCTCGATCTGGCCTGGACGCTGCTTGGCCGGCCAAAGCCCACCGCGGCGTTCGCGGTTTTTAACCAACGATTCCGCGGCGCGCTGCCGGCGGACGTTCCGTATGACGTGGAGGACGCCGGCTTTGCGCTGATTAAGTTCGAGGGGGAGCGGTCGCTTGAGTTGTCGGCGAGTTGGGCGATCAATCAGCCGCCGCGCGACAATGGAACCAAGTGCCAGGTATACGCCGACAAGGGCGCGCTGGTGGTTTACAATCCGCAAGGGCCGCTGCTGTATCGCGGCTTTCAGCCAGGCGGCGAGGCGAAGGAAACGCCGCTCAAGACGCCCAAAACGGTCCAATATCACGCCATGATGCGGCATTTCAAGGAATGCATCGCAGGCACGATGACGCCGGCCGTGGGAGGATCGGAAGGGATCGTTCTGATGCAGATTCTCGACGCCGTTTACAAAAGCGCCGAAACTGGCCGGAGCGTGGAAATCCGCGCCGCCAGCGTAACGCCCGGCGATATTGCCGAGGAATCGCCGGCAGGTTCAGCGGCGATTTGAATGAAACGACAACGGCCAGGCGATTGATCGCAAATGTATCGGTTCGCGACGACCATCGGCGGCGCTCCCACGGCCTGATCGGTAGCACACGCTCGTCGCGGATTACCTGCCTGGGATGATGCCGGCGATCGTGCTCATCGCCGTTTCGATCTGACTCGTCTCGGCCGGATCGGTAGACTGAAGGTGAAACAGCAGGTTTACCACATTCTGCCGCTGAAGACCCGAGAGGGTCAGAACATATTCTATGCCTGGGAGAGAATCCGTCGTCACGCTCGTGCTGCTGACGGCGATCGAATGCAACGTCGAATAGATAAAAACACCCAACGCGACCGTGATCAGAACGACCACGATAAAGCCTACGCTGATCCGCTTTCCAATTGTCATACGCATGGTCTTGTCTCCGAATTTGGTTCTGTATGAACTAGAGCAGTTGTCAGGTTGCTCGCGCCTTTCTGCGTTTAGCGGCCCCGCTTGCGGGGCGTTTTCGCGACGCAGGGTCGCTTCACCAACATGCGAAAAGCTCTAACTCTCTGTCCCGACCGCATCCGGCACGTCGCCGGAGCCGGGGGTTGTATCTTCGCGCGGCGATGTCGCCGGCGTGAACGATTCCGTTCGTCCCTCTCACCGCGAGAAGGAATTGCGAGCAAGCGACTTCATTGATTTTCCACCTCCGTCGCGGCTGCTTCCGACAATGTGACGACTTCTTCCCGCGTCAGGACCTTGTCGATGTCTAGCAATATCTTGACACTGTTGGCGATCTTGCCCATTCCAAGGATGAAGCTTGTATCGACGCTCGTTCCGAAACTCGGGGGTCGTCGATCTTGTCGCCGGGGATGTTGAGGACTTCCGACACGCGATCGACGATGACGCCAATGTTGAGCCGGCGCGAGTCGATCTTGATCTCGACGACGATGATGCAGGTCCGCTCGGTCCTCGCCTCGGCGGGCATCCCGAAGCGGGTTCTCGCCGGTTCCCCGGGGTCTTCCACAAGGCCTCCAGCCGGAGGTAAGCGGCGACGCTTCTACCCTTCATTCCCGCCCAATTCTCTTCGTTGAAACAGCCACATTCCACAGCTTAAGGCGAATGTCGCGTAAGCGATTCCATACCCGGCCGCGATTGCGATGTAGCTCCAGATCGCGCTCAGTTTCACGGCGCTGGCGCTTTTCGCGAAGACCGTTCCGGCTAAAGCGACGTCGTGATAGATCGTCGGGCCGCGCAAATCAAAGGTCGCCAAATATGGCAGCAGCAGACTGGCCGCCGACGCGACCCCCTTGTGAAGGGTCGTGGTTTCGGCGGTAAACGGATACAGAAAACGGGTGAGGTTTCCGGCGATGTAAATGAGGATCACCGTCGGCAAATTGACCACCAGCGAAAATCGCGTCGAGAGCGCGACGCCGATGGCCGCCAATACGCTGACCTGGAGCCAGACCAGAACCAGGCAGGGAATCAGCCCCATGACATGCATCCATTGCAGATCGGAAATCTCCTGAAGTTCGCGATCGTCAAGGGTAAACGTTCGCAGTTGATAGTCGCTGGGGATTCGCCAGACCGTGCAAAGAATCAGGATGGCGCCGAAGATCGCGACGGCCAACAGGGCCGCGAGAATGATTCCCAGGTACTTCCCAAGAAGCACTTCCCACCGTTGCACCGGCTTGCTCATCAGCGTAAGCATGGTGCGGTCTTCGATCTCTTCAAAGACCGATTTGCTGGTGGCGAACAAGGTGGAAACGAGCACCAACAGCAGCACGACGTCGAGCCCCACGGACTTATACATCGTCGTGTCTTCGCCGAGCGTGAAAAATGGAAGCAGCCCGAAGACGATCAGGACGGCCGATCCCAGAGCCAGCAGCAACGGATAGATCGGCTGCACGATCGCGTCGACAAAAGTGTGGCGGAGAATGACGAACGTTCGATACATGCGCGTAAAGATAACCGATCTTCAAAATCACGCCAGCGGACCGGCACGCACGCCGCGCCGGCGATCACGTCGAACGCGAGCATGATCGAGAGGCGCCGCCGTGCGCAATTTACCCCTCCCGGCGCAGGCGAGGGTAAGACACCAATGACGCGCGCAGCCGTACAGATCGTTCTCTAGAGCGTTTTTCAAATTGCTGTATCGTTTCCGCTTTTAGCGGCAATACGGTTCACTTAAGAGATTGAGTTGAACACCAAGACGCCGAGATAAGAGGAGAAGAGGAGCGAATCTCACTGGTTTTCGATGATACCCCTTTCCGATTCTCTCATTCTGTTTTTCTCCTCGGAGTCTCGGCGTCTCGGCGTTCGTACCCATTCGTCTTAAGTGAACCGTATTGCGTTTAGCGGCCCCGCTTGCGGGGCGTGTTCCGCGACCACCGCTCGCGATACCAAAATAAAAATTGCTCTAGAGCATTTCTCATGTTGGGGAAGCGATCTTGCGTCGCGAAAAACGCCCCGCAAGCGGGGCCGCTAAACGCGGAAACGCGCGAACGTGACTTGTGTCTTTCCAAAAAACCCTCTCCCGGATTCCCGGGCGAGGGAGTAGAGCGCATATTCGCGCAAGTTCATTTAGTTCGAAGGACGTTGCGGGCGCTGTGATTGCCCGGCTGAATCGCCGCCGCTGGGCTTGTCCTGGCCGGGACCGCCGGGACCGCCGGGACCTCGGCGCGGCGGGCGGGCGGTTTCCAGCGTCTTCATCTGGTCGGCGGTGAGAATCTTCGAAAGCTTATCCTTCACCTCTTTTTGAAGATCTTCAATCTGTTTCTTTTGATCGTCGGTAAGGCTGAGCTTTTCCTCCGCGAATCTCGGAATCAAGTGATATCCCGGCCCACCCGCCCCGCCGGGACCGCCGGCGCCCGGTCCTCCCGCCCCGCCGTCCTGCTTCGGCGGCGGATTGTTCGGCTCATCCGCGCCGTTCGCCCGGCCCAGCAGCGTCAGACCGCAGAACATCGCCGCTACAACCATCAACATCGAAAAACGCTTCATCACGGACTCCTTACCGTCAAAGACGGTTAAAAAAAATCATTCCGGCGGACGTCCAGACCCGCCAACCCCCGGCGGCGGTCCTGGTGGCCGGCGAACCTCCGCCGTGCCCCAATAGCCGCCGATTACATGTGGAAACCGGCCCGGCGTAACGTGATAGTGCCAGCCGCGCAGCGCGTCGAAGTGCATATTGAACGCGTTGAGCGGACGCGCGGAATCGTCCTTGGCCAAAAGACCTTTCGACTCATACGGGCCATAAATGGGGTAGCCGTCAAAGGCGAAGCCGATCACCGGCGAATGCGTCCGGCCATCGTCCGCCCACGGCGATTTCACGCAGACCGGATACTTGTGGTAATGATACATGGCGTTGGGCGACGGATGGCCGCAACAGCGATCAAGCCGCTGGAGCGCCTCGACGCCGCCCTGATCGAAGGGATTGAAAAAGACAATGCCGTTGACCGCCACGCCGATCGGACCCCGGGGCAAAGCGCGGTTTGAATTGTCGCCATTTTGCATCGCCACGTGCCGGGGATTTTCGCTGGGCTCCAGCGGAATCGAGAAGACGAGATTCTTCTCCTGAATGTAATTCGGATTGCCGTCCAGCGATCCCTCGACATCGGGGAAGACCGCCGTCGGATGATTCGGCAAACACTTCGTGCGTATCGCAAGATACGTCGCGCTGAACGAAACGATCACATTCTCCGGCTCAAAACGATCTTCCTTGACCAGTTCTCCCGCCCTGTCGAGATACCCCTTACGCAGCCACGCCGACATATTATCCTCGAACGGCGCCTCCAGGCGGTCGCTGAGATAGAAGAGTCGATCGGCGTTCGCGTGGTTAAACTCCGCGGGCGGAATTCGATCGCCGCCGCGCGGATCGAAATACCATCGACCGCCCAGGGGAACCATCTCCGGGAGGCATTCCTTCCCAAGACTGACGATACCGCCCGTGGGCGCAACGTAGTCGGCCGGAACGGGGATCGGCATGAGTTGTATCTCGCTGATCCAAAACTCCGATCGCTGACCGCTTCCTTTGCCGTGGCCGAAACCGACGCCGACAACCAAGGTATCCACTTCCGGAAAGGGCGTGCGAAACTCAAGGTCAAATGAGCGCCAGACCGCGCGGCCGAGTCTTTTGTTTGTTCCGTCGTCTTTCAGAATCTTGCGGTCTCGAGTAATCGAGCCGTAGATCGATTTCCTGATATGATCGAGATTGTTCTTGCCGTCGTCGCGAAAGAATTCCAGGCTCGCGTATAGATCGTCCTGGTCAACCAGGAACCCATCTTGCGCCAAACCGCGCAGCCGCAGTCGGAACCAGCGCCCGTGTCGCGATGTGAGGTTCCTGACCGTTGTCGTAATACTGCCGTGGGCATCGCCGTGCTCGCCGGCGTTGACGCTCGAAAGCAGGCGTAAACCGCGGCCGCCGCGTTCCTGATTCGCATCGCCGAGAACGCCGAACGCGACGTTTCCCTCCAGCGTGAAACCGGCAGGCGCCATTGTGGATTTATCGGCAATTTCAAACTGGCCATTTTCGATGAGATTTCCGCCCTCCGCCGCGGCGGCGCCGAGACACCCCAGCACGAGAATCGCCAATCGCGCGAACAAATTCACTCAGGCTCCTGTGGTTCGATGCCATTGGGCCGATCAACGATGGTTAGTGACCGCCCGCGCGAATCCGGTTTCAAATGCGGGGATGGAAAGTGGAAAATCCGGAATGTGCGCCGATGCGGCTCAACGCGGAAGTGATTTGGCGGCGCCGCCCTCACGTCGTAGGCGGCCTCTATTCCCCGATGATCTTGACGAGCACTCGCTTGGATCGATGCCCATCGAACTCGCCATAGAAAATCTGTTCCCACGGTCCGAAATCAAGCTTCCCCTTCGTGATGGCGACGACGACTTCGCGACCCATGATCTGGCGTTTCAGATGGGCGTCGGCGTTGTCCTCTCCGGTGCGATTGTGGTGATAGTGGTCGGGATCGGGATTGAACGGCGCCAATTGCTCGAGCCATACGCCAAAATCGTGGTGCAGCCCGCGTTCGTCGTCGTTTACGAAGACGCTGGCGGTAATGTGCATGCTGTTGCACAACACGATCCCCTCCGTCACGCCGCTCTTGCGGACCGCCTCCTCGACCTTCGGCGTGATGTTGACGAACGCCATCTTCGATGGAATCTTCAGCGTGAGGTATTCGGTGTGCGATTTCATGGCTGCGAGGGTATCACGATAAATCGGAAACCGTTGGAGCCGAGTTTTTCGGTCGGTCTGCGGCTCGCGCATCGGCAGTTGAGCGCGATCGCGGCGTTGGCCGTATAAGCTCCGCCGCGGACGACATGGTTTTTCGGATCGCCGAGATTGGGACCGGTGGGATCGGTGGCGTCGGATTTCGGAGCTTCGTCGTAGCAATCGCGGACGAATTCGCGGGCGTTGCCCAGCATGTCGTAAAGCCCCCAGGCGTTGGCGGCCTTCTGCCCGCCGGGATGAATCTTGCCGCCGGAGTTGGCGCCGAACCAGGCGGCTTTTTCCAGATCGGCGATGGTGTTCCCGTTGTAATATGCCGTCGTCGTACCGGCCCGGCAGGCGTATTCCCATTGCGCCTCGGTGGGCAATTTGACGTCGCGGCCGATTTGCTTGCCGAGTTTTTCGGAAAAATCGTTCGCGTCCCGCCAGGAAATATTGTGGACCGGTAGATTGTCGTCTTTGAGAGTGCTCGGATTGGCGCCGATCACTTTCTGATATTGGGCCTGCGTGAGTTCCAGTTTTCCAATGTAGAACGGCTGGGTGAGCGTAACCTTGTGCTGATTTTCAGCGGCCGCTTCTTTCTCGGTCTTTGCCTCGCCCGGCGCGCTTCCCATGGCGAACGTGCCCGCTGGAATCAGAACGCCTTCCCACTTGACCATTCCGCCCAGATCAAGCGTGAGAGTCGGTTCAAGTTTCGCGCGCTTCGCGTACTCGGCCACGCTCTCTTTGCCGTCCCATTGGGGGAAAGGTTTGGGGGAATTGCCCGCTCCCAAAGAACAAACGCAGAGCGTGATCGCCGAGATTAGCGAAAAAATGTTTCTTGGCCTCATTCCGATCCCTCGTTGTGACTGACCGGCATTGTCCATCATACGCGCCCGGCGGCCGCTTGATGAACGAATCGGGTTCCGCCGTCTTACGCGCGGGGAAGCAGTTCGGCGATAGCCTTTGCATCCGGCAGGATGTATTGCGGGCGGCCGGTGTGGTCGGCAAATGATTCCGTCCAGTCGATGCCAAGATGGCGGTAGACGGTGGCCCACAAATCTTCCGGCTTCAGTGGCCGTTCGACCGGGTATTCACCCTTGGAATTCGTGGCGCCGATGACTTGGCCGGTCGGCATTCCGCCGCCGGAAACAAGCATCGACATGGCGCTGGGCCAGTGATCGCGGCCCGGCTGTTTCCTGCCGGTCAGGGTGCTGGCGTTGGTGCTAATTCTCGGAGTACGGCCGAATTCCCCGGTCACGACCAACATCGTTTTCTTGTCCATTCCCCGGGCGTATAAATCTTCGACAAGGGCCGTCACGGCTTGATCGTAAAAGGCGAAACGCCATTTGGCGTCGTCGAAAATATGGCAGTTGACCGCGTGCGAATCCCAGTTGTAGGTGCCGTAGCTGGGCATTTTTCCGCCGGGATTTTCCATCACGACGGTGACGAAGCTGGCGCCCGCTTCCACCAGGCGCCGGGCCATCAGGGCACGCTGTCCGAAGGCGTGGTTGCCGTAGCGCTCGCGGATTTTTGCCGGTTCGTGGGAGAGATCAAACGCGTCTCTCGCCTTGTCGGATGTAAGCAGTTCGACGGCCTGCTGATTAAACGCATCCATCGAGTCCATCATGCCGCTGGTGTCGATGTCGTGGCGAAGGCGGTCCATCCCCTTCAGCAGGCGCTCGCGGTCGCCGAGCCGCTCGGCCATGTCAGGGGCGAGACCAAGATTCCGCACTTTGAAATCGGACGCGCTGGGATCGCCGGCGACGAAGAACGGCGCCGTCGCCGCGCCGAGATAGGCCTGCCCAAAAGCGAAAGTGTTGATCCCGCAACGGTTGGTATCGGCCGCGGCGATATAATTCGGCACGCCGCGGCTAATGTGCTCGCGTTTCTTTGACACGACCGAGCCGACCATTGGAAAATCGTTGATGGTGTCGGTCGGCAGCTTGGGTTTATAGCCGGTGAGGAACCGTTTATGCCCGCCGCCGTGATCGGCGAATTCATGGGAAACCGAACGGATGATGTTGTATTTGTCCGCGCACCTGGCGTGCAGCGGGAGATGCTCGCATACTTCAATGCCGGCCATATTGGTCTTCACCGGCGAAAAAAGCCCCCGATACTCCGCGGGAGCATCGGGCTTCATGTCGTACATCTCCATGTGCGGCGGGCCGCCCGGCAGCCAGACGAAGATGACCGACGTATCCGCCGGCGCGATCGCCGTCCCGGTCGCGGCGGCGGCGCGGAGGCGCAGAAAGTCGCTCATCCCAAGTCCGCACAAACCAAGCGCGCCCACTTGCAGAAAACTCCGCCGCGATACTGGACCGCGGCAGCGACGAATGCCGGAATTCATTAAGCTCACGGGAATGGATACGCCGTGAGGAGACGGACGTTTACCTCCGGCGTCTGGAGTGACGCCAATAAGGCGATGGCAGAGGAGATTTGTTTGGCGGCGACATCGGCGCCGGTGCGATGGAACGCAGGCGCCGTCCCCCGTCGGTGAAGGTCAATGGACCATCACCGGCTTCTCGGTCGGCTTGACGCGTCGCAGCAAGAGCACAAGCGTGACGATCAGCAACGTGCCGATCGTGAAGATTTTGAATACATCAAGATATGAAAGCATCGCGGCCTGAATCTCGACAGTTTGGTAGAAGCCGATCAGGTTGCGCGCCGTGAAACCGCCGGTGGCATTGATGTGGTTCACAAAGGGGCGGAACGCATGCGTGGCGTTGGACGCCAGGCGGTTTTGGTGGAATTGGGCTCGGCGGGTCAGCAGCGTCGCGGCCACGCTGATGCCGATGCCGCCGCCGAGGTTGCGCATGAGATTCATCATCGCGCTGGCGTTGTTGCTCTTGCCGGGGGGGAGGTTGCTGTAAGCGATCGTGTTCAGCGGGATGAAGAACAGCGGAAGGCCGATGCACTGGAGAACGCGGACGTAAACCAGGTTGCGAAAAGCGACCTGGGTGTTGAAACCAGTGAGCCAATACATCGAGGCGGCAGTAAGAATTAGGCCAAACGCCATCAGGTATTTGGGCTGAAATTTGCCGACCAGAAAACCGGCGACGGGCATCATCACCATCAGCGCGAATCCACCGGGCATCAGAATCAGCCCGGCGTTCGTGGCGTTATAGCCAAGGATCTGCTGCACGAACTGCGGGATCAATACGGTCGTGGAGGTGAGGATGAACCCGACGATGAACTGGAGCACCATGGACGTGCTCAGATTGGCGTTGGCCAGCAGGGGAAGGTCCACGATGGGATCATCGACGATCATCGTTTCCCAGATGATCATGCACGTCAGGCCCAGCACCGTGAGGATCGCGAAGATCCAGATGAAGCGGGAGCCGAACCAATC
>DASZME010000033.1:0-12502 GCA_035551995.1 Tepidisphaeraceae bacterium
GGGGGGGGGGGCCGCTGGTGGCGGCGGCGAGTGGTGTGGGGGGGACGGTTGATGCGCGGGCTTAGTTTAGGGTGAGGGGGTGAGGATGACAGGGTGAGGGGGTGACAGGGTGAGGGGTGATTGAGTGATTAGTGGCTTTAAGTAACAGGGGCGAGAAGGGGGTACTTCTGGACCGTGTTATGAATAGGAACGGCGGCGATCCCTTTTTGGGGGAACGCCGCCGATTGGTTTAGGGCTGCGGCGGTCGTAAGCCGAATTCTGTTTCCCCCTTGCGGGGGAGGCAACCATTTCTCTGGGACGTTTGTCGCCAAACGCCTCAAGCAACCTACCCGCGGATAATAGCGCCCCGGCGCCAGGGCTTTCCGCCTATTTGGTCTTGCTGCCGGTGGGGTTTGCCATGCCAGCCGAGTCACCTCGGCCGCGGTGCGCTCTTACCGCACCATTTCACCCTTACTGGGGGGAATAAGTTGCCAGTTCTCCAGTTGCCAGTTGCCAGTGAAGAGGGACGGGATCGTACTCCTTTTTCTTCACTGGCAACTAATAACCGGCAACTGGCCACTTATTCCCGCCCAGCGGTATCTTTCTGTTGCACTTTCCGTCGGATTGCTCCGCCTTGAGGTTATCAAGCACCGTGGCCTGTGCAGTTCGGACTTTCCTCACCCCGGCGTCGCAAAAGCGAACCGGAGCGCGGCCGCCTCGTCCGCCGCAGCCGATAAGAGTATACAGGATCTTTTGACGAAGTATGCACGGTTTGTTTTGAAACGACCCGATCGACGGCTTTTTCATTACATCGTCGTGCTGACCAGTCGGGCAACAGCAGGGAAACCGCGATCGGATTCGCAGGAACCTTGATTATCAGGTAAATTTGAAAGCGCACCACGAAGTGATGCACCTGCACCGGAAAGGGGACCAATTGCAACTGGCGGTTTCCGGAAACCGGCGCCGGCGCCAGCCCCAGCCGCGAGGGGCGAAAGCAAAAAGCCGCGGGCAAGGACGACGGCGGTTGACGGGCGGTGCGCCGGGCGACTACTATCGCGGCTTAGATTCGGTTAATCGCTCGGCGGCAGGTTCACGTATCCAGGAATTTCTATGCAGCCAAAGCAGGCGGATAAGGGCAAGACGAGCAAAGCGGCCGCCAAGCCGCCTAAGCCGCCGATGCCCGCGCCGCCTCCGCCGGGGGCGGAAGTCATCAAACCGGTCCAGCTTGGCAAATCCAGCGACGAAGATCTGATGCGCCGCACCCAGCTCGGCGACAAGCTCGCTTTTTCCCAGCTCTACGAACGATACAGCGCATCGGTGCTGTCTTATTTGTATCGCATGCTGGGAAATGTCGAAGACGTCGAATCGATCGGCCAGGAAGTCTTTCTTCGCGCGTTTCGATTCGCGGCCACGTATCAATACCCGCATAAGTTTTCGACCTGGCTTTTTACCATCACCCGCAACCTGGCGATCAATCAATCCCGCCGGCGCAAGCGCAGTCCCATCCGCAACATCACCGAGCTGAATCTTGAAGGCATCGACATGAGCGGCGACCCGTATCAAGTCGCCGCCCGCGCCACCGACGACCTGGAAAAGCAGGAAGAAATCACCCGCGTACTCAAGGCTCTGGAGACATTGCCGACGGATCAGAAGGAAGTGATCGTGCTCGGCGTGTTCCAGGATTTGTCGTACGCCGAAATGGAAGAAATCACCGGCACCAAGGCGGTGACGCTTCGCTCGCGAATGTTCCACGGCCTCAAGCGATTGGCGCGGTCCGTGGGCGGTCCGGGTTCTGAAGAAGAGATTGACGCCGAGGAGTGAACCAAAACATGCCGCCGGCGAATATCGAGAACGATCCTTTTTTTGAGCTTCTGACCGACGCCCTGCGCGCCGGACCGGGGAGCCCGCAATGGCACGAAGCGGTAACGACGTTGCGCGGGCGCGGAAGCGAAGGCGACGACGAGATGCGCCTGCTGATCGAAGCCCGCGAAAATCTCGAAAGCGGGCGTGGCTATCGGGCGGTTCGAGCCGGCCAGGGATTCACGCGAAAGCTGATGGGCCAGATCGAAAATGCGTCGGCGTCAGGCCCGGGCCGGGGAATTCCGACGGCCACGCTCATCGCCGTCGTGTGCGGATTGCTGATCGTGGGGGTGGTCGCTTATGTCGTCAACCGCCTGGCGCCGCACGAGGTGGGAAGCTCGCAACAAATCGATAACCTGCAGGATAAGTCGCACCGCTTCTTCGACACCATGACCACCGCCACCTTCGCCGGCGCCATGCCCGAGGGGTGGGTGGCGATCGGTTCGCTTCCGCTGGACGAAGCCAACGGCCTGCGTCCCGCCGCCGCCGCCGACAAAGGCGCCAAGGATCTGGGCGGCGGCGTGCGGTGGAGCAAGACCGTCGAACCCGCGCAGGCGTTTGCCATGGAAGTATCGGTCGATGCGCCCGAGCCGAGCGGCGCCCTGCTGCTGGAAGCCTTTGTTTCCGCTGACGCCAACTTCAGCGCCGACAAAGGAACCAGCTCGCACGACCTGGTCTGGCAGCTCCATGGCCGCGAGCAGCGGGTTCTTCTCGGCGGCAGCAGCCAATCGCTCCTGGCGACGCCGACCTTTAATCACGGCGACATGGTTCGCCTGATTCTCGATCAGAATGTGGCGATCATCGAGGTCGTCTCGGCCGGCGGAAAAACGCAGCGGCTCTGGGCCGGCCCGCACGATCTCGGCAAAAACCCCCGATACGTCGGCGTCCGCTTCCTCCAGACCGGGGCGAGCGGCAAGGCCGACATCAGCGTGAAAGAAATCAAGGTCACGACGTCGCCAGGATAAGGATTTTGGAAATCCGAACGCCGAAAACCGAAACTTCGGATTGTGGATTTCCCTGCCGTCGCCTATGTCACTTCCCACTCCCACATCCGCCGACGCCGACTCGATCGCCTCCTATTCCGACGTCGAGGCGGCTAAATTTCTCGGCGATACCTGCCACCAGCTTCGCGGGGAATTGAAGAAGGTGATCGTCGGGCAGGATCGCGTGATCGACGAAATTCTCGTCGCGATTTTCGCCGGCGGCCACTGCATCATGCAAGGCGTGCCGGGGTTGGCCAAGACGATGCTCGTCTCGACGCTGGCTCAATCGATGAACCTGAGCTTTCACCGTATTCAGTTCACGCCGGACCTGATGCCGTCGGATATCACCGGCACCGACATTCTTCAGGAAAATCCGGAGACGGGCCGGCGCGGCTTTGAGTTTCTTCCCGGTCCGATTTTTGCGAACGTGATCCTCGCTGACGAAATCAATCGCACGCCGCCCAAAACGCAGGCTGCGTTGCTGCAGGGAATGCAGGAACGCCAGGTGACCGCCGGCGCCCACACGCTTAATCTGCCGAGCCCTTTTTTTGTTCTCGCCACGCAAAATCCGATCGAGCAGGAGGGGACATACCCGCTGCCTGAGGCGCAGCTGGACCGGTTTATGTTCATGGTGCTGGTGAATTACCCGAAGCGCGACGAAGAGCTGGAGGTTCTCAAACGCACGACCGGAATCAACGAGCCGAAGATCAAAAAAATCATCGACGCCCGCCGAATCCTCGAGCTCCAGGACATCGTCCGGCGTGTCCCCGTCGGCGATCACGTCTACACGTTCGCCGTCGATCTCGTTCGGGCCACCCGGCCCAATGAGCCCGGCGCCAGCGACTTCGTCCGCCATTGGCTCAGTTGGGGCGCCGGCCCGCGCGCGGGGCAATACATGATCCTCGCCGCCAAGGCGCGGGCGCTGATGCAGGGGCGATTGTACGTCACCATCGAAGACGTGGAGGCGGTGGCCGGCGCCCTGCTGCGCCATCGGATCGTGCCGAATTTCAACGCGGAGGCGGAGGGAATTTCGGTCGAGCAGATTATCGAGAAAGTGCTGACGCTGATCCCGCGCGGCAAAGGAGACCGGCTGCTTTAGCCAACGACGGAATACGACGGCCTGCATTGGCCAGCTGAATCACCGGCAGGGTGCGGAGGGGGTTAAATGGGTCGGAGGCGGGAAGAGGTTATCTGGGCTATTTTAATGGCCTCTGCCGGAGTTGAACCGGCACTCCTTTCGGAAATGGATTTTGAGTCCATCGCGTCTGCCAATTCCGCCAAGAGGCCTGATCTCGTGAACATTGGCGGCGGTAGAATACGAAAAATACCGCGCCGCGGCAACAGTCGAGAATGGAAAGTATCGGCCGGCGACAAATACCACGCATAATCGCTGCGCGCCAGTCTTCCGCCGCGCGGGACGATTTATACTGCATTTAACCTCCGCGACGGCATCGCACCGATAATGTCGTTACGCCAGGACCGCTGACGTGCTACAATGTTCTCGTCGGAGGCGGTAAACCCGAGCGAATATGAAAAAAATAAATTCCCACGTCGTTCTTCTGGCGGCGGCTGCCGCGGCGGTTTTGACTCTTGGATGGGTTGATCGGGCGGCGGCGCAATATCCCGCCCCCGGGCAGGACGGCCATGCCAACGACGCCAGTAACCGGGTCGGAAGCAATGGATACAACGGCAGGGGGGGCGGCGCCGGGTCGGCAGTATCGCCGGACAACATCGTGAACCGGAATGTGACGGGCCTGAGCGGATTCAGCGGCCCGATTCACGAGCGCGATCCCCGGGCTTTCACGGGCCCGGTGCCTGGGGGCAACGATGTTTTTGTTCGCCAATCCAGCGGAGTGGCGAGTTCTTACGGGGCGCCGACGAATCGCAATCAGCCGCAGCCGTTCTATGGCGACAGCCGATATACCGCGCCTCCCGCGGGATCGCTGCCGGTGGGGTTTAATGGCGGGTATATCGGCACCACGCTCAACACGCCGTCCAGCTTGTCGAACGGACTGAACACGGCGACGGCGGCAAGCGGGCTTCAGAGCCGAACGGAAAATCGCGATACGCTTTTGCTCAACGCGATGCTCAATCCCAACGGTTATGGCGGTCTCACCTCAACGCTAAACGATAACGCGGCTTTGCAGGCGGCTTCGTTTTACGGCCAGCGCACGCTCCCGGCGCCGGGAGAAAATGACGTCTCGGGCCAACAATTCTCCAGCCAGCTCGGCGTGGATGATTCATCGATCGCGCGGATGCGCCAGGAACTTCGCGAGTCGGCCGAGCCAATCGACGCCAACGCCCCGCAGAAGGGAAATGCGCCGGCGCCATCGCAATTGCAACAGAACGGTCAGCCGGGCCAGGCGCCGACGAGTTTGAATCAGCCGCTTAATCAGGCGCTGGGCCAGCCGTTGGAGGCGCCGGTCAATTCGCCGTTGACCAACGGATTGACGTCCCCGCAGTTGCCGAATCAGCCGCTCTCGTCGACGGGGATTATTCCATCCAATGTTCGCGAGCGCCCGTCGTTGATCCCGGCGAACATGCAAAGCACGCTGCTCGACACGCTGCAACAGCGCCTAGAGCGTACGACTGACGTCGGCAAGGCCATGGCCGAGGCCCGCGGTAACGCGCCGCAGCCGCCCACCCCGGCCGCCAACGCGCGCAATCCCCAAGGCGCTCCGCCCCCGCCGAGCGACGAAGGTCCGGTTAAAGTCAGCCGGCTTGCGACCGGCGTCAAAGCAAAAGGGCTGCACGACCTGCTCGCCGGCGGGGAGGATTTGATCACCGCGGGGAAATATGAGTCGGCCATCGCGAAATTCAATCAGGCCCAGCGCGTCGCGCCGAACAATCCGCTGGCGATTCTTGGGCGGGCCAACGCGGAGTTGGCCGGCGGATTTTACGCCCGGGCGGAGCAGGACCTGCGGCTGGTCTTCCGAACGGATCGCGAATTATTGCTGGCCCAGTTCGATCTCAAGTCGTTGTTTCCCAAGGATCGTGTCGACTACGTCCGCAATGATCTCAATGACCTGGCCGCCAGCGATCCCAAAGCGGTCCGGCCGTGGTTCCTCATGGCGTATCTCGACTACAACACCGGCAAACCCGCGTCGGCCGAAGCCGATTTGAACGAAGCCGAGAAACGATCCGGACCGGGCGACTGGTCGATCCGGCTGATGAAGCGACACTGGGTGTTGCCGTCGAATCCGCACCCGGCCCCGGCGGGACCGCGATCGACGCCGGTTCCGGCGCAATGACGCCGGTTCCGGCGCAATGACGCCAGCGGCGGCGCAAGGACGCCGCGTGGAATATTCGCGGGCGAATCGGAATGAGTATTTCTCATGTTGGTGTTTCGAACTTCGGTCGCGATACACGCCTCGCAACCGGGGCCGCTAAACGCAGAAACGCTACAGCAAATCCTATAAACGCTCTGGCGTAGCGCACGCGCGCCGTCGCCGCGTCACGGGTCAGATGCCGGGATACGGGATATATAACGATCCTCGATGAGCCTGTGAACTGTTTTCGCAACACACGCGTCTCGCGTGTGTTTTTCGGACTGAAAATACCGGCGAGACGACTGTGCTACAAAGAGTTCTCGAACTCCATTCGGACATTTCGGCTTGACCGACGACGTCGATATCTCCCGGTCCAATATCGCCACGCCGCTGACCACCGACGCCACTGCCCTGGCCAACGCATCCTCGGGATGATGGCTCACGGCGCGCGGCTGAATTTGCGGGCCTTCCACCCATCGCCAAATGGGCGGTATCTTCTATAGTTCGCGCCGGTCAACGGAGAAGGCGATGCGCGCGGCGGCAAAGCGATGCGGATACGTCGCGCGCCAGGCCCGACGCCGTGAAGCGACTGGCCAACTGATCCAGAGGCGTGTTCACCCGAACAAGGAGACATGATGAATTCAGCCCGTGAAGAGATGCGGTACCGGCCGGCCCCCACGAGACGGCGAATGGGAATTTCAGGGGTTTTGCTGATTTCATTCCTGCTGCCGATGGCCGCGCGGACGGCGTCGGGCCAGGCCGTTGACGGCGGAAAGTTCGGGCGCGCTTTGAAAGTCGTCGAGGGGTCGTACGCGGCGATTCCGTACAGCCAGGTTTATTTCAGCATGCCGATGACGGTGGAATGCTGGGTCAAGCTTCCGCCGAAACCGGCGGCGGATTCCATTATCCTCTCCAGCGGGCCGCGCCATTCCAATGAGCACTGGGAAATTTACGCGAGCGAAGGCGCCGGCGATTTCTGCGCGTCCTATGGCGGATATAACCCCAGGCAGATTAAATCCACCACGCCCATCGCCGACGACCAATGGCATTTTCTTGCCCTGATGTTTGACGGCACACACGTCGTTCTCCACGCCGACGGCAAAGAGGCGGCAAAAACGGCGGTGAAAAAAGTGGGGCCGTATCCGGACACCGGGTCGCTCACGTTCGGCCTTGTCGAAGGAGGGCATCCGGCCGTCGGGACTATGATCGACGAAGTTCGGATTTCTCGCGTCATTCGGCCAACCGATCATGTGCCGACGACGCCATTCGCCGTCGATTCCGATACCGTCGGGCTGTGGCATTTTGACGAAGACGCCGTCGCGTACGATAAGACCGGCTTCGTCGATTCATCCGCCATGCACGCTCCGGCCAAGCTCGAACTGATCACCCAGGACGCACAGGCCGTCGGCGGATTCGACGGTACCCGCGGCTCGCACACGCGATGGGCCGACATGGACTTCGGGACGTTTTTCACCTCGTCCCTCGGCAACCCCAGGGACCGCACAAGCGTCACGCCTAAAGCCATTTCCATCCGGCTTGGAAAAGACAAAAAACACGCCGTCGCGTTTGACACGGACTTGCTGCGCGTCTCTTTCGGATGGAGCGGCGATTTCATCAAGATTTACAACGGCCGCGAGGGTTTGGCGCAGCATCCGGACATCGCCGGCGACGTGAACTTTCGAACCGATTCCTTGCCGGGCTGGAGTAAGCCGGTCGATACGGGGCCAGACGATTTCAGCGACCCGCGGCCGGATAAACTTGGGCCGTTGCCGTCGACCTGGGCCAGGTACAAGGGGCTGTATGTTCACGGCGACCGCGTGATACTTTCCTACACCGTCGGGACAACGCAGGTTTTGGAAATGCCGGGCGTGGAGGAGTTTGCGAATCATGCCGCGTACACGCGAACGTTTTTGATCGCTCCGAGCCGTCAGAATACCGATCTGCGCGTTTGCGACGCCGCGGGACACGCCAGCGCGGCGACAGGCGCGGCGACGTGGTCGATGACCGACGACAGGGACAAAACAACCACGGCCGCCGCCGTCATTTTTGCGGCGGGGGTGACCGGCGACGCGGGCCGGCGGCCAAAGGGCGAAATGTTCGCCCAAAATGGAAATTCCGCCGGGCTCTCGTTCCACATCCCGCCTCACGAAAATCCGTTGCGATTCAAGCTTGCCGTCTGGAGCGGGCCGGCGGCCGAGAGCGGCGCGTTTGAGGACTTTGTCGCCAAGGGCATTCAGCCGGCCGAAGATATTCAATCGCTCATCCGGGGCGGCCCCGCGCGTTTTCCCGAGCCGGTCGTCACGAAGGGAATCGTGGGCAAAGCCGATCCCAAATCCGACGGCGCCTATGTCGTCGATACCCTGGCCGCGCCCGACGAAAATCCGTGGAAAAGCTTCCTTCGATTCGGCGGCCTGGATTTCTTCAAGAACGGCGACGCCGCCCTATGCTCGATCAGCGGCGACGTCTGGGTCGTCAGCGGCATCGACGACAAATTGGAAAATCTGAAATGGCGGCGATTCGCGACCGGACTTTTTCAGCCGCTGGGATTGAAGATCGTCGATGACGTCGTCTATGTCCTGGGCCGCGATCAGATCACCCGCCTGCGCGATCTTAACGGCGACGGCGAGGCTGACTATTACGAGAATTTCAATAACGACTGCAAAGTGACGCCGAACAACGGCCACGCCTATACGACTTCTCTGGAAACCGACGCCGAGGGAAACTTCTATTATTGCAAGTGCGGCGATTCGACCCGTCACGGCGGAACCGTCCTGCGCGTCGACAAATACGGCAATAATCTTGAAGTCTTCGCCACCGGCGTGCGCAATCCCAACGGCATGGGCGGCGGGCCCAACGGACTGATCACCGAAGCCGACAACGAAGGCGAATGGGTTCCCGCCTCGCGAATCGACATCGTCAAGAAAGGCGAATTTCTCGGCTTTACTCCGATGGCTCACAGCGACAAGCCTCCGACGGACCCCGGCAAGCCGATCGTCTGGATGCCGCAGGACGTCGATAATTCAAGCGGAGGCCAAACATGGGTGCTCGGCGATAAATGGGGGCTTGCGGCGGGAGAAATGCTGCACACCAGCTACGGCGCCGCCGCGCTGCTGCATGTCATGACCGAAGAAGTGGACGGCGTCACGCAGGGCGCCGTCTACCGCTTTCCCTTCCGATTCGCCACCGGCGTGATGCGCGCCCGATTCCGCCCGGCCGACGGTCAACTTTATCTGTGCGGCCTGCGCGGCTGGCAAACCGCCGGCGTAAAAGACGGCGCCCTCCAGCGCGTCCGCTACACCGGCAAAACAGTACACCAGCCGGCGGCGCTGCACATCCGCGCCAACGGTATTCTTCTCACGTTCACCTGTCCCCTTGATCCCAGGTCGGCGGCCGACGCCGACTCATTCAGCGTCCTTCAATGGAATTACAAATGGGCCGCCGCCTACGGCTCGCGTTTCTATTCCATCCGGGACATTCCCCGCCAGGGCTACGATACGCTGACCGTAAAATCCGCCAAGCTCCTGAAAGACGGGCGCACGGTCTTTTTGGAAATCCCCGATCTTCGCCCCGCGATGACCACGAAGATCACCTGCAATCTGGACGCCGCCGACGGTACGACGATCCAGCAGGACGTGCATTGCACGATTCACGCGCTGGGGCCCGTTTTCACGGCAAACGAAAAATGAATACGCTGACGTAATTTTGTTTCGCCGGCATCGGCGCCCGTTAACCTTCGCGGCCGCGACGATCGCGCGCGGCCCGAATACCCGCCAGCGAAAACGCCGTGATATGCCCCGCCAGTTGCTCGACGCTCGGCGGCACATCCATCTGGGGGTGCATCCGGCTGAACAGGCGCCGATGCCGCATGTAGTAGACGCACTGCCCCAGCACGCTCGCGGCGGCGAGACCGACGGCGGGATCGGATGGCGAAGCGCGCAATAATTCCGCGATCAACGCCGACAGTTTCTCGCTCAACGGCCCGACAACCTGCTTATAGAGCGGCTCTAGCGCGGCGGTGGGCTCGGCCATCTCGCGCGCCATCAACACTTGTTCCCACGCCGGTTTTTCTCGACCCATCAGTCGGCTGCAGAAATAATGGATGAATTGGCGAAAACGGGCGGTCGCGTCGCCGCTCATCTGATCGTCAGGCGGGATGACCTCGGCGACTTCCTCGGCGATCCGCCTCAACACGGCGGCATAAAGCTCGGCCTTGTCCTGGAAATGATAATTGACCGAAGCGAGGCTGGCGCCGGCGCGGTCCGTAATTTGTTTGATCGTGGCGGCGTGGAAGCCGCGGTCCGCGAAGACCTCGCCTGCCGCTTGCAACAGCTTGCGGCGCGTCTCCTGAGTCGCCGAATTATTCTTCGTATTGGCCATTAATGCTCTCCTGACGCATTTACTTTATCGCACCATCGGCATTATTTGAAATCATATTTCAAATGAACTTGCTTTTTTTGAATGATTGTTCGTAATATGACCGAAGTCAATGAAGCCGCGCGGTAACGCCCGATGTCGCGGGGTTGTCGCCTTGAAAGTTGTGAGATCATGACTGAAGTATCGGAAAGAACTCGAGCGCCCGCCGCAAGCAACGGCGACGCCGTCCCCGAGCAACCGCCCGAGCCTCCCAAGCGCGGGGGGCGCGTGCTGCTGATCTTCCTGATCGTCGTGGCCGTGCTGGCGGCGGCGGGCGGACTGTACTGGCTGGACGCCCGGCATTTCGAGGAGACGGACGACGCCTTCATCGACGGACACATCGTCCCGATCAGTCCGCAAGTGTCGGCGTTGGTCTCAGCCGTGCATGTGGACGACAACGCGCAGGTGCATAAGGGCGATCTGATGGTCGAATTGGACCCCACGGATTACAAGGTCGCCGTCGCTCAAGCGCGCGGCGCCGAGGCGTCGGCGCGCGGCAAGCTCGAACAAGCCCGCAGCGGCGTGCCGTCGGCCCGCGGCGCGGTCTTGCAGGCGCAGGCCGAGCTGGATTCGGCGCAGGTCAACCTCGACAACGCCACCCGCGATCTCCAGCGGTTCAACGGACTGGACCCGCGGGCCCGAAGCCAGCAACAGTTGGATAACACCACCGCCACGCAAAAGCGGGCGCAGGCGGACGTGGAGCAGGCGCAGGCGAAGCTGCAAACCACAAAGGCGCAGGTGGCGACCGCGGAGGCCGACGTCACCGCCGCCGAGGGCGACTTGCAAAAAGCCCAGGCCGATACGCATCGGGCCGAGGTGAACCTCGGCTACTGCCGGATCATCGCGCCGTGCGACGGGAAGGTTACGAATAAAAGCGTTGACGCCGGAATGTACGTCACGCCCGCCACCCAACTTTTCCAGTTGGTGCCGGCCGACGTTTGGGTGACGGCGAATTTCAAGGAGACGCAGTTAGACCTCATGCGGCCCGGCCAGGCGGTGACGATCGCCGTCGATGCATACCCCGAGCGCGAATTTCACGGTACGATCAGTTCGATCCAGGCGGGCACCGGCAGCCGATTCAGCGTTATCCCCGCTGAAAACGCGACCGGCAACTTCGTGAAAGTCGTGCAGCGCGTGCCGGTAAAGATCACCTTCAACAGCGATGTGAACACCGACGCGGGACGATTGTTGTCGCCGGGCATGTCGGTTCAGCCGAAGGTGCGCGTGAGATAGCGCTTTACAAATTTCAAGGCGCCCAGGCGTCGATGATCTTCCGCTTCCATGCCCATCCCGCGTAGTCCAAATTCCGCCGCCAAGCCCGGCATCAACCCGTGGCTGGTCGCCGTCACGATATCGATGGCGACGTTCATGGAGGTGCTGGATACCAGCATCGCCAACGTTTCGCTGCCGCACATCGCCGGCAATCTGGGAGCCGGGCGGGAAGAGAGCACATGGGTGCTCACCAGCTATCTTGTCAGCAACGCGATCATTATTCCGATCAGCGGATGGCTGTCGTCCATCATCGGCCGCAAGACGTTTTATATGACCTGCGTGGCGGTCTTCACCGTCAGCAGTTTTCTCTGCGGCATCGCGCCCAGCCTTGGCATGCTGCTTTTTTTCCGCGTGCTGCAGGGCGCCGGCGGGGGAGGATTGGCGCCAAGCGAGCAGGCGATGCTCGCCGACACATTCCCCGGCAAGTATTTCGGGCAGGCGTTCGCCATTTACGGCGTGGCCGTCGTCGTCGCCCCGGCCATCGGGCCGGCCCTGGGCGGATGGATCACCGACAATTATTCTTGGCGGTGGATTTTCTTCATGAACATCCCCGTCGGACTGCTCTCCCTCTTCCTCACCTATCACATGGTGCAAGACCCGCCCTCGGCCGTCGAAGCGACCAAACGCGAGCGAGCCAAGGGAATCCGGGTGGACTATACCGGCTTCGCCTTCACCGCCCTGGCTTTCGGATCGCTCCAGGTCGTCCTTGACAAAGGCCAGGAAGAC
>DASZME010000034.1:0-5164 GCA_035551995.1 Tepidisphaeraceae bacterium
AACGAACCGGCAATCGCGATCGACGATGTAAGCGAAGTCGGTGATCGCCGACAGGGTCGTGTCAAAGACGCGAGCCTGGGTCGCGACCTTCCGCAACAGCGAGTCGTGGGCGATGCTCCCTGATAAAGCGTTGACGGCCACCGAGGCGAATTTCGAAACGCTTGTGATCAGGCGAACATCCTCGGCGTCGAATTTCCTGGCCCGGCTATGCGCGATCACCCACACCGTGCCGATCGGTTTTCTGGATTGATAAAAGGGTATGAGCAGCACCTCCTCGATCCGCGGCTTGAAATTCGCGACGTAGGGATAGAAGCGAGCCGGATCGGTCATGAGCACCGTCGCGTTGCGATCGAGAACGGTTCCGCAGGGGCTGAAGTTTCGAGGCATTTTCCCGCCCAGAAACGGAAAAAATTCCCCCGCGGTGGCGGCCCAGCGAAATTCCCCGTCGGCGCCGTCGGGTTCGAGAAGACTCACGCCCGCCGATTCCGCGCCGGTCAGTTCGATCGCGCATTCGGCGAGTTTTTGAAGCAGCGCGGCGGGCGATTCGGCCATCGTCTCGGCCAACGCGGCCAAAACTCGGCATTCCGCCTCGTATCTCGGCAAACGCGAGGGCCTGCGAAGGAGCTCGGCGTTAACAATGATATCGTCAACGCACGTCACGGCGACGGGGTTTTCAATGGGTGCGTCACCGCCGGGATTGGTCATCGCATGCCTCGATGGATACCAAACACAAATTCCCGCATTTTCAACCTGGAATGCCACACGGAGCGCCGGATTATAGGCGATGATGCAAACCGTACAAGTCAGGTTTTTCGAGGCCTCGCCACCCCCGACGGCCACCCCTCGCTGCGGCCTTCCATGCGCCGCGCCCTTTCGGTAACCTTTGAGCTTTCGTGAATTGAAACACTTTGGTTTCCGTTTGACCGGAATTGCATCAACATGAACCTTCCGAAATTCAGCATGGGCATCGGCGACCGTTTCGCTCACCAGGGCAAAGCCCAACTCGCCGCTTTCGTGAAAGCCAAAAGCCAGGACGTCGACGTGGCGCCGGTCTGGAACAAAAGCAATCGGGAGCACAATATCGTTCACAGCGAGCCGGCGAGCGTGCGCGCCGAAGCTGACGCCGCGGTGAAATCGCTTGGCTGGAAAGGCGAGTATTTCGTCGACGCCGACCACATCGGCGTGAAAACCGTCGATCGATTCCTCGCGCCCAGCGACTTTTTCACGCTCGACGTCGCGGACTTCATCAATAAGCCAGCGGCCGACGCGGATATTCGGTCGTTCGTGTCGAGCTATTCACGCTACGCCGGCTCCTTGAAAATCCCCGGCGTCAGCGGCGCCCTCGACATTGGAACCGCCCAGGTTGAAGCGATCGCCCGCAAATATTTATTTGCCGCTCAGGAAGCCGGCCGAATTTATCGCATCGTGGAAGCGGCCAAGGGGAAGGGAAATTTCGTCACCGAAGTCTCGATGGACGAAACCGATCAACCGCAAACCCCCGGCGAGCTATTCTTCATCCTCGCGGCCATCGCCGACCAGAAAATCCCGGTGCAGACCATCGCCCCCAAGTTCACCGGCCGATTCAACAAAGGCGTCGATTACGTCGGCGATGTCTCCCAATTCGAGAAAGAATTCAACGACGATTTAGCCGTCATCGCCCACGCCATCAAGGAATTCGGCCTACCCGCGAATCTCAAGCTGTCGGTCCACAGCGGCAGCGATAAGTTTTCGATTTACCCCGCGATTCGCAAAGCCGTCAAAACCCACGGCGCCGGCCTCCACGTCAAGACCGCCGGCACCACCTGGCTTGAAGAACTAATCGGCCTCGCCTCCGCCGGCGGTGAAGGATTGCAAATCGCCAGAGACGTCTACCGCCAGGCGACGGAGCGATTCGATGAGCTATGCGGCCCGTACGCGACGGTCATCGACATTGACAAGAGCAAGCTGCCGAGCCCCGACGAAGTCGGCCGCTGGACCGGCGAACACTTCGCCCAATCCCTCCGTCACGACCAAAAAAACCCGCGGTATAACGCGAATCTACGTCAACTGCTGCACGTCGGCTTCAAGGTCGCGGCGCAAATGGGGGAGCGATACATCAACGCGCTCGAAGAATTCGAGCCGACGATCGCGGAAAACGTGACGACGAATACCTTCGAGCGGCATTTGAAGCCGATCTTCATTGGAAAGTGATAGGATGCGTCGGCAACGAGCTTGATGGTTTTTCGTTACAACTGCGCCGGCGACAACCCGTCGATTAGGGCCTTAACTTCTTATTTAAGCGTGAGAGCGCTCAACCCATGATTCTAGCGACGAGGCGCCGGGCGGTCGAGAGCCGATCGAGATCGCTGGAAAATAGCCGCGGCAAATTTATATAGATAGGCACGCGAGAGGCCGGGAACGAAGGATGGCGATTCGGGTTTCGCCATAGAATCACAATCAATGATTTTTTACTTGCCAAGACTCATCATAAAACCCCGCGTCGAGCACTTTTCCCGCTGATTTCCCATCCGGCTGCTCGCTGATATCGAGCAATGCCCAATCAGGCAACTTCGGATTTTGCAGCGAATTGGTATGGTCATTCGCCTCACGAAAAGTCGGGCCGCTGTTCAACACGATGTAGCGGGAGGGATTGAGTGGATTGGGATAGATCGTTACTAACATGCTATTGACTGGCTTTCCCGTGACGGAAATGGTTTTCGGATCGGCCGGCCGAGTTTTCATCGGAATTCGGCCGATCACCTTGGCAATCACGCCGTTAGAACTCCGGTCTCCCCATAACACGAGATTATATTTCGCGATGTCGGCGGCCGTTACGTCGGTGTCTTTCTTCATCCGAAGCTCGCCGCGAAACGTCGCCCGCCATCGATCGTGAAAATGCCGCAATTCGAAATCCACCCATTTTTGAACCGGCTCGCTTGCGCAAGGCGCGCTTGGCGTAACCACCAGAAACGGCGTCATAAATATATCGTCAATCGGCCCTTGTAGCCCCGGCGATTTTACCAGCGTTCCCGGCGGATAAGCGGACGGTTCCGTCAACAGCGTCCATCGGCCCGATGTCTTATGAAAGCGGGCGCCTTTGTCGCGGAATGCCAAAACAGGGACGAGAACCGCTTCGCCGTCGATGCGAACTTCGATCTGTCGATCCGCGCCGAGGTCCGCCCACGGGCTTGTCAGCGAGAATCCGGCTACGTTCTTCGTCGTGATATTGATATGCGTCGCATCGATCGCGTCGGCGTCCAACCGGCTGTCCAGCCAATGCTCCGTCAGTTCGGTCAGGCTCGCCCAAAACATCTTGTTGTAGCGGAGCGTGCGCGTCTGAAGTGAAAGCGTTTTCGGAAATTGATTGCGACCCGCTTTTACCGCGTCGTCCATTCGTCGCATGATATCGGCCAGCGACGCCGGATCGTATTTGTGCGGCATCTTCGGCCCGACGATCCTAGTCAATTCATGCCCCTCGGCCTTAAACGCCTCGGCCATAATCTCGCTCGACGCCCGCTGCGGATCGATCTCGCCGCCGTAGGCCACCATCGGCACGTTGAACAAGTTCCTGACATAATCGGGCACGTCGTAATCGCCCCACAATTTCTGCTCATACCACGCCGGGAAATTTTCCGGCTTTACATGCTGATACTTCACCACATCCACAAACCCAGCCCCCGCATGCACCGCGCAAAACCGGTCGGCGTAATGCGCCCCAAGATGCCAAGCCCCCGCGCCTCCCATCGAAAAGCCCATCAACACCATGCGATTCTGGTCGATCGGATACGCGCGCTCGGCGGCGGCGATCGCTTCAAATACGTCGGTCTCGCCGGCCGATTTGAATCCTAAACAGGATCGACCATACGCATGCAGCACGATCGCGTCCGCCGGATGAATCTGGCCTTTGCGCCCCTCGCGGCCATGGATGAAATTCAGATCGGTATCCTTGTCGCCGCGACCGTGCAGCCAGACATACAACGGCATCGGCTTCGTGAGATCAAGGTCGTCGGGGATCTCAAGCCCATACGGTTCAACGGTTCCGTCAATCTCCGAACGATAGCCACGAACGAATTGGCCATGCTGCGTCGGCCATTGCGGCTTTCCCGCTTCAAGCTCGTCCAGGCGCCTATTGCCGGTCGCGATTTCACCCATCGCGACGGCGACGTCTTTTTCGGAATAAAACTCTTGATCCAGAAGCGCGAAACGTGCCGCTTTCTCGTAAATTTCCACGTCCGGCAAAAGATCGACCGGCTTACCCGATTGCGCGAACGCCTTAATCCGAGCCGCAAGCGCCGAATCCGCCGTTTCGATCTTCCGGCGATCGGCGTCGGGAAGTTTGATTCCCATCGGCGGGAGTACGCGCGGAATCGGTTTCCATTCCTCGGCGACGACCGACGAGGTGACGAGAAATGTCGCCAAGAGGCACTTCATAGCCGTTCGGCTAAGTCGCATTGTTTAGCTCCTGTCGAAGTCATTGCGTAATCGATCGGTAATGTTTATTTAAAATAGCGCCAATACCATTCGCGAGTGCACAACCAAGCGAATGATTCATGGAGTATTGCCGGATGAATTGTAGTTCGGTCGTGGCGTGCCACAAGCGGCCAGCCGATTTCGTCCCTCAGCCGGTGACGTTGCCGGCGACTTGAAGTAGACCAGATGAATGCTCCAAGCTTGGCAACGTCTAGCGCGTTATTGAACGGCAAGCCAAGCCAACGATTATCAATCTGCCAGTCGGGCTTCAATGGGGCCGCGCTTCGATCAGCGCGGAAGGATCAGCGGCGACGTGCTGGGCATGGCCGGGCCTGGGCTTCAATGGGGCCGCGCTTCGATCAGCGCGGAAGGGCCCTGCCTTCGTAAGAGACTGGCAGGTACAGAATAACACGGCGATTTACGCGAGACGGCGGTGGGCCGATTGCCAACTTGAGCAATTCGCCGCTCCGATCGATCATAACTATTTAGAGCGTTTCTCAGGTTGCTGTCGCGCCTTTTGCCGCTTCTTGCTGTCGCGCTTTTGTCCGCGTCGTGCTATCGTAAACGCAACAAAGAGCTACGGCATGGAAGCCTATTCGGACAAATTGCGAGAACTGGTCCTTGATTGTTACGACAAGGGAATGGATTCACCTGTGATCGCCAAGAGATTCAAAGTGAGCTGTGACTGGGTGCGGCGGGTGAAACGCCGCTACCT
>DASZME010000035.1:0-72494 GCA_035551995.1 Tepidisphaeraceae bacterium
GCCGGTCGATCTTTGAGTACATCGAGGTGTTTTACAATCGCAAACGGCTGCACAGTTCGTTAAACTACATGAGCCCCGAAGCGTTCGAGGCGAGTTTCAATTAGTCACTTCCCCGCGCCCGCCATACGGGGGGAAGTTCAACCCTCTGTTTCTTTCACAAGAGCGTTCAAAGCACCGACCCTGATGCAACCGGCTATAAGGGTTTCTATTACCACTTTCTCGACATGATTAGTGGAAAGCGCGTCTGGAACTGTGAATTGTCGACCATCGACTCCGCATTTCTTCTCGTGGGCATGCTGGCCGCCACGGCTTATTTTCAAAACGACACCGCCGACGAACGCGAAATCCGTCAACTTGCCGACGAGTTGTACTTGCGCGCCGACTGGAATTGGGCTCAAAACGGCGGATTAACCGTGACACATGGCTGGGTCCCGAGAACGGCTGTCTGCCGTACCGCTGGGAAGGCTATGACGAGGCCCTGTTTCTCTATCTTCTCGGCCTGGGTTCGCCAACCCATCCGTTGCCAACGGAAAGCTATGTGAAATGGACCTCCACCTATCAATGGAGAAAGATCCACGGCCACGAATTCCTGTATGCAGGGCCGCTTTTCATTCACCAAATATCCCATATCTGGGTCGATTTTCGCGGAATCCAGGACGACTATATGCGCGGAAAGAACATCGATTATTTCGAGAACAGCCGACGGGCGACGTATGTTCAGCGGCAGTACGCGATCGACAATCCCGCCCAGTTCGACGGCTATGACGAACATTGCTGGGGCATCACCGCCAGCGATGGTCCCGGCCCCGCGACGCGCACGATCAAGGGCCGCCAGCGGCAATTCTTCGGCTACGAAGCGCGTGGCGTGCCGGACGGTCCCGACGATGGAAGCATCGCCCCCTGGGCGGTCGTGGCCTCGCTTCCTTTCGCGCCGGAAATCGTGCTGCCGGCACTTCAATACTTCGAGACGCTGAAGTTGCGGCAGAAAAACCGGTACGGATTCAAAGCCACCTTCAATGCCACGTTTGCCGACGGATCTGATCCGACGCAACCATGGGTATCCTCATTCCACTATGGCCTCAATCAAGGACCGATTGTTTTGATGATCGAGAATTATCAGTCTGGACTGCTCTGGCGTCTTATGCGCCAATGCCCTTATCTCGTGGCTGGCCTTCGCCGAGCTGGCTTTTCGGGTTTCTAACTGGGAGACAAACCGGCTAAAAGTTGAACCGAATCCGCGGCGCCGTGAATCCTTCGCTAACGATCGTCGCCAATGCGATTCGCCGATCATTTGATCGAACGAATGAAATAGTCACGCATGTCGCGGAGCGGCGTGTTCCGCGGAAGGTGTATCCAATGAGTTCGCAACCCGCCGAAAACGTGCCGTTGGGCGCGGGGTTGATCGTGATCGCCTTTTTGCTCGTAGCGATCATGAGCGCTCTCGGGAAAGCCGCCGGCGTCTCCACCAGCGCCATCGTCTTTTTTGAAAACTTATGGCAACGACCACAATCTCCGGCGCCGACGTCCAGTGCGTCTTGAAATGGAATGCCATCGTCGGCGAATCGCCGCTATGGCATCCGGGGAGCGCAGACTCTACTGGGTCGATATTCAAGGCAAGAAGGTGCATCGTTTTGACCCCGCGAGCGGGCGCAATGAAACGTTCGATCTTCCCGACCTGGTGACGTGTCTGGCATTTCGTAAAGCGGGCGGATTGCTGCTGACGCTCCGCAAGAATTTTGCCTTCTTCGACCCTGACACCGGCAAACTCGAAATGCTCGCCGAAGTGGAAGCGGGCAAGACCAATACCCGCTTTAACGATGGCCGCGTCGATCCTCAAGGTCGCCTCTGGGCCGCACGATGGGAGACCCGGATTGGAAAAAACCCCTAGGTAGCCTGTATCGCTTCGATCCCGATCGGAGCGTGACATGCATGCATGGGAACGTCATCTGTTCCAACGGCGCCGACTGGAGCCCCGATGGCCGAACGATGTATCATACGGAAAGTTTTCGCTACTCGATCTTCGCGTACGACTTCAATCCCGCGACAGGCTCGCTGGCAAACAGACGTGCCTTTGCCGAAATTGATCGCACGCTCGGCGCCTTTCCGGACGGTTTGTGCGTGGATGCGGAAGGAGGTGTATGGAGCAATCAGGTCGGCATCGGCCGCGTTGTTCGCTACGATCCCGCAGGCCGCATCGAACGCCGGATCGAGTTTCCCGTTCCCAGAGCCGTCGGCTGCACCTTCGGCGGCGATGATCTCTGCACATTGTTCGTCACTTCAGCCCGCGAAACCATGACGCCGCCGCAGCTTGAGCATGCTCCGCTCTCAGGCGCTGCACATAAGATTGCCCGTGATCCCGTTTCCGCCCCCGACATGATGATGGCCGCAGTACCAGCAGGCGGCATTGGGCGCCGGGAAACGCGTGTCCTTCCGGGAGACACGAAAAAGCGGATCGAAGCCATTGATCTTCTGGCGCCCGAGTCGTGCGTTTGCCCGTTTCAGAAGAGCGTTAACGGAATCCAGTTCCGCCAAGTCGACGTGGGCCAGGTGCGGGCACGCTATAAATTTTGGGCCATCGGGATTGATGACGGCGACGCGGCGACCGCTTTCGTGAATTTTGACGGCCATGGCATCTTCTTCCCAGGTTTGTTCGATGGTATCGACCGAGTCGTTTGGGGAAATGCACCGGGTGCCATGATCAACTCCCACGCCAAAGAGACGAATCGCTTCGACGACGCGCACCAGACGACCCATATCTTCCATCACCAACAAGTCCAGTTCACCCGAACGAAGCCGCTGCTGGATTTCCTCCAGTTCCGGGCGATCCAGGCGCTCACCTTTACCCTTCGTGGCAATGATGTGCCAGTGGACCGGCCTATCATACAAATCCGCCACAACTTCTTTGGCGTGATCGATCTGATCTTCCAATGACACTTCCTTCTGGTCGGCACATCCGCTGATCCGGGCCACGATTCCGACCACGAGCGTTTTCCCATTTCGGGGCACGAGTTGTTTTTGGTCACGACCCAGTATGACGAGGCCGGGTAGGGAAAATAATGGAATGGGGTCGTCGACCGCGCTGGAATGGCGCGATGTTTTCATCGCCACTGCCGCCGAAAGGGAAATCGCCAGGCAAGTTTGCACGATCCTCGCGGCAGGGGTGCGTTTCGTCTGTTTCCGCGGCGACAGACCGTCCATCATCGCTTGAATCAGCAATCGCACGATGCTCTTGGTCATCTTGCCCACGCAAGGTGGAATGCAGATACGCAGGTTGTGCCCAACCTTGGACTTGGCCCACAGGTCCATCAGCCCGCCCTCACCCTGTCACCCCCTCCTCACCGCGTCACCCCCTCACCCTGTCACAGCTCCTCCAACCGCTGCTGTTTGTCCATATCCAATAGCGCCTTAATCAGCGGCTCCATATTCCCCGCCACAATCTGATCCAGGTTGAAATTTTTCTCCCCGCCGGCTTCTCCGCCGAGGCGATGATCCGTGCAGCGATTCTGCGGAAAATTGTAAGTGCGGATGCGCTGGCTGCGATCGCCGGAACCCATCATGATTTTTCGCGCGCTCGTCTCCGCGGCGTGCTGCTTGGCCTTTTCGGCGTTATACAGCGTCGCGCGAAGCAATGCCCAGGCGCGCTCCTTGTTTTGGGCCTGGCTTTTATGTTCGGTCATTTTGAAAATCAGGCCGCTGGGGGCGTGTTTGATCATCCAGCCGGTTTCGACTTTGTTGACGTTCTGTCCGCCGGGACCTCCACCGCGGCAGCCGAATTCTTCGATGTCCTTCATGTTGATGTCGATCTTCACGTCAGGAAGCTCGGGCATGATCGCCACCGTGGCGGCTGATGTGTGGATGCGGCCCTGCGCTTCGGTTTCCGGGACGCGCTGAACGCGATGGCCGCCTCCTTCAAAGCGAAGATGGCGGTAGGCGCCGTCGCCCTTGACGGTGATGATCACTTCCTTGAATCCACCCCGTTCGCTGACGGAGAAGTCGTTGACGTCGAACCGCCACCGATTGGTTTCGCAGTATCTGCGATACATTTCGTACAGGTCGCGGGCGAAGAGGGCGGCTTCTTCGCCGCCGGTGCCGGCGCGAATTTCAAGGAAGAATGCGTCGATGGCGTTGTCCTCCGCCGCCACGAATTCGTCCTTGAGCGTTTCCATGATCCGCAAGGCTTTTTGTTCGGCATCCGGCAATTCCGATTCGGCCAATTCGGCCATGTCTCGATCGGCTTTATTCCGGCTCATTTCGCGCAACTCGTCGATCTGCACAGTGGCCAGTTTATATTCGCGGTAGCGCCCGACGATTCCCTCAAGCTTTCCTTTTTCCTTGCTGACGGAAACGATTTTCTGGGAATTTCCAAGAATGCCGGGATCGCTCATGAGCGATTCCAACTCGTTATATCGGAGATCGATTTCATCGAGCTTGCGGATCAGCGCCGGCGGCGGCGCCGTTAATAATTCGGCCATGATAATTCCTCGAAGGGATGAAAAGCTCGCGAGTCTTTCACCGGGACCAACTATTTTATGAAATGAACGAGCAAGCCGCGCAGTGGCGGCGCAGCTAACGTCTGGTGAGTTTGAGGGAGGGGTAGGACATCACGATTGAATTATATCGCGCAAGAGTCCGCGTGGAAAGAGCGGTCTGGCGCTCCCGGGCCGCGACACCTCCCAGGCCGGTCAGTTTTCGATCGATCGGAAATGCTCCGAAGTACCGGGTCCGGTTTGCCGCGGTTTCACCCGTGCAACTCGCGGCGATCATTATGGTTATTGGTGATCCGCCGGTTCTTTATTCATCCGCTGCGCCGGCGAAGACTGCTGCGACGACGTTACTTCCACTTCTGCCGTACCGCTTTCGACAAGCTGTATCGTTTCCGGCTGCGGTTGCTGGCCGGCATTTGGCCGGCTTGCAAAGCGAACGTTCGGCAGCCGCAATATTCCTTGACGCAACGCCGCTTCCCAGCGCACGCGAATTTTCGTCAGATCGGCGTCGTCTTCCTTGAAACGTCGATGCCGGGTCAGATCCAATTCGTCGACCGAATAGGCCAGCAGATCGACTGGGGGGCCGACGGTGACGTTCGACTTCATGGTCGAGTCCATCGACAGCAGCGCATATTTAGCCGCTTCTTCCAGGGAGGTGCGGTCGTATTTAATTCCGCGATCCAGAATCGGACGGCCATACTTGGTTTCGCCGATCTGAAGATAAGGGGAATCTTCGGTGGCTTGAAGCGGATTTCCCTGTGGGTAGATCAGGATGAGATTGGGCTTTTCCCCTTTGACCTGGCCGCCAAGAAGAAAGTTGACGTTGAAATTGTACTTGTCTTTCTCAAGCGCGAGCCGATCGATGTCGGAGACGCGTCGGATCTGTTCGCCGACGATACGGGCGGCATCATATAGCGACGAGGCCTGCGCCAAGCCGCGTCCGGCGTCAAAATCACGGCGCAACAGCGTTAGAATCGACTGCGAGAGGGATAGACTGCCGCTGGTGACCAGGACGAAAACCCGTTCGCCTGCCTGCACGAAGGTGTGCATTTTCCGGGTGACGTTGATCTGATCGTAGCCGGCGTTGGTCCGGGAATCCGAGGCCATCACCAGGCCATACTTCGTTACGATGCCAAGGCAATATGTCATTACGGTCCTGATGCCCTTTCGGAGCGAAAGTGGTCCAATAAAGTTGTATCCTAGGGCGATATTTTGGAAATGAAAGCCTCGATAACGGACTTGACGTGAAATGATGTCGGCGGTTACCCTTTGGTTGAACCCTCCGCGACGGCCCGACGAAACTTTAACAACCGCCGAGCGTCGCAATTATGCTCATAAAAATCGGCTACGAAATTATTTTTGACAATCCGAGTCCCGTGAACATGCTCTTGGCGTTGTATGTCCACCCGGAGCAGGCGCAGGTTCTGCGGCGTCCGGAGCGATTGATGGTCGATCCGGACGTACCGTTTCAGAACTATATCGATGCTTACGGCAACCGCATCGGCCGGATTCTCGCGCCGCCGGGGAAGCTGCGGCTTTATTACGACAACATCGCCGAAGTGAGTGGCCGGCCCGATATGAAAATCGACGGCGCCCGTCTGCATCCGGTCGAGGAGCTGCCGGCGGACTGCATGGAATACATGGTCGCCAGCCGGTATTGCGAAGTCGATCGGATGACGCAGATCGCCTGGGATCTGTTCGGCTCAACGCCCTTCAGTTGGCTGCGCGTGCAGGCCGTCATGGATTGGGTGCACGCCAACGTCCAGTTCGGCTATGAGCATGCCCGGAATACCAAGACCGCGTACGACGTCTATATCGAACGGCGCGGGGTCTGTCGGGATTTCCAGCATCTTGCCATCACGTTTTTGCGGTGCCTGAATATTCCCGCTCGATATGCGACGGGGTATCTCGGCGATATTGGCGTTCCGATCTCGCCCTCGCCGATGGATTTCAGCGCCTGGATGGAAGTGTACCTCGGCGGATTCTGGTACACGGTCGATGCCCGCCATAATGTGCCGCGCATCGGCCGCGTTCTACAAGCCCGCGGCCGAGACGCGATCGACGTCGCCCTGACGACCAGCTTCGGCCCGGCGCCATTGCAGAAGTTTACGGTGGTGACCAAAGAGATCGGGTGACGGAAAATTCACCGACGAGAAAGCCAACGAGTTTGAGTTTTTTGCGCTTCGCGCCACCGGTTCGGTCTGTCGGCGACCCCCAAAAAGGCCCACCCGTCCGAAATCCGAAATGAGTTCTACATTTTCGCTGAGTTGGCCGACGGCTGGCCAATCAATAGAGAGCCCGTCTCGGCTTGCGAAGTCCGGACCGATCAATACGGTCTTGGCGGGCAACGGCGCGAGGGATACGAAGACTGCCGCCGGAGATACGCGGGCGCCGTCGCAGGTGGCCACGAGGTGGACACGGACCGACTTTAACCGGCAGCGATAATCCACTGCGCTCGCGGGAGTCGGTGTTGAAAAACCTCCTAGAAAACTGTTGGGTTTCCCCGATCGGCAGGCAAAAAACGCGTCCGACTTGCTTCGGCGTGAAAACCGCGATAGCGTGCTGGAATCTAGCCCTCGTAGCTCAGTTGGATAGAGCGGCGGTTTCCTTGGGCGCCCTCGGTACGGACGCCCTCAATAAACCGCAGGTCACAGGTTCGAATCCTGTCGGGGGCATGCGAGAATATTGGTTCCGTCTGATGCTCGGAGGACGTGTCGCCGTGAAGTTAGGTCTGGCATTTATCATTGGCGTTGTATTGAACGGCTGCAATGTTCAGCCTCCGCCGGAGAGGACGGCGGTGGTATACGGTCACGTGCTCGACCAGTTGTTCACCGACCAACGCGGTAACACCGTGTACCGTTTTTGGGATCAGGGAGACTTTCGCTACTATG
The DNA here is from genome assembly GCA_035551995.1 of Tepidisphaeraceae bacterium. Taxonomy (GTDB): domain Bacteria; phylum Planctomycetota; class Phycisphaerae; order Tepidisphaerales; family Tepidisphaeraceae; genus RYN-428. The sequence goes on from DASZME010000035.1 coordinate 7,376, forward strand.
TAGTCGGCCCGAGCGGCGCCCCGCAGATGTTGCCAAACACGACGCATGTGACAGATACCACGACCACCACGATCGATACAGACTCCGGCGGCGGAGGCGACCACGATCACCATGGTCACAAGTAGACCATGGACGCGGAACTTGCTCACGCGGAACTTGCCGAAACGCTGAACTTCATGAAAGCATCAAAACTTACTCCGCTTGCGGGCGCCGTGGCCCTGTGTGTCATCCTGTCTAACGCCAAGGGCGGCGAAAACAAGCCCGCTCCCGACGCCGGCGCCGTGCCGTGGGGAATCAGCAGCTCGTCCAGCTCCTTCAAGAACTATGAAGCGTGGTTTCCAAAAATGGCCGAGGCGGGCGTGCGATCGGTGCGGCTGTTTCCGGAATGGAGAGGATTTGAGCCGGCGCAGGGAACATGGAAGTGGGATCGGGCCGACGCCATGGTGAAGTGCGCCGCCGACAACGATATTCAAATCAGCGGCATGCTGTTCGGCTCCGCCCCCTGGTCAAAGGATGGCTCGCATGCCTTTCCGATGAATCATCTGGATGACTGGTCCAACTATGTGTCGAAACTGGTGGACCATTATAAAGATCAAATCCATTACTGGGAAGTTTGGAACGAAGGAAACGCGGGTTTTAACGATGGGCATCACACGACCGCCGACTATGCCGAGCTGGTCGCGCGCGCCTACGCCGCGGCCAAAAACGCCGATCCTACCGCTCAGGTCGGGATGAGCGTCGCAAGCTTTGACGCGCCCTACATCGATCAGGCGATTCTCGCGCAGGCGAAGATCGGCAAGCCAGACAGCTTTGATTACATCTGCATTCATCCCTACGAAACGCTGGGCGACCTGCGCGAAAGCGACGGAGAAATTCCGTTTCTGTGGATGACCCATATGCTTCGCGACGCCTTGAGAGCCGACGCGCCGGCCAAGGTCAACGTACCTGTTTGGATCACCGAAATCGGAATGCCGGTCGGGAAGAACGCGAGCGAAAGCGACGCGGCCAAGGCGCTTCTAAAATCATATACGATGGCAGTCGCGCAAGGCATCGCGCGGGTGATGTGGTTCGAAGCGCGCGATCCGGTCGGCGAAGAAGCGGGGTTCGGCCTGCTCAATCGCGACGGCAGCCCGCGTCTTTCCTACGGCGGGTTTAAAACCATGACGCATTGCTTGGGGGCCACGCCGAAATACCAGGGCTGGCTCGCGCTGGGCGCCGCGGGCAAGGGGTACGGATTCGTTTTCGAGGGCGCCTCGGCGCCCGTGCTGGCGGCGTGGATGCCGGCCGGCGCCAGCGATAACACCGTGAGTTTCGCGGGCGATGTCCAGGTGGTCGATGGGCTGAGCGGCGTGCGCTCCACGCTCAAGGCGGGGCAACAGCTGACGTTGACGGATATGCCGGTGTTCGTGATCGGGGCGCCGGCGGCGCTTGTGGCGCAGGCGCGGGAAAACGCCGGCAAAAATTTCCCGTGGGGCGGTGATTTTTCCAGCGCGACCGCCGTTGGTATTCAGCTTGGCGCGGCGCCGGTGAACAACGGCATTATGCAGACCGGCCGCAAGTCGAATCTGCCCTATCAATATCCCGACGGGTCCAGCGGAATCGAGATTCGTAAGAATGCCGGATTTAGTTTTTACGCGCATCCCTCATTTGCCGGCTTTAAGACCAGCGACTATTACATCCGGCTCACGCTTCGGCGCATCGGACCGGGAAATGTCGGGATGAACATCAACTATGAAATCGCCGACACCAAAGGCCAGCACGGCCCGACGCGCCATAACGGCGGCTGGTACAGCCTCCCCGCCGACGCCGGTTGGCAAACCCATACATGGCACGTGACCGACGCCTGTTTTGCCAAGATGTGGGGCTACGACTTCAGTTTTCAGCCGGAAAAATCGGTCCCGTTTGTGATCGGGAAAGTCGAAGTGAGCACCCGCCCGTTTGGCGATTGACGGGGTATTATGACGCTGGACAACGCAGGCAATCCGTCGGCGCCATCGTCTCCAGCGGCGATGCGCAGCGTGCATACGCAGTCGTTTCCGCGGATTCTCGATTCGCTTGGCGCGTCGATCGTCGTCACCACTTATCAGGCCGGGAAGCTGGTTTTATTGCGACCGGAACCACGCGCCGGCGGGCCCGTGCTCAACACGCATTTTCGCGCGTTTGCCAAGCCGATGGGATTTGCATGGGAGCCGGGTCGATTTGCGCTCGGGACCGCCAATGAAGTGTGGGAGTTTCACGATATCCCGGCCGTCGCGCAAAAATTGGATACGCCCGAAGGCGCCGGCAAACATGACGCGGCCTTTTTGCCGCGAAGCTGTCATGTGACCGGTAACGTGCAGATTCACGAAATGGCCTGGGTGAAGCGGTCTGGCGCCGGTCGGGCCGGCGCACGGGCGAAGTTGTCGGAGTTATGGTTCATCAACACCCGCTTTTCCTGCCTGGCGACGCGGGATGAAATTCATAGCTTTATTCCGCGCTGGATTCCGCCGTTCATCGGACCGCTTTCGCCCGACGACCGATGCCATCTTAACGGCTTGGGCGTGCGCGACGGCCACGCTCGATACATCACGGCACTGGGCGAGACCGACGTGCCGGACGGCTGGCGGGACAACAAACGATCCGGCGGGATTTTGATGGACATCCCCACCGGCGACGTCATCGCGCGCGGACTGTCGATGCCCCATTCGCCGCGCTGGCACGAAAATCGGCTGTGGATACTTGAAAGCGGCAACGGCGGGTTTGGAACCGTCGACGAACGAACGGGCGCCTACACCGAAATTTGCCGCCTCCCGGGCTTCACGCGCGGCTTAAGCTTTGCCGGCCGATTCGCGTTCATTGGCTTATCGCAAGTGCGTGAATCCGCGATCTTCAGCGGCATCACGGTGTCCGATATGCCCCCGGAACAACGATGTTGCGGCGTGTGGGCGATCGATCTGCGGAGCGGCGAGGTCGCGGGATTGGTTAAATTCGTGGATGCCGTGCAGGAGATTTTTGCCGTCCAGGTTTTACCCGGAATTCGCTGGCCGGACGTGCTGAACGAAGACGCGGAACGGATCGCCGACACCTACGAGTTGTCCGAAAATGCGCTGGCGCGCGTGTTTCCGGGACAGCGGCGGGATATAAGCGCCCCACCGCTTTAGCGCGCGACGCGCTAATTCGCGAGCCAGGCGGTCATACGGCGCGTGAATGTGAAACACCAAGAAAACGAGGAATGCAATGGATCTGCATGCGGCGAGGTGCAGGCGGCTACCGTTCGAAACCAAAACATCGGCCTTATCCCGTGCCCGGATTGCGCGCGTGATCGCCGAGGCGCTTGAGCCGCGCCGGTTGTTCTCGACGCTCACCGTCAACACGTTGTCCGACGCCACGAGTCCTGGAGCGGGCCTGCTGACGCTGCGCCAGGCCGTCGCCGCGGCAAACGCCGCCGCGGGATCGGACACCATCAACTTCTCGCCGACGTTGTTTCAAGCGGCCACCTTGCAGACCATCGGCCTCACGCAGGGCGAGATCGACCTGACCGATACCCACGGCACGACCACGATCATCGGTCCCGGCGCCGGCCTGCTGGAGATCAGCGGCAATGCCGCCAGTCGAATTTTCGGGATCGATCCGAACGTCACCGCCCAAATCGGCGGCGTCACCGTCGCCCAGGGACTCGCCACGTTCGGCGTGGACAACCGGTACGACGGCGGCGGCATCTACAACCAGGGGGCCCTGACGCTGGTCGATTCCACCGTCACCGGCAACGCCGCCAACGGCGAAACACCGGGCTCCGGCTATGCCGCCTCACATGGCGGCGGGATTGATTCCACTGGAACGCTCGTCGTGCAAGACTCGCTGTTTTCCGCGAATACCGCGTACGGCGCCGGATACTCCAATACGCCCACGTCAACCAACGGCCAGGGTTTCACCGGCGCGGGCGGCGCCATCTACAGCAGCGGACCCGTGACGATTACCGGCTCAACGCTCACCGGCAATTCCGCCACCGGAGGCGCCGCCCCGCCCGACGGGGCCGGAGGCGAGGGCATCGGCGGAGCGATCTACGCGACCGGAACCCTTCAGATTTCCAACTCCACCCTCTCGCAAAACCAGGCGACAGGCACGGGCGGCGTGAACGGCGGGCCGGCGGGCAGCGCCAGCGGCGGCGCCATCTTCAGCGCCGATTCGGCGACGCTTGTCGCCGCCACCGTCACCGGCAACACCGCCGCCGGCGGCTCGAACTATGGCATCGTGAACGGCGCGGCTTACGGCGGCGGCATCTTCGCCACCGGATCGCTTACCATCACCTCCAGCACGATCTCTCTCAACACCGCCGTCTCGGGCAACAGCCAGTATTCCAGCGGCGCGGAAGAAGCCGACGGCGGCGGCGTCTACAGCGGCGTCAACGACAACACCGGCGTCGGCACGCTGACGCTGATCGACAGCACCGTCTCGGGAAATATGGCGATCGGCGGCGACGGCGTCTATTACGCCACGCCCGGCGCGGCGGCGCGAGGCGGCGGAGTCTTCGCCCAAATCGCGACCATTACCGCCTCCGCCATCACCGGCAACGGCGCCGCCGGCGGGTCCGCCCCGGACAACAATTCCAGCATCACCATCGACGGCGCGGCCGGCGGCAACGCCGAGGGAGGCGGCGTCTGGCTTGGGATGGCCTCCACCGTCACCGACTCCACCCTCGCCGCTAACACCGCCGTCGGCGGCAAAGGCGGAGACGGTTCATCCGCCGGTGGAACCGCCAGCGGCGGCATGGGCGGCGACGCCGACGGCGGCGCCATCTACACCAACGCTTCGCTCCAAATTTTCGACAGCACCGTTTCCGGCAACATGCTTAGCGCCGGTCAAGGCGGATACGGAACCGCCTACAACGTGACCTCACCCCCGGTTAATCCCGGAACCGCCAACGGCGGCGGCCTGTTCGTCGCCGCCGATCCTTGCGTCCTCACCAATACCATCATCTCGGCCAACAACGCCATGAACCCAAGCGCCACCGCTTTGGACGATATTTCCGGCGCCGTTCAAAACACCAGCGCCGACAATCTCATCGGTGAAGGGGGCGGGTTGATCGACGGCGTGAACGGGAATCGCGTCGGCGTCGATGATCCGCTCCTGGGCGCGCTGGCCAACAACGGCGGTCCAACCCAGACCCTGTTCCCGCAGACCGCCAGTCCCGCGATCGATGCCGGGTCCAACGCGCTTGTCCCCGGCGGCGTTACGACGGATCAGCGCGGACTCGCCCGCATCAGCGACGGCGTCGTGGATATCGGCGCCGTGGAGATTCAAGTCGCCCCGACGCCGTCGATCACACTCATGGCGCCGGCCGACCAGACCGCGACGGTGAATCAAAGCGCCGCCGTCTCCCTCGGATCGTTCGCCCAGACCGGCGCCAGCGCGCCCTTTATGTTGGACGTCAAATGGGGAGACGGGTCGCCGGACAGCATGATCGATCTGGCCACGGTCGGACCGATCCCCCCGGCCACCCACGTCTTTTCCAGTTCCGGCCCCATTACCGTGACCGAATCGGTTTCGGATTCCATCGGAACGATTTCCAACACGGCCTCCTTTTCCGAAGCCGTTTCGACCGGGGCGCTTCCCGCGTCGGCGCTCGCGTTTACGTCGGCGCCGACCACCGCCGCCGCCGGCTCCATCATCGGCGCCGTCGTCGTCGCGGTGCAGGATATGACCGGCGCCACGGTGACGTCCGACAGTTCGCTCGTCACCCTCACGCTCGGCGGCGGCGCGACGTTTTCCGACGGCAAAACAGCGGAGACGGCGACGGCTTCGCTTGGCGACGCCGCGTTCAACAATCTCATCGTCAACGCCGCCGGCGCCTACACGCTCACCGCCACCGACGCCTCATTGACGCCCGCGACCAGCGCGTTGACGATCACTCCCGTTCTCAGCCTCGCCAATACGACCGTCACGGTCGTTCAGCCGACGGTCCCTCTCGGCGATACGGACACGATCACGCTCCAGGCGATGGACCGAAGCGGAAATATTTTCCCGAGCGCAACGCTTGTTGTGGCGTTCAGCGTGGTTAGCGGATCGGGCTCCAGCGCCGGCACGATCGGACCCGTCGCCTACGCCGGCAATGGCGCCTATACCGCCACATTCACCGCCACCGCGCTGGGCACGCCGATCCTGATCGCGGCGACGATCGGCGGCGCCGCCGTCACCAGCGCCATGCCCATGATCGCCGTGACCACCGGCGCCCTTGATCCCGCCACGTCTACGATCGCCGTCTCCACGCCCGCGCTCGGCGCCGCCGCGACCATCACGTTCCAGGCCAAGGACAGCGCCGGCGACAATCTCTCAACCGGCGGCGCCTCCGTCGTGTTCACCCTCAGCGGCGCCGTGTCGAGCACCCTGGCGGCCACCGACAACGGCGACGGAACCTATACCGCCGCATTCACGCCCAGCGCGCCCGGCGTGCTCCACATCGCCGCGACCGTTAACGGCGCCGCCGTCACCTCTTCGGTTTCGCCCGTCATTCCTTCATTGTCGGCCACCATCGTTCTCCCCGCCGGTTTTAGCTACAAGGCGGGGCGCGCCGTCACGGTCAAGCTTCGCAATCTCAGCGACACGCTCGTCGTCAATGGGCCATTTACGATCCAGCTTGCGCTAAGCGCTTCCGCCGACGGGTCCAACCCGCTCGACGTTGGGACGTCCGCCGTGGTCAAGCCGGATATTCGCGCCGGCCGGACAATCAGCGGACACGCCACGCTGGGCGCTTTGCCGGCGGGACTCGATCCCAGTGCAACGTATTATCTCGTCGCGCAAGTGACCAGCGGCGGCATAAGCGCGGGTCAGGGCGTCTCGGCGCCTGTCGTCAGTCCCGCGTCGATCACCGTCGCCGTGCATGCGCCGATCCGCGTGAAGCCGGGTAAAACCGTCAGTCTTGCGATTCGTCTGATCAACAACGGCTATTCCCCGATCACTGGCGGCACGATCGACGCCTTTTTCTTCAGCGCATCGAGCGACGGATCGGCTCCTGCGCCGGCTTCCGCCGTCCCCGCGACCGTCGCTTTCGCCATCCCCGGCGCCAAGGTCGGCGGGCGCCCCGGTAAAAAGACGATGCACACGCGTCTCTCCATCCCGACCACGATGACCGGCACGGTTTTTCTGTTCGCCACCGTGTCGGACGCGGCAACTACGCCGCCGCTGATCGCGGTTCTTGCAACGAACGGATAATATGCAAAACTGAAGACCCCGAGGAGATCATCGGGAACAGGAGTTAATTAGACGATGTCAGTGTATGTCATGAATCCAGTTCTTGCCGAAGCTACTTCGTTCTGGACCCTGGTCAGCAATTCGGTCCGTTCGTCGAGCGCCATTGAAAACGCGATCCTGCTGCTGCTGGTGGTTTGTTCGATCGCGTCATGGGCGATTGTCCTGTGGAAGGTGAAAGCCATCCGCGCCGCCAAGGCCGGCAATCTGCGGTTTGGCGACGTGTTTGACGCCGCCGGGGATACCGACGACGTGGCGGCGAAGCTTGCGGAACTCAACCCCTCGCCCAACGTGCTGATTTACACCGCCGCCCTGCTTGCGGTGAAGGGTAAAACGTCTGCGGTGAAATCGTCGCCCAGTCCATCGGCCATCGCGATCAACGCCGGCAAGGGGATGGAAGAGCGCGTGCAGATGAAGATGGAGCACGCCGGCCGGGGCGAATTCGCCCGGCTGCATCGCGGGATGGATATTCTCGCGTCCATCGCCAGCTCGACGCCGTTTATCGGGCTGTTCGGAACGGTACTGGGAATCATGTCGACGTTTCAGGTATTGGGATCGGCGAAAAGCGCGAGCTTGAGCGTGGTGGCGCCGGGCATCGCGGCGGCGCTGATCGCGACGGCGGGCGGACTTGCCGTCGCCATCCCCGCGGTTTTCGCCTACAACTCGCTCATGGCACGCCTCGACGAACTTCAGGAGCAATCCGACATGTTCACCGAAACCCTCGCGCAATGGCTGCTGGCGGCGGGCGTATTCCATCACCTGCCGGCGTCGCATGCCGGGACCCATGACGCCAGCGATCCGCTGGTCGTCGGCGCCGGGGCGCACGTGCCGGGCGCAACAGAATAGAAGCAACATTATGTCAATGGCGGTCAAGGGTAAGAAAGGCGGGCGCCGGCGAAGCGTTGCCGAGATTAACGTCACGCCGCTGGTAGACGTCATGCTCGTGTTGCTGATCATCTTCATGATCACGGCGCCGACGTTAAAAGAAGGATTCAGCGTTGAAATTCCGCAGGCCGAGGCGACGCAGTCGGTTCCGGTGGAGGACGCGCGGATGATCACCGTCACCTCCGACGGTTACGTGCTGAAGCCCAACGCCGACTCCGCCGAGCAGCGGTATGAGAAGCTGAGCCTCCTGGTCGAGGATTTGAAAGCGTATAAATCGGCCCAGGAGGCCGCGAGGAAAAAGCCGGTGGTAGTGATCGTGGGCGACCGCAACGCGCGGTACGAAAGAATTATCCAGGTTTGGAACGCCGTGCGCATGGCCGGCATCCCGCAAGTCAGTTTCCAGCTCGATCCGGGCGGATCTGAAAGCGCGGCGACGGCCGGGAAATAACAAAAGACAGGATCGCCATGAAAGGCATTCAATCGCCGGTCGAATCACTTCCGACGCCCGAGCTTCCCGAGCGCGTCGGCTGGCGCCGATATTTCACGCGGCAGCGGCTGCGGCTGTTCATCGTTGTTTCCATCGCGGCCCATCTTGTGCTTGGGATGTCATGGGGCGTGCCGGCCTATGTGAAACAAAAGCATCTGGAAGCCGAGCGGCGCCGACAGGAAGCGATGCTTCAGGAACAGCGCGCCGCCGCCCAGGCCGCCAGCGCCCGCGCCAAGGCACAGGCGCTCGCGCAGACGATCCAGGACGTGGCCGACCAAACGCACAAGGCGTTCGACGCCATCGCCGCCGATCTTCGCCAGACGGATAAGGTGAAGACGTGGACCGCCGTCGCTCCCAAACTGCAACCCGCCGAGCTGCAACTCGCCACGGCGCTGGGCGATCGATCGATGACCGATCAGGACCTGCGCAATCTTCAGGCCGATCTCGATCGCCAGCTTGTCAATGCCGTGAACGATACCCTGACGGTGGATATCGGCAAAGACGAAACCGAGGCTTTTCTGGCGGCAGTGCAAACGCGAATCGTCCCTGAACTGGTCAATCACTACAAAACCGAATTGCATCCGAAAGTGGTGGCGCCCGTGCGAGCCGCCGCCGATGCGTTCGTGAAGTCCACGCGCGACGACGCCGCCGAGGCGATTGCCGTCGGCGACGCCGATCGGCAGGCCGTTTCCGTAGCATTAAGAAAAATGGGCGAAGAACTCGACGCCGCCGCCGGTGAAACCGACCAGGTTCAGGCGCTGACCGCCCGCAAAACCCCGGCGCCGGCGGAAGAGATTCAAAAACATTCCCAGAGCGCCAATATGCATCTGACGACCGCGGCCGCCGCCGCTGAATCGTCGGCCCAAGCCGTGGCCAGGTTACGCGAACAGTTCAAGTCCCTGAATGGTGCGTCGGAGCTGAATGAAAGGCTCGAAATCGCCGACGATTCGGTATCCGAATCGCGCAAGGCGATCAAAGCCGTGAGTCTCGCGATTGGCGCCGGAAACGACGCCGGCACGGGCGCGAAGTTTACCGCACTGGTATTGGCGCAACGGAAATTGGCAGCGCAGTGGACGAGCGCCGCGGAGGCGGCGGGCCGTGTTTCGGCGCTGGCCGAGCAATCCGCTCGCGGCGCGCTTGACGCCGTCAAGGACGATTCGATCCCTCGGCAAATCGATCAACGCCTGGCCGAAGCGTTTGAGCAAAAAGCTTCGCGGCGGCTGACTGACGTATTGGCTGCGGCGCTTCGAAAGCGACTGACGGCGGCGGGAGTTAAGCCGGACGAGGCGATGATCGTTTCCACGACAAAACAAGTAAAATCGATCCTCGATACGAAGGTCGGCGCGGCCGGTGGATATGGCGCATCGACGTCGCAGACGTTGCGCTATCTCGCCGGCGCGGCAGAGCGACGCGCCGGCGCGGAGGGCAAACGGCTGGCGGAAAAATTCACGCAAACCGCCGGGCCGGTCATCGTCGAGGGCGTCGATCAGGTGATCGCCGACGACACGTTCGATACCCATCTGGCCGAGATGGTTTCGCGGCCAGAGCAGGACCCGGGGCGAGATGACGTGCGCGATCGCGTGGCGATGCTAGCGGCGCGCGCGAGCGACGGGCGGGCCAACGCGCTCGACACCGTCAGCATTACCGACCTGCGTTCCAGCGCGATGGCCCGCGCGGCCAACTCCGATCATTCGGCGGCGGCCGACGCCGGCGGCCCCACCACCGAGCCGGCCGACGCTCCGCCGGTGATCGAAGAGATCAAGCAGGAGATTCTCGCGGGCCTGAAGGCCGAGCTGCAGAAAGTTTTCGACGGAAAATTGCCCGAGGAAAAGGCCGCCAAGGTTTGGAAAGACGTCGCCAAAGCCAGCGACGGCGACGTCAATCATCTGGCCCAGGACCTGATCAACCCCAACGTGTCGGACAGCGATCTCGAGAGTCGGCGGCTGGAGTTCAGCGGGAAATTTCTTAATTCCGTCCGCGGCGCTCTGGACAAAACGGGAGCCGACCAGGTCGCGAAGGACCTGGTCAAGCAGTTGGAAGGGAAGGCGGGCGACGCCGTCGCGGGCGCCTACAAAAACGCCGTGAAGGAAAACGTCGGCGCCGCTCTTGCGCGCGAGTGGCGCGGGGCGGCCGACGCCAATCGAGCGGCGGCGAGCCAGCAGGTGCGCGACATTCGCGTCGCGCTCGATTCGGCACGGTCGGTGGCCGACAAGGCAGCCCAGATCCTCGACCAGGTGAAGGATCAAACCGCGCGCGCCGTTCAAAACGCCAGGGGCGACACGGCCGTCGAACGACAAACGCTCGATGCCGGCGGTGGAAAACTGAAAGAAATCGCCTCGGCGATCGACGGCGCCAAGGCGGACATGCAAAAGGCGCAGAAGGATCTGCCGGAACATGCGGCTGAATTGAAGCGGCGCCTCGGGGAGATCGACACGGCGTTCGACGACGTGGCCGCCAGTATTTCCGAGGCGGAGAAGACGGCAAAGGCGGACCAGGCGCCGGAATTCGGCAAAGCGGTGACGGCGGCGAGAAAACAGGTCGATCAGTTTCGGGCCGCGTTGCAGGGTGGCGCGAATGATCTCAGTCGCGACGCCGACCAGGCCGAAGCGAAATTCGCCAAGGCGGCCGAAAAATCCAGGGACGACTCGGCCGCCGGCGCTCCCGGCGTTCAATCGCGCATCGAACGAAAATTCGCCGGCGCGTTCCGCAAAGACGCCCTTCCGCGTCTGACCAATCAAATCGTCAAAGGATATCAGCGGAAGCTGGAACAAGCCGGCGTAGCCACCGACGCCGACGGCACGGCGGCGCTGGAGCGCGCGATCGCCGCCGCCCTGGATAAAAAGGTGACGGGCGAGGCGCGCGTCGGAGAAGCGGCGATTGGTGAAGTCGAGCGGCAGCGTTTTTTTGACGCCGGCAAGAATGTGAAAGAGGAACCGAGAAAGGAACTGGTCGATCGCGCCAACGCCATCGCCGACAAGGTCACGAACGCGGGGGTGGCGACGACGGTACAGGGTGACGCCGCCGACGGCGCGGCGCTCGGTGCGGTGAACGCGATCGCGAAACTCGATCCCGCGATCGGCGATTTGAAGGACAAGGTCGCGCGGATGCAGGGGCAGCTTCGCGGCGGCCGGGGCGGCGTGCTGGCCGACGCCGCGGACGGCGCCGACGCGCCGGGGGATGCCGTGGGCATTGGAAAAATGCGTCGCAAGTGGCGCGGCCTGCTCGCGGGCCTGGACGGAAACGCAGACGCCGACGGCGCCGGCAAGGCGGGCGGAAAGCCCGGGGCGGCGGGTGTTGGGGAAAGCTCGGCGGCGGGCGCGGGATCCGGCGCCGGTTCGGGATCCGGCGGCGGCCATGGGCTGCACATTGGCCGCGGAATTCCCGGCGGCAATGTCCTGCTCGACTCGGAGAAATATAAAAGTCTCGTCGCCGCTCTGAAGGACCGCGCGATCCAGCAGGGCGACGCCTGGGACCGCAAAGACGCCGACGGTCAGGCCACGCGCCGTGAGGGCGACGCCGGCGCCAGTCATCCGGCCTCCATCGTGGCGCCGACCACGCAACCCGCGCAATCCGCCAAAAACGATCAACCCTTCGCGCCGGGTTTCAAATCATTGCAGTTCGCGGTGGCGCCCTACCTGAATACGCCCATCGCGATCGGCGATAACTTCGACGCATGGAAGGATATTCCGGCGATCCACCTTCGTCCTGAGCGCGCCTGGCTGACCGATACGACGGGACTGAAGATCGTCGATGATCTGCCGGTGAAGATCGCCTGGGACAATCACGGCCTTTATTTCATGCTCGACATGATCGACCCCGACGGCAGGATCGAGAAGGCCCACGTCTCGAATTTCTGGATGTGCGACGCGATGGAGGTTTTTCTCGACACGCTCAACACCAAGGAGTCGCGGCGCGGCACGGGCGCCGGCCAGCAGTTCTGGGCGTGGCCGTTCGGCAGCGCCGACGACGCCGACGCCCCCGGCGGCGAATCGCTTTACGATCGTCATTCCGGGTTTCATTTTGTCGGCCTTAAGCCGGATGAATTACAACGGTATGCCCGCACCACCGCCAACGGCTATCAATTGCAATGGCACGTCCCGACGGAGCGCGTGCGCGACGCCGACCTTGTTCCCGGGAAAATTCTGGGCTTCAACATCACCGTCGAAACCGGCGTGAAGATGCACTATTACTGGTCGGCGTCGAAAGTCGTCGTCACGTCGGTGCATCCCGATACATGGGGCGATGTCCTGCTGGGTGGTTCCGATGGCCGGGTTGAATTTCCCGCGAAACTTTTCGCCGAGGCCGGCCCCGCGTTATCGAAAAAGACGGTGAACGCATTCGTCGTCGGCGAGCCGTTGCGCATCCGCGTCACCGATCGCGACATGAATCTGAACGACAAGGTGAAGGACAAAGTTTCCGTCACCGTCCGCAACGCGCGCGGCGAGCAGGAAGTGGCGATCCTCGAAGAAACCGGCGCCGACACCGGCGTCTTCGAAGGCTCCATCCGCACCGCTTTTGACATCGGCGAACGCATCCCCGGCGCGCTCGGCGTCTATGAAGGTGAATCGCTCATCGTCACCTACATAGACCAGGCCCGCGCCAACGGCGCCAGAAACACGGAGATCATCAGCAAAATCAAGGCAGGTCCAACCGTCACGGTCGGGCAGGCGAAATGACCGAATAAATGGGTCCAGCGGCCATCGTCGGCGGCCGACATTTTTCGTCGCCCCGCGTGTGCGGCTCCCGCTTTCTGGAGAAAAAAGAGCCGGAAAATGAGGGCCGGGGAAGTGTTTCGTCTTTTACGCCGCCGGCGCCGCGATGAGTTGGCGCTCGTAAAGTTGTTGATAGGTTTCGCACGTCCGCAGCAGTTCTTCATGGCGCCCCTGCCCGACGATTCGGCCGCGGTCCATCACGATAATTTCATCCGCGCTGAGAATCGTGCTGAAGCGATGAGCGATCACGAACGTGGTCCGTTCGTGCATCAGGCTGTCGATCGCTTTCTGAATGAGCGCTTCACTCTCGGCGTCGACCTGGCTGGTCGCTTCGTCAAGAACGAGGATCGGCGTTTTACGGAGGATGGCGCGAGCGATGCAGATTCGTTGTTTTTGCCCGCCGGAGAGTTGGGCGCCCAGGCCGCCGAGGAGGGTGTCGTAGCCCGACGGCTTTTCCATGATGAAGTCGTGGGCGAACGCTTTTTTTGCCGCGTCTTCGATTTGGCCGCGCAGCGTTTTGCCGGCGTTGGACTCGAGCGATGTCCAGGCAAGCGGGTGGCCGTACGCGATGTTCTCGGCCACCGTGCCGGGGAAGATCACGCTGTCCTGGGTGACGAGACTGACCTGATCGCGCAGGCTGCGCAGGGTGCAATCTCGGATGTCGACGCCGTCGATTAATATCCGCCCCGCCTGTGGATCGTAGAAACGCGGGAGCAGCGCCAGGAGCGTCGTTTTTCCGCTGCCGTTGCGGCCGACGACCGCCACGCATTTTTTTTTCGGGACGCTGAGGCTCACGTCGATCACCGCCGGCGAGTTGGCGCCGGGATAGGCGAAGGTGACGTTTTCGAATCGCACCTCGCGCGTAAGCGGGGGCAGTTTGATTCTCGGGCGGTGATTTTCCGGGGCGGTCGATCCGCCGTTGGATCCCGCCGCCTCGATGGCGCCGGGCGAAAGACTTCGATGGCCCGAACTGCCCGCATGCCACCCTTTCTTTTCGATCGGCAGGTCCATCACCTCGAAAATGCGTATCGCGGCGGCGTTGGCCTTTTGCAAAACGTTGTTTACCTTGCTCACCCGCCGAAGCGAGTCGCCGATGCTCGCCAGGCACGCCATCACAAGGAAAAAGCTGGTCACCTCCAGCGAATGGGCGATGAGAACCATGTACGACGCGAACAAAATGACGATGCCGACGACGAACAGCGTCAGCGTTTCGACGGTCGGCTCGCTGAACGAATCGATCCGGCTCATGCGAAGCTGCTCGCCCACCAGTTTGTCCATGATGCGGCGGTAACGTCGCCGCTCAAATCGTTCGGCGTTGGCGCCTTTCACGACGCGGATGCCGATCAACGAACCTTCGATCTGGCCGAGCATGCTGGCGGAACTGATGAGGGCCTTCTTGCTCGCCCGCCGCATTTTTTTGCCGAATTTTTTGATGATCGCGATCAGCAAAGGGGCGAAGAGAACGATGAACAAGGTCAATTTCCAACTGATAAAAATAGCCAGCCCAAACGCCATCGCCGCCTTGATCGGCTCCTGAATCGTCTGGCCCAGCACCGTCTTAAATCCCTCGGCCAGGCCCTGCGCGTCCTGCGTGAGACGGCTTGTGACGTCGCTGGTGCCGCTGAGGTTAAAATGGCTGAGGGGGATATGCAGCACGCGATCGTACAGGCGCCGGCGGACGTCGTTGACCGTCAGCACGGCCGCCTTGTCGCAGAGATATTCCTGAAAGAACTTGGCGATGTTCGCGAGGACGGCCAGCGTCGCGATGACGCCGAACGCTTCGCCGATCGCCCACACCGGATGCGTGGAGAACGCACCGGCGATCCTTCGGCCGACGGTGAGGGCCGGAGTCAACGGAGGCAGCGGCAGGGTGACGGCAGCGCCGTCCCTGATGTGGAGGATTTGCGATGTCCGGTGGGGGCTGGAGAGTTGGCGCAGGAGCCCCGTGACGGCCGCATGCGAATTGTCGGGACCGGCAAAAACGACGTCTTGCTCGTGCAGGCCAGCCTTGGCGGCCGGGCCGTCTGCGTTCAGTTTGACGACGACCAGGTCTTTGGTTTCGTCGGAAAACTTCAGCCCAAGCCGGCGCTGGGCGACTTCTCGATTGGCCCAGGCGCCGATGGTGTCTCCCTTGACCAGCACGCGCATGATCGGCAGCATCGTACTCAGGCCCGCGGTATTGGTAATACTGACGAAAATAGCGCAGATGATCGAGACGGCCACCATTCCGCGGTAAGGCGCCAAAAATCGGCAGGCGCGCCAGAAGTGGGCGGTTCCTTTTTCCTTTTTGCGCCCTTTTTCGCGCGCGGGCGCCTGGGATCGATCAGATAACGGCGGCAAACGTCGATCGTCTAAACTCATGCGGGCGGGGTCCTTGGTTCGATATTGGAATTATCGGACGTTGAAGATCATTCAGTATAACTTTCATGGACACTCGGCGACAGTCCGGTTAGTAAATTCATAATTCAATGCCAGAACCGATTCCACTTGCTCAGCCGGACATTACGCAGCGAGACATCGACGCCGTCGTTGACGTGCTGCACACCACGACGCTTTCGATCGGGCCGAAGATCGAAGAGTTCGAGCATGCCTGCGCCACGCTCGCCGGGCGGCGCCATGGGATCGGCGTCTCGTCCGGCACCGCCGGGCTTCACTGCGCCATGGTGGCGGCAGGCGTAACCGACGGGCACGAGGTCATCACCACCCCGTTTTCATTTGTGGCGTCGGCCAACTGCGTTTTGTTCGTCGGCGCCAAGCCGGTCTTTGTCGATATCGACCCGCAGACGCTCAACATGGACGTGGACAAAGTGACCGCCGCCATTACGCCGCGCACCAAGGCGATCATCGGCGTGGAAATTTTCGGCCATCCCGGCGGAATGCCGGAGCTTGAGCAAGTGGCCCAACGCCATGAGCTGGTTTTAGTCGAAGACGCCTGCGAAGGTTTTGGCGGGCATGTCGGGCCGCGGCCGATCGGATCCTTCGGCCGGGCGGGGGTGTTCGCCTTCTACCCCAACAAGCAGATCACCACCGGCGAAGGCGGCATGATCGTCACCGACGATGATTCGTTCGCTTCGACTTGCAAAGCGTTCCGCAATCAAGGTCGCGAAGGAATGGCGTGGCTTGCGCATCAGAAGCTGGGCTTCAACTATCGCCTGAGCGAAATGAACGCGGCTTTGGGCGTCGCTCAACTTTCGCGACTGGAAGAGATTCTGGCCAACCGCCGGCGGGTGGCGCATCTTTATGTCGATCGGCTCATGACCAATCGTTATCTGATTCTGCCGACGTTGACCGACGACACGCATATGAGCTGGTTTGTCTTCGTCGTCCGTTTGAACGATCTGTTCAGTCCCGGCGATCGCGATACGGTCATGCTCGAATTGCGAGCCGAGGGGATCGGCTGCAACAACTATTTTCCGCCGATCCATCTTCAGCCCTACATGGTCGAGCGTTTCGGCTTTAAGGCGGGCGATTTTCCGGTTTGCGAATATGTCGCCAATCGAACGCTGGCGCTACCCTTCTTCAATCAGATGACCGATCGCCAGGTCATGCGCGTGTGCGACGTCCTGGAAGAGGCGCTGGAGCATGTGCTCGTCGGCGGCAAGGGACGTTTTTGATGCAAAATTCGTCGCGGCCCGCAGCCGTCAAGGTTCTGTTATCCGTCACCGGATACAGGAGATGATCCCTGCGCCGCGGCCGATCCAAGCGTCGGCGCCTTGAAAATTATTGGAACGGAGGCCCGCGGTTCGATAGTCCCAAATACGGGCAAGGACGCTCGACAGGGAACTATGGCTTATCTGACATTCCACGTTAAAGGGCGCGAACTCGGCCGTCGTCGGCTCGAGGGGCCGCTGGTTATCGGACGGGCGGCCGACTGCGACGTCTGCGTTCACGATATTCTTCTCTCCCGCCGGCACTGCCAATTCCAGCCGGATGGAGCGGGATGGGCCGTGGTCGATCTGGGCAGCAAGAACGGCACCCATCGAGCCAGCAAAGCGATCGACCGATTCGTGCTGAACGACGGCGAAGAACTGCGAATCGGAAAGACAACCATCCGATACTCGTCAGGCACATTCGTCCCCAAACCGCGATCGGCTTCCGCCGGAAAACCAGAAAGACCCAAACGTCCCGCCGATCCGTGGGCCGCGATGGGCGATACGCTGAGCGGATTCGATTACGTCAAAGATCGCACGGAACAAAAGCAACAAAAAATCGGCGCCAAGGCGCGTGCCGCACAATCACTTCCCGTCGGCGTTTTCGCGCGGATGCCGACCCCGCAGCCAACGCCCAAGGAGCCGGCGGCTTATGAAAGCGAAGACGTGTATGCGCTGTTGACGGAACTGGCGTCAAGCTCGTGGGACTCGATCTACATGAACGCATCGCGGCCGGCGCCGAGACGGCCGGCGCCGAGGCCGATGGTCGGTCATGGTCGTCATCCGCGCACTGCCGCCGGCGCCGGCGATCAACTTGCGCTACAGGCGACCGGCGGCTTGCTTGGTCAAACCGGCGTCCCCACGCGTCAGCCGCGCCGTTGGCATCGGGCGCTTCGCCGGGCGGCGCGTGGCGTCGCCGCCGTCGGAAAAACGGTAATGGTCATGGGGCTTGTGCACCTGATCGGGAAAATTTGATTCTGGGGGCGTTTCTCATGTCGGCGAAGCGACCTTTGGTCGCGAATCACGCCCTGCGAGCGGGCCCGCTACTGTAAACACGATGATTCACGCAAGATGAATTGGTACGAACGCCGAGCCGCGGGTCGCCGAGACAGGCGCGGAGAGTAGAGGGAATTCTTGTTTGCCGAAATTAATTCCGCGGCTGCGTCGACGGGCGCGTCGTGGGCTGCGTCGCCGGATGGAGCTTGTCGTAAAGCCCCTGAATCGCTTCAAGTTTTTCGGCGATGGCTTTGTCGGAGGGGGTGGTCATCGTGATATGGACTTCGCCGGCCTTGGTGCGGATAAATTCGTGCACGGGCTGCCCGGCCGAATCGAGATATCGCACGGTGACCTGCGCCGGCGTGAAGTCGAAATGGACGAAGCCATAGATCGAGCGGGAAAAGGGGCCCTGATCGTCGTGAATGATTGGATGGGAATGCGCCCCGCCGCCGCCGGCGAGGACGAATGATGTTTTTTTGCCGGGAACCTCGATGTGCTGAAGGTTGTGCTCATGGCCGCATAGATAGATGTCCACGTCGTTTTTCTCGAACAAGGCGCCCCAATCGCGATCGAGAATTCCGTTTTGGCGGGCCATGCCGTTGCTGTAAAGGGGATGGTGGGCGCAGCAGATCGTCCAGGGCGCCCGCGGCTTGGAAAGCGCGGCGGCGAGAAACGTTTTTTCGTCTTCCCATTCCGCCGGGCTCATGAAATCATGATCGCTGTCGAGCATGATCACGGTGACCAGCGGATCATTCGCCGGGAGATCGACGCGATACCAGCGGGCCGGCTCCTTCCAGCGCGACTCGGGATGCTCCCTGGCGTACGCCAATTCGACCAGATACTTGTTGTTATCGTAATCGTGGTTGCCCAGAGCGATATAAAACGGAAAGTCGAGCCGCTTGGCGTCGTACATGTTCTCGAAAAGATTTTGCCAGGCGGGGTCGTGCGTGTCGGCCAGGGGGACATAAAAATTATCGCCGGCCGAGAGAAGCGCGTCGAAGCGATGCTTGCTGCGCTGAACATAGTCGGCCATCGCGTCGGCCACTCTCTTCTGAGCGGGCCGGCCTTCGCCCCAGTCCCCCATCGCCAGCGCATTCAGCTCATGGGCGGGCGCGGTGGCGGGAGGATCGGCGCGCACGCGCGGATTCAGGATAAACGCCGATAGCAGCGCGATCGCTGCGGCGACGGGGATCATCCGACGGCGGCCGACGATTTTCGTGCGGTGAGTCATGAAATATCTCGAATGAAGGTCTATCGCTCACTTTCACCAGGGAATGACTTCAAACGGACCGCGATATGGCGCCTGTAGTTTCGCCGGCATGGCGTCCGCGTTTCGCTCGAAGAGAACGGCGTGGGCGCCCTTGCTGTCGATATGATCCTTCTCCCGGCAAAACGATCTTGCCCACGCCAGCGTGTCGTCGACCTGATGTCGCCCGCGGGTGGTGGAAAATTCCCACACGATCCAAAACCGCCGGGTGGGGATCCGGTCCGCGTTGTCCAGGCGCCAGCGTAACTGATTCGGATCGGCGTTGGGCCAATAGACCTGCACGACGCGAAGCTCAAATGTGTAAATGGTATCCGCAGGGCGCATGTGAGCGCGAACGTACGCGACCACCGGCCGAAGATGGTCGCGATGGCGAGTGACGACGGCATGCAGCCCGGCCCAGAAAACCATTACCGCCAGCATGTACGCCAGCGGCGCGAGCGACCAGTATCCAATTCGCCCGGCTAACGCGTGATACAGCCACTGAAATCCCAGCATGGCCAGCGGCAAAATACACGGAGTCAGAAAAAACGTCAGACGCCCGCCGTCAAATGGGTACTTATGCGCCGCGGCGCCAAGGACGGCCATCGCGATCGGCCCGACGAGCATCGCCAGCAATTGCATTTTACCGGCGCGATAGAGGGCCAGGGCTCCCGCGACGGCGCCGACCAACACCGCCGGCCCTGTCGCCGGGAATCCGTAATCGCACGCGGCCCATAACTGTCGCGCCAGCCAGAGCGGCCATGCCCAGGGGCGATGCACGTTGAGGAACTGGTTGGCCCACTCGGTATTGAGCGTCGTATTTTGCTGGGCGCCGCGGGAAATCCAGAAAACGGCGGCGAAGGTTAACGCGACCGGGATATTGAATAGCGCATAGGCGATGAGCCGGGAGAGGCGTGGGGAAGCGTTTGGATCATTGCGCTCGATGATCTCCGGCAGCAACGCCAGGCTCAGCGCGGCGAAAACAAAAATGGCGGGAAACGATATCGCCACGCCAAACACGCCGACGATCGCCAGCCATGTCATCCGCCGGATGGCGGATCGGGGCGGCGTTGATTTCGTCGCCGCCAGCAGAAGTAAAACGCAGACGAGAACGTCTGAAATATAAGGCTTCACTTCCGTGGCCCGCGTGATGAGATGATCCGAGAGGGCGAACAGGATCGTCGCAAATGCGTCCCAGGGCGTGGTCAGTAATCGCCGGGCGAGAATCGCGAAAGCGATGACGGCTAAAATTCCGCTGGCCAGCGGGAGCAGCCGCAAGGACATTTCGCCGTCGCCGAGCGTTTTCAGCAGGCCTCGCTCGGCCAGAAGAAACAAAGGAGGCGCGGCTTGGTCATAGTCCAAGGTCTTAAGAAGTCCGGCCGCGGATCGACTGCGGACGTTCAGCACGATCGACGCTTCGTCATGCCAATATGAGCGGTCGCGAGCATATTCTTGCAACTGACAGGCGATGCCGAGGAGAACGCCAAGGATCAGCAACGAGCGGGCGGCGGGCGGAGAGATGGGAAGGAGAGTGAACGCTCGCGCGTTCGCGCGGGGCGCGGGATGAGATGAAAGTGGCTCCGCCACGGTCATAGCTTTTCTCCGGTCATCGGTCTTCTGGAGTACGTTCAAAACGCTCCGCGGCACGTCGCGGTTCAGCGATCACTTACCCATTCTCGCCTGTTCAATGAAGATCTGCTTCATCGGGCATCGCTTTACCGACGGCGCTCGCTCCTTTACCTCAGGTTATCGCGTTCTTATCCTTCAAACCATGGCCAAGCGCATTCTCGTCACCGGCGGAGCGGGATTCATCGGGTCTCACCTGTGCGAACGGCTGGTGGCGGATGGCCACTGCGTCGTCGCGCTGGACGATCTCTCCACCGGCTACCTCCGCAACGTCGCCGCCCTGGCCAATCGATCCGACTTTCAGTTCGTCCGCGGCTCCGTCGAAGATCAGGCGACGGTCAACATCCTCATGAGCCAGTGCGACGCGGTTTTTCATCTGGCTTCGGCGGTCGGGGTGCAGTTGATCGTCGATGAGCCGGTGCGAACGATCCGCACGACGATCCACGGCACCGAAGTCGTTCTCGAGGCGGCCAATCGTTACGGACGGCCGGCGTTTATCACCAGTTCCTCCGAAGTGTACGGAAAAGGCGCGCGAGTTCCATTCAGCGAAGAAGACGACGTCGTGATGGGATCGACCCGGCATAGCCGCTGGTGTTACGCGTACAGCAAAGGAATCGATGAGTTTCTCGGGCTCGCGTATCACAAGCAATATGGCTTGCCGGTGAGAATCGTGCGGCTGTTCAATACCGTGGGGCCTAGACAAGTGGGAATGTATGGAATGGTTTTGCCGCGTTTCGTCGCCGCCGCACTTAGAGGAGAACCGCTCAGCGTCTACGGCGACGGAAAACAAACCCGCTGTTTCTGTCATGTCGCCGACGTGATCGACGCGATGGTTCGCCTGTTCACCTCGCCGGCGGCGATCGGACAGGTCTTTAACCTCGGAAGCGACGTTGAAATCTCGATGAATGACCTTGCCGAGCGCGTGATTCGGTTGTCGGACTCAAAGAGCACAAGCAAACACATCACCTATGAGCAAGCGTATGGCCAGAAGTTCGACGACATGGCGCGGCGGGCGCCTCAACTGGACAAAATTCGCTCGGTGATTTCGTTTTCGCCGAAGTTTGCGCTGGATGATATTGTGCGCTCGGTGATTGACGACAAGCGGAGCGAAACGGAAACGACCAAATGATGGGTCTACCTGATTATCGCTTCCGCCTTTCGTCGAACGACGATGCGCTCTTCGGAAAACCGGTTGCAACCATCAGGTTCCTAAAACCTGGAGCAACTCGCGCAGTTGAGATTGCTGGGGATCGTCGGGGTTGGTTTGCAAATAGCGATCGATCCAGATGCTCGCCGGACGGGACAATCCGCACCGCGCCAGAACGAGGCCCAGATCGCGCTGCAAATGGTTCTGGTCGGGCCACAAAAGCATTTCCATCTCGAGGACGGCGGCGACATCCGAATACCGACCGGCGGCGCCGAATACGTTCAACAGGTTTTGAAGTATCCGCGTCAGCCAATGACGGTTGGAAGCCGGCCGCAGAAGCTCTTCGCTCCACTGCATCTCGGCGCCGAACATTTCCTGGAGTCGGCTGTGCGCCTCGTCGGCGGTCAAGACCCGGCCGCCCGCAAACGCATCCACCAACATCGGGGCGCCATCGGTTTCGACGCCGATCATGAAATGACCGGGCAGCCCAACGCCCCAGCAACGAATGCCAAGTCGCTCCGCGATCAGCTTGTAAACGAGGCTCAACGTGATCGGCAATCCCTTGCGAGTCTTAAGAACCGCCGGCAGATAGCTGTTGGCGGGGGAATAATAATCTTCGGAGTTCCCGACCAGCCCCAACTCGTCGAACAAAAATTCGTGAAGGTGGGCGAGCAGCGCTTGCGGCTGTGACCCGCGCACTCGCCCCCGAATTCGATCCGCATAATTTTGCAGAATCAAGTCAACCGCAGCCGGGTCGGCATCGGGCATTTCGTGCATGGCGATCGCTACTGCACCATTCAGCAGCGCGTCGCTGGAACTCATGTTCGCAAGCTGACCGCCAAGGAGATTGTAAGCGCGAACGGAACAGCAAAGTGGTTGGCTGGCGGGTTTCATCGGTTCTCCTGGCAAACCTTCCCTTATCGGATCAAATTCTTATCGGTCCAAAGACCCTCTTCTCTTGATTTAGATTTAGCACGTCGCATGCCATAAGAAAGGGAACTCTGCAATCGACCCAATAACAAAAAAGGCGATCAGCGGTCGCTGAAATGGGACGGGGGAAACCCGTCTCTTCTTGCGGCGATCGCTCACCACCTTGAGACGCCGCGCATCACGATCGTGGCGGCGCGTAAAATCCACGCCTATTCCACCTTCTTGATCTCGATAGCGCGGAACTCAACCGGATCATTGTGCCCGGCGAAGCCGAACGATCCCGACGTTCGCATCAGGCCCGGATGCTTGCTATTGTGCATGAATTCTTTGACGGTGCTCACGTCGGCATCGATCACCGTGTATCCATTCAGCTCAACCTTGATCGTATGGCCCTTAATGGTGGCATGCTCGAAATTCCATTCGCCCAGCGGGCGGAGATAGCCGGTCTTTGCGGGGACGACGCCGTAGATCGAGCAGCAATATTGGCGCGGATCGAGCTTGTCATAAGAATGCGAAGTGTCGTCGAGAATCTGCAATTCGCACATGCCGACGTAGGCGGTGTCGCCCGTGCCGGGGTATCGGATGGCCAGGCCGTTGTTGCCGGCGGGCGGGAGTTTGAACTCGACTTTCACTTCAAAATCGGCGAATTCTTCGATGGTGTGAATCGTGCCGCCTTTTTTCGGTTTGCAGACAATGGCGCCGTCTTTCACTTCATAATTGTCGATCGGACCGCCCCAGCCGGTGAAGTCTTTGCCGTTGAAGACACTGTTAAACCCTTTTTCCCCGGAAACCTCGCTGAGGACCTTGTTGGCTTCGGCGGAGGGAATTTCGCGCATGAAGACGTTTCGAAAGCGAATCTCCGAACCGTGCGTTTGAAGTTCGACCGGGCCGGCGGGGCGAATGGGCCGGGTGTGGTCGAAATAGTTGTCAAGGATGGCGCCGTCCACCGTCTGCTTGTCGTTAAGCCAAACCCAGACGCGCGACCCGACCATCTTAATGTGAAGGGTGTTCCAGGTTCCCACGGGATTGTCGGCCTTCACGAGCGGCCATTTGCCGGGATTGTCCTTATCGTCGTTCCAAAGGGCGCCCGAGCCTCGCTGCGCGCCATTCTTCACTTCATGCGGGTTCTCCGGATCCCATATTTGAATTTGGGGGACGCTGCGCAGATAGATGCCTGAATCGCCATTGTGACTGACCATCAGCCAATCGACCCACATTTCCATATCGCCGTAATCTTTTTCGGTGGCGAGATAGACGCCGTGCCCGTCGGAGACGATTTCGCCCTTGGCGGTATCGACGCTCCAATGCTTGGCGAGGTCCGCCGCCCATTGTTCCTGTTTAGCTTTGTGTTCTTCGGGCGTAAGCTTCGCTTCGTCGTACGGACTATATGTCCCTTGGCGCCCGTGCCAACCTGTCAGAGTCTTGCCGTCAAAAAGGCTGGTGAACCCTTCGGGCGGTTGATTGGCAGGACGATCGGCCGCGAAGGCGGTTCCCGCGACAGTGAGCAAGAGCGACGCGATAAGAGCCAGGCGTGTTGAACGCATGAATCCTCCAAAGATGTTTTCCCGGAATTGAGAATTGTTTAACGTATGGAATTGTACCGAACGGACTCTTCGTTGTTTAGCCGGGCCTTTTGCGGCGGGTTCGATTCCCACTGTGATTCGTGCGGCGAAGATTGGCGTGCAGCGTCGCTGCGCAAGCGGGACCGCTGAACATTCTGCATCCGATCGGACGCCACCACAAACGTGAAAAGCCGCCGGGGGTATCATGGGTAACAGCCTTCGAAGGATCACAATCGCATGCACACCATCCAACCGCCGGCATCCGCCCGCCGATATTCTATCTTTGCTTTGACTCGACGCGCCGGCTTCGCCTTAACGCTGGCCTTCCTGTTGATATGCGTCAACGCATCTTCCGCTGAAAATCCGCCGTCAAATGAGCCAAACGTGCAGTTTCGCGGCAGCCTCGATAATTGCCGGATCAGATTCGAAAAGGAAAAAAGAGGAACCGTGGCCTTCATCGGCGGATCGATCACCGAGATGAACGGCTATCGCCCCATGGTCTGCGATCTGCTCAAACGCCGATTTCCGACCACCGACTTCAAGTTCATCGACGCCGGCGTCTCGTCAACCTGCTCGACGACCGGCGCCTTTCGGCTCGAATCGGACGTGTTGAGCAAAGGCCCGATCGATCTATTTTTTATTGAGTTCGCCGTCAACGACGATCAGGACGCCGGCCACACACGAGCCGAATGCATCCGCGGCATGGAAGGCATCATCCGCCATGCCCGACGCGGGAATCCGAACATGGATATCGTCGTCACCTACTTCGTCAACGAAGGGATGCTGGCGACGTTTAAGTCCGGCAAAACGCCGTTGACGGTTGAAGCGCATGAAGTGGTCGCGAAACATTACGATATATCAACGATCAATCTCGCCAGAGAAATTTCGCAGGAGCTTGAATCGAAGAAACTCACCTGGAAGCAATACGGCGGCGTGCATCCCGCCCCGTTCGGCAACGCGATCTGCTCGCACATGATCGATAAACTCTTAAGTCAAGCCTGGTTATCCCCCCTCGGCGCCGAAGCCAAAATAACGCCGCTCGCGATGCCGGCCGAACCCCTTGACCCGTTGAACTATGAGCGCGGCCGTTTTATCGACCCCGCCGACGCGAAGATCACCGATGGCTGGACAATTGGCGTCCCCGATTGGAAAAAACTGCCCGGCGGGAAGCGCGAGCGCTTCACGTCAATTCCGATGTTGACCGCGACCGAGCTCGGCGCGGAACTGACGCTGAAATTCGACGGCACTGCGATCGGCGCCTACGTCGTCGCCGGGCCGGACGCGGGAATAGTCGAGGGAAGCATTGACGGCATGGCGTTTGAGCCGGTCGATTTATTTCATCGTTTCAGCAGGGGATTGCACTATCCGCGGACCGTGATGTTCGCCGCCGATTTGAAGAAGGGGGAGCATACGCTGACATTGCGAATGTCGAAGGAAACCAGGAGCGCGGGGCATGCGGCACGGATCATGGATTTCGTGGCGAATTGAGGTGCGGATTCAAAATAAATTCCCGTCGCGTAACGTGATGTTTATAGCGGCCCCGCTTGCGGGGCGATTTGTTACGGTGGGGAATAGACATCCCGGCGAGCAAACCGCCCCGCAAGCGGGGCCGCTAAACAATCGCGCATGATGTTTGAACGGTAAAATTTGACACTTCTTCATCATCCCCTTATGTTCGCTCTACAGTTTGAAGTTGACCCGAATGTCCGCTCAGAAGGATCGACTTTGGCTGCGACCGTCGTTATTCCCGCCCGCTTCGGGTCCACCCGATTCCCGGCCAAGATTGTCGCGTCAGAAACCGGCATGCCGCTCGTCCAACATGTGGTCGAGCAGGTGCGGCGTTGCGCCAGGGTTCGACAAGTGATCGTCGCGACCGACGACACGCGAATCGTCGAGTCGCTGCGCCCGTTCAAGACGCGCTGCGTAATGACATCGGCCGCTCATCAGAGCGGTACGGACCGGATCGCCGAGGTGGCGGCGGGCATCGACGATGAAATTCTCGTCAACGTGCAGGGAGACGAGCCGGAAATTGAGCCGGATGTGGTCGATGCTTTAATCGAACGGCTGGAGCGACGAAAAGAAATGATGGCCACCGCGGCCACGCCGTTTCCAGCCGAGGCCGATCCAAGGGACCCGAATCTTGTCAAAGTGGTGATCGGACTGAACGGACAGGCGATTTACTTTTCCAGATCGCCGATTCCTTTTCAACGCGACGCGGCGGCGGAACGACTGCAGCCCTATTATTTACATCTGGGGATTTACGCCTATCGACGTGAATTTCTGCTGGATTTCGCCTCGTGGACCCCAACGCCGCTCGAACAAACGGAAAAGCTCGAACAGCTTCGGGTATTGGAACATGGCTGGCCGATGTATGTCCTGAAGGTCAGCCGGGCGACGCACGGAATCGATACGGCCGAGCAGTACGCGGATTTCGTAATGCGATGGCGGAGCGCGAAATAAATAGTCCTCGGATTCGCGACGATATGTTTAGCGGCCCCGCTTGCGGGGCGTTTTGTTTCGGCGGTGACCAACATGACTAACATGAGCAACCAGGAACTTCTCGCCAAGATCGGCAATCAAACCGAAGAGACCGAATTCTACACGCCGATGCCCGAAGGCTATCAACGCGGCCACCACAAGTATGTCATCGTGGTCGGCACCGTCATGAGCGGCCTTGGCAAAGGGATCTTCGCCTCGTCGCTCGCCAAGCTCCTGCAAGACAAAGGTCTCAAGGTCGCCCCCATCAAGATGGAAGGCTACTACAACATCGATTCCGGCACCCTCAATCCCTACCGCCACGGCGAAGTTTTTGTCCTCGACGACGGCATCGAAACCGACATGGACCTCGGCACCTACGAGCGCCTGCTCGGCCAGGATTTATCCCGAAACAATTTCACCACCAATGGCCAGATCATGTCGGCCGTCCTGAAAAAAGAACGCGAAGGGGGATACCTCGGCCGTGATGTTCAAGCCATCCCGCATGTCACCGGCGAAATCAAGCTTCGCCTCCGCGAATTGGCCGCCCGCACGAAAGCCGACGTGGTTTTCGTCGAAGTCGGCGGCACCGTCGGCGACTATGAAAATTCCCATTATCTCGAAGCGTGTAGACAACTCGCCTTTGAAGAAGGCGAGCACGCCGTCGTTTTCGTCGCTCTCACTTACGTCCTTGAGCCCAACGCCCTCGGAGAACAAAAATCAAAGGCCGCCCAGCTTGGAATCAAACGGCTGATGGAGGTCGGCATTATGCCGCACATCATCGCCTGCCGGGCCGGAAATCCCGTCAAGGACAAAGTCCGCGAGAAAATCTCCATGTACACCAACGTCCCCATGCGGCGGGTCGTTTCCATGCACGACGTCGATTCCATCTACCTCATCCCCGACGCCCTGCGAAACCAAAACATGGACCGCGAAGTCCTCACCCTTCTCGATCTTCACGAACGCGTGAACCAGCAAGCCGAGGACGAAGCCCGCACCAAATGGCACTGGTTCGTCGATCAAATCGGAAAAGCCGAAAAGGAAGTGACGATCGCCGTCACCGGCAAATACACCGCCTTGCGCGACGCCTACGCCAGCATCATCAAGGCGTCCGAACATTGCGGCGTGCATCTGGGCTGCAACGTCAATCTCCGCTGGCTTGATACCACGCTGATCGACACCGATTCGGTCGATCGACGCCTGGAGGACTGCCACGGCATCATCGTCCCCGGCGGGTTTGGCGCCCGCGGCACCGAAGGCAAAATCGAATGCATCCGCTGGGCTCGCGAAAATAAAATACCCTTCCTCGGCCTATGCCTCGGCTTCCAGATGGCCGTCATCGAATACGCCCGCAACGTCTGCGGCATCGCCGACGCCAACAGTTCCGAATTTGACCCTCGATGTAAATCCCCCGTCATCGACATCCTTCCCGAACAAAAGAAAATCGAAGGACTCGGCGGCAACATGCGCCTCGGCGGCAAGGACATCGACCTCAAACGCGGCAGCCTCGTCTCCCGCCTCTACAACAACGCCACCCGAATGCGACTGCGTTTCCGCCACCGCTACGAAGTCGACCCGAAATACATCGCCACCCTCGAACAGCACGGCCTGGTCTTCAGCGGCAAAGCCCCGAATTTCCCGATCATGCAGGTTCTCGAACTCCCCCAGGATGTACACCCCTACTTCCTCGGCACCCAGGCGCATCCCGAACTGACAAGCCGGCCGCTGAACCCGGCGCCGATGTTCATGGGCTTCATCAAGGCGGCGATGGAAGTCGCCGAGCAGAAGAAAGCGATGGAGAAACAAGTGACGGTGGTATAGCGGGACGGAAAATCAAGACGATCTCAAGCCAGACCTCACACTCCCGCGTGTTGCGTCACGATTTTTTCCCGGTAAGTGATACTGCGAAGGCGATTGATCGCGGCTAAGTATCCGAGCGCGCTCGCTTCGAGAATGTCCGTGCTCAACCCGCGCCCGCGAACCTTGCGGCCGCTGTGCTCCAACTCGATCTGCACCTCGCCCTGCGCCTCTTTCCCTTTCGTTACCGCACGAATTCGATAATCGAGCACCGAGCATTGGATGCCGGTGAGACGTTGAATGGCGGAGTAGATCGCGTCGACCGGACCATCGCCCACCGAGGCGTCGGTCCGCACTTCGCCGTTGCTTTCGCGCAGCTTGACGGCGGCCGTCGCGATCGTGTTCGAGCCGCTGGTCACTTGTAAGCCGACCAGTTCCCACACGACGTGGTCCGTCTCCAACTGCTCATCGACCAGCGCTTCGATGTCTTCGTCGAATACTTCCTTCTTTTTGTCGGCCAGCGCTTTGAACTTCCCGAACGCGGCTTCCAGTTGCTCATCGTTCAGTTTGTACCCCAAACCTGTAACCCGATCGCGAAACGCATGTCGGCCGCTGTGCTTTCCGAGCACCAGCGTGTTCTTGGGGATTCCCACGGTGGCCGGATCCATGATCTCGTAGGTCTCGCGATATTTCAGCACGCCGTCCTGGTGAATCCCCGCTTCGTGGGCGAAGGCGTTTTCGCCGACGATCGCTTTATTGCGCTGAACGGCCAGGCCGGTGAGCGTGCTGACCATTCGGCTGGCGGAATAAATCTTCGTTGCCTCGATGCGAGTGCCGATCTTGTAATAGTCATTGCGCGTGCGCAGGGCCATCACGATTTCTTCCAGGGCGGCGTTTCCCGCGCGTTCGCCGATGCCGTTGATGGTGCATTCGACCTGCCTGGCGCCGTTCTCCACCGCCGCCAGCGAATTGGCGACCGCCAATCCCAAGTCATCATGGCAATGGGCGGAAAGAACGATGTTCTTCTCGCGAATCATCGGCAACTTCCGCAGCAGATGGACGAAAATCTCCCCATACGTTTTGGGCGTCGCATAGCCGACCGTATCCGGCAGATTGATCGTCGTGGCGCCGGCTTCGATGGCCGCCTGCACGATTTCTTCGAGAAATTCCAACTCGGTTCGGCTGGCGTCTTCCGGCGAGAACTCCACGTCCGGCGTGTACTCTTTCGCCTGCCTGATCGATTCGACGCTGATGCGGATGATGTCTTCCTTTCCCTTCTTGAGTTTATGATCGCGATGGATCTTGGACGTGGCGCAAAAGACATGAATCCGAGGCTTGGCCGCATGCTTCACCGCTTCGCCCGCCCGCTCGATATCCTTTGGCGTGCAGCGCGATAATCCACAGACGACGCTCTTTGTCATTTCCGCGGCGATCGCGCTGACCGATTCAAAATCCCCCGGCGAACTGATCGGAAACCCCGCCTCGATGATATCGACGCCCATCGCTTCGAGGTGGCGCGCGATTTCCAGTTTCTCCGGCAGCGTGAGGGTGGCGCCGGGAGATTGTTCGCCATCGCGCAGGGTCGTATCAAAAATTCGCACGGTTTCCATCTTGGTCTCCTCGGTCGTTCCATAAAACAAAAAACCCCACGATCAGAAGATCGTAGGGCGGTTATTCGTTGCAAAAGTCCAGTGCCGCTACGATCGCGCGTAATCAATGCTAAGGCCCGCAAGGGCCAGAGAAAGTCGCGAGCATCGGACGGCATTCAAACGCATGACTGGATAGTTAATCGTCTATTTTGAAGAATGTCAAGAAAAAATCAGCGAAAAAACCAGGGGCGGGTGTCGCCATCTTTTTTGGCAAACGCTGTTTCCGAGTCGCGAAACATGGCTTTAAACGGACCGCGGACATCTTGAACTCTCGCGTGAACTTTCTTCTTGGCATGACGAACTCCTTGTAACAGCGATTATGCTGTTCGTTCGCCGCGCCCGCCATCCGGGGGGAAGTCCAGTGTCGGCGTTAACGCGAAAGATATCGTTGTGTCGGACCCGCGATGGCGGCGACGACGATTAAACCGACGATCAAAGCATGTTCGAGGACTTCCCCGCCGCTTTCGTCACGAATTAGTCTTGACAAAACATTCATTTCCAGTCCTTATTAAATGAGTCGATTCGGACAAAAATTAAATCGGTTATGATATATCCTTCCTTAACGATCGCAGGGGAAATATCGCCGGGATGATTGGAAATTCGCAAGCGATCTGGTATAGATGGCTCTTTCCGGCCCGCCTGTTGGCGGGCCGGCTTTGTCGCCAGATCCGGCCGGGCCGGTCAAACGCGGCGCCTTTTAGAGTATCGCAACGTCAGGAACTGCCATGCATTACCCCCACAAGACCAGCAAGATCAAGCGTGCCCGAAGCATCGGGTTTCGCGCCCGGATGCGCACCAAAAAGGGCCGACAGATGATCAACCGCAAGCGCAGCGTCGGCCGCGCGGTTTCCGTCGTCTGATAAATCTTCGTCTACCATCCCTGCGGCGGCGTGAATCGCGCCACGAATACCTGCGACGTGTTGTTCAACGTGCGCTTGCACGTCCACATCAGCCATTTGCCGTCCGGCGAAAAGATCGGCAGGATATCCGGGCCGGGCGTAAAGGTCACCCGTACGTCGTGCGTGCCGTCGGATCGAATGACGTACAACTCGTAGTTGGCGTGTCCGTGTTTGCTCGTGGCGTAGATGATGTGATTTCCGTCGGGGTAAAAAGACGGACCCCAGTTCACGTTGCCGTCATGCGTGATCGGATGCTCGGCTGAAATTCCCGTGATATTTCCCTCGGCGTCGAAAGCCAGGTCGCCGACGAATACCTGCAAGAGATTGTTCTTGTTTCGATCGCTGCGGTAGACCAGATGTTTGCCGTCGGGCGAGAAGAAGGGCCCGCCGTCGTATCCGTCCTGGTGGGTTATGCGCACGACGTGCGAGCCGTCGGCGCGCATGACGTAAATATCGCCGTCGCCGGTGCGCATCGAGCAGAAACAGATCCACTTTCCGTCGGGCGAGAAGGCATCCTCGGCGTCGTACACGTCGTTGTTGGTCAGCGGGCGCGTGGCGAGATTGATCGAGAAAATATTGTTGGCGGCGGCCGCTTGGACCTGTTTTTTCCAACCATCCGCCTTGTAGATTTCCATCCCCGCCGGAAAGGCCCAGCGATAATCGCGGCCTTCGCGCTGATAGCCGCCTTCCTTAACGGTGGGATCTTCTTTGCCGGCGGTCGAGGCGAAAATGATCGAATTTCCGTCGGGCGAAAAAAAGCCGCAGGTGTTCCTCGACGGCTCGGGGCTGATCCGCGTGGGCGTGCCGATGCCGGCGATCCGATCTTCTTCCCATTTCAGAGGCGCCACATACATTTGATAATGCGGCATCCCGTGCGGGCTCGCCTGAAAAATAATCCATTTCATGTCGCGCGAAAAATACGCTTCGCCGGCTTTATCAAAGCCGCTCGTGAGCTGAGTGACGCCCGAAAGAATGGCGGCCTCGCGCGGGTCATGCGTGGGCACGGTGGCCGGCGCTGAGGCCGGCGGATTTGGTTCAGGATGCGTCGGCTCCGCGCCGGATGCGCCGAGAACCGCCGCGCCGACGTAAATCGCAAAAAGAAAAAAGTGTGCTTTCATAAGCGCATATTTGTATCGCTGGCGGCGATCGAACGCACGCGGCCGCGACTAAAATCTCACTGAGATTTTGGGAGCGCCGGGGAATCTGCACAAAATGGCGATGGTGGGATGTCGCCGCCGCGCCAAATATTCCTATCAAATCCCGTAAATCCCCTTCCATTGTGCCAATTTCCGCCTGTTTCAGGTGATTGCTTTGTTCCATTCGTGTCAGGATTTGATGATACTGGCGTATCTTAGTTCGGGGAATTAACAGACCTTCACGGCAGTCCTTGATCCCATACGGCAACTAATGTTGCGCGGATTAATCCTCTTTTGAGGCTGGAGGTATGCAACCTGCGAAAGGATTCGCGGAGGCGTTGTCTATGCCGCTCGATGCGAAGCTCGTTCAACACCTGCAAAAGACGCTGACAGTGGTCGATGACCATGGCGCAAGCAGTACCCGATTGTTGGACGAGGCCCGCCGGCTTTGGAACCGCGTCAGGCGGTTTACGGGGATAACGCCGATCAATCCCGCCAAATTGGATACGGAGGCGATGGAACTCGCCTGCTACGCCCTGCAATTCCCCCAACGCCGGTCGCGCTCCGTACCGGTGGGTCGCGCGGCTCGTCCGAGCGCCCGCGAACGAAGCGAGGAAGCCATCGAGATGTTGATCCGCGCCGCCGGCAAAGAAGCCAGCGAAGAGTTGTTGGAACGCACCGCGCGCGTCCTCCGCGAAATGCACCAGCGACCTCCCGGCATCGACGAAGCCAAGCTCCTCACCGACGCGGTCAGCCTTGACGATTTCGGCGTGGTGGGACTCCTCCGCCTGGCGGTGCAGACCGCCCGCAAAGGGGGCAGCGTCACGGAGATCGCCGACGGCATCGAAAAGCGGATTCAATACGGCTACTGGGAAGCGCGCCTGAAGGACGGTTTTTATTTTGAATCGACGCAGTCTTTCGCCCGCCGTCGCCTGGCCAACGCAAGAAAGGCGGCGGAACTGCTTCAGGCGGAAATGGACGAGGACGCGACATGAACTCTACACCCGTCGCTCGCGCCCACCTACCATGTACCGAGTGCAACGTTCCGCTTCACTATCCCAGCCGCCGGTTTCGGTAATAACCGCCGCATGGATCGCGCCGATGGACGGACCGATACGGCCGGAGGCCGGCGTGGCGTTCAGCGGTGGACATATTCTTTCGATCGGATCGGCGGCCGAACTGCGTTGGCGATATCCGCAAGCGCTCGTCGAAGAACTCGGCGACATGGTGTTGATGCCGGGCTTGGTCAACGCTCACGTGCATCTTGAGCTCAGCGCCCTGACGCCGGGGAATCGCCCAGCGGATTTTGTGGAGTGGCTCAAGCGTTTGTTGCCGCGCTCGGCGCCGACGGCTGACGCGGTGCGCGCGTTCACTGTCGGCGGCGTGGAAACGGGCGTCGACCAGTGTCTTCGCTTCGGCGTCACTTGCGTCGGCGACATCAGCCGCCAATGCAGCATTACGCGGCCGCTTCTTGCCGCCGGCCCGCTGCGCGTCGTGAGCTACGGTGAAGTGCAAGCCATGGCCCGGCGCCGTGGATTTCTGGAGGAGCGCCTCGCGATCGCCGCCGACGCGAGCCTATCAAGCGATCGTCTGCGGATTGGCGTTTCGCCGCACGCGCCCTACTCGATCGACGCCGACGGATACTCCCGCTGTCTGCAAGTCGCCCGCGAGCGCGGCATGCCGCTGGCGACGCATCTGGCCGAGACGACGGCCGAGGGCGAATTTCTCGCAGATCATCGCGGACCGTTTCGCGACCTATGGGATTATCTCGATGCTTGGGATGATCTGACGCCAACCTTCCATGGCGGAGCGATTCGCTTTGCCCGTTCGCTTGGACTGCTCGCGTATCCAACCCTGCTGGCTCACGTCAATTATTGCGACGACGAAGAAATGGCGATGCTGGCTTGCGGCCGGGCGTCGGTTGTGTACTGCCCGCGCACGCACGCCTACTTCGGCCACGCGCCCCACCGCTGGCGGCGGATGCTGGAGGCGGGAATCAACGTCGCCGTCGGGACCGACAGCACGGCCAGTTCGCCGAATCTGAATCTCGTGGACGATCTACGCCTGTTGCACGATCTGGCGCCTGACATGCCCGCCGGCGCGCTATGGGAATTGGCTACGGTGCGGGCCGCCCGAGCCTTGGAGATGGAGTCGAGAATCGGCAGTTTGACGCCGGGCAAGGCCGCGGATTTCGTGGCGTTTTCGACCCGTGGGAACGAGCCGATGCGCGAGATTTTGGAAAGCGATTCGTTGCCTTCCAACAGGTGGATTGGAGGACAAAAACTTGACGCAATCACTGGGTCCAGTCTTCCACATGGACGTTTGGAATTCTTCTAAAATCTCGCAAATTTCTTGACACCAGAAGAGCCTTGCGATCCAGCGCGATAGCGCCGATTTCGAGATCCATGGAACCAATCCTAAGTCGCGAAAATTTGAGTTCGTCGAAAATTGCCGCCGCCGCGCTGTCGAAATCAAGAACCTCCTGCTGCTGATACCGCGTTAAGGCGGGAATATCCGACCACCTGCCTGGACGTTGTTCGAGACGCGGCAATGTAAGAGAGCCATCCGCGCATTTGTTCTTCCACGCTGACGATGGTGACGCCAACGCGATTAACCTGCGGATTACCGAGGCGTCGTACCAAGTTTTCGTAAGCTTCACCAGACTGCGTGTCGAGAATTGAGATGATATCCGTGTCAAGAATTATCACAGTTTTTTCCGGCGGGACTTAGGGCGGAGTGATCGCCGATAGGCTCGGCCGCGACTCGCGATTTCTTCGTAAACTGGATCGTTCTTAAACTGTCCCGCGTGCGCGATATACCAAGATCCGCTGCGCGAAGTGGGTTGCGACAACTCGGCTACGGTTTGTTCCAACTTGACGATTCTCCGCGCCAAATCCTGCACAGTCATCGGAACTCCTTTCTTGCTTCCACAGGGTAGCCGCTCATACGGAAAAAGTTGATTCGCCGATGGCCCAGGAATTATTCGATTATTGCTTGCTAGCGCCTCTTACCTCGCGCCCGCTCCCGCGAAGCGTGAGTCGTCCGAAGCGAGGTTGGCCGGTTGCGAGCTCCGCTGCATCACATGTTTCACCAATTCCAGCCGGCGAATGCAGTCGGCCATCTCCGGACGCTTTGAAGCCGAGTTTTTTACGCAGTCCATAATGAGATTCGACAACGCTTCGGGAACCATCGGATTGTTCTGACGCGGCGAGGGAATCTCGCTGTCGATCAAAAAGCTGTTCTCCCCTTTGCTTAACGTGAAAAGCGTCGGCATCTTCTTGCCGCACACGCACCAATACATCGTGGCGCCAAAGTTAAATACGTCGGTCTTCGGCGTCACTTCCTGGCACTTTACCTGCTCGGGCGCGATGTAGTCCGGCGTACCCTGAATGCGCTCCTTTTTGGTGCCGACCTTACACGCCTGGCCAAGATCGATCACCTTCACTTCACCCGAGGCGTCGCGAAGGATGTTGTTGGGCTTCAGATCGCAATGCACATACCCGAGTTGATGAAGGTGCGATAGCGCCTCGCCGGTTTGAATAAAGGCATCCACCGTCTCAAGCAGCGTGTCGGGCAGGCGGGATTCCAGCGGCGTGCCGTCAACGAGTTCCATCACCAGCATCGCGTCGATGGTCTTTCGCAAGAGCGTGTGATTGATTTTGTAATCGACGCTTTTCCGCAAGCCGCGATGCGAGATATGCCGGCCAACTTCGTATTCGTTTTGAAGCTGATCCACGAATCGTTCGTCCTTTTCCACCTTGCGGACGACATGTTTGAGGGCGTAGATCTGATGCGAATCAGGATGGCTCACGAGGTAGATGGAGCTACCGGCGCCTTCGCCGATGAAGTCGAGGACTTCGTAGCCGAAGAGTGATTTGGGCGATGATCCGCCCGAGTTGCCGCTGGTTGAAGATGAGATCATGATTTTCGCCCCGGAAAAAACGTGGCACGGTTCCCTGTACCTATTTTACGATACGTCTACTGTGGTTCCGAACCAATACACCCTTAATACGTTCGAGACGTGCCAAACATTTCAAACGCGGCGCCGCATTTTTAATGCCGACTGCAAACCACAGGCGGGCGACGGCAACGCGACTCATTATCCGGCATCGCCCCTACCCAGACCTATCGGCTTGGCGCCGGGGCGGATTAGCTTTATAGACACAGATGGGCTTGATTTGTTGATCTGTTTCTAACAAGAAATTAACGCGGAGGAAATTTAATCCTCCGCGTTAAGGTGGGATGCACAATAAGTTAGCGGCGATTCGTCAAACGCCTACTTCCACGTCGTTCGGAAGGCTTTGAGCGTTTCGCGGATTTCCTTGTCGATGTCGGCTGTCAGCTCTTTTTTCTCGGCGAGATTCTTACGCACTTGCGGCGCGCTGGCATCGACATATGCCAGCAGCGCGGTCTGAAACTCCTGAACGCGCCCGATCGGGACATCGTCGAGAAATCCCTGCGTTCCGGCGAAAATAACGATTACTTCCTGCTCGACCGACATCGGCCGATATTGCGGTTGCTTGAGAAGCTCGACCAAACGAGAGCCGCGATCAAGCTGCTTTTGCGTGGCTTTATCCAATTCGGTGCCCAATTGGGCGAAGGCCTCAAGCTCGCGATATGCCGCCAGGTCGAGCTTCAGGCCACCGGCGATTTTCTTCATCGCCTTGGTCTGGGCGTTGCCGCCGACGCGGCTGACCGACACGCCGACGTCAACGGCGGGGCGAACACCGGCGAAGAATAGATCGGGAACCAAATAAATCTGCCCATCGGTAATGCTGATGACGTTGGTGGGGATGTAGGCCGACACTTCCCCTTCCTGCGTTTCGATGATCGGCAGGGCGGTGAGCGATCCGCCGCCGTTGGCGTCGCTGAGCTTGACGGCGCGCTCGAGCAATCGGCTGTGCAGGTAAAACACGTCGCCCGGATACGCCTCGCGTCCCGGCGGACGCCGGAGCAACAACGACAACTGCCGATAGGCGGCGGCCTGTTTCGACAAGTCGTCGTAGACGACCAGCGTCGCCTCCCCCTTCCACATGAAATATTCCGCCATCGCGCAACCGGCGTAGGGCGCGATGTACTGCAACGGCGCCGGGTCGGCGGCGCCGGCGACGACCACCGTGGTGTATTCCATCGCCCCATTGGCCTTGAGGGTATCCACGATCGCGGCGACGGTGCTTTCCTTCTGACCGATGGCGACGTAGAAGCACTTCACGCCGGCCCCTTTTTGATTGATGATCGTGTCGATGGCGATGGCGGACTTGCCGGTCTTGCGGTCGCCGATGATCAGCTCGCGCTGGCCCCGGCCGATGGGGATCATCGAGTCGATCGCCTTGATTCCCGTCTGCAAGGGTTCATTCACCGGCTTGCGCTCGGCGATGCCGGGAGCGACGATATCCAGTTTGCGGGTTTCATTTGACGGGATTGCGGGCCCGCCGTCGAGCGGTACGCCGAGCGGATTGACCACCCGGCCGATGACCGCTTCGCCGACCGGCACTTCAAGCAGGCGGCCGGTGGACTTAACGGTGTCGCCTTCCTTGATCTCCAGCGGGTTGTTGAAGATGACGGCGCCGATCGAATCTTCTTCGAGGTTGAAGACCTGGCCCATGACGCCGTGCTCGAATTCCAGCAGTTCGCCGGCCATGGCGTTGCGCAGGCCGTAGATGCGGGCGATGCCGTCGCCGACTTCGATGACGGCGCCGACTTCGCTCAGTTTCACTTTTTGCTCGAAGCCTGCGATTTCCTGCTTCAATACGCTGGTAATTTCCGCGACGTTAATTGCCATGTCTTAGCACGGGGTTCTGGCCCGTGTCCTTTGGTAAGGCGGGAATGTCCCGCCGATCTCTCACATTTTTCGTAAACCGTCGAAACGTCTATTGATCTTTTTGCGTGCGAAACGCGCTACATCGTCAACCCTGCTCGGGGGGCACGTCGAGGAGCGCTTTAAGTCGACGTGCGTTCGGATGAGCGGCACGCTTGGACGCGCGCCGCAAGCGGGGCGGCTAAACAATCACGAGTGCTTTGCACGCGGATCAGGTTTGCGCGCATCCCGATTAACCGCGCACTTTCTGAGCGGCCGCCAGCAATTGTTGACGCATCGATTGAAGCTGCTGTTTCACGCTGGCGTCGATTACCTTATCGCCGATGCGGATCACCAGGCCGCCGATGATCGTCTCGTCGATGTACTGGTGAATGATGGCGTTCTTCTTGATCGTTTCGCTCACCCGTCCGCGAACTTGCTCCAGTTCCTCGGGGCTCAAGCGCTGGGCGGTGGTCACATCGACTTCGACATTGCCGATTTGGGCTTCGAGAAGGTCGTCATAGGCCGATACGATCTGCCCGAGGAGGCGAAGGCGGCGATTGTTGTTCAGCACGCCGAGAAAATTGTAAAGCAGATCGGAGACGCGCCCGCGAAAGATTTTCTCGATCGCGGCGGTTCGCTCCGCGTCGCCGATGCCGGGATCGGCCAGGTAGTCGCGAAACACCGGCTCGTTCTCGAGAATCTCGCCGATGCCCTCAAGCTCCGCGCCGATGTCCGCCGCCCGGTTGCCCTGATTGGCAAGTTCCAGCAGCGACTGGGCATAGGTCATCGAGAGGGGGGAATTGTGTTTGGTTGTTGCCATGGGGAAGAAGTTGCCGGTCGGAAGAATAAGTTGCCAGTTGCCAGTTGAAAGTTGTCAGTTGTTATTTGCCATTTGTTAGTTGTCAGTCGGAAGAATTGTTCGTAGTCGCCCGCCTGTCCTCTTCATCTCCCTGGCAACTTATTCCTTCCTACCCGCGGTTCACCGCCGACACCTGTTCGATACTTTGTGCCACCAGATCGCGCTGGTCGTTGGCGTTCAAGCTGCGCTTCAAAATCCGCTCGGCGATGCTCGTCGATAGATCGGCCGCTTGTGCGTAAATATCCCGAAGCGCCTGCTCCCGCGCATCTTCGATATCCCGCAAGGCCCGCTCGGCCCGTTCCTGCGCGGCGTTCTCGGCATCCGCCTTGATGTGATCCGCGAGCTTGACGGCGTCGACCGTCGCCTTGGCGATCAACTCGCGGGCGCGAGCCTCGGCGGTGGCCAGCTGCTGGTTGTATTCCTTCAGGGTGGCCTCGGCCTTCAGCCGCGCTTCTTCGGCCTGGGCGATGTCGCCGCGAATGCGCTGCTCGCGCCCTTTCAGGCCGGCCAGTACGTTGACCCAGGCTTTCTTGTACAGAATGAACGCCAGGACAAGGAAGATACCCAGCACCCATGCCGCCGATTGAAGATCGACGCTCAGAAGACTCGGCTCGGCTTCGGCGGATTTGGACGCTTCCTGCGCGAGCGCCGGGCCGGCGCCGAGCGCCAAAACCAACAAGAGCGTCATTCGGCTTAACAGTGTCGATTGCATCGTGGCCAACCTCTTTAAGGGCGATCCGTCCGGACGAGAAAAACTCTCGCCGGGATATTCTCCCGGCGAAAATCGTTACTTATTGGCAAGCACGAACGCCAGAATGATGGCGGTGAAGGTGAAGCCTTCGATCAGCGCGGCGGCGATGATCATGTTGGTGCCGATTCGACCACCGGCTTCCGGCTGGCGGGCGATGCCCTCGACGGCCGATCCACCGATTTGACCGATGCCTCGGCCGCCGCCGATGACGGCCAGACCCATGCCGATGCCGGCGCCGGCGACGGCCAGACCGCGATCGCTCATCTCCGCGAGGATGGGCATAATTGAAGCTACCATGAGAACTCCTATCGTGGGCTTTTCGCCCGTAGTTCCGTTTCCGGGCCGGATAATATATCAGTGGCCGGCGGAGACGGTGATTGATAAATGCCGAACTTGGTGTTTGGAACGCCAGGGGCCGGCTACCCTGACGAGGCTCAGTGTTCGGGCGCCACGGCGCTGGCCAGGAACAGCGTCGTCAGGAACGTGAAGATATACGCCTGCAAAAACGCCACGAAAATTTCGAGTATTTGAATGCCCAGATCGAGACCCGCGATCGGCACGCCGACGATCGTCTTTAGCAGCGCGCCCGGCACCGTCACGATCAATCCGATCAGCACCGCCAGCAAAATATGCCCCGCGACCATGTTCGCGAAGAGACGAACGCATAACGCAAATGGCTTAATCACCGCGCCGATCAGTTCCAGCACCAACAGAAACAGGAACATCGGCACGTCCGCAAACCACTTGACGTTGGATTCGCCTTCCAGCGGCCGAAACGGATGCGGGGCGAAGTTCCACAAGTACAGCGGTATCGCCAGCAGGATGGCGGACAATGGCGTCATCTTATGCCCAGTGACGGCCTCCGCGTGATCGCCTTCATTGCCATGTTTTCGGAAATGTTTGTCGTCGTCGTAATGAGCGACAGGATTTCCCAAAGCACTCATATTTCCGCCCACGTCCGCGGGCAACGCTTCGGAGCGGGCATGCTCCAGATCATGTGCGGCTTCGTGGCCTTTTTCGCCGTTGCTGGAGTGTTCTTCGTGATGGCCATGCTTGCCGTAGGTGCCGTTCATCAGGTCGCGGGCGATGGTGTCGATCGCTTGGCCGTGAATGAAGAAAAAGGCGCAGATGGCCAGCGTTCCCGTGGTCGAGATGGCGCCGGTCGTGGTGCCGCCGAGATGCTTGATATGTCCGCCGGAGATCAATTCAAAGAACGACGTGAAGGGAATCACGCCCAGTACGTTGCAGAAAAGGATGAAAAAAAAGAGCGTCCAGAGGAACGGCACAAAACGGTCGGTATGTTCCTTTAATGCGGGGCGGAATACTTCGATGCGTAAAAATTCGAGGATGGCTTCGAAGAAATTTTTGGCGCCGGTGGGGGCTTCGATCTGCGGACGATTAAACAGGCGCGGGAAAATCCACAGCATCAGCAATGCCGCCACGAGCGCCATCAGCATGTGATTGGTCAGGTGCAAACTCCCGAGCCTAAGGAGAGTATGCGGCAGCACATGCTCGAGCGGGTCTAAAGCCAGAAGTAAATGCATCGTTGCCATCGCTTCTTAGAATCCAATTTCTTTCGCCACGGCTTTCGGCGCCGTCCGTATTAACCTTGCGAACGTGATACAGAGGCCGACTAACGTCGCCCAATACGCCGCGAGCAGCCACAACACAAACGGCGTCGCCGCCCGCTTCATCATGACCAAAATAACGGCCACGATAAAGATCAGGCCCAGGTGCAGCACGCTTCCGACCAGCGCCGCCTGAAAGGTCCCGGCGGTATCAAGCCGGCCCTGTTGCGACAGCGCCGGAATAGCCGCCGCCACCGCCGCTCCAAGCGCGATCGAATCGGCCAGCAGCATCTCATGCCCATGGGCATCGACGCCCATCATCCTGCAACCGCAAATTCCGGCGATCGCCGCGACGGCAAGGAGCAGGATCAAAAGAGCCAGGCATTTGATCGCCGTCATTTGTCTTTATTCATCCGGCTGACTTCCTTGATCAGCACATACATACCGGCCGTGCATCCCAGCAAAAGGCCGATCAAAAGGCCCCACGGACGCGAATTATGATGTCGATCCCACCACGATCCGACCACGGCGCCCAATCCGACTCCGACGGCGACTTCAAACCCGTAGGTAAGGCCCTTGGCCCAATTGCCGTCGTCTGGCATACGAACTCCGAAGCCGACTTCGTGCAATTTTGCACAAAGTCACAAATAGTGCCACCGCCTGTGTGCCGGCCGCTAAGGGGACGTAATTTAGTGGGGGAGACGAATGCCGTCAATGGCATCGGCCGCGCTCTCGGTTACATTAAGTCGATGGCCGCCCGCAATCGCGTCGTTATCGGTATCCTGTTGGCGCTTGGCGCGGGGATGTTCCTGCCCGGCATCGATTGGGGGCTTCCGTCGCGCGACGTCGATCCATATCTTTTTGGCGAGCACGAAATCTGGACGGGCGACCAAATCCTGAAACTCGCCGGCCCCACCGAAAACGCCGATCGCGGCGCCGACGTGGCCAGCCATCCCGGCGCGAGTCGAAGTCGTGCGGTCATTATCAACGCCACCGACGAGGACCGCGCCCGAATCATCCGCCGATATCGGCTCATGTCCTATCAACCCGACGAATGGAACACGCTCAAGGCTCTGTCCGAAATGAAGCCGGGCCAGGGAAATTTCGATCCCAAGCTCTATCAATACGGCGGACTCTGGGTCTACCCCGTCGGCGCCATGCTGAAGATCGCGTCGATGCTTCACCTGATCGATCTGCGGTCAAACGTCGCTTTCTACCTGGATCATCCCGAGGCGCTCGGACGCTTCTATATCGTCGCGCGCCTGTGGAGCGTCGCGTGGGGGATGGTCGGCATCCTCGCCGTTTACGCGATCGTCCGGCGGATTGTCGGCGGATGGTTGTTTCCCGCCGTCGCGGCGATCTGTTTCATGTCGATGCCGATCGTCGTGAACATGGCCCATGAAGCCAAGCCGCATCTCGCCGGAGCCGTGCTGACGCTGCTGGCGGTTCTTGCGGCGTCGCGCTATGTCGAGCGCGGCTCGCGATCGGCCTGGATGATGGCCGGAGCGTTCTGCGGCGCCGCCCTGAGCATGGTTCTTTCGGCGGCGCCGATCTTCATCGTCCTTCCCGTGATGGCGCGGATGCGCCGCGGGTCCTGGTCCGTCCTCGGCGGCG
The DNA here is from genome assembly GCA_035551995.1 of Tepidisphaeraceae bacterium. Classification (GTDB taxonomy): domain Bacteria; phylum Planctomycetota; class Phycisphaerae; order Tepidisphaerales; family Tepidisphaeraceae; genus RYN-428. The sequence goes on from DASZME010000035.1 coordinate 50,389, forward strand.
CAATCGCCATCGGTGCGGCCGTCTATATCGTGGCCAATCCATACCTTTTCATCAATTTATTGCGACATCGCGGAGTGGTCGAGTCAAATCTCGGAAACTCAAGGGCGATGTACCAATTCCATTTGACCGGGACCGGCGTGATGAACGCCATTTCCCTGACGGAAGCGGGAACGTCTCCGGTCCTGGCGATCGTCGGCGCGATCGGCGCCGTGGTCCTCGGCCGCCGGGCGATCAGGACCCGCGGCGAGGTCGATCCGGCGGCCGTTCGGCGCCGGGCGATCGGTTTGTCGCTGGCGGCGCCGGCGCTGTGCGTGGCGATTCAATGCGCCGCCGTCGCGACGGGAAAGCCGGGCGAGTTTGGACGTTTCATGCTGATCTTCGACATTTTTCTGATGATCGAAGCCGTCGTGTTTGCCGCGACGTTTTTGCATCGGCCGTCGATTCGCATCGCGGCGGCGGGCGTCTTGTTGGCATCGACGGCGTTGCCGGGCTTTTGTTATCTGCGGGCATTTTCGCGCGACAGTCATAAGCCGACCACGCGAATGATCGCCGCCACCCGAATTCGGAGCTTCGGCGCGTTCGGCGACCAGACGCTGGCGGTCTATGCCGACCCGGCGCCCTATTGCGTGCCGCCGGTGGACGTGTTCCGATGGAAGATCGCGCTCTTGCCCGCGGGCGCCGGGCCGGGCGACGGGCTTCGCGCGGCGGAAGATTCGGTTCAGGCGGTCGATCTTGCGGTCTCCAGGCGGTGGAGTATCGCCCGCCGCGTCATTCAGGTGATGCTGGAAAGCACGCCGATCAGCTGGGCGGACAAGCAGTTTGACGTGCGGTCGCGATACGCCTTATGGCCCGGAGCCAAAAAATGAGCACAAAACGCTACTTCGTGAAATCATATATTCTTGCTATTGGCTTCGTCGCCGTTTCCGCTGCGCTGGCTGGGTCGGCTTCCGATGAACTGATCGCGTCGGCGCGGGCGAGGCTTGATCGCCGGGATAACGACGGGGCGCTGGACGACGCGAACAAGGCCGTGACGGCCGATCCAAATAACGCCGCCTGTTATGCCGCCCGCGCCGCCGTGCGCGAAGCCCGGCATGAATTCGCCGAAGCGGCTGCCGATGATTCGCTTGTCATTAAGCTGCTTCCGCAATCGCCGCGCGCCTATCAGGCACGGGGGGAAGATCAGTTTCGCCTTGGAAAATTCAAGGAATCGATCGCGGACTTCGACAAGGTCATTGAACTCAAGCCCGACGACGCGCCCTACCACTGGCAGCGTGGAATCTCTCTGTATTATGCCGGCGAATTCGATCGCGGCGCCAGGCAGTTCGAGCTTCATAAAACCGTGAATCCAAACGACGTGGAAAACGCCGTCTGGCATTTTCTTTGCGTTTCACGCCTTCGCGGCGTGTCCGAGGCGCGTAAAGTCCTGATCCCCATCGAAGGCGATGCCCGCGTTCCCATGATGCAGGTTTACGATCTGTTCAGCGGAAAAGGAACCGCCCGCGCGGTCATGGAAGCGGCCGAAGCCGGCGCGCAAGACGAACCGAATCGCAGGCGTCAGTTGTTTTACGCCCATTTGTACCTGGGCCTGTATGACCTCTCGACCGGCGACGCCGATTCCGCCAAAAAGAACATCTTATTGGCCGAGAAAGAGGCTGACGACGACTATATGGGCGACGTCGCCCGCGTCCACGCGGCATTGCTTCGAAAGGCCCCGCCGGTCAAATGATTCGCCGTCGCGACGCCGATGGACGCCGATGGCCCTTGTCATCTGCGCCGGCGGCGGTACAATCTTCCTCTTCACCGCGCACAGTAGACGCCGTCGTCTTCAAATAGCGCGGACTCGTCACCGCATTTTTAGAAGCGGAGAGTTCCAAGTATGGCTCGTGATAATGAACGTCGTGACCGCAAGGACAAGACTGAAAAATTTCAGACTTTCAACCGGCCCAAACTGAAAATCGCCCGCACCAGCGCGTCGGGCAAAACCTACATCGATTACAAGGATACCGAATCGCTGAAAAAAATGATCAGCGGCAACGGCAAAATCCTCTCGCGCAAGCGCACCGGCGCCACCGCGATGGAACAACGCATGATCGCCCGTGCCGTCAAGCGCGCCCGATTCCTCGCGTTGCTCCCGTACGTCAGCGCGGCAGGCTGATCGCAGGACGTAAACCGCGATATTTCTCGATAAGCCGTAGCGTCTATCCGTTGAGCGGTTCCGCTCGGCGGTTTTTCCACGACCAGCGCTAATTGCCCACAACGCGAGAAATCCGTAGGTTCCGAAATTCCAAAACGCCCGATCCACACGGATCGGGCGTTTTGGCGCGCTCCGCGCCGCCGCCGCCGCGCCGAGCTGCATAACTTAAGCCGGGAAGGGTCGGGTCAATGTTTCGACCGCGGATTGCGCGGAATAGTCGCGGATCATGCGGCCAGACGATGGGCGGTCAACCGTCACTTCGCGTTCAGCTCCAGACAGGCGCCTTCCTTGGTACTGCGAACGTAGAGGCGGCCGTCGCTTAGGGCCGGCGTGGACCAGCATTTTCCGGTTACGGCCTGCGCCCGGCTGATTTCCGCGTAACCCGTCGGCGTCGCCTGGACAGCAACGATCTGGCCGTCGTCGGTCAGGGCGAGCAGTTTATCGCCGGCGAGTATGACCTGCCCGGCGCCAAAACCGGCTTTTTCCCACATCACCTTGCCCGTGGCGACTTCGACGCATTTGAGCGGGCCGCTGCCATATTCCTTGAAGCTGAACATGCCGTAGAGGTAGCCGTCGTTGTAGACCGGCGTGCTCCAGTGATTGGCGACGGGCTTATTTCCCGTAAGACGCCAGATCTGAACGGCGGCAAGACCGCCGCCCTCTTTTGTGATTTTGCAGGCGCCGGACCCGACGTTGTACCCGGCGGCGCAATAAACGATATCGCCGCAGATCACCGGCGAGGCGGCGGTCGAAGTGCTGTACTTAAACGGATATTTCCACAGTTCCTTCCCCGAATCGGGCGCCACCGACACCAAGCCGCTTTGGGTAAAGAAGACGACTTGGCGGACCCCGAGAATCGTGCCGATCACGGGAGTGGCCTGGGTGATTTTTTCCGTACCGCTTTTCCATGCGACCGCGCCGCTCTTTTTGTTGAAAGCGATGAACGATTCGCCCGCGCCGCCGGCGGCGACATAAAGCAGATCGCCGTCGATCAGGGGAGAAGCCGCATTTTTCCACGTGATATTTTTGCCGCCGAAATCTTTGACCAGGTCTTTCGTCCAGACTTGCTTGCCCGATTTTGCATCGAGGCAGTCGAGCACCAGTTCCGACGAGAGCACATAGACTTTGCCGTCGCTGATGACCGGGGTTGAGCGGGGGCCGTCGCCTCCCTTGTTATTTTTCGCGCCCGAGTCGCCGCCCCCTTGATATTTGGACTCACCAACATCGACCGCCCAGAGTTCCTTGCCGGTGGCGGCGTCGAGCGCGATGCAGAATTCCCGCGGCGACCCGTTGGCCTCGCGGCCGACTTGGGTGAACGCTTCGCCGTCGCCGACGCTGAAGGAGCTAAAGCCGTTGGTCGTCGGCGCCGTCCAGAGAATCTTCGGGCCACCGGCCGGCCAGGGAAGCTTCAAGGTTTCGGTCGAGATGCCGTCGTGCGTCGGTCCGCGGTATTGCGGCCAGTCCGACGCAATCGCGGGGGAATGGATCAGTGCGCAAGCGCAGAACGTCGAAAGGGCGAGATATTGAAAAAATCGGGTCATGAATCGTTTCCTTTAGTGTATTGCTTATTTTTGATAGTCGCACGGTCACGCGCCCAAAGGCACGTCGCATCGATGCGCGCAATTCATTCAAAACATTACGCTCCGGTCGCGGGCTGGAGGCCGACTGTTTTCGTCGGCGAAATTGAGCGTGATTCTTTCTCGCCGGGATTTTCACGCGGCGCTTCGCCGATCGCTTCTTTTCCGAGAACGTAGCCGGCGAGAGTGCCCAACAAGCCCATCATCGGCGCGATTTGGCGCTCGTCATAGCCGGCGCCGATCAGAAACAACCCGGATGTCACCACGAGCGCCAACGCCATAATTTTGTAAGGCCAGGTTCTGCCGTTGGGTAATTGCGGCCTTGTCATCAGAAAACCCAGAAAACCGAATATCAGCAATCCAAACACAAGTGCCCAGATCCCGTTAGTCCCGACATACCACGGGATGCTCTGTCCGTTTTTCCCGTCTGTTGTTTTCGGGGTCGCTTCATCCGAATTCAGAAGATGGGTGACTGCCGCGGCGAGATTTCTTGCGGCGGCTTTCGTGGCGACCGCTTCGGACGGCGCCGCATCGATTTGCCAATATCGCGGCACGCCTTCCGTGACTGGAACACCGCTCGTCGACGGGCGTGAATTTTCCGGCGACTGACAGGATATCTGGCAGGCGATCATGGCCAAGCAGGCTGCGATGAAAATGAGACTCGACTTGCAGCTCATGTACGTTTCCCGACTTTCACGAGTTCCGATTCAAGTACGTCAGCGAATGCGAACTACATTCGGCAACGGTTGCCGCGAAAAGCACGGACGCGCCAGCGACTCGAAAGAGGGTCTAATTTGAATCGATCATCGCCTGCCCGCCGATTCCCTTGATGGCGAACAGATGCGTAAGCGTCCGGATATACATCCGGCCGCCGGAAATTGCGATGGTCGCCTGACACTTGTCATTCAGCGCCGTCTGGCCGAGCAGCTGAAATTTTTCACCCGCCGAAATAGCCACCACTTCCCCTTTTTTCGTCACGTTAAAAAGAACCTCGCCCGCGCAGACCGGCGAACTGTAATAGCTGCCCGGCACATGGTCCTGCCAAATCGTTTTACCCGTGGCCGCGTCGGCGCACGTCACCATGCCGCGATCGCTCCAATAAAAAAGCCGATCGCCCCTGGCGAGAGGCGTCGGAACGTAGGGCGTTTCGCTTCGGATTTTCCACGCGATTTTCGCCGACCCGTCGGCGCCGGGGCGGACGGCGTTGAGAAAGTGCCCGCCGGGGCCTTCGCCGCAGGTGGCGAATATCAGCCCGTCGCCGACCGTCGGCGATCCCACCGTGCGCGAATCGAAAATACCGGCGGCCTGCCAGACTACTTTACCGGTTTTGGGGTCGATGCCGGTCATTCCCTCGGCCTGGCTCGTGATGACCACCTGATCCGGACCGGATTGCGGATGAAAGACAACAGGAGTGGCGGCGGAAAATTTCGCCGTCTTGCGCGGCGTTTTCCAGATAATTTTCCCCGTAGCGCGATCGACGCCAAAGACGAAACTCGAACCGGCGCCTTCCTGGTCGTCGCCGAGAACGACTACGTCGCCGACCACGATCGGCGAATTTCCGCCGCCGTGCTGGCTGATGAACGCGCCAAGGTCGATCTTCCACGCGTCGGCGCCTTTGTGGTCGAGCGCCATCAGCGTGAATTCTTCCGGCGCGTTCCAGCAGACATAAACGCGATCGGCGTCGACGGCGGGCGTGGCCGACGTGTAGCTGTTATCGCCGTGCTTGCGATACGCGCCGAACGGAAACTCTCGCTTCCAGAGAAGGCTCCCGTCTTTGGCGCTCAGGCACGCGACGATTCGATGCGCCAAGGCTTCGTCGGTGGACGTGATGAAAATCTTGTCGCCCCAGATAACCGGCGAAGAATGTCCCGTGCCGGGCAACGCGACGTTCCACGCGATATCATGTTCGGTGAACTTGGCGGGGAAGGTGGATTCGCTGATTCCCGAACCATTTGGGCCGCGAAATCGGATCCATTCCTGCCCGCGGGCATTGGCCGTCGCGAGAAACAGCGATATTCCGACGAACAATGTCAGCGGGCGAGAAATGCATTTCATCGGGCATCCTTCCGGAATTCTTAAACGGGCAATCTACCTACGCTACAGAGTCGAGTGGAAAATCCAAGAGCCTATCCCTACATTTACCGGCGGCCAGCGGAGGCGTTTATCGATATTCATCGCCCTCGCGGCGCCGCCGACGCACCATGAGCAAATCACCCCTCTACTGCCCCGATGCCCGCGTTCCGGCCGACCAGCGAACCACCGAAAGCTGGCGAATCTTCCGCATCATGGCGGAGTTCGTCGAAGGATTCGAAACGCTCGCGCCGCTCGGGAAAGCCGTCACGATCTTCGGCAGCGCCCGCACCCGCCCCGACGATCCGATGTACAAAGCCGCCGAGGAAACCGCGCGCCTTCTCGCCAGGGAAAAGTTCGCCGTCATCACCGGCGGCGGGCCTGGCATCATGGAAGCGGGGAACAAGGGCGCCTCCGAAGCCGGCGGAGTTTCCGTCGGCTGCAACATCTCGCTTCCGCACGAGCAGCAATCGAATAAATACGCGAGTATCAGCCTCGATTTCCACTACTTCTACGCCCGCAAGGTCATGTTCGTGAAGTATGCGTCGGCCTTCATCTGCTTTCCCGGAGGTTACGGAACCCTCGACGAGTTTTTCGAAACCGTCACCCTCATGCAAACCACCAAGACCGCCGCCCGGCCTGTTTTACTGTTCGGCAAGTCTTATTGGACGGGCTTGATCGACTGGATGCATCAAACACTGGAGCCGCACTTCATCGATGGCGAAGATTTGGATATCTTCCGTATCGTTGACACGCCCGGAGAAGCGGTGAAGCAAATTAAGAAAGGCTTGAAGCACGAATGGTGGGGACCAAGCAACGCCGAGCTAAAGCGATCGATCGCGCATGGCCACGAGGGCAGTCCGCTTTCGTCCGCCGCCACCGCAAGCAGCGGCGAAGGAACGCGATACGGCCAGCGTCCCAAACCATCGCCAAAAAAGCACGCCGATCCGCCGAAGAAGCCGCAGCAGTGAGGAGGGATCGGGATGCGTCCCATCCGGTTCCGCTAAAGCGTCCAGCGATTTGCCGCGTGGAAGTTCTGAAATCCTAAGCGAACCTTTGCGTTACGGTAGCGGGGTCTTAATTGCATTTACCCCGATCCGTCGCCATGATTCGGCCCGATGCTCACCGAAGGCGCCAGCGAATTTCCCGCCCCGGCTTCTCCCGCGCGTGGAGCGCGGTCAGCGCTCACGCTTTTGCTCCTCATCAACCTCTTTAACTACATCGACCGCTATGTCCTGGCGGCCGTCGAGCCGGCGATTCAGAAGGATTTTTTCCCAAAAAATCCCCCGAACGCCGAGGCGTTGATGGGATTGCTCGCGACGGCGTTCATCGTCTCGTACATGATCACCGCGCCGATCTTCGGCTGGCTTGCCGACCGCGGGAGCCGCTGGCTCATCATCGGCGCCAGCGTGCTTGTCTGGAGCCTGGCCACGGGAGCTTCGGGGCTCTCCGGAATCTTCGGCGGATTTGCGCTGCTGTTCATCACCCGCCTGTTCGTCGGCATCGGCGAAGGGGGTTACGGGCCCGCGGCGCCGACGCTGTTGTCGGATTATTTTCCGATCGCCCATCGCGGCATCGTGCTGTCTTGCTTTTACCTGGCCATCCCGGTCGGCAGCGCGCTCGGCTTTGTCATCGGCGGAAAAATCGCCGACTATTTTCACAGCTGGCATGCCGCCTTTTACGCGGTCGTCATTCCCGGTTTGCTGATGGGGATCGCCTGTTTTTTTTTCCGCGACCCGCCGCGCGGACAGGCCGACGGCGCTCACGGGCCGCCGCGCCTTGGTTCCCTCCATGATTACATGGCTCTGCTCCGCAACCGGTCCTACGTCCTGAACTCCCTTGGCATGACCGCCATGACCTTCGCCATCGGCGGGATTTCATTTTGGATACCCAAGTATCTGGTGGACCGGGGAAACGCCGGCACGCTGGCGGAAGTCAATTACAAGTTCGGCCTGATCACCGTCGTCGCCGGTTTCCTCGCGACGCTGCTCGGCGGTTTGGTCGGCGATTTCGTGCAAAAATGGTTCGCCAGTTCATACCTCCTCGTCTCCGGCATCGCGATGTTCATCGCCTGCCCGTTTGTCCTGAAGATGCTCGACGCGCCGTTTCCGCTGGCATGGGTCTATCTCGGGCTCGCGATTTTTTTCATGTTCTTCAACACCGGCCCGACCAATACCGCCCTGGCGAACGTGAGCCATCCCTCCGTCCGCGCGACCGCGTTCGCGTTAAACATTTTGATCATCCACGCCCTGGGCGACGCGGCGGCGCCGCCGATCCTCGGGAAGATCGCCCACGTCGCCGGGTGGAACAGGGCGTTTCAGCTGGTCGCCGCCATGATGGCTCTGGCCGGCGTCTTCTGGATTTGGGGATCGTTTTATCTCGCCCGCGATACGCAAGCCGCCAGCCGCGACGTGGCTCCGGGCGGATTTCCCGTGATCCCGCCGATGGGATAGAATCAATTCGAGTCCACGAGGATCGGACGGCCGAAGATGTCGTGGCAAAGCTGTTTTGCCTGTGAGATTGATGCGGACAATGGCCGTGCGGTTATCGGAAAGTACACAAACCAGGAGAGAAGTTCGATGGTCCAAATGCAAATTGCCTACGAAGGAAACCTCCGAACGACGATCGTGCACGAGCCGTCCGGCGCCCGCCTGATCACCGATGCTCCAAAGGACAATCAGGGCGAAGGCCAGAGTTTTTCGCCGACCGATCTGGTCGCTTCCGCGCTCGGCTCATGCATGTTGACGATCATGGGGATCGCCGCCCGCAATTTCAAGATTGACCTCGCCGGCGCGACCGTGCGCGTGCAAAAAGAGATGGTCACAAGCCCCATCCGGCGGATCGGAAAATTGACGGTCGATATCACGGTGCCGGGTAAAACCACCGTGGAACAACAACATAAACTTCGCGACGCGGCAATGCATTGTCCCGTGCATAAGAGCCTGCATCCGGACGTGCAAACGCCGGTGACGTTTCACTTCGCGCCGGAGGAATAAGGCGTGGGGAAAATAAGTTGCCAGTTGTTAGTTGCCAGTTATCAGTTACCGGTAAATATATCGAAGATCAGAATTGTCTTTGCATTTACTGATAACTGACAACTCGCAACTAACAACCAACTAACAACTGGCAACTTATTAACCTATTCTCTCTTCTGCGAAAAAATCCACTCCAGCAACCCCGGCTCATGATACGCCGGCGTCCAGTTCGCGTGTCCCACGCTGGCGAATTCGGTGTAGCCATTGTTGATCTCTGAAAATATGTGAAGCTACGGACAGCGAAGCTGACGTTGACTTCGCATGTTTTACGTACGATACTCAATTTAGTACAATATAAATGAGGCGCCATGATCGCAGCTGAGCACACGCAGTCCCTTTCCGAATTCCGTAAAAGAGCCGCTGAGACCATTGATCGGCTCAATCAGACCGGTGAGGCCGAAATCCTCACCGTCAACGGTGAAGCCCGTGCGGTCCTTATGTCTCCGGCCGTATATGACGCGCTCGCGCGTGAGACTCTACACGCTCGCGACGCCGCCGTCATTCGCCGCGCCATTCAGCAATTGAAGGAAGGGAAAAGTCTGGACGTTGACGAGTTTTTTGACGAGGTGCGGTCACGACTTTTAGCCGTGAAAACGGCACAGGCGAAAGGCACGCACGACTGAAGCGGCTGAATGTGAATGTCCCGCAAGACGTGCAGAATCAGATTCTCGAGCAGGTTCTATATATTGCAAGACATTCAGTCGAGAACGCCTTGGCTTGGGAGGATCGACTGCGTGCCGCGGTAAAAGGCATCGGCGGTTTATCAGGTCATGCGGTTGACGAGGAAGCCAGCCGCCGCGCCTGAGAGACGGTGCGCAAGCTCGTGTTCGAAGGAACGTACCTGATCCACTATCGAGTAAACACTACGGACGGCGTCTTCGAGATCGTGAACTTTCGGCATGGTTCACGGTTGCCGCGGATCGGTGAGCCATAAATTTGCAGTTATTACCGCCGCGGCTGCAAATTGAAGCAAAACGGCGACATCCGCTTTTACCAACCGTCGAGCATAGCGAATCGGTGAATTACGGACAGCTTCGACGGAGGCGTCCTCAGAGCGAGAGCTCGATTCCAACAAGAAATAATTCGTGCCGTGGTGCTTAGGGCATTTTTCATGTTGGTGAAGCGACCTTGCGTCGCGAAGAACGCCCCCCAAGGGTGGCCGCTATTAATGATTGCAGAAACGCGCGACGAACTTGACAACTGCTCTAAAAATCGCCGCCTACCACCGCAATATGCGATTTCAATCCGCGACCCCTAATTTCTGCGACTCTGCCTGTGTCGCGATTACCGTCGGGCGACCCTGCGGCGCGATCGGCGAAGGCTTCGCCGTTCCTTTGATCGCCAGCATGCGATCCAACGCCACCAGCGCCCATTTTCGGGTGGTTTCATCCACTTCGATCTGATTGACCACGCGCCCTTCCAGCAGATTTTCCATCGCCCAGCACAGATGCGGCAGATCGATCCGATACATCGTCGTGCACAAACACTGGCACTCGCTGAGCACCGTGATCTTCTGCTCGGGATGCGCGCGAGCCAGACGATTGATCAAATGGACTTCGGTGCCGATGGCCCATTCGCCGCCGGGCGGGGCGGCTTCGATGGTCTTCACGATGAACGCGGTGCTGCCGGCCATGTCGGCTTTCTGCACAACTTCCCAGCGGCATTCGGGATGCACGATCACCTTCATGTTCGGATGCCGCTGCCGCACCTGATCGACATGCTCGGGGCGGAATAGCTGATGTACCGAACAGTGGCCCTTCCATAAAACAAAATCGGCGCGATGCAGCGGCTCGGCTAGGCTGCCGCCAAGATCGTGACGCGGATCCCACAAGACCATGCGATCCAGCGGATAGCCCATCGAATAAGCCGTGTTGCGGCCAAGGTGTTGGTCGGGAAAGAAGAGAATTTTTCGCTTTTTCGCCGGCGCGACGCCGTCCCCGGCGGAGGGCGAAGTCAGCGCCCACTCCAATACATTTCGGCAATTGCTGCTCGTACAGACGGCCCCGCCATGCTCGCCGACGAAGGATTTAATGGCGGCGGAACTATTCATGTACGTGATCGGCACGATGGTCTGATCCGGGCAGGTCTCCTGTAATTGAGCCCAGCAATCCACGGTCTGATCGATATTCGCCATATCCGCCATCGAGCAACCGGCGCCCAGATCGGGAAGGATTACGCGGACATGCGGCGGCGTGAGGATGTCGGCTGATTCGGCCATGAAATGGACGCCGCAGAAGATGACATAGGCGGCGTTTTTCTGCTCGGCGGCACGCCGCGAAAGCTCAAAGCTGTCGCCGGTGAAATCGGCGAATTCGATCACGGCGTCCTGCTGATAGTGATGGCCGAGGATTACCAGCTTTTCCCCCAGCGCGTCCTTGGCCGATTGGACGCGAACGCGCAATTCCGCTTCGGTCAGCTCGTTGTAAATCGCCGGTAATGGCTGTTGCCAGATCTTCATCGAACGGTCCTTCCTACTGCGGCGGCGGCATGGACGGGAGCGTGACCGGTTGCGTCTTTGGCGCCCCTTCGGGAAACGCCGGCGTAATGTAAAGATCGCTGACTTGCGCCACGTCCGGCGGCGCGTCGCCATTGAGCCACTCGACGTCTTTCCACTGTTCGGCGTCGTTGGTCAACGGCATCGGGTGTTGCATCGGCCACTCGGAATCGGGGATCTTGTAGGTGCATTCGCCGAGCCAGGTCCACTTATCGAAGAGATCGCGAACGTGGACGTAGCGGTAACCGTCCTTATCGCCCATGTAGACGGCCCGATCGCCGAAGAATTGCACGTCGGCCGGTTTATCGACCTTCTGGGCCAGCTGATCCGCCGAGATGCTTTGAGTGCACCCGGCGCCCATGAAAAGGATCAGGCCCGGAAGCGGAATCGCCGCGGTGAAAAGTCTCGATCTCATGTCGGAACTTTAGCCGCGAGAATGATCGCAGACCAGACCTCGGGCGCAATCGAGGCGAATGCCGTATTCTTGCTGCGTTGGCGAATCGTTTTTCGACGGGTAAATGATCGCGCGGTTTGCTTAAAGCGCCAGCGGATTTCTTGTTTCGTCGGCCAAGCGTCGTGACTGGCGACGGCGCGGACGGGCGCGGAGAAGGCGGGAGAGAAAACACTATTTTCCAAGATCGATTTCCGTCACCGGTCCGTTGGCTGGGTCCGACGCCGCCGACGGAACCCGGCATGGATTGCCGCGACTGTCGGCGTTGGACGATTGATCGAGCGGCGTAACCACATGCGATCGGCCGGCGTGATGCGCCTGGCTCGCCACCCATACCACCCGCGCGGTCGCGGCCAGTATCGCGGCGGAAATGACGACGATCGCCAGGATGTGGCGATGCGCGAAGGCGCCGGCCCGGCGAATCTGCCAGCGCAGTTCGGCGACGCCGTTCAAGCGAAGCGTGCGGCCGCCGTACCTGCCCATGCGGGCAAGACAATCCTTGCACATGTAGCGGCCGAGATAATTTTGCAGTTGGCTTGCGTAGACCGGCACGCCGCATACCCGGCACGGCGCCCGCGGCGGGCGCTTGGGCGTTCCGATCGGAGTTTCGCCGCGCTCGAGGGCGATTTTCTTGTCGTAACGACGGCGGTTGTCGCGGTTGGACAAGACATCGTACGCCTGTTGGATTTCCGCGAAGATTTGCGGATCGCCGACGCCGTCCACCGCCGTGTCCGGGTGGTACTGCAATGCCAGCGCGCGATGGGCGCCGCGGATCTGTTCGGACGAGGCGGTATGGGGAACGCCGAGAATATCGTAATGGTCGAGCTTGATCACGCTTGGGTCACCGGCTGATCGACTGGTCCTGTTTCGCATTGCCGCCCGTTCGCGTAAGATAATTGGCTCGGGCGACCCGTCAAACTTCATTTATGGACCGCGACGGATCGCCACACGATGAGCCAAGCCATTTTACAATTTGCCCGGCAAGCCCTTGAGACCGAAGCGGCGGCAGTACGCGGCATTGTACTGGACGACCAATTCATGCGCGCGGTTCGCCTGATTTTGGACTGCAACGGCTCGGTCCTTACCAGTGGTATCGGCAAGGCCGGACACGTCGCGCGAAAATTGGCCGCCTCTTTCAGCTCTACCGGCAGCCCCAGCCACTTTTTAAGCCCCGCCGACGCGTTACACGGCGATCTCGGCAGCATTCGCAAAGGCGATATCGTCGTCATCCTTTCCCACAGCGGCGAAAGTGACGAAATCTTGCGAATGCTCAGCGTCGTCAAAAAAATAGGAAACGTCGTCATCGCCGTCACGGCGACGGCCGATAATGCGCTGGCGCGATTCTCCGACGTCGTGCTGAAGCTTGGAAAAATCGAAGAGGCCTGCCCGCTGGGCCTGGCGCCCAGCGCCTCGACCACCGCCATGACCGCCCTGGGCGATGCGCTGTTTTTGTCCGTCATGAAAATGCGCAGCTTTTCGGCCGATGAGTTTGCGCTTTATCATCCCGGCGGACAGTTGGGTCGAAAGATGATTCGCGTGAGAGAAGCGATGACGTTCAAGGTCGGGGAAAATCTGCCGGTCGCGAATGATCGTTTGACGGTGGGGCAGGTATTACACGAGGTGAGCCGGATCAAACGCCGCAGCGGCGCCGTCGTGCTTGTGGATGACGCGGGAAAAATGACCGGCATTTTTTCCGACGGCGATCTTCGCCGGGTGATCACCGATAACGACGGCTCCGCTCTCCGCCAGCCGATCCGCGAGGTGATGACCCGCAACCCCAAGCGCATCGGCGGGGACCAACTCGCCAGCGAGGCGATCGCCGTCATGCGGCAATACCGCATCGACGATCTGCCCGTCGTGGATGTACTCGATCGTCCGATCGGGATCATCGATATTCAGGATTTGGTTGTGCTGCGAATGTTGGATGTGGAACCTTGAGATCGATCCTGCTTGTCATTCTCTCGTTGGCCATCCTGGTTGGCTCGTTCGTCGTATATGCGCGGTACGAAACCAAAGGCGCGCACGCGGCCGATTTGTCCAAAATTTCCGTCCCTCCGCCTCCGCCGCCGAGGCCGGGGCAACTGAAGTCGGGCGTGATTAAAGAGGGCGAAAGCCCGTGGACGGAGGTATTCGACGAGGAGACCGGCGCCTTGAAAAACCGGTTCCGCGGCGACGAATACACCCCGCAGGACGACGGCGTTATTCTCGTCAAAAATCCCGTCGCGGAATTTTTCCTGCCCAACCACCAGAAGATGCGCCTGACCGGAACGACCGGCGAAATGGTCATGCCCGAATCGCCCGGCGTGATGAAAACGTCCGCCACCGACCCGCCCCGCGGCGGAAGCCCAAATCGCGGCCGCATTCACGACTGCAAAATCGAGCTGTTCAATCTCTTCCCCGATTCCTCGTCGCAGCCCGACGAAACAATCTGGATGAACAACGCCCAATTCGACAACGAGACGATGCTGATCACCACCGAAGCCTATAAGGACGGCGACCGGATGATTTCCGCCGACCAGGTTCACGTGAAAATGCGCGGCAAGAAATATGATTTCGACGGCCGCGGCTTGCGGCTTCGTTGGAACGATAAAGACGGCCGACTGGAATTGCTGGAAGTCGCCCACGGCGAGGAGCTGGTGATCAAAGACGCGTCAGCCGTCTCGGGAACCTTAGCGCCCGGCGGCGCCAAGCGCATGCCGGCGCCGCAATCGGCTCAAGCGCCCGCCATCTCGCATTCGCCGGCGCCAATCGGGGTTGCGATATCGCGCCCGGCGAGCGTGATGACGGCGGACAAAGACCGCCCGCGCGATGCTCTACCGCCGCTTGCGGTGATGCTTGCCGCGACGGATAAAGCATCGGCCGTCAACGCCGCCAGATCCGCGCCAAATCCGCCGCTCAAGACCAAACCCCCTTCGCCGCCGGTGCCTTATCTGGCGACGTTTTACGATAATGTTCGGATCGTTCAGGGGGAAGAAGCGCTCATCACGGCCGAGCGGATGGACGTCGATTTCACGACGCGCAAAGATGCTCCGCCGCCGGCCGGCGCGCCGTCGGTCACGGGCCACGAGTCCGCGACGCGTCCCGCCGGCGCGACCGTTCGCCCACCGGCGCAGCCGGGCGTCCCGGCGCCGGCCCGCCCGCAGAGCGCCGCGCAGAAGTCCGCGGGCAAGCCCGCCGCGACACAGCCGGGCCCCCCGCCCGTGGTCATCTACTGGACGGGCAAACTCGCGATGTTCCCGGCAAAGGGAAATCGTCCGGCGGCGGCGGCGGGCGACGCGATCGTCGAACTGACCGGCAAGCCCGTCAACATCCGCAGATCGCCGCCGGCGCCTCAGGAGGGCGACGCCGTGCAGGCCGCCCGCGTCGTTTATCACACGGGCGACGGCAGCGTGAAGCTGTTTAATTCGCCGTCGGCGCCGAAGGTCATCATCAACAAGATCGTGAACGGGAAAATCGATCCGCAAACCACCGTCACGACCGACACGCTCGATTACGCGATCGACGCCAACGGCAGGAAATTCGCCGTCCTGACCGGGCCCGGCCACGCCCTGGCGCCGGTCGAATCCAGTGCCGAGAAACAGAGCAAGAATAAGAAGCCGAGCGATCAGAAAATGGATGTGCGCTGGACGAGGGGCGCGAAAGTTTATTTCGCGGCAAACGGTCAAAACGATCAGGCCGTCGAGCACATGGACCTCGCCGGCGACGTTGACGTCAAGCATCCGCAACTGGCGATGCAGAGCCAGGCGCTGTCGCTCTTTTTTGAGCCGGCGCCAAAAACGCCCGCGGCGGTGCTCCCAGTCGCGGCCGGCGCGAAGCCCACGCCGAAAGAGAGTTCACAAGCCGAGTTGAAACGGGTGTTCGCCAGCGATGCGGTGCATTGCGTTCTTGCCGGGCAGAACGGAAAAAAGCAGACGATCGATTGCAGCACGCTCGAGATGCGCACGGCCAAGGCGCCCGATGGAAAGTTTTATGCGCGCACGGTCGACGCCGAGGGGGCGGTGCATGCCTATGACGAGGATCAGGACCTCCGATCCGGCATCGTCCTCCTGACGCTCAAGCCCGCGAAGCCGCCGGCAAGCAAGGCTGGGCCGACCGCTTCAGGCGCCGGCGCGGCCAAAAAGATCGCCGCCACCCAAGGCACGGCCGATCCGGCCGAGGGCGGCGCCGTCGAATTGGAAAAAATGATCGCGCGCCAGGACGTGCAGGTCATCAATAAAGAAGGCTCGCGCGCCACCGGTTCGGAATTGATCGTGACCACTTCCGAAGATGGCGCCAATCATGTCCGCCTGACCGGCGCCCCGCTCGCGTCGGTCATCGACGCCAAGAAGAACGTCGTCACCGGGCCGCTGATTACCGTCGATCCCAAAACCGGCATCGCGCACGTCATCGGCGCCGGGAACATGCACATGCTCCAGGAACAAACCGACGGCTCCAAGCCTCGGCCGATGGATGTCGCATGGACCGATCGCGCCGACATGGACGGCGCCCAAAATCGCATGGATGTTTTGGGCGACGTAATCGTCAAAACGCTCGATACCGAGGGCGCCATGAACACCGCCACCGGCGATCGCGTTCATATTGACCTGGTAAAAAAAGCGCTTCCCGCGACCCGCCCGGCCCCGCGCGCGGCGGCGCAGCCCGCCGGGAAGGATAAGCCGGCGAATGGGATGCAGATGGACGTCATGAAGGACAAAGACGCCCGCACGATCACCATCACCGGCGCCAGCGCGAAAGTGAAATCCACCCTTGCCGGGAGCGACGGCGTGATCGTTCGGCAATTCGTCATCATCGGTCCCAGGATCATCTATCAGCTTTTGGATTCCCCGGAATTACCGGCTAAAACGCTTTGGGTTCCATCGGCGGGGCAGATGTTCATGGGTGATCATCGCCCGCCGGAGAAACCGAAGGCCGGCGCAAAAAAGGGCGACGAAGACGACACCGGCGGCCGGGGCGACACCGCGTTCAAATGGGAACGCCAACTGGTCTACAGCGAAGCCAGGCGCCAGGCCGTCATGACCGGCGACGTGATCATCGTGCATCAACCCGAAGGCAAAGAATCCGCCCAAGGTCCGGTGCGGATCAACGCCGACCAGGTAACGGCATGGTTTGACCCGATCAAGCCGGACGGTAAACCGGC
This sequence comes from Tepidisphaeraceae bacterium, assembly GCA_035551995.1. Lineage (GTDB taxonomy): Bacteria > Planctomycetota > Phycisphaerae > Tepidisphaerales > Tepidisphaeraceae > RYN-428. The sequence continues at coordinate 67,347 of DASZME010000035.1, forward strand.
GACGAAACCCGCCCGCGCGACGAGCGATCCGCAAACGTCCATGCAATTGAAGAATCTGACCGCCGACGGTCATGTGACGATCACCCGCGCCGCCTCGACGTTGACCGCCGACGCGGTGGAGTATGATCCCAGGACGCATTGGATGGTCGCTCACGGAACCGACACGGTCGACGCAAAATACGAGGACTCGCAGAATACCACCGCCTCAAAATCCGCTCACGACATGGCGTGGAATACGCAGACATGGAACATCAAGGCTGCAGGTCCAAGACTCGTGAATCCCAGATAATGAGCCTGTCCCTTTCGGTCCGAAAACGTCCGGATACATTTTGCAACAATCCGCTAGTGGTCCGTTCCTCTCGAAAGTGCGGGTAAATTGACCGTCTTGCCAACGCGGAAATGGGGTTCTGGCAAAAAAAGACGGCCACACCCGCCGGGGGCGATTGACATTCGCACGTCCGAACGGTTGTTTTCACATTTGTATTCCCTTGCAAATCGGCGACCGTTCCCATTAGGCTCATCGCCATGAAATTCGGCCTCTGCAACGAAACCTATCAAGGCTGGGACTTTGCCGCGACATGTGACGATATCGCCGCCAGCGGCTACGCCGGCGTCGAGATCGCGCCTTTCACGCTTCACGAAGACCCGCGCGAATTGACGGAAAAATCAGCGGAGGAATTCGGCCGCATCGCGCGGGCCGCCGGATTGGAAGTGATCGGCCTGCACTGGCTCCTCGTCAAGCCGCCCGGCATGAACCTGACAACGCCGGACAATCGGGTCAGGTCCGCAACGGTCCAATTCGCGCGGCATCTGGCCCGTCTATGCGCGGCGATGGGCGGCACAATCATGGTCTGGGGCAGTCCCAAACAACGCAATATTTGCGCAGAGGATAACCGTGAAGAAGCCGCCAGGCGCGCCAGCGACGCGATTCGGCAAGTGTGCGAGATCGCCGGTCCGCTTGGCGTCACCATCGCGATGGAACCGTTGACCACCGCCGAGACAAATTTCCTCACGAGCGCCGAAGAGACAATTCGCTTCATCAAGGCCGTCGATCATCCCGCATGCCGATTGCATCTGGACGTGAAAGCGATGAGCGCCGAAAGCAAGCCGATCCCGCAGATCATCAAGGAGAGCCAAAGCGTGCTGGCTCATTTCCACGCCAACGATCCGAACCTGCGCGGTCCGGGATTCGGCGACGTGAAGTTTGAGCCGATCGCGGGTGCGCTGCGCGAAGCGAGGTACAACGGATATGTATCGGTGGAAGTTTTCGACTACACGCCGGACCCGCGGACGATCGCGCGGAAGAGCATCGAATATTTGCGAAAGGCGTTCGGGTGACGGCCTTGTGTGAATTCTCCTCCCGCGTTTGCCGGCGTTTGCGTCGCAATAAACGCGTGGCAAACGCCGCGCGCCCGGACTCGATAATGAGAATGAGAATGAAAAAGAAAACGAGAAGAAACTGTTTCTACTGATCCGGCGTCGGTGGTTGTTCGTCGGCGTCCAGGTCGCCAATCTCATAATGCCCTTCCAGCACGGCCCCTCCGCCAACGGCTAATGTTGGCGCCGTCACGTCTCCGCGAATGTCGGCCTCGGGGCTGACGAGAACCGGCCCATAGCTGAGGATGGCGCCTTTCACTTTTCCCCGGACGATCAGGCCGCCGCAGGTGATGCGGTCGGTGATGACGTTTCCCTTTTTTTCGATGGTGACAATGCCGCAGGTTTCGATCACCCGCCGGGCCTGATACTCCTTAAAACGAAGATCCTCCAGCCGCAGCGATTTATTACAGTGACGACATGTGATCGTCATCGCTTTGCGGGCGACTTCCTGCGGCTTGCCGCAGTGCAAGCAGACGATCATCGCCCGGTCATCGGACGGGAGGTTGGAGTCAGCCGGTGGCATTCTCTACGCTAATCGCGAGGAAGGTGAGGGGTGAAGATGACAGGGTGAGGGGGTAAGGGGATGACAGGGTAATAATTGCTCCGATCAAATCACTTTCGCATTGCCCTTCACCTTGTCACCCTATCACCTTGTCATCCCCTCACCCTGTCACCTCTTCACCCCCTCACCTCACAAACAAACTCACTACTTATTCTGCCCCTGCCCCTGTGGCTGATGCGGCTGCGGCGGGGGCAGGCTGGGCTTCTTTTCCCCTGGCTTGGTCAGTTTGGTCACGTCGGGGCCGACGCTGACATGACCGGAGAATGCAGCCCCTTCTTCAACCACAAGTTTGGACGCGGTCAGATCGCCCTTGTAACGGGCCGAGGCCTTGAGCTCGATCCGGTCATTGGCGGAGAGATTTCCATCGACCTCACCTTCGACAATGATCGACCCGGCTTCGACGTCCGCGCCCATCTTGGCTTCCTTGGCGATGTGCAGCCGGCCCGGCGTGCTGATCTTGCCCTCGAAACGGCCTTGGAGGCGCATCCCTTTTTCGAAGCTCATTTCGCCTTTGAAACTGGCATCGGGGCCGAGAATAGTTGGGAATTCCTGATTGCCTTCCGCCATGATGTGTGCGTCTCCAACGATCTTCCGTGATCCTGTGGCCAGCAACTCCGCTGCCTCACAGCGGCAGACAGGTCACGGAGCCGATCGCTCTCCGAACCCTCAGCCCGACTGATGTGGCCGGGATTATACGCAGGGAAGTGACACATACAACGCCGAAAGGCCGTCGCAAATCCGAAAACTCAAATCGTCCGCCCGAAGCAAAACAGTGGCCTGAATACCCAAACGTCGAATATGGCTCAAAACAACAGGCCGGTTTCCGCTTTTTCGATGCAGTCCGGCGAGTCGTTGGCGGGCTTGTTCACCTGGGTCGAAACAGGATAAGCCTCCATCTCGTCGGCGGGGAAAGGACGCAGAATATCGGCCATGTCCTTTGGCTCGACCTCGCCGGCCGTCAACCATCTCGCGCGGTCGTCTTTTCGCACGATCGCGGGCATTCGATCGTGAATCGACGCCATCAGCGGATTGGCGGCGGTGGTCACGATCGTCAGCGATGGCAGCATGCTCCCGTCCGGCGAATGCCAGACGTCCCACAGACCGGCGAACGCCATCATCTCGCCGGATTTCAGATGAATATACATCGGGGTTTTTATTCCGCCGCCCTCTTTGCGCCATTCGTAAAACCCATCGGCCGGTACGAGGCAGCGCCGTCGCCGCAGCGCCGTTTTGAAAGCCGGTTTCTCGGCGAGCGTTTCGGCACGGGCGTTGATCATTCGATTGCCGGCCGATGGATCTTTTGCCCATGACGGAACCAGACCCCAATGAAAAATTTCGAGCTGATCCGGATGGTTATTAGCGATGGCCAGCACGCTTTGCGTCGGCGCAATATTGAAATGAGAAAGCATCTCCGGCGGAATGCGCAAGTTGGGAAAATTCTTCAACAACTGGTCGAGTCGAAACAGGGTGTAACGGCCGCACATGTCAGAATAATAGTAGCGGGTTACTCACGAAAGCCATCGATGTTTTTCGTTTATAAATAGTGGTCCCGCTTGCGGGGCGCGGAGCGATTCTTGCGAATTACTCGCGAACGCGAACGCTACCGCGAACGCCCCGCAAGCGGGGCCGCTAAACGAAAAAGGTTCACTTAAGAAATGGAGTTGAACGCCGAGACGCCGAGTCGCCGAGATTAGAAGAGAAGAAGAGCGAATCTCACTGCTTTTCAATGATACCCATTTCAGATTCTCTCATTCATTCTCCCTTCTCTGAATCTCGGCGTCTTGGCGTCTCGGCGTTCCTACCCATTCGTCTTAAGTGAACCGCAATTCCGCTATTAATAAACGGGTGAGAAAGCGGGCACTTCACAACAACGAAACCGGATCAACATCCACCGCGATCCGATCCGTTTTGCTAAACCCGCCCTTGCGTCGAACCGCCGCCAGTACCCGTTGCAACGGCGCCGCCGACGGCGCGGTCATCACCAACTGATTGCGATGATATCCCGCGATCCGGCTGATCGCGCACGGCATCGGCCCTTTCATCGCCACCTGATTCCCGTCGGCGACGATCGCTTCCATAATCGCCGCCCCCAATTCTTCGGAATATTTGTGCAGCTTCTCCTGATCCTGATCGCGCAGCAGCACTCTTACCATCCGCCCGAACGGCGGGAGGCCAATCTCTCTGCGATGCGAAAGCTCCGTCGTGGCGAATCCCGCAAAATCCTGGCGAATGGCGGCTTGAATGGTTGGATCGTCCGGCAGAAAAGTCTGCAACACCACGCGCCCCGCGCTATCCCCGCGCCCCGCCCGCCCCGCCACTTGCGTAATCAGTTGAAACGTCCGCTCGGCGGCGCGGAAATCGGGCAGAGCCAGCGCGGTATCGCCGCTGATGACGCCGACGAGAGTCACGTTTGGATAGTCTAATCCCTTGGCGATCATCTGCGTGCCGAGCATCGCCTGAATTTCTCCCTTGGCGAATCGATCCAGCATCGCTTCGTAGTCCTTGCCGTTGCGCATCGAATCGCTATCGACGCGGGCGAATTTCAGATCGGGAAACTTTCGGTGAATTTCTTCTTCGACCCGCTGCGTTCCCAGACCGAACAGGCTGAGCAATTTTCCGCAACTTGGGCATTTGTCGGGAAGGGCATTTACCGCCAGGCAGTAATGGCAATGCAACTGCCCGGTATGCAATCCCGCGACGGTTTTGCCGCTTTGCACATCGACGCCGGCCGAGCGGTGATACGTCATCGTCGCGTCGCAATATTTGCACTGCACCGCCTCCTGGCACGAGTTGCAATAAACGAAATTGGAATAGCCGCGACGATTGAGCAACAGGATCGCCTGGTGCCCGGCGGCGATCGTCGTTCGCAGGAGATGTTCGAGCCGTTGCGAAAGCAGATGCACGCCGCGACGAAATTTGCCTTCCATCTTCATGTCAACCAGCTCGACATGCGGCATCTGCAAGCCACGAACGCGGCGCGGAAGATGAAGAAGGCTGTAAGTCGCCAACGCAGGGTCCGCCTTGGCGGACATCACAACCGGCGGCGTTTCAGCATCTGGTTCCCTCTCCCGGTACGCCGGGAGAGGGTTTGGGTGAGGGCTCTTTCGTCATCCCGACAGACCCTCACCCGAGCTCTCTCCCGGCATACCGGGTGAGGGGGAAATGCAGCTAATGGGAGGCGTCCTTTTTTCATTGCGTGGCGCCTCCCG
>DASZME010000036.1:0-54716 GCA_035551995.1 Tepidisphaeraceae bacterium
CCAACATATCGAAGGTCTCCCCCTGAGGGGAAGGGTGTGGGGATACCCAAATCCCGTCACTCAATGCCAGGATTGTCCTTGAAAAACTGCTTCAGCGCATCGAGTAGCGCCCGTGCAGTCGAACGTGGTATCATGATCTCCATCCATCCCGCGCTATAAGTCTGGGTAAGGTCTGGCGGCTATGACATCGCTTGGAACATGCCATCGCGCTGGGCAACATATTACCCATCTTAAGCAGAATCGGTTTTTTCAAGTTTCGCTAGTCCTCCATCCGATGTTTTCTTCAGCAGACGGACGGTAATCCATGTTGCCGGTGAAAGTAAAATTTGACAGAAGAATCAGCGAAGTTATGATCTAGGTAAGATAGGCAATCTTAAAACATTCGCGCGTACGGCGCATTTTCTCCCCTCCGGAAGACACCGAGCCCAGAAAGCCGGTGTCTTCTTTTTTATCCCGGCGGCCAACCGAAAGGCCGCCCCGCCATCACGTGCAAATGAAGGTGGAACACCGACTGCCCCGCCCCCGCGCCGCAATTGAAAACGGTACGGTAATCGGTGTGCCCCATTTCGCTCATCAGCTTTTTCGCCACTAGAAACGCGCCGCCGACCAGTTCGACGTCGGCGGCCGTCAGATCATTCAGCGTGGCGATGTTTTTTTTCGGAATCACCAGCACATGCACCGGCGCCTGCGGATTCACGTCGTGAATGGCGATGTATCGCTCGTCTTCATACGCTATTTTCGCGGGAATCTCTTTCGCGATGATTTTGGAAAAAATCGTTGCTGACATATTTATTCTCCACCAACAGAACCGCCCGAGCCTGTTGAGCTCGGGCGTTCTGGCTGCACCGAGTCTCCGACTCGGTCTATTTTATCACGATCGGGCTCCTCACGGAACCACGATCATCTGTCCAACTTTCAAAGACTGCGGCGTTACGCCCGGATTGGCCGAGGCGATCTGAATCCACTTTTTTCCGTCGCCGTACTGCGTCTTGGCGATGCGATAAAGCGTGTCTCCCTTTTTCACTTTATATTTGCCGGCGACGGCCAGATCCGAATGTGCCGACTTATGCGGGCGAGGCGCCGGCGTGGGATCGGGCGTCGAAGCATAAACCGGCGTGACGACCGGCGCCGCCGTCGGTTCTTCCGGCGGCGTCACGAACTGCGGATTGGAATATGTGGGTCGAACGGTCTTCACGGGCTTGACGTCCATGACCGATCCCGCGGCCAGCGCCGCCGAGGGTTTGGGTTGCTGCGCCTGGCACCCGCCGACCAACCCCACCCCCAACGCCGCCGTGATCCGGAAAAAATTGCGCATCGTATATTCCATCTGTCGTAAAAGACATCGCATCGGCCGTTCCTGGCCGTCGCATCCTTTTCGTTATCGGACCGGCGGCGCCGATTGCTTGAAAACAATTGCTATGATTCGCGGATGGTCGGCGGATATCTTGTCCTTCTCCTGACTCTGCTCGGCGTTGGCGCCGCGACCGGCGCCGTCGTCGTCGCGGGCATGGCGCTGGCCCTTCTGATGCCTCCGAGGATGACCGACGGAAAAGCCGTCTGGCTCCTCCGGCGCCTTTCGCCCGGCGACCTGGGGCTGGGATTCGAAGACGTCGCGTTTTCCGTCCGCGACGACAAGACCGGCCAGCCGATGCGGATCGCCGGCTGGTGGATTCCGCATCCCGCCGCCGGCGGGCGATGCGTCGTGCTCCTGCATGGTTATGCCGACGCGAAAGTCGGGGCGATCGCCTGGGCGCCGTCGTGGCATGCCCTGGGATTTAATGTTCTTGCGATCGATCTTCGCGCCCACGGCGAAAGCGAAGGCGTCCACTGCACCGCCGGTTTCTGGGAGCGCCACGACGTTGATCAGACCATCGACCGGCTTCGCGCGCAGCGCCCGGCCGGCACGCGGAAGATCGTGTTGTTCGGCCTCAACGTCGGCGCCGCCGTCGCCGTCGCGACCGCCGCCATGCGGGACGACGTCGCGGCGTTGGTCCTGGTCGATCCGCCCGCGGATTTCCCTCGTGCCGCCATGACCCAGATGGACCGCGCCGGCGCCCCCGGCAGGATTTTTCAACACGCCGCGCTGGCCATCGCCGAGTGGATCGCGCGTTGCGATTTCTCGGCCGTGCGACCGGCCGCCCTGGTACGACGAGTCCGGTGTCCGATTCTGATGATCGACGTTTCATGCCCGCCGCGCGATGGCGTATCGATTCATCCGGCGATGGATCAAGCCATCCGCGCACGGCGAAGAGACGACGATGACGTGTATTTTGCGAACGGAACCGGAAGCGGGACCGAAGTGGGTGATCGCATGGCATGCCAGGCGCGAATGGAAAATTTCTTGAAGGCGCTTCGGGAATGAGAGTTTTGAATCTCTCTTAGCGATTTTTTCATGGAGGCGCGGTGACGCTGGTCGCGGAAACGCCCCGCAAGTGAGGCCGCTCCTGCGTTCGAAAGTGTACCAAGTTAGAGAGGTGAAAGTCCGCTTCGTGTTGCGGGGCGTGTTCCGTGATCACCGCTCGCCCCACCAACCCGAAAATGCGCTCAGACAAATTGGTACGAACGCCCAGACGCCGAGATAAAAAGAGAAGAAGAGCAAAAACTCACTGGTTTTTGATAACACCAATTTCAGATTCTCTCGTTCTTCCCTTTCTTTCTCTGAGTCTCTGGGTCTCGGCGTTCGTACCCATTCGTCTTAAGTGAACCGTATTGCGTTTAGCGGCCCCGCTTGCGGGGCGTGTTTCGCGACGCAAGGTCGCTTCACCAACATGAGAAATGCTCTAAGTGAGCGCCGGTTCTCCCTCGAATCCTTCCTCGGCGTCTTCCGCGTGCTCTTCCTCGGCTTCATGCGCGGGAAGAGGAACGGAGAATGTCGCAAACTTGGCGCACCCGAACAGCACAAGGCCAACAAGCAGATAAGTGACCGCGACGGTCGGCGTCTGGCCGAATCCGATGGCTTCTCCGTGCATGAGGCCGAAGAAGGTTAAGACTGCGCCGGCCAGTGAGAAGGCGGCGGCGTTGATGAACTTGCGCTCGATGATGAAAACGGCGATGGCGCCGAGGATCACGCCGGCCAGGATCGAACCGCCGCCCAACACGGACAAGCCGTGATAGAAGACGCCTTCCTGGGCCATGCTGGCGACCATCGCGGACGTGACGTGATGGATTCCCGAAACCGAATCCAAGGCGTTGTCGATCTGTAATTTTCCCCAGGCCGCCAGCGAGGGAACCAGCGCCAGAACGATGGCGGGGGCGTGACGCTTGGGGCATTCCTGGAACGCCTGCGAACCGATCAACATGCCGATGTAAAGCAGAATCGGCGCGATGGCGATGACCGGTATGAGGGCGACCATCAGCGAGATGATTCCCAGCCACGCCAGGACGATCACCATGACGCCGGTGGCGGCGGAATAGCCGATGCGGCCGCCCATGGCTTTCCAACCGGGATGGCCGATGTAGACGGCGTTGATGTACGGGTTGCCCATCAGGCAGCCGATCAGGCTGACGATGCCGTCGGCGGTGAGCACGCGCGTCGTCGGATAACTATCCCCGGCGGCGGCGGCGCTGACCACGTTGTCCATCGCTTCGACCAGATCGTAGATGCCGAACGGAATGGCGGTCACGAGAATGACTTTGAGAAAGTCCCAGTGCAGGCCGCCGAGAACCAAGCCGATCGTCGGATGAGGTATGTTGATGGCGAAGGTGGAAAAGGAGTCTTTGAGCTTGGCCACGTTCATTCCGCCGAAGCTTTCAAACCCGTGCGCTTGGGCGAAGGCGGTGGAGGCGAAAGCGGTCGATCCCCAGGCGATCAACGTGCCGGCGGCGATGGCGACCAGGCCGGCGGGAATTTTTCCGTACTTCACTCCGCCGAACCAGCTCGCCAGGATGATGGCGAAACAGACCACGCCGATCACCGGCGTCATGAACATCTCCAGGGCCGGCTTCATCGAGATGAACGTGATCGACACGCCGGCCAGCGCGCCCAACAGCGCCGCCTTGGGCGTGATTTTGCGGACGATCGGCGCCAGGAATCCGCCGAGCATCAGCACGAAGCTCTGAATGAACACCCATGTCAATCCCGCCTGCCAGGCTTTCATCGGATCGCCCGTGGCCAGCTTGATGGGAAGCATGATGACCAGCGTCACGATAAACATGTGCGGCACGCTGATCCCCGACGGAAGCGCGCAGACATCCGTGCGGCCGGTCTTCTTCGCCAGGCGATACGCCAGCCATGCGTAGTACATCGTGCTCATGCACATCATCATGGCGGCGGCGGGAAGAATGCGTTTGAAGACCATGTCGTCCGGCATCCCCAGCACAAAGCGGAGCAAGCCGGTCAGGGTCAGCAGATTGACAAGGATATTGGTCCCGAACCCGAAGAAGGCGTTCCAGTCGCCGGGCGTCCAGATTGCGGGTTTGAAACCATCGCCGGCGGGCGTCGCGGGCGAAGCGTAAGATGGAATGGCACTCATGACTGCACCTCTCGATTGGTCAAAGGCGCGGTTCGGTTCCGGGGAAGCGATAAAAATCGGTTTGACGGGAGCGGACGACATGAATTCTCATGTGGCGCTCAACCGTCGGTTGTATCTGAACGCCCGTCGCGCAAGCACGGCGGGCGTATGGGTTGCAATCGAAATCACGGCGCGTTTTTCGCCCTTTACGCCAGCGCGGCCAGGAGCTTGGATGACGTCGATACCCATCCGAAGATTCCACCCTGGGCCTTGATCATCTTGAGGCCCATCTGCTGGAATTCCGGAAAATAAGAGCCGACGCAATCTTCGGGAATCAGGCAGTCATAGCCGCGATCGTTGGCTTCACGTACGGTGGTATTGACGCAGACTTCCGTGGTTACGCCGGTCACGACAAGCTGCCTAATGCCGCGGTTATTCAGGATGGCTTGCAGGTCGGTCGCGAAGAAGGCGCCTTTGCCGGGCTTATCGATCACCGGTTCGGTCGAGAGGGGGTACAGCTCGGGGATGATATCATGCCCCGCTTCGCCGCGCACCAGGATTCGCCCCATCGGCCCGGCGTCGCCGATGCAACTTTTGCTTCGCCCGCGAATTTTCTTGGCCGGGGGAAGATCGGTCAGGTCCGGCCGATGGCCTTCGCGCGTGTGCATGACCTGCAGCCCCGCTTTGCGCCAGGCCGACAGCAGCTTGCGATTCGGCTCGATCGTCCGGCGCAGCTGCGACACATCGTTGCCGAGCATTTCGCCGAACCCGCCGGGCTCGAGAAAATCACGTTGCATGTCGATGATCAACAGCGCGCATTCCTGCGGCACGAATTCAAACTCGTAGGGCTCGGCGTCAATGAGAATTTTCTTCATTTCCATACTCAATCCTCGAACCGAATGTCGCTCAAAAAAGGCGGGACAGGTCGCCGGAGTCGAATGTCCTATAGCGTTATCCATGCCAGGCCGATCGCGCGGCTTCATCTTGCCGTTAGGCATCGATTTAGCGTTTTTTTGGCATTTTATCGCCGGTCGAAACAAGCCGCTTTTTTGTGTCTCATTAGTTCCCATTGGCACGCATGCAACACCAGCGGGATATTTTCCATATTTGGCGCAATCCAGCCGATGATGACTCGCATGAGCCCGACCGCAAAATCCAGCGACCGCAGGTTTTCCGCCCGCTATCTCACGCGCGAAGGAGAGCGCGAATCGATCCTCGCCCGCTACGGCCACGAACGCTTCGAGGCGATCCAGGCCATGGTCGAACGGCAGCTCGACGTGCTGATGAGCCGATCGCAACTGCTCCTGGGTTTGTGCGGAATCGCGATAACCACCACCGGTTTTTCCGGCCGGTTGATCGCCGGCAACAGCCGGCTCGGTCAAGGCCTGATCATCGGCGGCCTGGGTCTGGTGCTTTGCGCGGCCAGCGTCCTGGTTTGGGGCGTCCTGCATCTCACCTGGATCACGCAGCGCGACAGCCAGTTCATCGATAACTGGCTCATGGCCGTCCTGGAATATCGCGACCGCAAGACGCGGCTGTTTCGGCTTTCGATTATCCTGCTGCTGATCGGATTAACGCTGTATGTGGGATCGATTGCCGTGATGTTAGTGAATCCGCAGCCGATCATTGTTTTGCCGAAATGATCCCGACCGGCGTTTCCCCTAAAATCACCGCGAAAGAGACTAACACTGTCCTTTTCTGTAAGTCTTCCGAAGTCTATGCCGCCTTGGAAAAGCATGCGGTCCGCCAGCATTTTCGGAGAGATAGGTTCGCCGGTTTGCTTCCGCCATACCTCCCGATAGAACATCTGTCCTGATTATTCATTTTTGTATTTCTGTCGGCAACGTTAAACTCCGGTATTATATCGAGCGGATCCTATGGAAGAGTATCGCACATCTTCAGTCCGTTGCTCACCCACTGATTCGCGAGACGCCTCTGCGACGAAAAAAGTTTCGAATTCGATATAACCCCGCAAAAATCCATCGTCGCGGGACCGTGAAGGCTTTTTACGATTTGACGCCAGGCCAATGCGAGCGAACGCGCTCGTTCAGCAATTTTTTGGAAATTCGCGGCGATTCGCTCTTAGCCGTGCGATTCACGCCAAGAGCCTGCTCTCCCATCCGGTCGGCCAGCGACATGGCGTCGAACGGGGCTTTTACTTTTACGTCGTTGTCGAAGTAAACGTAGACGTCGCGCTGTTTTGCCTTGGCGGCTTTTTTCTCGCTCCATGTCTTGCGATCGGCTGGCTCTTTTCCGTCGCGCCATGCCGCCAGTCGTCGCGCCCACCAATCGAGCGCCGAGGCGGAATACCCGCTGGCGTAAAGTTCCTCGTCTCCGTGCAGCCGAGCGTAGACGAAATCCGCGGTAAGGTCCTCGGCATAGGGCCATCGGGTTGCCGTGTCGGCGAAGACCAATGCGATTTCGTGCTTCCGCAGCAGGTCGATGAACTTCGAGTCGGCAAAGCTCGGATGCCGAATTTCCACGGCATGGCGAATCGGCCGGTTGGCGTCGGTTTCGATCAAAACTCTTCCCTTTAACCATTCATCGTGATCCATGGCCAACGTTGCCGCCGACGACGTATCGCGGGGAAGGAGGTCAAAGAAGCCGGCGAACTTTTCGGCGTCGAATACAAAATTGGGCGGAAACTGCCAGAGGATCGGGCCGAGTTTTTCCTTCAATCCGAGCACGCCGGACGCGAAAAAGTTGGCCAGGGGTTTTTCGACGTCGCGCAGCCGTTTCATGTGCGTGACGTAGCGCGGGCCTTTGAGGGAAAAGACGAAAGCGGGCGGCGTGGCGTCATACCAGACTTGATAACTGCCGGGGCGCTGAAGGGAATAGAACGAGCCGTTGATCTCGATGGAATTGAGCATGCCGCCCGCGTATTCCAACTCGCGTTTGTGCGGCAGATCCTTCGGATAAAAGACCCCACGCCATGGCGTGTAGGTCCAGCCGGAAATTCCGATGCGAACATGAGGGGATTTAGACATATCCGATTGCCCGGATTGTGGACGCGTGATCTATTGCATCTCCCGCGTCGGGAGCGATTGTCGTTCGAGAAGCGCACAGCAAAAGGCGCTCCGCCGTTGCGCGGATGAGCGGTGAAGGAATGGAAGCAGGTGACTTCCAAAAGACGGGACCCGTTCCGGGAAATCGATTTGTTTTTCACGTTACTGGCAGTCGCCTCGACTTCGTTCTATAATTCACAATTCGACGGACGGCATCGTTCGACCGTCGGTTTTTGTTTCTGGAAGGATCTGCGATGTTGGACCCGCTTGCATTACCCAACAATGTCCTCACGACCCAACTGAAAAAAGTGGTCAACTGGGCTCGGCGTAGCTCACTGTGGCCCATGCCCTTCGCCACCGCCTGCTGCGGCATTGAATTAATGGCCACCGCTTCATCGCGATTTGATCTCGCCCGCTTTGGCGCAGAGGCAATGCGGTTTAGCCCCAGGCAGGCCGATCTGATGATCGTCGCCGGGCGCGTAACCATTAAAATGATGCCGGTGCTGCAACACATTTATCAGCAGATGACCGAGCCCAAGTGGGTCATCAGCATGGGGGCCTGCGCCAGCACGGGCGGTGTTTTCGATTGCTACTCGACGATTCAGGGGATCGATCAGTTTATGCCCGTGGACGTGTATGTGCCGGGATGTCCTCCGCGGCCCGAGACGCTGATCGAGGGGATCATGGCGATCCAGCGGATTATCGATTCCGATGGCCTTCCGCCGCAGGGGCCGCGGCGGGCGCTGCAACTGGCGGTGGAGCCGACGTATAAGCCCTCGGCTCAGCCGGCGCCGGTTCCAATCACCGTCGGCGGACAGTTGGTTCGGTAGGAGTTGCCGATCGCGGTCATTCCACCGGCAGTTGACAGAAAAAGGTCAACAAATGTGATCATACCCCGCTCATTTCCCTTTTAGCGATTGCGCTTCTTCGGGGGTCAGGGTCAGATTATTGCGTTCAAGGTAATCGCCTGGCGAACTCTCCATCGCACGGACATATGGCTTTTGCGTCGGGCCGGCGGTGAGGACCCGATAATTATTTTCAATGACCAAGCCGTTGCACCCCGGTCCCTGAATGTGGACCGGCACGCTCTGGGCATCGACGTCGATTCGATTGTAGCGCACCGTCAAATCACTGGTATGTTCGTTGATCTGTAAAATCGCCCCGCCGAGAAATGCGTTTCGCTCGATCACCGCATGCGTGGCGTGGTAACGCGCTTGCACGGCCGACGGCAATGCCTTCACGTCGCCGCGGTCGGCGGGGCCGACGCGGACCCAGCCGTGAAACGCGTTGTGGGCCGCGTAAAGGTCCTGGCCGACGCGGAAGGTGAGAGTTTCTTTGCCGTGGGTGGCGGTCATGTCGTTGTCGTACACGAGAAGGTTGTAGAAATTCAGGCCGTTGGATCGGATGTTGTGTTCGCGCTGGCTGGTGGCCATTTTGTTGCCGAGGAAGGCGAGGTTACATCCGTCCACCCACATGCCGTAGCCGCGAATTTCGTCGGTGAAGGTGCACCATTGCACGAGAAGGCCGCGGGTCATGGGGGTGCAGAAGATGGCGTCGTCGAAGTTTCGAAATTTGCAGTCGATGGCGACGATATGGGCGCCGTCCGGAACGATGGCGCGAAGCCCGATCTTTTTGTTGCCGACAATTTTCATGTCACGATCGCTGTCGAACTCGATCCCTTTGAACGTGATGTCCAGGCCGGTGCACAGAAGCGAGCTGAATCCTTTGGAAGCCAGTCGGCGAATGCGCGGCGCGGGGCCGGGGCCCGAGGGACGAAACTCGACATTGCGCGCCTTGATGTCGAGTGGGCCGGGAAGATCCCAGCTTGAGCCGGGCGGAAGCAGAATGATCGTATCGTTTTGAAGCGAGCGGATGACGTCCACCAGGCCCGAACGCGCGTCGAGCAGTTGCACGCCGCGATGATCGGGTTGCACATGGATGGTCTTGACGGCCGGCGGTTGACCCGCCCGCGTCAGCGTGAGCTTGTACGTCCCGGCTTTGTCATAAATATGGGCCGCATTGTAACCGGTCAATACATTGTAAGCGCCGGCGGGGTCGCCGAAATCAAAGGTGCACACTTCGCCGAGCGTCGGCGTTTGATCGAAAAATGCGTTGCCGGCGGTAATCGTAAAATCGCGCGGCCCATCGTCGGCCGATTTCGGGGGGACGGCGAAACCGATCTCGCCCGCGCAAAAGATGACCGCGATTGCAACCCATCGCACCGCATGTCCAAACGATTTCATCTCGTTCATTTTCGAATTCAAATACATTCGTCTCATTTGGGCCCCAATCAGGCGGTCATCCCATCGTTGCATTGCGCGGCGTCAAATCTTCCCGCAAAAAACGTCGCATCGTTAGCCTCATGTGCAATCGATAAGGTTCCGTCGGCGTTCACATTGTATGTTTGCATCGAAGCCGGCGAATGTGAACGGCAAAAGTCTGGCCGGTATGGACGGCCTGCGCCGGCAAAGCGTCTTGTCGGATGGAAAGCCATGACGTGTTTTGCGCGCCTAACGCCTGTGCCGACCCGATAACCGCGAAATGTGGAGAATTGCCGATAAGCGATCCAGCCGGACGGCAAGGGGCCGCAACATTAGCCCGATTCGATCAACATGCCTTACACTTATCGACCGCCTCACGCTTCGAAGATCGGCATCCCTTCGCCCCTCCCATCCGCAACCTATCAAGCCCTGACGCAGACGTCGCTTACGAGCGTCGATCCCGGTCCGATCGATTTCAGTGGCCCCGTCACCCAGGCCGCGTTCGTCACCACTGAGCCAAAGGGGATGGCGATTCATACCGTTCATTTCAACGGTCTCACCAGCACGCTCAAAAGCGGCGATGCGTTGGACGCCGGCTATTCCTGGGATTACGGCGACGCGGGAAGCGCCTACAACGTCACCGCCGGCTGGATCGGCGCGCATACGTATCAAAAGCCCGGCGATTACACCGCCACGCTTACCGTCACCGACAAGGCGGGGAACACGTCTTCGCTCACCACCCGGATCACGATCGCCGCCGATACCCGGCGAAAGATTTACGTCGATTCCCAAACAGGCTCCGATTCCAATTCCGGCCTGACCCCCGACTCGGCCATCGCCTCCTTCGCGCGCGCGTCGGAATTGATGGGAGATCACACCGAATTGCTCTTCCACAACGGTCAATCTTTTGCCGTTGCCGATGGAATGTCGGTCAACGGGAAAAATGTCGTGATCGGCTCCTATGGAAAAGGAACCACCGCGCGGCTGGTGAAGGGCGCCGCCTCGGGCTGGAGCATCTTCAGAATCGGCGAAAGCTCCGACGGCGTGGTGGTCCAGAACCTGGCCTTCGATTCGATCGGGCCTGTTTCGACTAAGGGCCGCACTCGCCCCCGGGCCTTGTGGATTTCGGGAACCAACTTTACCGTTCAGAACTCGGTCTTTCTGAGCCTCGAAGACGGCGTCAACGCCGGCGGCGCTCCGGCAGGTATGCTTGTTCAAGGCAACTACTTCAGCACGCGCATTCGCGCCTACGGCATCTGGGGCGAAGGCTACGATCATGTCTACATCGGCAACACCATGACCGGAGGCTCCCGCGAACCGCTCATCCGATGCAGCCAGACCGGCGTCACCCGATTGGTGATCGAGGGTAATAATCTCTCGCGGTACGCCGGTAACGCCGGGTGCGTGGAGCTGCGGGGCGCCTCGTTCTTTTTCGTCTACGGGAATACCGTCACCAACGGGTCGCTCCGTTTCGGCCCGGTCGGCGCGACCGATCACGCCTGGACCGGATGGGGCGCGGCGGTCGCAAACGAAACCAACGTCAACTTCGTCAACATCCGCCCCGGCGTACGGCACCTGGCGATTCGCGACAATGTCATCAGCTATCACGGCGCCGGCGCTTCCAACATGGAAATGCAAACCTATAGGCCCGAAGGATATGAGGCCGAACGTCCCGGCGACGATATTCGCATCGCCGACAACACCGTCACCGACGATTCCGCCGACCATAAACGCCTGTCTCTCGTCGGAGCCTCGCACGACGGCACGGAAATCGGCGCCGTGATGTCCGGACGCGAATATCCAGTGATGCAGCGACAACCATATCTTTGAAAAACCCGGGGCTGTGGAGCATTTGTCAGGTCGCTACAGAGTTTCTGCGTTTATTATAGCGGCCCCGTTTGCGGGACGTGTTTCGCGATCGAAATACGCTCCCCAACATGAAAAATCCTCTAAATTTAGATCGCGGGGTCCATTCGCTCTTGAAAAATTTTGACTGACCGCTGCGCGAGCTTTACGCCGTGTCAGAGGAGGCAATACACAGCCGAGACCGACTCGCTACGCTATTCCGCGGTCTAAAATGTCTCCAGGCGCTTCACCACCTCACTCCGGCACTCGCAATCGAATCTCGCGATACGTCGGCTTGCGTATCTTACGATCGCGGCTGCGCAAGGCCGTGAAACGGTCGAACGTCGCGGCGGTCTCCTCGAAGAAGCGGTCGAAGGATTCGCCCAGTTTCGTCAACATCCAGTTCTTAATCGCGGCGTTGGGATCGGCGGCGTCGCCGGTGAGAATCTCGCCGCGCGCGGGAAGTTCGCCGGCGCCGGTGTGAAAGGCGCGGGCCTTTTCCAGAATGAGGATATCGTCCTTCGTCATCCGCGCGGCCTGGCGGGCGTATTCGGTCGTCGAGCGGTAGTGGATCATTTCCAGATAAGTGACGGCGCCCGTTCCCGTCGGCGCCGCCGGTTCCAGCCGCCAGCTTGAGGCGCCGTTGCGCCGGCGCTGACGGCCGAGCGGCCGCATCAGCATTAAGAATTCCTCCACGCGCGTCGGATGTACGTCATATTGCAGCGACACCCGCACCGGACCGGCAAGCGAAGGATTAAAACGCGGATCAAGACCGGCCGGCGTGGCGCCGGTCTCCGGGAGCGGGCCGGCGTTGGGATCCTGCGGCGGAGTGATATCGGGGAGGACAGGCCTCGGCGGCGCGCCCGCGAACGCCGCCGTCAGATCGAGTCCTTCGTTGATGGTTAAGGGAAACCATCTGGCCAGCACGAGCAGAATCCCCATCGACACGCCGCCCAGGAATAGCGACGTGCCGATTCCCGGATGCGTCGGCGTGGTGTAGTGAGCGGTGACGCGGCCCCAGATGGCGCCCCCGACGGCGAATGAGCCGAACAGCACCGTCAGATAGAATGAAATCGCGCGGCCTTTCACCCAGAGCGGGACGGATTTTTGCGTGGCGGTATTGAAATTGGTCGGAATGATGACCCAGTTGATGCCGAGGAAAATCATGACGATGCACGCCAGCCACCGGTTATGAACGCCGGCCAAAATAATCAGGCCCAGGGCGAAAAACGCGGTGCAGACGTTGACGACCGGGTCGATCCGATAGCGCGCATGGAGGCCCGGCATCAGCAGGACGCCGAAGATGGCGCCGATGCCGACGAAGGCGAACAACAGCGCGCTGGTTTGTTCCTGAGACGCTCGCGGCAGGCCGAGATGGCTGGTCGCGATGACCGGGATTTGAGTCCACAAAATAACTGCCGGCACGATAAACGTGAAAACGCGCAACAGGATCGCGCGATTGGCCGGCGAATGAACGGTATACTTAAACCCGGCCCGGATGGCGCCCCACATTTCTTCGCCATGGACGGCGGCGACCTGTCGTGGCCGTTTCCAGCGGACCAATACCCAGACGGCCCAGATGAACGAGGCCGCGGTGACAAGGAACGAAACGCCCACGCCGGCCTGTCCAGGCACCAGAGAGATCACCACGATGAACATCGCCGGCCCCAGGGCCCGGGCGACGTTGAGCGCGACGCTGTTTAAGTTGATCGCCAGCGCGAGATCTTTGCGCGGAACCAGCTCCGGCAGCAGCGCCTGGAGCGCCGGGCCGGCCATCGCGGTGCCGGTGCCGACGAGGAACGTGAGGCCGAGCAGCATGCCCGGCGTGATCTTTCCGGAGATGGTCAACACGCCGAGAATCGCCGAAACCACCATCATCCAGACTTGCGTCACGATCAGCAGCCGCCGCCGATCCAGAACGTCGGCCAGCGCGCCGGCGAACACCGAAAAGAAACAGATCGGCAGACTGGAAAAGACGACGACTCTCGCGATCATTTCAGGGCTGTCGTGGTGGCCGTCGGTCAGCACGTGCATCAGCCACGGGCCGCCCGCCTCGCGCACCCACGTGCCGATCTGGGCGATGGACGTGGCGATATAAAGCGAGCGAAAGAGGTCGATCTTGAGCGGCGTCCACGCCTCGGCGCTGAAAAGCGGAACGCGCGCCCGGATCGCGGGCGTGGCGGGATTGGCGTACGGAATCGCGGGCGCGCCTCCGCCGATAGGCACGGCGGAACTGGGTTCGGTTGGGCCGGTCGTCATGCTGGACATGATAGGACTTACTGAATGTGCGTCCACCTGTTGCACCGTTATGATGATCGCAATGCAACACCTAAGACGCCCCTGACTTCTTCCCGCATTGACCAAACCTCATGACGCAAGATGCGCTTATTCACGCCTACGCGGTCGCCGCCGACCATTACAAAGCCGGGCGGCTCCAGCAGGCGGAGGATGCCTGTCGCGAGATCGTGGCTCGGGCGCCGAATCAGGGCGAGCCGTGGCAGTTGCTCGGGACGATCGCGGCGGATCGGGGACAGATCGAGCGGGCCGTCGCGCTGTTCCGCCGGGCATCGCAACTCAGTCCCGCCAGCGCGGAATGCCAGCGAAATCTCGCGCGAGTGCTGAAACGCCAAAACCAGTTTGACGCCGCGATCTCCGCCTACCGGCGGGCGTTGCAATTGGAACCCGGCGACGCGCCCACCCATGCCGGCTTCGGCGATCTCCTTAAAGCGGCAGGGCGAGAAATCGAAGCGCTGGCGGCCTACGAACGCGCGCTGGCGATTCGCCCCGACTACGGCCAGGCGTACAACAACTACGGCCTGCTTCTCCAGCGGCATCACCGCAACCACGAGGCGATGGCGGCCTATCAAAATGCGATGGCGCTGCTTCCGGATCTTCCCGAATGCCAGGTGAACGCCGCGAGTCTTTTGCAAACATTGGGCCGACATGAAGAAGCGATTGTTCTTCTTGAACGAGCCTTGTCACTGCGTCCGGACTATGCGCTGGCTCACAATAATCTTGGCAACGCGCTTCGTGCCCTGGGGCGGATCGACGAGGCCTTGTCGCGCTATGACCGGGCGCTGTCGCTGGACCCGGCGCTTGTGATCGCGCTCAATAACCGGGCGGTGACGTGGATGCAGGCGGGACAATTTCAACGGGCCGGCGACGAATTCCGCCGGGCGATTCAGCGGGACCCGCGGCTGGCCGAGACGCATTGGAATTATGCGTTGCTGCTCCTGTTGCTTGGCGATTTTTCCAACGGCTGGGCCGAATACGAATGGCGGTGGCGGTGGAGCGGTTTTTCCGAGCCGCCCCGCATCTTTTCGCGACCACTCTGGCAGGGCGAAAATCCGGCCGGCAAAGCAATTCTCGTTCATGCCGAACAGGGCATCGGGGATACGATCCAATTTGTGCGCTATGCCCGCCTGCTTGCGGGACGAGGGGCGAGCGTCATCGTGGAATGTCAGCCGGCGCTTGTCCGCCTCTTACGAAGCGCGGCCGGGGTGGATTCAGTCATCGCGCGGGGCGATCCGCTTCCGCCGTACGATCTGCATGTTCCGTCGCTGGGCTTGCCGATTCGATGCCGCACCACGCTGCAAACAATCCCCGCCGCGGTTCCGTATATCATCGCGGATCCAATGGCCGTCGAATCATGGCGAACGAGACTGGATCCCGCGAACGGCGCATTGCGCGTCGGCATCGTCTGGGCGGGAAACCCGAACCATGTGGGCGACCATTGGCGATCCATTCCCGTTTCGACGCTGGCGCCTTTGTTCACGATGCCGGCCGTTAACTGGTACAGCCTGCAACTTGGCGCCGCCGCTTCCCAAATGTCGGCCCAAACAGGCGCCGGGCGGCTTTTCGACCATACCGCTGATTTACGCGATTTTGCGGATACGGCCGCTCTTCTCGCCCACTTGGACCTGATCATTTCCGTGGATACCGCCGCCGCCCATCTCGCGGGCGCGATGGGCAAGCGCGTCTGGCTGTTGCTGCCGTATGTGCCGGACTGGCGGTGGCTCCTGGCGCGCGCCGACTCGCCGTGGTATCCGACGATGAAGCTATTTCGGCAAACATCCGTCGGGGCATGGGCGCCGGTGGTCAAGGCCGTGGCAGGAGAGTTGGAACAAGCCAGCCGGGAGCATCGGAGCCCCGGCCGATTCAATTTCTCTTGAAGTTTCGATGGCCCGGCTTCGCCGTCCGAATCGTCGATTAAACCGAGATGAATTTCAGCATCGTGCTGGCCGTGGTTTGATCCGCCAGCGCGGCCGACGCGTCGGTGGAATTCACCAGGCCGTCGCGGTTGAAATCGTAATTGTTGGTGATGAGGGCCTTGGTCGACGAGGCGTGCGATTTGGTAACCGCTACGTCGGTCGAGCTCACCATCGCGGTGGCCGGATTGGCTCCGCTGTACCCGGGCGCATTGCCAAAGTAGAAGACGTCCGCCGAGGCCAGTCCGGTGTAGGCGGTGGGAAGCACGCTCACTTTAAGCCAGCGGCCGAGGATGGCTTTATTGGCGAAGGTGATGACGATGCGATCCGATCCATTGGCGCCGGCGCCCCGGAAAACGGTAACGCCGCTGGGCGCGGGATGGGTGGTCCAGGTCGAAGGCGTTGACGTGTTTCCCGTCGCGAAGGAAAAATCCTTGGCCGACAGCTTGGTCCCGGCGGGCAAACCGGCCACGTCGACGATGATTCCGTTGATGCCGTTGGTGTAGCTTGTCAGGTTCTTGAAGGTAGCTGTATTTCCTGGCAGAAGAGCCTGCTTATCGGTGGCGACGGCGGCAAAATCGGCCGTGGATGCGGTGGTCTTGTACCCGTTGAACGCGCTGTCGTTGTAGAACGTCGCCCGGGTAACGACGGCGGCGTGAACGGCGACGGCGGCGGTGGCCACTTTAACATAGGTACCCGTCGGATCGGTCAGATCGAGTGAAATCGTTTCCGTCGCCGCCGTGGTATAGGTATGCGTGAAGGCGCCGGGAGTCTTGGAAACGGTGGTCTGTCCGTCGCCCCAATGAATGGTATAGCTCGACACGGTGGAACCATGATCGACGGCCGGGTCGACCGTTAACGTATAGCTGGAATGCGCCGTGGCCATCGCGCTGCCGGCAAGGGCCGCCGTCGGCGCCCAATCCACGTAGATGGGAAGCTTGGCGCCGGTATAGGTTCCGGTGGCGTCGGTCATGGAGACTGTAATGTTCTCGGCGCCGATCGCGGCGTAAGTATGGGTTACCGCGCCGTAGCCCGCGCCGGTCGCGCCGGCGGCCGTCGCGCTGCCGATCGAAACGGTCGTTGATTTTCCATCGCCCCAGGCGATCACATATCGCGACACGGTATAGCCCGGGTCGGAGATGGCGCCGAGGTTAAGCGTGTAGACTCCGCCGACGTTGGCCGTGAATTTACTCGCGGCGACGGAAACCGTCGGAGCGGGATTGACCGTAACGGGCAGCGTTCCCGCGCCGGTAAACGTCCCGGCGGAATCGGTTACGTCGATGCTGATGTTCGTCGCCCCCGCCGAACTAAACGTATGCGTGAACGGCCCGGCGCTCGCGGAGGTCGTGGTGGCGCCGTCACCCCAATGAACGGTGTATTTCGTCGCCTTCCCGTTCGGATCGACTACTTTCGCGACATTGAGCGTGTATGTTCCCCCGGCGTTTGCATGCGCGCTTCCCGACAATGTGACGACCGGCCCCGCGCCCGAGACTTGGACAGTTCGCGACGCGACCGAAGCATACGCGCCGACGCCGTCGCTCATATCCACCGTGATCATATCCGAACCAGCGGCGCCATACGTATGTTGGACAATGCCATTGGACGTATACACATTCGAGGCTCCGTCGCCCCAGTGCACGGTATAGCCGGTGACCGTTTGACCCGGATCAAACGGGGCGCCAAGCGTGAGCGCATAGGATTGCCCCTTGGTGGCCGTCTGATTTCCGGTCACGGGTACGGTCGGCTGGTTCACGTTCAGCGGCAGTGTCGCGGCCGTGTAAATACCCGTATCGTCGGCGAGACTGACCGAGATCGTACGGGCGCCGGTCGTTTGATAGGTATGTGTCACCGATCCGTAGCCTGATCCCGATGCTCCCGGCGCGGTTGGCCCGCTGAGCGGAATCGCACTTGGTTGGCCGTCGCCCCAGTTAATGACGTAATGCGAGACAGAGTAGCCTGGATCGGAAACGGCGCCGAGGTTCAGCGTATAGGTTCCGCCGACGTTGGCGTTCGCGCCGCTGCCGGTGAGGGAGACGGTGGGTGATGGATTGACGGTAATGGGCAAGCTACCTACATTCGTGGATGTCCCGGCGGGGTCGTTGACATCGATGGTGATCGTCTCCGGACCAGCTGATGTATATTCATGATAGAACGGTCCGCTCGCCCCATAAGCCGACGAAAGCCCATCGCCCCAGTTCACTGTATATCCGCCCGGTGAGCCGCTGGAATCCGTCACGCCGGCCAGGTTAAGCGTATACTGTCCGCCGGCGTTCGCGTCGGGGTTGCCGGCAAGGGTGACGACCGGATAAGAGTTAACCTGAACGGATTGCGAGGCGATGGCGACATATGTGCCGATCCCGTCGGTCATATCGACAGTGATGGAGTTGGCGCCGACTGACGCGTACGAATGATAGGCTATGCCCCCACTGGTGTAAATACTATCGTTTCCATCGCCCCAATGAACCGTATATCCCGTAATGGTCTGGCCCGGATCCGAAACGCTTCCAAGCGTCAGCGCGTAGTGCTGACCTTGATTGACCATCGCGTTGCCGTTGACGGCGAGTGTCGGCTGGTTGACGTTTAACGCGAGCGCCGCCGCGGACAGCCAAGTTTGATTGCCGCTGGTGATATCGACGCTGATGACGGCAGGGCCAAGGGTGGTGTAGAGATGCGTGAGAGATTGAGCGCCGGCGATAACGGTCGAGGAATTGTCGCCCCAGTTGACCGTCATCGACGTAACGGGGCCGATCTGGTCGGTCGGCGTCCCCACGTTAAGGGTGTAATTTACCCCGACGTTGGTATTGGTCGCGCCCACGAGACTCACAACCGGCGATGCCGCCACGAGCACCGGCAATGTCGCGATACCGGCGAACGTGCCGGTCGTGTCTACCAAGTCGGCGGTAATCGACGTCTGCAGCGGCATCGCATAGGTATGATCGAAGACCCCGGCCGTCGTATGAGACTCCGTGCTCCCATCGCCCCAATGAATGACATACGCCAGCGGCGTTCCGCCCAGGTCGGCGGCGGGATCGACGGTGAGCGAATAGCTCTGTCCCTGGAAAACAGTAGAGCTTCCCTCCAAGCTCACCGCAGGCTTCGCCGCAGTGACAGGCAGACTGCCGGCGCCATAAAAAACGCCGGTGGCGTCGTATAAATCGACGGTGATATTCGCTTGCGGCGCCGTCGCGTACACATGCGTAATCGATGGGATGGCGGATCCTGTTAACGGCGTGGTATTCTTGGTTCCGTCGCCCCAATTCACGGTATATTGATAAACGATCTGGCCGGGATCGCTGATGGCGCCAAAATTCAACGTATAGAGTCCGCCGACGTTGGCGTAGGGATTGCCGACAAGCGGGACGGTCGGGCCGTTGTTGACCTGGACCGCCAGCGAGCCGGCGGCGTAAAACGTGCCGGTTGCGTCCGCGACGTCCACGGTGACGTTAACGCTGGCGGCGGTCGTGTAGGTATGAATGTAGTCTCCCGGCGCCGATTCCGGACTCGATGAGCCGTCGCCCCAATTAATCGTGTAGCCAAGAACGGTTTGTCCGATGTCGGCCGCCGGCGCGACGTGCAGCGCATAGGCGCCGCCGGCGTTGGCGTTGGCGGCGCCGGTCACGACGACGGTGGGAGAAGGATTGATCGTAATGTTTTGAACGCCGGCGCCGGCGAACGTGCCGCCGGTATCGATGATGCCGACGGAAATGGCGTCGCTTCCCAGCGGCGCGTTTGAGGCAAACGTGTGAGTGAAAACGGTCGTACCCGCCGGGACCACGTCGGGCGTCGAGCCGTCGCCCCAGTTGATCGACAGCTGTTTGACGGTGAATCCGTTGTCGATCGGCTTGCCGAGCGTAAGGCGATAGCTTCCCCCGGCGTTGGCGTTCAGCGCCCCCGAGACTGGAATCGACGGATAAACATTCAGCGTGAGCGGCAGCGTGGCTACCGATACATTGGTGAATGAGGCGCCGCTGACGCCGCTGTTATCGACAAGATCGACTGTAATCGCGGTGGACTTGGCGGCGGTGATCGCGCCGTACGTATGTTGAACGGCGCCGGCGGAGGTGTAAGTCGTACTGCTGCCGTCTCCCCAGTGAACGATGTATTTGCTGACGGTAAAGCCCGTATCCGTGACGGCGCCAAGCGTTAGGGTATAAGCGGATTGGGGATTGGCGTTGGCGCCGCCGCTTATAACGATAGATGGGCGATTGATCGAGGTAGAGAGCGTGGCGGCGGCGGTATGAGTCCCATTCAGGTCTATCACGTCGACGCTGATGGTGGTCGAGCCGATCGCGGAAAGATAGGAATGCGTGACTTTACCGGCCGCGGCGTAAGCGCTGGTGCTCCCGTCGCCCCAGTGAACCAGGTAGCTCGGCGACGTCTGCCCGGCGTCGGTGATCGCCCCCAGGGTCAATGTATAAGGCACGGCGAAGTTGGCGTTGGCGGCGCCGGAAATCGTGAGCGTCGGCTTCACCTCGGTGAAGCTGTAAACGTAGTCTACGCCCGGGATGCCTGTCTGGCCGCCGTCCAGTTCCACCCCGTCGGCGTTGCTGATGCCCGACGCGGAGAGCCGGGCGGTGTAGGAGCCGTCGGCCAGCGCCCCGGCGAAGGTATATGTGGCGGTGAGCGTCGCCGCGTTCCATTTATAGCTCACCGCGGAGACCGCCACGTTAGAGCTGTTCAGGACTTTCAGATCCGACAATGACAGGCTGGCCGACACATCCTCGCTGAAGGTGAAGGAGAGCTTGTGCGGCGGCGCGGCGTGCGAATAGCTGGCGGCGGTGACGACGGGGCCGTCGGCGGAGGTGAAGGTCTTGGTGACGTCGGCGCCCGCCGTCTGCCCGAAAGCGTCGGCGATCAGCCCGCCGTGAACGGTCAAACTGTACTTGCCGTCGGCAAGGGCGTCGTCGAATTGAGCGGTGGCCCAGGTGACGATCCACGTCTTGCCGTCTTCGGTCGGATTCGCCGCCGTCGTCGCGATGGGGACGGCGGTGGTGGTTGGATTCTGGATCAGGGTCAACATCGTCGGGTCGACCGTAACGGGCTGGGTGAAATAAAGCGTCGCCGACGTGATGGCGGTGCGCTGCGCGTTGTTGTCGTTGAAAATGACGCCGCCCAAAACCGGCGCCGGCGGAAGAATAACGGCGCTGGCGGCCGCCGTCGGCAACGAGGCCCCGAGCGGATTGACCGCGATCAGTTGATAGTAATAAGTAACGCCCGCCGCCACCGATGGATCGATATAGCCCAGCGCGTCGGCCGTCAGCGGGAAACTCTGCACCTGCTGGGTGAAGTTAGCGTCGAGGGCGCGTTGCAGGAGGTAGCTGCGCTGGTCGCCGGCCGAATCAGTCCAGGATAGCGCGACGCTGGAGGCGCCGGCGACCGCGGTCAGACTATCCGGCGTCGTGGCCGGGGCGATCGCCGCGCCGGGATCGGTATTCACCGTCACCCGGAAGCTGCCCAGCGGCTGGGCGGGGGCGATATTGCCGGCCATATCTCCCACCTGTCCGCCGGCCAGAGAGATCACAAATGTGCCGTTGGGAACGGTTGTCCAATCGTTGTTTGGCGCCGAGAGTTGGTAGGTTGCGACGATGGAGGCGCCCGCGCCTGCCGTGCCGACAAGCGTGACGCGAATCGTCATTCCACCGGCGCCGGTGATAGATAGGTTGCCGCTGGACAGCGTCGCGGGGTTGACGGCGACAGCGTCGGCGTAGGTGACGGTAAAAGTCGGGTTGGGCGTGGTGAGATAGTTGATCGCAGTGATATCCGGCGGCGGCGCCGCGACCGCGGTGGGCGCGTCGCTATCGACGATGAATCCGCCTTGAACATAGCTTGCGATCGTCGAAGCGAGATAGACCGGGTTCCAGTTGGTCGCGCTCAAGGTTCGCGCCCCGGCGATAAACGCCGCCAGCGTGGCCGTCATCCCTTGCGAGGCCATATAGGTCGCGGCCGTCCGCGTCGGATCGACAAACGGAACGACGGCGTTGACCGCGGTCGGCTCGATGTTGTTTTGCCAGGTGGCGAACGACATCAAAGGACCCTGGAGCGAAAACCAGCTGGAGGTTGGCGCCGTGGTGGACGAGTAGACGTTGCCGGACCAGTCTTCGTAGCGCGGATCATATTGCGCGCCGTGCGAGACAAGGCGGCCGGTGACGTTGTCCTGGAAATCGTTGTCGCGGACGACGACGGAGGTGAGCCCGTCGGCGCCGGTTCCACCGGAATCAAACTGGCTGGTGATGGAGAGGCCAAATCCCCAGTTGTAGACAATGTTATCGCTGAGAACCAGGGAGTTGAGGCCGACTTCCTGCTGGGGATTGGAGACGTTGCTGCCGGGCTGAAACAGGATGGCGGGCTGGGTTCCTCCGCCGTCGGCGAAGAGGTTGTCGGAAATCACGGTATCGCCGCCGACGGCGAGGTTTCCGATCATGGCGCCGATGCCCCAGCCGGAGGCGTCCTGGCGCGACCCCAGGACGACGTTGCCGATCACTTCACCGCTGACGCCGCCGGCGCGGGTGGTGGCGCCGTTGACAAGGCCGAACGAGAAGGCGTACGGATCGTTGATGAAGGCGTTGTCGTCGACGATGCCGCCGCTGCGGGCCTGAAGGCCAAAGCTTGCGGCGTCGGCGAAGATGTTGTTGGTCACCACGACGCCGTTATTGCTCGAATGCAGATACGCGTCATGATTAAAGATGGTCGCCCCGGCGCCGGGCACGCTGGTATTCCACCCGTCATGATCGAAGACGCTGTCGTCGATGGTCAGGCCGTTCACGGACTCGGCGTAGAGTCCCTGGGAATGGCCGACGGTGCTGTATGAATCGAGGATCTGATCGCGGCGAACCGTGATATTATAGAGGGGCGAATAAAAACCCTGAAGGTTGATGTCGACGAGAAAATAGCTGAACGAGCAATCTTCGATGAGCAGATCGGATGTCCCGCCCAGATCGTAGAAGCCGTAATTGCCCTGGCCGGTGAAATTTGGGCTTGTGGGGTCGTGGGTGGAACTGGTGAAGGCAATGCCGATCACGTCGACATGCTGGTTGAAGGTGGACATCCGCAGGGCGATGTTCGCGCCGGCGTCGACGACCGGACGGGGGAGCGCGGGGTCGCCGTAGTCGGTGATGACGGCCGGTTCCTGCTGGGAGCGGCCGGAGTCGGCGAAGTTGCTGAAACTGTCGGTGAACGTGTCGCCGCGTTTGAGGAGAATCCAGTCGGGATAGCCGTTGCGCATCAGGCTATATGCCTTGGCGAACGAGGCGACGGGTGTGTTAGGGGATAAGCCGGTGTTGGCGTCGGACCCGGCGGCGCTGACGTAGATGAGATCGGAATCGGGACTCGGGGTGACCACCGTAAAACCGGCGGCGTTGAGTGCGACGGAGAAGAGTTGTCGCGCCTCAAGCCGTTCGATAAGGTCTTGTACGGGTCGCTCGACGGCCGCGCGGAGGATCTTGACAGCCGACGGCGATTGCCGGGGAATGAAATCCACGATCTTCATTCGACCTCCGAATGTCGGCGATGAACAAGCGACGGCGGGCGATCCACCGGCAAAAGTAGTCCAGTTTAGTAGAAGGCTGTGTCGGAAAGCTCAAGGGCCAGTCGAGCGATTAGACCCTACCTAATTTTCCGGCAGAATCAAGGGTTTTTTCGCGAAGACCAACATTTAGAAGCCGCCGGCGCCCTTCCCGGAGAGCGTGGGACGCCTGCCTTGGTCGATACGCTTGCGGGCGCTCGCGTTGTTATTCTTTTTTTCGGTGCGCGTCAATCTCTTTTCGCAGCGCGGCGGTCGATTCCGGCGCCAGTTCCGATTCCGGCAGCCGCAGGTTCCGCCATTGCAAGGCGCGTATGGCGACGGCCGAGGGAGAGGGGCCCCAGTTCCCTTGCTCGGCATGATCCAGGCAGACGGCGCGCTCGAATGCGTTGGGCGGCGTAAAGACGCCGCACGCCGGGCATCGGACCATCGTTGTCCTTGCCCCGCCTGGCGGAAAGATGCCTGGATCATGCCCACGGCAGACGACCGCTTTTCCCTGGGCATCGATTTGCATAATGTCAAAAAACTGGGCATCGACCCACGGCTCGCTCGGCGCGAACCGGCGGAGTTCGCCGCGCAGCTTTTTCTCCGCGACGGCAGACAATCCCGCCCGCTGTTTTTTGCGCGCCGCCTTGATCCCGATTCCATTCGACTGATGCATGAAAACCCCGTAAATAACGCCATTTCATTCCTGTTTCGCGAAGGGCAATGGGTATCAGAATCGGGTTGGCGGAATCAACTCTTACTCAACGCGCGGCAGGCATGAAGAAACGATTTTGGTTGACATGGCGCGCCATTTGCTTTTCGTGGCTCACCGCCTCCAACGGCCACCATTTTGCGTAGGTAATCAGCAATGATCCGATCAGGCATGGAAGATCGAGTACGTTTGAAGCACGAGTTGCCCGCCCTGGGGTTGCCGATGGGAGCGGAAGGAATCCTGTTCAGCGTCTGGCCTTCGGGTTTGCCGATGTACGAGATTCAGTTTCTGGACAAGGGGTATGGGTGCCGGGTGCTGCTACCGGCCCATCATGTCAAACTCGAATACGTCGCCAGCGCGCAGGAGGTTATCCCGTGAGCATATCAGCAAAAATCGCCGACGCCCGGCAGCTTGCCGAGTCGTGTCGAGTCACGTTCGACCTCGAACGACTCCGGGCCAACATCGAGTCGGGCCTGGAAGGCGAGCAAGTCACGCGGGCCGACGTGAACGATTGGCTGGAAGCCCTTGGCTTCAGCCCCTCCGGCGATGGCGTCGCATGGATCGGCCGACGACGAACCCTGCGGCACTTCGGAACAGGGGAAGTATTGACGATTGAACCGCTTCAGTGATGTGAGCAACAGTTCCTCGCCGGCTCATTCGCCTTTCTCCTCCCACATTGCGCCGTCGGTTATGCTAAGGAAAAAAACTGGGCCAGTCTTAATCACGATCGCGTTTTCGCCTTGCTTTAATTCCGCCGTCACGCTTTCCCGCCCGATGTGATATCCGTGCTTCCAATCGTTCTTGTAAATGCGTTTCCCGTTGAGCCAAACTTGGTCGAGGGTCGCCCCGGTATGAAATTGGACGGCGGTCTGTTTCTCGCTCCGGACGATCGCCATGCCGACATAACTGCCCGCCGGCCGCTGGCGAAGGGCGACTGCCGCCCCCATGACGCGGTAGTCGTCGAGCCAGCGATTGTCTGACGCCATATCAGGAATCGGAATTGGGTCCGGCAGCTTCAACGTCATCCACGAAGCCTCCGGCTTTACGTCTGCGACAAACGCTTCGGTGAAATCTGGATTGGCCTCATCGAGGCGTTTCACCTTCCACTCCCCGATCACTCCCGGCAATAGCCGGCCTGCAATCCTTTGCGGCACTTTTACCTCGCCATAACCCATCGAATCCAACACCGCCCGCGCGATCATCGTCTGGCCAGCCCAATTTGGGTGCAGATCGTCCGGCGCCAACTGCCCAATTCCGCCGGCGAGGGCCTCCTTCTGGCGTCGATTCACCTCGGCCACGCGCAGCCCATAATCCGCCGCGACCTGGCGAAGAATCGCCTCGTAGGCGTCGAGATTCTTTTGCCCCTTCGCCTGTTGCTTTGGCCCAAGAATATTCGGCGTGAGAAGAATCAGCGGAACATGCTCGGCCTTGAGCCGGTCGGCGATCGCGCGAATATCTTTTTCATACGATCCCGAACTGACATGTCGCAGCGCATCGTTGGCGCCGGCGCTGAGCGTGACGAGCATGGGATGGAACGCCAGCACATCGCGTTCAAGCCGTCCGCGCATCCCGGCGGCGGTATCGCCGCCGATGCCGGCGTTGATCGCCACCATTTTTGGCAAGCCCGCGTCCGCCAGGGCATCGCGAACCAACTGCGGATAGGTATTGCCATCGGTAATGGAATCGCCGAGGAAGACGGTGCGATGGTAGACAGTGGGAGGGATTTTAGCGGCGGCGTCGGCAGCGTGGGTGGGACGTGTTACCGGCGCCACGACGAGGAGCAAAAACAATAGGGTGCGATGGCGCCTGTCGCTGTTCGTCGTCATTTGTGTCTCGCCGTCGTAAACAGGGCGCCGACAATCGACTTGCGTTTCCGCACGTCGGCGCCTTTGGGGGAACAAGTTCATTTACGGCCGAAACATTGAGATGTTTTACGGAAATAACCCATCATGTGCCGTACGAGACGGATCTTGACCACGAATTTTTCGCTTCCACTACCACTCACCGTCACGGCCGTCATCTTGCGATCCGGCGGGCAAAGATGGGCGCTACGCTGCCAACCCCGCGGGCGCCTCCGACCCGGGCAAAACGCGTTTTGCGGCTTTGACGAGATACGCCATCGTCGATCGCTGTCTTGACCAGGGCCGGGTTTGATTTATTTGACGACGTTCGATCTTCGATCATCGCCTCACCTCCGGTTTGCCTCCACCGCTCGACCCTCTATACTGACTGACGATGTTGAAAAAGCGGAAGATGCGCGAATTGGCGATGCAAGTCGTCTACCTCTGGGATTGTCTGGCCGATCGCGATATGGATCAGGCCCGGCAAATCGTCGCCGACGGAACCAAGGACTCCAACGTGCAGCAAGCCGCCCTGGAAATGGCCGGTGGCGCCTGGGACAAGCGCGAAACCATCGACAAATGGGTCGAGCGCCTCGCCCCCCAATGGCCCCCCCGGCGTCAGCCCGCCGTCGATCGAAGCCTGATCCGCATCGCCGTCTGGGAACTCACCGACGCCGACACGCCTCCCAAAGTCGTGATTGACGAAGCGATCGAATTGGCCAAACAGTTTTCCACGGAAAATAGCGCGTCGTTCATCAATGGCGTGCTGGACGCCGTCCTCAAGGAACGCCAGGCCCTGGTGCAAGAGTAATGGCTTTCTTCTCCAAGACGCTCGACAAACTAAAAGGGGCGCTCCGCAAAACCCGTGAGATCATGCTCACGGACGTGCGGACGCTGTTCATCCCCGGTCGGCAGATCGACGATGCGTTTTTGATCGAGCTGGAAGAACGCTTTGTCGCCTCCGACATCGGCGTCGGCAACACCGAAAAAATCATCGCCGCCGTTCGCGACAGCTGGCGTTTGGGAAAAATCCGCAACGCCAAAGAAGCCGAGACCATCATCCGCGAGCAGATGGTCGGCATGTTCGGATCGGTGGCCGACCGTGAACTGAAACTGTCGCCGACCGGCCCAACGGTCATTCTCGTCGCGGGCGTGAACGGGGCCGGCAAAACGACGAGCATCGCCAAGCTCGCCTGGCTGCTCAAGGAGCAGATGGGCAAGAAAGTGATGCTGTGCGCGAGCGATACTTTCCGCGCCGGCGCCGTCCATCAGCTTTCGATCTGGGCGGAACGGCTTGGCGTGGAGATCATCAAGCATAAGCAGGGCGCCGACCCGGCGGCCGTCGCCTACGACGCCTGCGAGGCGGCCAAATCCCGCGGCGCCGACATCCTGATCGTCGACACGGCCGGCCGCTTGCCCACGCAGGAGCCGCTGATTCGCGAGCTGGTCAAAATTCGCGACGTCGTCGCCAAGCGGATCGAAGGGGCGCCGCACGAGGCGTTGCTGGTGCTCGATTCGACGACGGGACAAAACGCCATTCAGCAGGCGAAGGTATTTGGCAACGCCATTAAAGTTACGGGTATTTTCCTGGCGAAGTTGGATGGGACAGCCAAGGGTGGCGTGGTGATGTCGATCAAGGAGCAGTTGAATATTCCAGTTAAGTTTATTGGGTTGGGGGAGACGCCGCAGGATATCGAGACGTTCGATCCGGAGCGGTTTGTGGATGCGCTGTTTGGAGGATGAGGGGGGCGGAAATCCGAAATGGGAAACTCGAAATCCGAACTCCGAATCAGATCCGAATGTCCAACGACCCAGCGGTTGCAGAGCGACCACCCGCCGCGGCTTCTTTGAGCGGCTTATCCGTCTTTCGGATTCGGATTCGACTTTTCCATTACAGGTTTTCCATCATCCGATCCACCGCGATCGACAGCTTCAAATCATTTTCGTATCGCCTGGCCCGAACGGCGCCCCGGAGCCTTCGGACCTTTCTTCGGCGAACGTCGCTGCCGGCGCTGAGCAAAGCCATCAGCTGGCGAAGCAAAACCCGCCCCGGCTTGCGGCGGCGCTTGGAGGATGTATCGGTGGTGTTTGACATATCTCACTCTCCGCATCGGCCCGGCAGGGAGCGCGTCTTCAACCGTCTTTAAAATTTTCCCCCGCCAACGGCTCGATCGGCGCAACCGCTCGCGTTATGGGTCGTATAATCCTAATTTCCAGAAAAATTCCGGACATGGGCGGGCGCCAAAGGCGGATCAAACTCTCGAATCAGTATGTCTAATCATTGCTCTACAATAAATAATGCACTCCATAATTGGTTGAATAGCTAAATGGCTATCGAGTCAATGTAGTTTCCCTGTTATCGCGCCACGATTGTCTCGATTGATCGCGCGAGAATCCGTTGGATCCGATATGGCATAATGCGCCGATCGTCGATCCGGCCGGGCACGCCGCCGGAGGTCAGCGGGCGCCGGCGAACCCGTGAGGTGACGGGAGAATCGGAGACACATGCTCATTCGCCGCGCATCGGTCGGGCGGAACTCAGTCTGCGAGTCGTTGTTCTGCGGGCTGGCATTTCGCGTTTTGTTCGCTAAAGTGGCCCGAGTAAAAGTATGGGGTCCCATGCAAATACCGCGACGCCGATCTTCCGCCGAGACGACTTCACCGCCCGACGGACGCGTTCGCGACGTGTTGGATTCGATTCGGAGAGTGGTGCGCGTTCTGCGCGTCGGATCGCGCGATGCCGAGAAGCGGGTGGGGCTTAGCGGCGCTCAGCTCTTTGTTTTGCAAAAACTTTCCGAAACGAAGGTGCTTTCCGTCAATGAACTGGCCGAGCGCACCCATACCCATCAAAGCTCCGTATCGGTCGTCGTGCAGCGGTTGGTCGAACGCGGGTTGGCGGCTCGCACGCGATCGCGAAAAGACGCGCGGCAATTGCAGCTTTCAGTCACACGCGCTGGACGAGCCGTCCTTCGATCGGCGCCGGCCGCGGCACAGGAACAACTGATCGAAGCGCTGGGCCGCATGAGCGATTCGAATGTGGCGCAGCTTTCCACGTCGCTCGAACGGCTGCTGGACTTGCTGGGCATCGACGCGAGCGAGCCGGCGGCGATGTTGTTTGAAGACGACGACGAAGTCCATCGCGCCGCCGCGGCGAAGATTACGACAAAAAAGTCTCCCAAGGGTCAGGCGGATGGCGGAACACGAAAAAGAAATTGAGCGCGCGACGACCACCGAAGGTCTTCCCGTTTCCATGTCGATGGGCCCCGCGATCGAAGCGGCTCATGTGCCGCGGCAATCGTCGCTGGTCAGCCCGCGCGTTTTGTTCATCAGCTTCCTGGCGATCGCCGTCGCGATGGCGGCGGCGTTGATCGCGCAGCTTCTGATGCGGCTGATCTCGCTCGTTACCCACATCGCATTTTATGGGCAGTTCGCCACTCGCCTCGATGAGCATTCCATGCCCGCCGGAAATCACCTGGGCGCCTGGGTAATCGTCGTGCCGGTGATCGGAGGATTAATCGTCGGCGTCATGGCGCGGTTTGGCCACAAGGCGATTCGCGGCCACGGGATTCCCGAGGCGATGGAGCAGGTGCTGCTCAATCAGAGCCGGATTCCGCCGCGAATTACGTTTCTCAAACCGTTGTCGGCGGCGGTGGCGATCGGTACCGGCGGACCGTTCGGCGCCGAAGGGCCGATCATCGCCACCGGCGGCGCGCTGGGATCGCTGGTGGGGCAGATCATCACGACCACCGCGATCGAGCGTAAGACGCTGCTCGCCGCCGGCGCAGCGGCGGGAATGGCGGCGACCTTCGGAAGCCCGGTATCGGCGGTTCTTCTCGCGATCGAATTGCTGCTGTTCGAATATCGCGCCCGTTCGTTGATTCCCGTCGCGCTGGCCAGCGTGACCGCGGCGGGAGTGAGGGTTTTCTTCGACGGCGTACATCCGGTCTTCGCGATGCCCGACCTCGTGCGGCCCGCCGGATGGGCGCTGGCGATTTATATCGCGCTGGGCGGCGTCGTCGGGGTCATCTCCGTCGGCGTGACGCGGGCGGTCTACTGGGTAGAGGATCTGTTCGAGCATCTTCCGTTACATTGGATGTGGTGGCCGGCGGTGGGAGCCGTCGCGGTGGGCGTGATCGGATATTTCGCGCCCCTGACGCTTGGCGTGGGATATTCAAACATCAGCCGCCTCATTTCGTTCGGCGCCCCTGGCAATGAAACCTTCACGATCAAATTTATCGCGATCTTGTGCCTGCTGAAATTCGTTTCGTGGGCGGTGGCGCTGGGAAGCGGTACGTCCGGCGGAACGCTGGCGCCGTTGTTCACGATCGGCGGGGGCGCGGGCGCGCTGCTCGGGGCGGGGGCGGCGCGTTTGTTTCCCGGCGGCGGGGTGGATATTCGCGTGGCGGCGCTGGTGGGAATGGCGGCGATGTTCGCCGGGGCGTCGCGGGCGATGCTGGCCAGCGCGGTTTTCGCGTTCGAGACAACGCTGCAGCCGCTGGGGTTATTGCCGCTGCTGGGCGGTTGCACGGCGGCGTTTCTGGCGTCGGCGCTGTTGATGCGCAACACGATCATGACCGAAAAAATCGCCCGCCGCGGCGTGCGCGTGCCGGCGGAGTATGAAGCCGATTTTCTGGACGGCGTGTTGGTCGCCGACGTGTGCAGCAAAGGGAGTGTTTCCCTGCGCGCCCATGACACGCTGGCGGCCGTTCGCCAGTGGATTTCGAGCGGCGGAGGGGGTGCGAGCCATCAGGGATTTCCCGTGCTGAACGAGGCGGGCCACTTGCAGGGCGTGCTGACGCGGCGCGATCTTCTGAATCCACAGGCGCCGGTCGATCGGAAGATCGGCCAGATGATTTCACGCCGGCCGACCGTGATCTACGAAGATTCAACGCTGCGCGAGGCGGCTGATCATATGGTTCGCCATGACGTGGGACGATTGCCGGTGATATCCCGGAAGGAGCCGTGGAAGGTCATTGGCATGGTGACGCGAAGCGACGTTCTGGGGGCGCATCGAACGAGGATTAAGGATTTGGAACCGGCGCGGGCGCGGCCGTGGACAATGCGTAAGTCGCGTTCGGTGGAGAAGCGGGAGGTAGCCGCCGGTCGCGAAACACGCCCCGCAAGCGGGGCCGCTAAACAAGAAGACGCTAAACGGGAAGACGCTAAGACTGACGAGCGATGATTTAAGTATGAATGCAACGTCGAGGCGTCAGGCAGCCGAACTCAGATGAAAAGACCCAGCGTTGCCGGGCGGGGACGAATGCAGTTCCTGATTTTCTTGTCGCTTCCTTCAACTTTGTGAAATTTTTTTTTGCCGATGGGGCAAAGCAATTCGCGTGAGCAGATTCACGCCTTCGCCCCGAATCGCAATTCCGTTCCCGCGCGCAGGCGCACGAGATTCGCGCGGTGTTTGAAAATGATCATGGCGGTCACGAGTACCGCGAAAAGCAATAGCGGCAGTTGCCGGCCGAAAATGTCCCAGCGACGGGCCAGACCGACGAAAAGGTAAACAACCGTGAAAACCGAGGCGGCCAGAATCGAGCCGACGCTGACGTAACGGGTCAGCTTGAAAACGACGGCGAACGTCAGCAGGGCGACGACGGCGGCAATCGTGTAATAGGGGAAGACGCCGAGGATCACGCCGGCGCTGGTGGCGACGCCTTTGCCGCCCTTGAAACCGAGAAACACGCTGCACATGTGCCCGACAATGGCGGCGAAACCGACCGACAGCCACAGCGCGTACTCGATCGCGTCCATGGCGTTAAAATGCAGGACCGCGCCGGCGGCAAGCGTCGGTATCAACCCTTTCAGCATGTCGAGGACAAAAACCAGGGCAAAGAATTTTCCGCCGAGCAGTCGCCCAAGATTTGTCGCTCCGATGTTCCCGCTGCCGGCCTTGCGCGGATCGACGCCGTTGGCCAATCCCACGATCAATCC
This sequence comes from Tepidisphaeraceae bacterium, assembly GCA_035551995.1. Lineage (GTDB taxonomy): Bacteria > Planctomycetota > Phycisphaerae > Tepidisphaerales > Tepidisphaeraceae > RYN-428. The sequence continues at coordinate 31,765 of DASZME010000036.1, forward strand.
GAACGGAACGGACCCCGCCAGGTAAGCGAGGGGAACGAACATCAGCAGCACGGCCGGCGCGGTTGTCATGCCGATGTTTTACCGTATGGCATGGGCCGTGTCGCGGTCGCGCCAGGCGCCTACCGCAGCTTCGTGTCGCTATTGCTGATGCCGCGCAGCGCCAGGTTCAGCGCGTCTACGTTGCTGGCCAGTCGCTTGGCTTCGGAAACGTCGATGATTTGCTTGGTAAACAATTCGGTCAGATGCTGGTCGAAGCTCTGGCTGCCGGATTCGCGGTTGCCGACGCACCCTTTTAGTTTCTCGAATTCGCCTTCGAGAATATATTTTCGCACCAGGGGCGTGGCGAACATGATTTCGACGACGGGGACGCGGCCTTTGCCGTCGCGACGGCGCGCCAAGCGCTGCGTCAGGACGGCGACCAAATTTAATCCGAGCTGCGTCTGCTGTAATTCCTTCTGGTCGGGGAGGAACAGCGAGACCATGCGCTCGACGGTCATCGGGGCGTTGGTGGCGTGCACCGTCGTGAAAACAAGGTGGCCAGTGTCGGCGGCGCGCAGGGCGGTCGTCATGGAAAAACTGTCGCGGATTTCACCGATCAGAATTACATCGGGATCTTGCCGCATCATGGCGCGCAGGGCATAGTCGTAGCTTTCGGAGTCCTGGCCGACCTCGACCTGGCTCACCATGCTTTTAATGTTTTCATGCTGAAATTCGATCGGATCTTCGACCGTGATGATTCGCTCGGACCGATTTTTGTTGATCCGGCCGATGATCGAAGCCAGCGTCGTCGATTTGCCCGAGCCGGTGGTTCCGGAGACGACAACGATGCCGCGATGCACCTCGGCGAGTTGTTCGACCTGCGGCGGAAGGGCCAGGTCATCCATGTTTGGAATTTTGGTGACGATCCGGCGCATGACGATCGCGTACCGTTCCTTGCTGTGGAAAATATTGGTGCGGAAACGGGCGCTTTTGTCGGGCATGGGGAATGCGAGATCGACCGATCCCCGCTTTTCGAGAATCTCGCGTTTTTCGGCGCCGCTGGATTGAGAGTTGCAAATTTCGTTGACGTATTCTTTCATCAAGTCGTCGCTGAGCGGCGGCAAGTCGAGGAATTTCGGTTTGCCGTCGGCGCGGATCATGGGGACGGCGCCGCCCTGAAGATGGATGTCCGAGCCGTTGATCTTGATCGCGGTGCGACAAAAATCGACAAGCGTTACCCTGCGTTCTTGAACGGAAATCGCAGGTGTAGCCGCGGGGATGGCCGGCTTGGCGGTGGAGTCAGTGGTCATACGCGTCCTTGAAAGGCGAATGATGGCGTCAATACATCGACGCCGTTGGCGGGATTATCCGCCGATAATGCTCATTTGGCAATCAATTTCACAAGCGCAAAAAAAACCGCCGGGGTGAGCGGCGGCAAGAGACATCCATTTGAATTCGGCGCGTCGCGATCAGGAATAGGCGGTCGCGTCGTCGGATTCGGCCGCGAAGCGCTGCTCGACTTTGGCGAATCCCACCCGCACGACGCCGACAAGCAGCAGGATCAACCCGGTGGCGGCCGAGACCAAGCCGATAGTCTGTTGAGCTTGTGCCTGATGCCAGCGCTCGTGCTGTTGATCGTGAAGCATACGATCCGGACGCGACTGGCCGTGCGGGGACTGATCGCCGCGCAGTCGATCCCCGTGCGGCGGATGGCTTTCGGGCGGTCCGTCTTCTCGCGGCGAGGGACCGCGATGACCGGGCCCGCGATTTTCCGGATCAAAAGGAGGCGGGGCTTCGGGAGGCGGCGAATGATCAAGATCGCGGTCGGGAGGATTCTGCGACGGGGAAGCGGGCGCGACGGTCGATTCAGCGACGGTGTTCGCCATCGGCACGCCGCGTCCCAGCCACCACGCGCCGCCGCCGGCGATCATGAGCCCGACTCCCACGGCCGATAACGTCACCCCTTGCCGCAGCGAAACCAGCCAATAGGGCGGCGTTCCGGGAAAGCGCGTAACACCCTTTTCCAACGCGGTTTGCATCAGCGCAAATCGCTCCCGATCCCGCTGCCAGCGGGTGATGGACCAGCCGATCACCAAAAGTATCGCCGCAACGCCGAGCGCCGTACTGAGCATGTCAAACGGCGGGGCGGGCTGTTGTGCGACAAAGATCATCGATGCTCCTGGCGATACTGCCGTGATGTTAGTGATGCCCGGCGTCGCCCGGGTTTCACCAAATTATTGTAAGGGCGAGGCATGACCGAATAAACTCGAAATCTCGACCGTATAAACGGCCTTTTGCCGGTGATGCGGAATATCGATTATTTTGAGTATGATAGTCGGTTGAATTTTGAAACCGACAATCGGCCCGAGCACACCAAACCGGATGCTCAGATTGCAATGAGACCGCCGCGTGGGTGAATCAGTGGACGAAAACCTCGACCTCGATGCGCTGAGGCGTGGTAATCCGAGGGCATTCGCGCGGCTGGTGGAGTTGCATCAGCCGGTGGTGCTGGGCTTGTGCCAGTCGATGGGCCTACGCGGCGCCGACAGCGACGACGCGGCGGCCGAGGTATTCGCGGCCGTTTTTCGGTCGATCGCGCGATTTGAAGGTCGATCGGCACTTGCGACATGGATCTATCGCATCGCGTGTCGGGTGATTCCCAAAGTCAGACGGCGATATCGAGCCGCCTCAAGTCAGCAGCCCGACGAAACGCAGGCCGATGAGAATCAGGAAACGCCGCTCGAACGGACTTCGCGCAATGAAATCAACGCGCGGGTTTGGACGGCGGTTGAATCCCTCGACGACCGCTCGGCTATCGTGGTCGAAATGTTTTATCGGCGCGGCTTGAGCGTCGAACAGATCGGCCAGGTGATCGACTGTCCTTCGGGAACGGTCAAGACACTTCTGTTCCGCGCCAGGGTGCGATTGAAAGAAGTCCTGAGCCGTCAGGAGATTGTGTCATGAAGAAAAACAACGACCCGCCGTTCGACGCCGAATTACAGATTCCTGGTCCTGACGATGCGGCATTCGACTTGGTGCTGCAAACGGCCCTGCGCGCTCGTCCGGAGCCGGAGATTCCGCTTGATCTGGCCGGCAAGGCGATGCGCCTCGCGCGAACGCGCGAATCGGCCGAGCTTCAGCGGCGAGCCGAGCGACTTGCCCGCCAGCGATGGTGGGCGCAGATGACCGGCATCGCCGCGGCGGTATTGATCGGCGCCATCCTCGCCGGCGCCGCGCATCGGCTCTGGACGCGCGGCGACATCACGTCGATCGCGGCGGCGGTTTCATCCTCGGACTCCGATTCGGCGACAACCGCCACCTCAACCGCGGCGGCGACCTCGTCCGACGACACGTCGTCCTCGAGCGCAACGACGACTGGATCGACCGGGATCGTCGCGTCGGTTTTTGTCGGTGAACTGCTGTTGACCGGAATGCTGCTGGCGAGCCTTTCTCGCGGAGGCGTTCCGGGTCCGTGGACCTCGGAAGCGGTGGCGGGTCTTTATTAAAACATTTGCAGCTTTCATGTAGCATTTCCGCGTTTAGCGGCCTCGCTTGCGGGGCGTTTGTCGCGACGGAAGCTCACTTCACCGACATGAAGAAACCCTAAGTCAGCTGCCGAAAAACACTTTGAGCGATGAAGCAAGAAGCCCAGCGGCCTTTCCGCCAATGTGGTGCATCAGCAGGGGTGCCCGCCCCGCCGACTCACACATCCTGCGGAAATGCCACTGGGCTTTGTTCTTTGCGTAACCAGGCAAAAAGGAAAAAATCCGGGCGAAGAAAGACCGGTATATTGGCGGCGGGCGGTTCGCGGCGCGTTGCGGCTAACGATATAGCCGCAACGCGCTGCGGAACAAATGATGCGAGCCTCCGATTCGCCGGCGCCTTACGAGAACTGCAACGTGTTGATGTTCGCCACGCCCGTCCCCCCCTTGAAGACGAGGTAGACTGTTTGCACGCCTGCGACTTTCGCGATGGCGGCGGATTGAGCGGTGTACTTGTCCCACGCTCCGGTGACGGCGACATTCAGCGTTCCAAGCAATGTCCCCGTCGGGCTTCCCAGATGAATCTGAATCGATCCGCCGGAGTGAATGGTGGCAAGCGCGGCGGTCAACTTGGTGACGCCGGTTCCGAAATTCAAGGCGTAAGCGATCCAATCATTGTTGTCGGCATATCCGACGCCGGTGAAATTGTCGCCCTGGGTGCCGGATTGGGCGGTGTAGTTGACGGCCTTGATTAGCGTCGTGGCGCTGGGGGGCGTCGCGGGCGGGGTCGGGGTCGGGGCCGGAGGGGTGGTCACGGGCGGCGGCTCCGCTGACGCCGACACTCCGCTGGCGCCTGCTTTCACGCTCCCCGCGCCCTTGGTTGAGGTGTTTGAATAGACGTTGCCGGTGATCTTCGCCCCCGAGGTGAACACCGTTCCGGCGAGGAAGACGTTATTCGCGATCGTCGTTCCGTCCCAGTTTCCTTTTTGGTTCGTGTTGACGGCCAATTTCGTGGCGCCGAGGGTGTTGTTGTAAATGTCGTCGCCGTTGCAGACGAAGTTCATTTTCAGGCCGTAGTCGACGTTTGACGTGACGTTATTGTGGATGATCCAGTTGCTCGAATTGTTGTCGATGAACAGAGCGGTCCCGCCGTAGCCGGCGGTGTGGATATTCTCGACGACGTTGTAGGCCATCACCGAGCCCTGGGCGTTGAGTCCAAAGCTGTAAATGCCGCCTGCTTCGGTGGTCTGCAGCCCGACGTCGGAGATGAAGTTATACGTGATTTTCACCTTCGGAACCATGATGGCAACGCCATGGCGGCCGGAGTTGGTGATGGTGTTGTGATCGACGGTCGTGTTCGATCCAAGCACCTGGATCGAGCCGACGTTGATGGCGTTGTAGTCGGCATCCTTCACGACGTTATTCTCGGCGATCGAGCCGGAGCCTTTCAGCACGATGGCGGCGGCGGTGGAATACTGAATCGTGCTGTTTTCGATGACGTCGTTGGTTCCGTAGAGCAGGATGCCGTCGGCGGCGGTGGAATACCATCCGTACTGCGCCACCGTGTCCGAAGCGACATAGCGCGCGGTGATCCCGTTGATCACGATGCTGCTGGAGGAGGCGGACGTTTTGATCGCGGCCGCGAAGATGCTCACCCCGTGAATCGTCACGTTATGGACGGAACTGAGGTCGAAGGCATACTGCCGATGCTTGGCTTCGATGTTCTGGGAAGCGGGGCTTCCGTTGTTTGGCGCCCAGAGGTAGAGTTTTCCGGAGACCGGATCGCGATACCATTCGCCGGCGGAATCCAGAGCCGGCATTTTTCCCGCCAGCCAGAACGTATCGCCCTTTTTCAGGACCGCGTCGGCGCTGTGGTAAATGTAGCTGATGGTGATGCTTCCCGGCGAAGACTTGGTCACGACGCCGGTCTGACCGTCCCACGCCTGGCCCGGCGTGATATGTACGATCGCGCCGACCCACGCGCCGGCCGCCTGGTTCAACTTTGAATCGTAGATGGTGGTGCTACTGGGGCTGCCGCTGAGGCTCGTGATCGTTTCTTTGGTAGGATGCGAGGGATCGGTGATCGACGAGTTGGGGAATCGAGCTTCATTGAGAGCTTGGTTGCCGACGAAGATCTGATTATCGCCCGTTCCCAAATCCCACGGCATCGAGGCTTCGTAGATGTCATTTTTATAGTTCGACCACCCAGTGATGGGATCGGCGCCGCTCACGGTGACGTTTTCGCCGTTGTACGCCTCGAAAATAATTGGCGCCGACGCCGTTCCCGAATGGGCCGGCGTTACGGTTTCATGATAGGTTCCCGCGCGGATTTCGACTTTGTCACCCGGTTCGGCGATCGACGCCGCGTGCTGGATCGTCTTGAACGGCGCGCTGATATTGCCCGCGTTCCCGTCCGATCCGGACGGCGAGACAAAATAGGTCGCCGAGAGAAGCTGGCGCGATTCTAAGGTTTGTACCTCGGGCCGCGAACCGGCAGTGTTGACCGCCCCGCCGCCGAGCACGCCAGCGACCGCCTTTTTCAACGCCGACAAGAGGCGCCGCGCCCGCGACGGCAAATCGCCGTCAACGATCGAAACACTGTCCAATGGTAAGCAAAGAGGCATGCACTCTCTCCTAAAAAGGTGACCGCGCGCAGCGGATCGAACCCGGGTTTTAAAAACAAAATAAGCGGCTTTATCAGAGCGAAATGCCGATTGGCGAATCGATTGACAGGATCGATCCGGTCGGCTTGCTCATTATGCGGGGCTTGCCTGGTGACGAATTCCTGCCGACGCAGGCGTACCACCTGGAGCAATGCCCGGCTTGCAGCGGTCTGCGATACAAAACGGAACAAAAAGCCGCTAGAACCGACGGTGAGTGATCACCGGCTTTCATATGGCTATCCGGATGCGATCGTTCTAGAAACTTCAGGGCACGTGCCTATGCCTTGAAAAATTCTCGATCCCGCAGACCCCTACGTAACCGCGACTCGCTGAGCGAGCGGGGGGGACTATATAAGACATGCAAGCTTGTGCAAACCCAAAAATGACCCAAAAGCAAAATTTTTTTCCGCCGCCGCCGAGGACGCGCCAGACCCGCAAAACAAGACGCTCGAACAAATGGAGGCAATAATTCGACAACCGCCCCGCCGCCGCCGGCTGTGTGCAAGCCGCCGCGCGAGCGTTAAGGACGGGTGGGCGATGTCGTCGAACTGGAACCGGCGCCGCCCGCTCGTCGACCTGCATCGAGCGCTTCCTGAAGAATGCCTTTGATTCTTTCCGGAGCGATATCCAAGCCTCCGTTGGATTGGAGGGTTAGTCTGTATATCCATCCTTTGTCGAAGTCGCGCCAGACGCCTTCGCCTTGCGCGATCCGAACGCCCATGGAGTTTCGATACTCGGGATCGTCGGCGAGTTTCCAGAAGTTTTTCCACAAGTCTCGCTCGAACGGTTCCACGACGGTATGCGTGCCCTGATAAATGGCGGGAATGTGTTCGGGCTCGTCGATAGGAAATGCGTGTGCCGGATCCTGATTTTCGCCGTAGAGACGGGTGAACAGCGCCAGGCTGTGACCGCGCAGCGGGTCGTTGGATTCGACGAATTTGCCGTCGAATTTGATGACCATGGCGTCGATGTGAGCGCGTTTGCCCTCGATGGTAAAGTATTTCCCGGCGTTCAGCTGCGTGATTCCATCGCGCGCGTATTCGACGAATAAGAGCGTCGTGCGAAAGATGCCCGCCGACTGATTCTGCTCGGTGACCATAACGTCAGCCACGCGCCGCTTGTTTTCCAAGTGCGTGACGACTTGTTTAAGCTCTTCGGTACGCAGATTGGCCGCTTCGAGTTTTTCCTGAAGCTTATGCTCGGTCGAGTTGTGTTCGCGGTACAGGAACACGCCTCCGCCGCCAGCGCTAAGCAGTACGAGGAAAAGCAGCGATTGATGGATTCGGCGAAACATAATTCACGAGGCGGCCGGCGGCCTCAATTCACTATCGGCTCTACGCCGTCAATCCAAGAGCGATAAACCACAAACCCGACGCGCCTTCAATATTGCGGTCCCCCCGGATTAATATCTTTATTCCAGAGCGATATCCCGCCCGCCATGCTCTTTACATCCTTGAAACCGGCTTGCCGCAGGGCTTGCGTGAAATTCATCGAACGGCCGCCCGACTTGCAATGCACGACGATCTTTTCATCTTTGTGCGGCGTCAGTTCGCCGACGCGCCGGCCAAGCTCCTGGAGCGGAATCAGCGTGGCGCCGGGGATCGACGTGATCTGATATTCATTGGGCAACCGGCAATCGATGAACACGAATTTATCGCCGCGATCCTGCATTCCCTTTACGTCACGTGGCGTTACCTCCCAATCCGGCTTGAACGGATATCCCGGGGGCAACCCCTTCGCATCTAAACTTGGATCGGGGGCGGCGGCCGGTTTGGCGCCTGTTCTGGCGCCCTGGGCTTCACGCTGGGTCTCTTCCAATGATTTCGGGTCCATGATCGGCACTCCACAAAATTGTTCGTAATCGACAGGCTTGGTAATGGTCGGATGATCGCCGCACACCGGGCACGCCGGATCGCGGCGAAGCTTGTAGGTTCGAAATTCGAGATCGGTCGAACTATATGTAAGCAATCTACCGATGGCCGGCCGACCCAAACCCAGAATCAATTTAACAGTTTCATTGGCCTGCAAGCTACCAATGGTCCCGCAGATAACGCCGAGGACGCCGCCCTCGGCACAGCTTGGAACCGATCCCGGATCGGGCGGCTCGGGATACATGCAGCGATAGCAGGGGCCGTTGTCGTGGGTATCCGGATTCTTGAGATGTGGCGCGAAGACGGTCACCATTCCCTCGAACCGGAAAATGCTCCCGTACACGTTGGGCTTTTTCGCGATCACGCAGGCGTCGTTCACGCAATAACGCGTCGGAAAATTGTCGGTGCCGTCGATGATGACGTCGTAATCCTTAATCAGATCGAGCACGTTTTCGCTGTTTACGATCGTGCGATGTTCGATGAGATTCAGGTCGGGATTGAGGTCTTTCAGCCTGCGCGCGGCGGCTTGGACCTTCGGCTCGCCGATATCTTTCACGCCGAACAAAACCTGGCGTTGAAGATTGGACGGGCTGACGACGTCGACGTCGGCCAATCCGATCGTTCCCACGCCGGCCGCGGCAAGATACAGGCTGATGGGGCAGCCCAGCCCGCCGGCGCCGATGCAGAGCACCTTTGCGTTGAGCAATTTCATCTGCCCTTCAGGACCGACTTCAGGGAGGATCAGATGCCGTTTGTAGCGGTTGATTTGCTCGGTATTCAGCTTGGTGACCGGTTGCCGAGTGGATGGAGCGGTGGTTGGGGTTGCGCATTGGGTCATGAGACACCTCCGATAACGCCACATAGAAACAAGAAAACCATGCCGCAAATCGGCATGGCCCGTGGCAGAACATCTGCCGCGCTTTAGCTGTTTTGCGGGATCATACGGAGATCCCACGGGCCGCAAGCTGCGTTTCAACTCGCCCTGAAGCGGATAGCCGCTCCGTCTGGTTGTGAAAATACTTTAGGATTGGCCGCGAAGATCGTCAAGCCGCGGGGTTTTACGGGGTTTACCGCCGGCTCTCGCGTCGCAGCAACTCGTCGGCCCATCTGGCGTCGTCGCCGTCCAGCGGCGGATCTGGATCGACGCGGTAATCGGTGTCGTCATATCGGCCGGTGCGATAGGCCTGATCGACCAGCGCTTGCAGATCGAGCGTCGCGTCGGGATCGGTCCGGCGAAGCGGAATCGGAATGATCGGCAGCCGTTGGCGAAACGGCGCCCGGTAGATCTCGAACTCATCGCCGCGCCATCCGCGTTTGACGCAAATGTGATACGCGGTGCGGTGAGACGGCGGTATCGTCGCCAGCGGAACCGACGTGACGCGCTTGCCGCCGCGCAGGAGATCGATCTCGACAAGATTGGTTCTCCCGGACAGAATCTCCTGTTGCTTTCTCTTATATTCAAGAGTTCCGTTTGCGCCGGCTTTGTTGGCGGCGCTGAGAACTTCTATGACGGTAACGATTTGGTTTCCCGATGAAGCGTCACGGATTTCGATAAATCCTTCGGTCAGAGACTCATGGGGCAAAAGGATAAACAGCGGCTCGGCGACCGCCACGCCGCCCGAATCTGTCGCGGATGGAATTTCCATTGCGGCGTTGTGGCCACTTCGCTCGATGATTCGCACGTCGGGGAAAATATTTCGATTCCACCCATCATCCGATTCGACGAAGACCCGCTCCTCGACCCGGGCTCGAAGCGCGTCGGGAAGGCGCTCTTGTAACTGATCCCGGGCGTACTGGATTATGCTGTGGTGGATATCGCCCCAATGAGCCTCAAGGTAGGGGTCCATCCCGGGAAATGGGCTGTTTTTCGGCATGGCGTCATTATAGCATAAGATTTGAATTGGCTCATCACCAGTGCGTAAGAACGCCACGCCTGTTTCTGCTATGATGAACAAGCCGGAGCGAGTTTATGAGCCGAACATTATCCTATTCTCCACAAATCTCGACTGACGACGTTCAGCATTTTGTAATGGAGGACGCGAGTTGGGACTTATACGAAAAGCTTCTCCGCGACATCGGAGACCGGCCGATTCGGGTGACGTACGACGATGGAAGGATGGAGATCATGTCGCCATTGCCGGAGCATGAACGTCCGAAGAAGCTTGTTGGCCGGATGATCGACATGCTTGCGTTCGAGATGAATAGGCCAATGGCCAGCTTGGGTTCAACGACCTTTCATCGCAAGGAAAAGGCTAAGGGATTAGAGCTGGACGAATGTTAGTATTTCAAGGATGAGGCGAAGATGCGCGGCCGCAAGCGGCTCGATTTGAGGAAGGACCCGCCGCCGGAATTGGTCGTTGAGATAGACGTGACCAGCCGGTCGGTTCCCCGGGAGCCGATCTACGACGCGCTTGGCGTGCCGGAAATTTGGCGGTTCGACGGAATTCGCCTGCGATGCCTTCATCTCAACGGCGAAAAATACGCCTTGAGAAAAATGAGCATGGCGTTTCCTTTCCTGGAGCCGGCGAAGCTACAGCGGTTCATCGAACGGCTTGGCCATGACGATGAAACGTCGATTATTCGGGGGTTCATGGCATGGGTGCGGAAAAATGGTTGGGCGGAGGCTGAGTTCATTTCAACGCGAATGTCGGATTGATGAAGCATTCCTGCATTTATCGACTTCGGGAGAATTGTGCCGAATAACGAGGGCCAACGTCCTCGTTTCCTTTAGGTTTCGCCCCGCCGGGCCGCTTCGATCAGCTCACATGCTTGCTCCAACGGCCGAGCCCCCGCGAATTTCCCGGCAACCTCGCGACAACGCTCATTCACGCTCGCGCTCCCCAATAGACTGGCAAGGGTCGTCGCGATTCGATCCGATGTGTATCGCCGAGGGTCGAGCGTTCTGGCCACGCCCAGCCGCCCCATTCGGGTGGCGTTGTCCAACTGGTCGTGCGCATGCGGCAGCACCATCTGCGGCAAACCCGCTTTCATCCCCTGGCTGGCGGTGCCGATGCCGCCATGATGAACCAGCGCCCGGCAATGCGGAAGCAACTCGCCGAACGGAGCGAAATCAATGTGCTTCACCCCCGCGGGCAGACGCGACGGAACATGCTCGCGATGTCGCGTCAATAGCAGCCCCCGGCTTCCAAGCAACGCGCAGGCACGCGCGGATTGTTCGAGCAACGCGTGGGCGTGCCACATGGCAGATCCAAACGTGAACGCGATGGGGGGCGATCCCGCCTGCAAAAACTCGGCGAGATCGGGAGAGAACATGCAAAGCCCGCTTTCGTCGTAAAGCGGAAAACCGGCCAATCGCACCTGCGCGGGCCAGTCTTTTTGCGTCGGCGCAAACCACTCGGGCCACATGCCGATCACGCGCCGGGGCGAATGAATGTAATCTCGCAGAATGCCTGTCACCGGCGCCAATCCCAATTCGCCGCGAAAAGCGTTTAACATCGGCATGGCTGCGGGGTCCACGATCAACCTGTCGATCAATGCCCACTGCGCCTTCATCGCCCAGCCCGGCACGCGCGGTCCTGTCCACATTCCCGGCAGCTTCGATGGGTCCGTATAGCTGCGCAACACCGATGGCTGAAGGTGAACGGTCACGGCGGGGATGTGCCGATGTTCGTCGGCGATTCTGGCGCCGAGCGCGAGCGTCGAGGCGACGACGACGGTGTCGGCTTCCACATGATTGGCGACGATCGCGTGATACACCGGCCGCAGAAAATGACCCACCCCGGCAAGAACGATCCGAAATCCTTTTGTCGATTTCCACAGATCGGGATTACCGGCCAAGCGCATGTAGTCTGCGGCTACGCCGATGGGGATCAGATCGAGGCCGGCTTGCTGGACAAGCGATCCGAAGAACGGATTGACGATCACGCGCACGCGATGGCCGCGCGCGCGAAGGGCGAGGCCGATGCCGATAAAAGGGTGGACATCGCCGTGACTGCCGATGGGGACGAGGAGAACGTTCACGCGTCATAGAATAGAGACCCGACGGCGGATTGGGGAGCGTCTTGAAACGATTCAGTAATTTCTCAAGTCGCATAGTGTTTTCCCGTTTAGCGGCCCCGCTTGCGGGGCGTGTCCCGCGATCAGCGCCGAACCGCAGCCCTAAGCGTCCAATCGTCTTTTGACCTTTCCACGCCGATTCCTTACCTTCTATCCCAATGAACGATGTGGCTTTTCAGCGGTGCATGAACCCGGCTTGTGGCGCGACCTACGCCATCGACCAGATCATCGTGGCCTGCACGGCCTGCGGCAGCCTGCTCGATATTCACTATGACTGGAGCAAGCTCCCGCGCATCAAGAGCCTGTCGTATTTCGAGCATCGCTGGGGAACCAAAGGAACGGCGGCCGCCGGACGCGCGGATTTTTCCGGCGTCTGGCGCTTTCGGGAACTGCTGCCGTTTTATCGCACCGAAGACGACATCGTCACCATCGGCGAAGGCCGCACCGTGTTGCAGCAGGCGGATATCCTCGCCCGGCAAATGGGGATGAATCCCGGCAACCTCATGCTGCAATACGAAGGACTGAATCCCTCCGGCAGTTTTAAGGATAACGGCATGACCGCCGCGTTTACCCACGCCCGAATGGTCGGCGCGACGCGCGTGGCCTGCGCGTCTACGGGAAACACCAGCGCGAGCCTGGCGCTGTTTGCCTCCCTGGCGGAAATGCAGGGCGTGGTTTTCATCGGCAGCGGAAAAATCGCGCTGGGAAAGCTCTCACAGGCGCTCGATTATGGCGCCTTAACCCTCCAGATCCAAGGCGATTTCGACGCCTGCCTGCGCCGCGTCCGGCAGATCGCCGTGGACAAGCCGGCAATGGGCATCTACTTGATGAACAGCGTCAATCCCTTCCGCCTTGAAGGCCAGAAGAGCATCATGTATCGCATCCTGGAAGCGCGCGATTGGCAGTCGCCCGATTGGGTGATTGTGCCCGGCGGCAACTTGGGAAACTGCTCGGCGTTCGCCAAGGCGTTCGATGAGATGCGCGAACTGGGACTGATCAAGAAAATCCCGCGCCTGGCGATCATCAACGCGTCGGGCGCCAATACGCTCTATCAGCTTCATACCAGGCAGGGGATCAGTTGGAAGAACAACTGGTATGACACGTCGGCGATACAAAAGTTTTACGCTGTCATGGACGAAAATAATATTCACGCCCATACCGTGGCCAGCGCGATCGAGATCGGCCGGCCGGTGAATCTCCCCAAGGCGCTGCGGGCGCTGTCGATCATGAACGGCGTGGTCGAGGAAGTGAGCGACGACGAAATCCTCGAACATCGCGCGATGGTGGCTCGCTGGGGTTTCGGATGCGAGCCCGCCAGTGCCGCCAGCGTGGCGGGATTGCGGCGGCTGCTCGACAAGCAGGTGATTTCTCCGAGCGATTCGGTCGTCTGCATCCTCACCGGCCACGAGTTGAAGGACCCAAACGTCACGGTGAAATATCACACCGGCATCGACATGAAAGTCGCGCAGGAAACCGCCCCAAGGACCGAGCCGCATGGAAAGATGTCGAATCGACCGGTGCCGGTGGAGGACAGCCTCGACGCCATCATCCTGGCAATGGGCGGGAATCCAGGCGCGATTTGATTCGGGAAATAGACGCCGGCAGCCCTTTATCCAATATTACACACTTTCGCGCGACAGTGCCGGCGCCGCTTTGAAACGACTCGCCGGCGCGATTTCCCAAGGGCCGTCGAAGAACGTCCACAACCTCGTCCGCGGCCACGCCGTGCCCGTAGATATGCGGCTGCTATGTGTCAGCCTCAATATAAAAGCGGACGCTCACGCGAATAGTTCCGCCTTTCCCGCCGGCGATCGCACAATCGCGCGTCTGCGTATGTGGCCCAGCGAGAGGCCGACGACGTGGCGATCTTCGTCGCGATGGGCCCTGAAGTCGAGTTTTTTCAGCTTTGGTTTTCCTGTCGTGCGTGTCCGCTCCTCAAGGAAGTGGTGTGTAGTCAGCACATGAACAGTCGCAGTGAATTGGTAAATTTAGTGACCGTCGACTTGAAATGGCGATTTGCGCAACTTTACTTTGCCTCCAGAATCCGCCCGTCGCGCTCGATGGTAATCCCGTTCTGTTTCCGGTCTAGAAATGGTTTCACGCTGATGTTTCCTTCCCGTTGAAGGTCGATTTCGATCGCCCCGCATCGGCCGGTTCGATAGAGCGGCCGGTGCTCGATGAGTTTTTCGAAGTCGCGCTGCTTTTTTGTCAGTCGTGTGGCGTTGGAACTCACGATCGCCAATGGGTCAACCGCCCGCACAAACTCGGCGGTGAGCGCTTCGCTGCTTCCGTGGTGAGCCGCGACGAGGATGTCGGATTTCAGGAGCGCGGGGTTCTTGAGAAGCTCGCGCATGGCGGGATCCTGAATGTCGGCGGGAAAAAGAATCGATCGCCCGCCATAGATCACGCGGAGCACCATCCCCGCGTTGTTGGAATTCAAATCGGCATGCGCCGGCGGCCAAAGCACCTGCCCGATGGCGCCGCCCCCCCAGTCGAATTTTTCGCCGCCGATGACTTCGCGCGGCGGGTGGCCGACCCGATCGAGCATCTCCACCAGACGCCGGCACGGCACGCTCTCGGCCGAGTGGCCGCGAAGGTAGGGGGTCGTGACGATCTCCTTAAGACCGCACTCGTCCCACGCGCCGGCGGCGGCGCTGATGTGATCAAAATCGCCGTGGCTCAGGTAGATCGAATCAAGGCCCGCGCGCCCCCGGTGATGGAGAAACGGCTCGATGCATTCATGCAGCGGATCGCCGATCGTCGACGACCCGGCATCCAGCATGATCGCCCCTTTGCCGGGGATTTCCACCACCGCGCATTGGCCGGCGCCGATCGACAAGAGCGTGATCCGCAGCAACCCGCCCGACCCGCTTTGGCGGGCGAATCCCAATAACCCCGGCAGCAACATCAACAGCGCGCACGCGCCAAGCGGCGCGCAGCGAACGCCCCATCGCACGGCCCGTCCCGCCACCGGAATCAGCGGCAAACATAGCAATCCGTAGAATGCGACGATCGCCCAGACCGGCGGGGCCGTGATCGGAATGTCGGCGGCGGGGAGCCGGGAAAAAAAAGAGATCGCGACGCGCAGCAGCGCCGTCGGCGCCATCACGACAGCCGCCCAGGTTGGCGCCATCGACGGAAATAGTATCGTCAGGATCAGCTTGAAGAATCCGGCCCCCAGCGCCGCGAAGACGACCGGAGAAAGCACGACGCCGATCAACACCGCCCACGGCGTAAACTGCTCGAAGTGATACGCGACCAGCGGCACGGACATCATCCATGCGATACAGGCCGCGGCCACGACGCGGATCGTCAACCGCGCGAGCCATCGCCTTGCCCGCTGGGCATCGCTCAGGCGGCCGATCTTTTCCAGCGCGGTGATGTGCGGATCGAGCGATTGATCGAGAAACGCCACGAACGCCGACGTCAGCGACAGCATCCCCAGAACGATGATGAAACTGAATTGAAATCCGGGGGCGTACAGATCGAGCGGATGAACGACAAGAATGACAACGGCGGCGATCGCAAGAAGCTGGATCGAATCGACGTTTCTACGACCGGCGATGCCCAGCCCCAGGGCCGCGGCCACGATAACGGGGCGAAGCGCCTGTGGGGAAGGGAGGGTCAGATATCCCCACACGACGACGCCGATCGTCACCGCCGCCGCCGCCGCCAACGGCCGCACGCGCGCGAGTCGGCAAATAAAGTAGATGATGGTTCCGAGCACCGCCATGCGAAGGCCGCTGCTGGAGAGGAGGTGGCTTGTGCCGGTTTTTTG
Source organism: Tepidisphaeraceae bacterium (assembly GCA_035551995.1). Classification (GTDB taxonomy): domain Bacteria; phylum Planctomycetota; class Phycisphaerae; order Tepidisphaerales; family Tepidisphaeraceae; genus RYN-428. The sequence continues at coordinate 47,555 of DASZME010000036.1, forward strand.
AAACTGCCGTTCTATCCCGCGAATTTCCGGCCCGCGGTCGCCGAGCATGAGCGCTTGCAGGAGCGCACGATCGGCCTGGCGCGTCGGCGAAAAGCCCAGCGCCAGCCATTCGCGGACGCCAAGACGCGCCTCGGCGAGCGTCGGCGCCACGCCCGCCGACCTCACCCGCACGTCGCAGACATGATTGACGCGAATCGACGAGAGGATACGTTGTCGGCGATAATAGGATTCCCAATCAAACTCGCCGGGATTCATCGCCGGCGCCGGGCGCTGAAGCATTCCGACGACGCGAACCGTTTGTCCCGCCGACAGGCGCGGCTCGGCATGGGAAATCGACACGATGATTTCACCGCTGGCCGGCCGCCATCCTCGCCAGGTTTTGACGGCGACGACGGAAGCGGCGCCGGCCTGCCGAGCCGGCAGATGGCGCTGGCCGGGGTCTTCGATCAACCGAAGGTCTTTGTCCAGGCGAAGGTCCAGGCACGCCAGCCGCGGCTCATCGGACGTGAAGAGCGCGACATCGTCGCCGCGAAACTGCGATCGCGATAAAGCCCCCGCGATGACGCCGATCGTCAGCGCCGCGACGGCAAGAAAGACGTTCTGCAATCCGCCTCGATTCGCCGAAACAATGGCGCCATACAGAGCCGCGACCAGAAAAAGCAACTGCATCTTCGGCGAAACCGCAATGGAGGTATGAAGCGCGATGCCCGCCATAACCAGTACGGCGGCGACCAAGGCGGGGCGCTTGTGAAGCCGATCGTTTACATTTTGTAGACGGCTTAACGGATTAAATAGGCCGCCTAAATTCACGACGGCAAGAATATGACGCAGCGAGAGTGATGTCGAGATCATTTATCCGGCATTTGTCGTTCATCGGCGATTGAACTATCGCGGGGCGTCAGCATTCGAGATTTGCCGGGTCGCTGTAGCGTTCCTGCGCTCTTTTTTTGTGCTGGAATATGGTTCATGTAAGAGATTTAGAGTTCCTAAAAAGATGATGAAACCGCTGGGAAATCACGGGTTTCACGTTCGGTGAAACATCATTTGTTTAGGACCGCTTCATTGAACGCCCAGACGCCGAGGCCCCGAGAAGAAAGGAAAAAAAGAGAGAATCGGTAACAGGCATCGTCAAGAACCACTGAATTTTGATCTTCTCCTCTTCCCTGATCTCGGCGTCTCGGCGTCTCGGCGTTCAACTCAATCTCTTATTTGCGCCCTCCTTTCGCCGGCCGGACGCCGGCGACGCCGCCAATGAAGCTTTGGCGCCTGAAGCGCATCGCGAGGCCGCCACAACAGAGCGGCCCCTAAAATTCCCACCCGACCACCAGATACGCTTCCACCGCGTCGCTCTCATGCGTAATTCCGATCAGGGGCGTCAAGTCGATGTGCATCCGCTCGATCGGCCGCCATTGAAAGCTGGGGCCGAGGAGGGTGTTGTCGCGAAGATGGCTTCTGTGGTTGTGAAAGTCGTTTTCCTGAAGCTTAAACTCGGCGCCAGCGTCAAATTTGTTGTCGATGACGGCATAGCTCACGCCGGCCGTGGTTTCGTAGGTGTTCTCATTGTCGCCGCCCATGTTGCGCTGATAAGTCAGATCCCAACCCCAATGCCAGCGCGGCGCAAACGCGCCGCCAAAGAGCATTTTGGTCTCAAGCTGATCCGGACCTTCGTCCTGGTGTGTGTATTCTATATAGTAGGTGGGATTGCCCCATATCACGTTCCAGTCGGCAAATGCGTAGCGAAGCTCGACGGCATAGTCGGTAAAGGTTGATCCGCCGCTCTTGAGAACGCGATTGGTCAGGTAAAGATCGAGCTGGATCCGGTGCGGCAAGCCAAATTCCAATTCGTACTGCGTATCGATTTCCGTCGGACCTTTCCGCGGCGCCTGCGGAATCAGCCAGAATTCAAATTCCAACGACCCTTCGGGCCTCACGTACACGCGCGTCTCGGAAAAACGGCGATCGACCGTCCAGATCGGCTGGTTATAGCTGCCGACCTCCTGATCCTCACGAACGTCCGATGGCTTGTGGCCGACCACATTCACCGGCTGCAACAGCCAGGGATGCACCATCCCGCCGGCGCCTTGATCCGGGATCGACGACTCGGGGCTTCTGGGCCTCAGCGCCTCGGCCGGCGCCGTGTTGTCGAGCATGAGCGGCGCCGTCGCCTCGGACGGCGCGGCGGGGTTGAGCGTCAACGGACTCTCCTCCGCTCGCACAATCGCGGTCATCCCCGCCCACATCGCCACTCCACATAACACCCAGTTCCGTCGTCGAAATCTTGCCATAGCCAATCTCCTCATACATCCCACGCCCGACTTTGCGGGCCACTTTTCCTGGACGGCGCGCACGCGCCATCGGCGAAGGCGACTATATCGAACATTCGGCGGCGCCCCGTTCAGCGCTTACATATTGCACAACCGCGTCACGACGCGCATCGCCATCCCGCTAATCGCCGAATGTGCGGATGTGCGGATGTTTTGTCCAAGCGCGTTGACTTTCCCCCTCAATTGACTGAACAATGACCTCTGCGCCCATTTTGGCCGCCTGTTTCGGCCAATGCGGCGCATCACCGGTTTTGCTCGGATTTTTATGGCTGTCGCCACGCTCACTGACGTTGAAAAGCATTTCGGCAAGAAGGTTCTCTTCGAGCACCTGAACTTCACCGTTTACGAAGGGGAACGCGTCGGATTCATCGGCGACAACGGGGCGGGAAAATCCACGCTCTTCAAAATGCTCACCGGCGAAATCGAGCCCGACGCCGGGACCGTCCAAATCAGCAAGAGCACCAAGGTCGGCTATCTCGTTCAGAATCCCACCTTCGGGCTTGACGACACCGTGATCGACGAAGCCGAACTGGCCTTCGCCGACCTGCACCGATTGTCGCACGAGATGCGCGTGCTGGAACATCGAATGGCCGAGGCGCAGGGCGACGAGCTGGAAAAAGTGCTCGAGAAATATCAAAACGTCCAACATGAATTCGACATGGGCGGCGGATACGCCTTTCAACACAAAATCGAAGCGACCCTCCTGGGCGTTGGACTCGGACGCGAAACATGGGAACAGAAAGTCGGACAACTCTCCGGCGGGCAGCGATCGCGGCTGGCCCTGAGCAAATTATTGCTATCGGAGCCCGACTTGCTTCTTCTGGACGAGCCGACAAACCATCTCGATCTGGCCGCCATCGAATGGATCGAGGAATATCTTAAGGACTTTAAGGGATCGGTCGTCATCATCTCGCACGATCGGTTTCTGCTCGATCGGCTTGCCACGCGAATCGTCTGGCTCAATCGGTCGCAAATCGACAGTTACACCGGCAACTATTCAAACTACGTGGAGCAGCGCGCGCTCAATGAGCTATCGCAGCAGCGCGCGTACGAGTTGCAACAGAAGGACATCGCCAAACAGGAAGAATTTATCCGGCGATTTAAGGCCGGTCAGCGGAGTAAGGAAGCCAAGGGACGCGAAAGGCGGTTGGATCGGCTGAAGGAAAGCGGCGACGTCATACGCAGCGTCGGCGTGCAGCAGAAGATCAACCTTTCGCTCAACACCAATCAGCGGGCTGGGGATCGCGTGCTTCAGGTGCGCGAGTTAAGCAAGGCGTTTGGAAACCGAAAGTTATGGGACAACGTCACGATCGACATTTCCCGCGGCGAGCGGATCGGCATCATCGGTCCCAATGGCTCGGGAAAGACGACGCTGCTGAAAGTATTGATGGACCTTGAGCCGTCCGACGCGGGCGTGGTGAAGTGGGGCGCGAATTTGAACGTGGGATATTACGACCAGCGCCTGGACATGCTAAAGCCGCACCATACGCCGATGGATGCGCTGCATGAAGGGCGGATGATCAACGACAAGATGTGCCGGGATGTGCTTGGACTGATGCTTTTCAAAACCGAGGACATGGAAAAGCCGATGAGTCTTTTGAGCGGCGGAGAAAAATCACGTATTCGTCTGGCACAATTATTGGTCGATAAGCCCAACGTCCTGGTATTGGACGAGCCGACGAATCATTTGGACATCGCGTCGCGCGAAGCGCTCGAGTCGGCTCTTGGGGGGTTTGAGGGGACGATACTCTGCGTGAGTCACGATCGTTATTTCCTGGATCAGGTTGTGGAACGGTTATGGGTGCTTAATCCGCCGGGAATCGACGATTTCGACGGCAATTACTCGGCTTGGGTCGAAAAACTCAAGGCCCGCGAAGCCCAGAGCAAACAAGCCGCGTCGCCGCCGGCGAATAAGGGGAAGAAGCGTTAAGAATTTTAGTTTTTGGAATCACGGATTCTCGTTGAATTCGTCTGGACCGTTGTTATAGTCGCCCGGTCGCGGATGCATTTCGGAGGAAGCTTATGTCCAAAATCCTTGTCGTGGATGACGATCACAACGCCGTCGATCTTTTTGCTACGATTTTAAGGCATCATGGCCACCAGGTTACCGCTGCTTTGAGCGGCCGGGCGGCATTGGATCACCTTGAAAGCGACGGCTGCGCTCCCCATCTGGTCATTCTCGACATGATGATGCCGCACATGAACGGCCTGGAGGTGCTCCAGCAGATCCGAGCCGATGCAAGAACTGCCGACCTTCAGGTTGTGATCTTCAGCGCGTTGGATGACGACGAATGGCGCGACCGTGCCGTTCAGGCGGGCGCCGACGATTATTGGGTCAAGGGAAGCTTCGATTGCGGCGGGCTGGAAGAAAAAGTGCGATCGCGCCTGCCTGCTTACACAGCGCCCCATTGAATGCGGATTATTTTCCATCCCGACAGGATGGAAGCCATGAGCCGGGGGTTGAGCGCAGCGACAACCCCCGGAAGTTGATCAATCATATCACCGGCCCTGAAAGGATTGCAGCGACCGTTGTTTTTTTAGAACCCTTACGATATCGCGCGTGCTGCGACTCCTAAAGGCCCGCCGCGTCTCCGGTACTATATCGGTGTCCTCATTAACCTACTTCCCGATACAAAACGCGGAGAAAATCCTGCCCAGTAAATCATCGGCGGAGATGCGCCCGGTGATGCCGCTGAGCGCGTCAAGCGCTTCGCGCAATTCCAAAGCAATGAACTCGGCGCCGGCTTGGACCTGCGCCCCCGCGCGTCTCAGTGACGCTCGACCGTCGGCGATTGCCTGAACGTGACGCGCGTTGAGCGCAAGTGCCGAAGAATTCGATGTCTCGCCAAAACAAAGGCGGTCAAGCGCCTCGCGAAGGGCAACGATTCCTCGGCCATCCATCGCGCTGACTTCGATCGAATCCGGCGAAAGAAATCGCCCGCCCTCGGCCGGCAATAAGTCAATCTTCGTAATCACCACCAAGTCCGGATCGCGCGGCAAACTTGCCGACGGCAATGCACCCGTGACATCCTGCACCATCACCAACCAGTCGGCCTCCTTTATCGCGCGAATCGCGTGCTCCCGCATCTTTCGATCGATCCGGTCTTGCGCCGCATCGCCGAGAGCGGTGGATGAACGATCCGGTTCCAGTCCCGCGACGTCCATCACTTTGACGATGCCGCGCCGCAAGGCGACTTCCGCCGAAATCACGTCGCGCGTGGTTCCGGCGATCGCCGAAACCACCGCCCGCTGATGGCCGGCCAGCGCATTGAGGAGCGTGCTCTTGCCCGCGTTGGGCCGTCCGGCAAGGACGATCGTCGGCTCATGTGCGAGCCGTTCAAATCTAATGCTGTCATCAAGAAGTCGCTGGAGCGATTCATCAACCGCCGTTAGATTCGCCAAGAGATCCGCCGGCGATAGAAATGAAATCTCCTCGTCCGAAAAATCGATCCCGGCTTCGAGAAGCGCCAGCGTATCGGCGACACGATCGACCGCCGGCGCCAGTCGGCGGGCGAGTTCTCCCGACATCAGCCGCCGGGCGGCGGAAAGCTCCCGCTCATTGACCGCCGCGATCGTTGCCGCGACGCCCTCGGCTTCGGTCAGATCAAGCCGGCCGTTGAAGTACGCGCGAGCGGTAAACTCCCCGGCCTCCGCGGGACGGGCGCCGGCCTCATAAAGTTCTTGCAGCAATATCTTCGCGAGAAGCGGATTGCCGGGGATATGGAATTCGACGAGGTCTTCGCCGGTGTAGCTCCGGGGCGACTTGAATAGATACATCCGTGCGGGAACGACCAAGTCCCGAAAGGCCAGCTTGGTCTGAAGGGCGCGGGGCGCAACGGGAATCTTCTCGGCTAAGCAGCTTGCGGAGATTTCAAATGATCGTGGACCGCTAAGACGGAGAATAATTCTGGCGGCGGGTGATGTGGCGCTGCTAATGGCCGCGATGGTGTCGCCTGCAATCATGTGGTGGTGTGGGGGGGGCTTATTTTTCTTTAGGAAGCGTCGAAATGTGTGTGTGACCTGTGGGACCGATTTTCACACGGTCCTCGATCGCCGCTGCGTAATTCGCCTCAAGTTTCTTCCATAGTTGCAATCCGTGGACGTAGCCGCCGAGAATCGAAACAATAACGGTGATCGCAAGGTAAATGCTAAGCACATGAAAGCCAATACTGATCTGGAGAATGCGCGCCGCGACGAAATACACTAGAAAAATACCGCCCGCGATATAAAGGGGAACGATGCGAGACCAAATGTAACGCGAGCGACCTCCGCGACGGGCGCGTTCCATTCTGGAAATCCACACGGCCATCTGACCTTGATTAAATCGCTTTGCCCATTGAGACATTGCTTGTGGTCTCCGTTGCCGAACTTGGACCATCCCGGTCATTTCTTCTTTGGATCCCGCTTGTCCTGTTCCTTGCGCATTTCCTCGGCTTTCTGCTGAATCTCCTGCATCTTCATCATGAGCCTTGCCGTGAGGCCTGGTTTCTCGTCCGGTTCCGGCTCGCCGACGCGGCCGTCGCGGCGCTTGGCGCTGCGGGTGGGCTTGGCGGTAATGAAAACCCGGCCGGCCTTTTCCGCCTCTTCCTGCTCCTTGATGTGATCCCGGATGATCTTGCTCTCCACAATGCCCAGGCTCATGCTCGTCAGGTAATATAGATTCAACCCGCTCGGCAAACTGTAAAACATCAGCGGGAATATCAGCGACATGCCGCGCTGCATCTTCTGCTGCTGCTCCTGCTCGGGCGTCGCCGCGATCGGCATCGGCATGAAATACTTCTGGTTGATGTAGGTCACCGCCGCCATCAGGATCGGAAGGATGTTGATGGCCGAGATAT
>DASZME010000037.1:0-102394 GCA_035551995.1 Tepidisphaeraceae bacterium
GATTCAAAGGAGGACGCGAACCGCCCGTCTTCCCGCCGTTCCATGGAAAACTTGCTCCGGGCTTGTACCGCCGGTTGTTGATGATCGGCTCCTTCTCCTTCTTCGCCGGCGCAGGATTCGCCTTCAATTCCACAAAGCAAAGCCACCTGTCAGGCTCGAACTGACGACCTGCGGTTTACAAAACCGCTGCTCTACCAACTGAGCTAAGGTGGCCGCTTTCATCTGTTCCCTTCCACCGCCAACTCCGCCAAGTTTACCGGGTTGAAGGCCGCCGGTCCATTCGTGGAGAACGGTTCGTCGAATTATCCGAGCGTAAGCTTTCTGGTCATGGCCAGGGCAAAATCAGGATCGATTTGGGCCATAATCGGATCGTCGCTCCGATTGCTGAGCGGCTCGAAAATCGGCGTCCAAAGCACGCGACCCAGCACAGGGTCGCTCCGATTCTTCGCCGCTGCCGGGGCGCGTTTCCTCGATCCGATCTTGGCCGATCAACTATCCAATGATCGCGCGGGTCGGCAAACGCGGCAAATGCTATCGAAGCCGCCGTCATCTCGTTGCATCCGAAACCGTTGCGATCGCATTTCCACTTTGCTTTCGCTCGTCTGCCGAGCGCGCTTTTACTCTCTCGGTTTTACATACTCGCTACACTCCCGGAGCCAGGTCACGGGCGCCCTGGCACAACGATCCGCCAATTCAAAACTTACGGACAAAAACGTTTAGTTTTTGCATATACCTTGAGGCGACCACTCAATGCAAACGATCTCCCTGAAAGACCTCACCGAAAAGCAAAAAGAAGCCTGGCGGATGCGCTACCGCTACGGCTGGCGAATGAAACGGATCGCCATCGAGTTGGGTACGACGGAGCCGGCTGTTTCACAGCTTCTTCGGCGCGCCCAGCGTCGCGCTGGTTTGCCGGCGACGAGCAACGTTCGCGTGCTCCGCACGCAGCCAAGGCTCGCGGCGATGCAATCGCTTTCTTCGGTTTTTGATTGTTGATCGACGCCGCTTCCGGCCTGTCTCGAGACGATCCCGTATGCGCTCCGACACCTTCATTCAAGGCTTGTCTCGCGTTCTGAACTGCTCGAAGGTTCAGGTGACGGCCACCGGATTGGTGACGACGTGGTTTGCCGTTCGATATGCCGCGGCGGATTTACCGCCGACGCAGCGGGCATCGTTGTGGGTGGCGTTTATCGGCGCGGTCGCCGTGCAACTTCGCGAGATTATCAACGCTTGGAGCGAAGAAGACGTGGCCCGCGTGAGAGTTCCACGCGATGGCTCAACTCATGTGTCGAATGTAGTGGCTCAGCAGCCCATTTCAACAAGCGCGGAAATGAGCCAAACCGCCGACGCCGATTCGAGTGTTTCGGCCTCGCTGTCCGACGGATCGGATTTCACCGATCCTCCGCAAAATCACATCCCATTTACTACAAGGAGTCCTGATATGCCGCCTCGAACCAAACTACCGGCTGTTTTGATTGGATTTTCGTTTATTACGCTTGTCGCGGGGTCCGGCTGCCAGACGCCGCCGCAGTTGGCGACGTATCGCGAAGGGCTGTATCGGGTGGACGAGCCGCTTTACGAGGCTCATTTGCTGCTGATGGACGACGCCGTGAAGGCGAACATTCGCACCGACGCCGATCGGCAGGTGGTGCAGCAGGGGATCACCGCGGCGCGCGGACTTTATCAACAGTCCCAGGCGCTGGACACGGGGGCGGCGCCGACCACCGCGCCATAGTGTTGTATCGTCGGCTTCACTTCGCCGCCTTTACAGGCTCATGTCCGCACTCAGGACATTTGCGAGACGCGAATCGCAATCGTTGGCCGCAGAGCGGGCAGCGGTACCTCAGTCGTCGATTCAATGGAAGGTTGAAGTCGGATCGTCGTGAAAATGACGAATCCCACCGAAACCAACATTCCAGCGATGCGATGACGAGATCGGCAAGCAGATCAAGAATCATAGAATGGCTTTTCGTTCATCATACCACCGCCGCCGGGCGGTTTGCACACATGCACGTGACATTAAATCAGCGCCAGTCCGCCAAAATCGCGGCGGCGCTGCGGCGGGGATCGATCGACGCGCTGCGTATAGCCGATGCGATCGACCCCGCCGGCCAAACCCACTTTCTCATTGAGGTTACCGACATGGGACAATTCGCAAAAGACTGGGCGCAACTCAAGACCCTCATCCGTCAGAAGGACGACGCCATCGACAAGCAGGCCGCTCAGATCGCGGCGTTGCAGAAACAGGTCTCGGCGCAACAGCCGGCATTGGACGCCGACGACCAGAAGGCGGTCGCCGAGCTGCATCAGACAATCGGCTCCAACACCGCCTCGGCCCCGGCGGCGGCCGTCAAGTCGACCACGACCGCCGCCGCCGCGCCGACAAATCCCCAGGCGCCGGCCGTCACCACCTTCGTCAAATAACAAGGCGGAGTCGAACATGAACATTCAAATACCCACCGCCGACCTGAAATCCACGCTTTCTACTTTGCTTGGCGCCGCGTTGAGCAGTGAGACGCAAGTCGGACAGTCGGCGCTCAGCCAGTTGCAGGCGCTCACGGACGAGTTGTATCCGTTGTTCGTCAGCGAGACGCAGGCGATGTTGACGGCTTCCAATCCCGCCACGCCGCAAGCTTATCTGGGCATTCTTGAAGGGTGTATCGTCGCCGCCGCGGCAAAACTGGGCCTGTCGGCGTTGAGCCAACAGCCGACGATACTCGCGGCGGCGATGAGTTCGGGAATACAGATTCTTGTTTTATTGCTGAAGTCGGCCGTCGTGGCTTAGCGCCGGCGATCAATCGGAGTCGCATCCGGCGCCACGTCCTACGCTCGCGTTTACATGTCGAAAGTCTGATCTCACCTGAGTTGCCGCTTATGCGATACGTTAAAGACAACTGGCCGCACCTGCTGTTGACCTTGATCGGCAGCGTTTTTTCCACCGCGTTCGCGCTGGGATTTGCCTGGGCGGTTTTCGGCAACCGCATGTCAAACGCCGAGCGTCGGCTTGACGAAGTCGAAGGGACCCACGTCCTGGAGACGCACTGGCAGGTCGTGCAAAACACCGCCGCCATCGCCGCCATTCAGCAGGACAATCGCCGCACCGAGGCTTCGGTCGCTCAGATCAACACCCGGCTGGGCGTGATTGACGCCAAGCTGGACGCGATCGCCGAAACGCTCAAACGAAAACCGTAGGGCATTTCTCATGTTGGCGAAACGACCGTGCGTCGCGAAAAACAGCCCGCAAGCGAGGCCGCTAAACGCAGAAACGTGCGGGCACCCTGACAACTGCCCGAAGCCACGTCGTCGCAAACCCGTCGGGTTAATCCAAATGCTTCGTCTCGTAACAAGGATTTGAAACCAATGACAACCGCCGCCTCGACTCTTCTTGCCCCAGCATCTTCGGCTTATCCGAAATATGCGGGCGTTTTTAGCGCTCTTGCGGCGGTCATCGCCGCCGACGGCTCGGCGCCGGTCAGCGGCGCGCCGCCCACGCCGCCGCCGGCGCAAAACCCCGCCAGCCAGACGATTCACGCGGGCCAGTTCGTCATGCTCGACGGCGGCGAATCGATCGGCGCCTTCGACTTCGGCAATCCGTCCGCGCGGTTCAATTCGCTGCGCGGCTTCCCGTTCTTTAGTTCCTCGAGCGCGTCGATACCCGCTGATCATCGTGAATCAGGCAAACTGATGAAACGGGGCCTTCGGTTCCTTTGTCATTCCCCCGTCTCGTTTTTCTTCAGCGACCGGCGAATTTGATCGTCGACTTTCTCGATTTCCTGCTCGGCCTCATGCACTTCGTGCGATGCCCGCTCGCGTTTGACCAGGCCGTCATATTCGCCCTTCTCGGCCGCTTCCACGCGCTGACGCGCGTGGGTCAGCTTCTCATTGGCCTCGTGTAATCGGTCAATCAACTCGCCCTCAATACCCTTTCCCGAACCCAGTGGCGGAATGGAATCGTTCTGCTCAATCATGACGAACTCCAGATAGATCGCGATCAGGATAACCCCTCCTTCGCCGCTCTGACCACGCCAAATGCCCGCGTTAATGAAAAACTCACAATCGGCTACCCCCACCCGGGACCGGCGGCTGGAGAACGTAGCGTCGATCGCATCGACGCGGAGCGTTCAGGTCGGCAATCGCCCCGCAACGGATGGCCGCAATGTTTCGATGACAGGCGCGTGCCTGTCGAGATCTCCATCGTCTCTTTTTCGAGAAAACCACATGAAACGAAATCTTCCTCCTCATGACGGCGAGCAGCGCGTCGAGTCCGCCGCCGATACGGCCGACGAATCCAACGACTCGATCGGCGCGATGATTCAGTCGGCGGTCGCCGAAGGATTCGCCGCGCTTCGCAAGGAACTGGCGCCGGCCCGGCGATTCACCCATCCGCCGGACGGCGATGATTTTCGCGTGCCGGCGACCGTCAAGCGATACAGCGCCCTCAAACATTTCGCCGGCGGCGACGCCGACGAACGGGCCTACCGCTTTGGCATGTTCTGCCTGGGCGTCTACGGAAAAAAACAGGGCGTCGACTTCTGCCAACGCCAGGGCATTCCCCTCATCGACGGCGGCGGCGAATCGTTCTCCGTCAAAACCCAGCGCGAAAACGTCAACGTCAGTTCCGGATTTCTCGTCCCCGACGAATTCCAGAACGACCTGATCGACCTTCGCGAAAAGTACGGCGTCTTCCGCCAGAACACGCGCATTGTGCCGATGGCCTCGGATACTCGTTCCGACCCGCGGCGCCTGAATGGCGTTACCGCCTACTTCGTCGGCGAAAGCACCGCCGTCACCCCCAGCGACAAGACCTGGGATCGCGTTCGACTGACCGCGAAAAAACTGATGGTCCTGACCAAGTACAGCAACGAACTCAACGAAGACGCCGTGCTGAACATCGGCGACGACCTGGCCGGCGAGATCGCCTACGCGTTCGCTCTCAAGGAAGACCAGTGCGGATTCCTCGGCGACGGAACCAGTTCCTACGGCGGAATCGTCGGGGTCAATACGGCGCTGCGGGCCGTCGACGCGACGATCGCCAACATCGCCGGACTGGTCGTTTCAAGCGGCTCGGGATTCGGATCCAGCTATGGCGGAATCGCGCTGGGGGATTTCAACAAGCTTGTGGCGCTTCTGCCGGAATACGCGGATGTGCCGGGCAATACCAAGTGGTATTGCAGCAAGTTTTTCTGGGGCTCGGTGATGCAGCGATTGGCGACCGCCGCCGGTGGAAACCGCGTGGCCGAGATCATCGATACGCCGCAGCAGAAGAGCTTTCTGGGATACCCCGTGGCCATCTCGCAGGTGATGCCCAAGGCGTCGGCGACCAGCCAGGTCTGCTGCCTGTTCGGCAATCTCACGCTCGGCTCGCGCCTGGGCGATCGCCGGATGACGACGATCCAGATGAGCGAGCACGCCCTCAACGCGTTCGAGCAGGACGAGGTCGTCATTCGCGGCACCGAGCGTTTCGACATCGTCGTTCACGACGTCGGGAATAACTCGGGAACGCCAGGCCCGATCGTCGGGCTAATCACCGCGGCTTCGTAGGGTCGCGAACGCTTGCTAGTTGCTAGTTGCAAGATGTTAGTTGCCAGTTGTTAGTTGTTAGTTGCCAGTAAATGCGGCGATTCCGGTCTTGTGTGTTGACTGGAAACCGGTAACTGACAACTGACGACTCACAAGTCACAAGTCACAAGTCACAACTGACAACTGACAACTGACAACTGACAACTGACAACTGGCAACTGGCAACTGGCAACTGGCAACTAAAAAACCAACCACTAACAACTCATTCCCGGAGAATCCATGATTTACGCAACACAATCAAAAACGATCAATGTCGCTCCGCCGGGAGCGCTGGTGAACAACGCATCGGTGAATTGCCTGGCGGTTGACCGCAAAGGTTACGATTACGCGATGGTCCACGTCGCGCTGGGCTCGACCGACGCCGCTCTGACGGCGTTAAAGCTTCAGGAAAGCGACGACGACTCGACCTGGAGCGATGTGCCGGGCCTGGATTTCAGCGTTTCGCCGGCGACGTTGCCGACGAGTTCCAGCGGCAACTCGGTCTACAGCTTTGACGTCGATCTTCGCGGGCGCAAGCGATACCTCAAGCCGGTAGTCACGGTCGGCAGCGGAACCAACGGCGCCTACGTGACGGTGCAGGCCGACTTGTCGCGCGCCGAGGAAACGCCGCACGACGCCGCGTCGCGCGGACTGGCCGGGGCGCTGTCGGCGTAATCAAGCCGGCGCCTCCTTCCCCCTCTCCCGGCGCCGCCGGGAGAGGGGCGTAGCGGTATCGCATCGATAAATGCAAGACCACACGTCTATACAGAGACGACAATCTCAAAGACAGCGCCACCGATTGTTTGGACACTTCACGATCGCACGTGACCACCGTCAGAAAGTAGTCTCATGCCCGACCTGATCACCATTTCTCGTGCCTGTCAAAATCCCACGCTGATGTCTCTGAGCGCGAGCAACCCCGCCTACCTTGCCTCGCTCGTCACCGCGGCCAGCGATTCGGTCCGCCGCGAGTGTGGCCGGGAGTTTCTCCTGGCGGCGTTCAGCGAATACCACAGCGGCGGAATCTACATCCGCGAGCCCTTGCGCTTGCGACAATATCCCGTCGCGGAAATCACCCGCGTCGCGGCAAGCCCGCGGGCGGCGCTGCTCATCCAAAATTTCGACGACGCAAGCAACCAGCGGGCGACCTTCGAAACCACGTCCACGGCGTTACGCCTCGTCACCGTCGCGTCGGCCGTGCTTACAACCACGGATTTTCTTTACGCGACGTATCCGACCGTCGCGCAGTTGGCCGCCGCGGTTAATGCTTTGGGCAACGGATGGTCGGCCACCGTTCGCAACGACCTGACGAACTGGCCCTCGGCGGATTTCAAACCGCTGCAAGGCGCCGTCAGCGCGCTGAATGGCGGACACGATCTGGAGATGTACAGCGAGATCGTACAGCCCTTCACCGCGTGGCCCAGTTCCGGCGGCGACGGAGATTGGGACGACGGCTTCCAGGGCGCCTCGGGGTGGCGGCTCGACGAAGAGACCGGCGAGCTGTTTGGCCGGTTCCCGCGCGGACAGCTCAACATTCGCATCGACTATCGCGCCGGCTTCGTGACGACGCCGCAGGCGATTCAGGAGGCGTGCGTCCAACTCGCGCAGGACCTGTATCAGGCGGCGTTGGTCAACAACACCCTGCAAAAGTCGACGCTCGGCGCCAGCAGCGTCACGTTGAAAAACACCAGCACGGCGCCGCAGTTGTCGCCGAAGGTGCAACTGCTGCTGGCGCCCTATCGAGACTATGCAAAAGCCATTTTCCGATAACGTAACAGGAGAGCCATTATGTCCATCTCCGCGCTCCTCGACCAGCGGCTCACGATTCAGCGCCAGCAACTCACGGCTGACGCCAGCGGCGGATCGGTCCGGACGTTCGCCACGATACTCTCAAGCGTTCCGTGTGCGGTCTCCCCCGCAAAGTCGGCGGTGGTAGCCGAGTACGGCCGGCGAGATATTCTCGTGGACCATCACATCTTCACCACCATCGATCTGGAATCGGCCCTGGCGGGCGGAATCCGCCTGGGCGACCGCCTGACCGACGGCGTCGTTTACTACCTCGTGAAGGGCGTGCTGAAATCGTCCAATCTCCAGGTGAGCAATGAAATGCTCTACCAGGTCGATTGCGAGCGGCGTCTCTGATGATCGCCTCGTACGATCAGCGTCCGTGGCTACCAGGAACATCTCGTAATTTTTTCAGGCGCGCCGGCGCGATACTTCACTTTTGCGGAGCAATCAATGTCTTCCTATTTCTGGTCTTCCGCTTCATCCACCGATCCCACGCTCGGCGCCAACTGGACCAAGTCCGATGGGACAACCGGAACGGCGCCGGGCAGCGGCGACGACGCCTACGTTCAATCCATTCCCGGCATCGTGCTGGCTAACATCGGCGCGGCGGATATGTCAGCCGTCGCGCTGAATAGTCTCACGATCAGTTCGACGTACATCGGCACGATCGGAACCGCCGATACCAGTTCGCCGCTTTTTGGATATTGGAAGATCGGCGCCGTCACATGGACCATCGGAGCGCCGTCGTCGGACGGCGTCTCTTATGGTGGATCGGGCCGGGTCAAGATCGACTTCGGCGCCGGCGCCTTCAGCGGCGTGGTCCTGACGACCGGCCCGTCGGTGGATAGCGGCGTCGAACCCGTCCGCCTGCTGGCCAACAATGCCGCCAGCTCGATGGTTATTCTCGGCGGCCGAGTCGGCGTTGCGACCAATCTTCCCGGCGAAACCGCCTCCGTCGGCGAGATCGACGTCTCCGGCGGCAACGCCATCTGCGACCTCGGCGCCGGCGTCACCTGGACAACCGCCAACGTCTCCAGCGGCGGCGCCATTTCCAGTCACAGCGGCAGCGGCGGAACCCTTTCCGTCGGACCGGGTGGCCTGGCCATCACGCAAGGCGCCGGCGCCATCGCGACCATCGAAGCCGGCGGAAATCTTTCGCTTAATCATCGCCCGGCCTCAGGGGCAGCCGTGACGACGCTCAATCTTTATCCCACCGGCGTCGCCGATTTTTCGCAAAACCCCGCGGCGGTCGCGGTCGCCACGCTTAATCATCATCGCGACGGGGTGCTGATCGCCAACGCCGCCAATCCCGGCCATCTGACGGTGACAACCCGCAATCTCGTAAACTGCGGGACATTGACGGCATCGTGATTCGATTGTGACCACGGATCTTTCGGATCAGCGCGGAGAAGACCGACGCAATCGCATCTCGCATTGATCCGCGGCCATCCGCGTCATCCACGGTCGGATACTTTAGCGGAACGCTAAAAACTCCGGCAGCATTCCGCGGATTATTCACCGCTCGCGTTTCTTCGTCTCCTTTGTGGATCGTTATTCTCTCCTGGCGGGATTGCGAAATTATGCTTTATCTTCTGAATGCCATCTACGCGTTCTTCACTTCCGCCGGCACGCTTGCTACCGCCTTTCCCGGCGGTTTTCATCGTGATCAGGCGCCGTCGGGGACGGCGATGCCGTATCTGGTCTCGAAGGTGGTTTCTTCCGTGACCGAGTATTCCTATGGCGACGCCTCGCGCAGCGTCGTGCAAATCAGTTTCAGCGCCTATGGGACTGGACATGATTCCACCGGCACGCTCGCGGAGCTACTTATCCGCCAGCTCGACGAAACACTGCTCACGCTCTCATCGGGAACGAATGATACAGTCTTGCGAAAAGGAGAACCTGCCCCGACGTTGCATAGTCAGGATGCACAAGGAAATGATGTATGGGAGTGGACTGTCGTCTATGAATACGGGGTGGTGAATCCGTAATCGGTGATGATAGACCGGGAGATTCGGGGTTTCGGTCCGTGCTATCAACGAACGGTCGCGTGCAGGCGGCGTCTATAACATTGTTGATGTCTCGCCGCGAGACTTGACCGCGAAAACACGCTCCGCAAGCGGGTCCGCTAAACGTAGGAACGCTGCAGCAACCTGAGAACGCGGCTCCCCAAGACGCAATCGCTGAATTCGTCGTCGCGCTGGCCGCCTTCATCGCTGAAAGAAACTCTTATGCCCATGCACATCACCGAAGATCTTGTCCTTGGCGCCAGTTTCAAGCTCACAAGCGTCGGTCCTTCGCTGGTGCGGATATTTGATGTCGCCGGGTTGACGCCGGGCACGGATACGCTGGCCCAGGCGGCTATCGCGGTCGATCCGGTGTCCAACGTCAGGATTCCGCGTTACGGCGATCCACACCCGGCGGTGGCGAATCTATATGCGATCGAAATCGACGCGGCGCCCATCACCGGCTCGCGAACCGCGGCGCATGTAACCGTAAAATATGCGACACCCTCACAGGCCTCGGTGCCTGGCGCCGTGCAGATTCGCATTGGCTCGTCGAGCGGGCATAAACTCATTACCCAAACGCCGGATGGGACGCTTATTACGGTTAAGTATACCGATCCGAGCGGCAATGTACTTCAAAACAACTTACAGATTCCCATTCTCTCGCCCAACACGATTTTAGAAATTACCCGGCAGGAGTCAGCTAGTCCGCTCAAACTATCTCAGTCGTTTCGGCGGAGCGTCAATTCGTCTTCCTGGCAGGGCGGCGACGCGAAGACATGGCTCTGCCGGGGAATCGACGGCGTCAGCCAGGGCGGGCTTTCGCGGTATGAGGTTCGATATACATTCGAGTATGATCCGGATACCTGGACTCGGCTCGAATACTATGTCGATCGGTACACGGGGAAGGTGCCGGACGACGTGAAGGTGAGCCAGAACAACGACAAGGGGATCGCGACCATTCTACCGTATTCGACGAAGGATTTTTCACAGTTGGGGTTGCCGAACGCTTTTTAGCGTTGCGGCTTTTTTTCGCGGAACAATCGTCCTGGCCGGCTTTATCCAATGAGCGACACCAACAATTTACCCTCCGCGTCGGCGCCGGTTCCGCATGTTTACGACAGCTACGCGGGTCGTGCCGTGCGCGGTTTGCCGCCGGACGTGGAGCAATTCGCGGGCGTGGTTCGCGACGGGCCCGCTTCGCCGGGTCAGGGAGCCGACTATCCCGACGCGCGCTATTACGTCGATCGCGCGATCCCGCAGGGAGAGGACAACGCCCCGTTCTCGGCCGCCGCCGACGCGCTGCCGGGCGTCAAGCAGACGGTGACGGCGACCAATCTCGCGGAGATGACCGCCGGCACGCATCTGATCGCGCCGGGGTCGGCGGTGCAGGTCTTCTCGATCTATCGGCGCGGATCGGGCGGCGGAAAGCAATATGTCTTCAACCTCGCGCCGGCGACGGCGGTGGTGGTAAAGCTTACCGCCGACGCCGGCGACGGAGCATATGAAGGGGGCATCCTGACCGGCAACGCCAGCGCCGGCGACGGCGGGTCGGTGGCCATGCCGATGGGAATGAGTCCCGGCGGGGCGGGAAGCGCGCTGATACTCAATGTCGAAGAAGACGAGCTGACGGGTCATCGGCTGACGAGTCCGTCGTATGCTCAAGGCGTCGTGTGCGGAAGAACCGCCGACGCCCCGCCGCGCAACATCGTGATGATTCGCGGGGGCGCGGGGAAGACCGATTCGCCCACCCCGGTCGGAAGCGCGTCGGACTCCAGCGAAACGGCCAATTCGACGATGTGGTCGAGGTTTACCGACGGTACGCCGGTCACTGTCTTTGTCGCCACGCGCGTGGTCTACAACCCGACCGGCGACAAGACCATTTACGCTTTTGTCCGCCAGCTCTCGTTCGACGCCCGCGGATTGCTTTTCGCGATCAGCGGGGAAACGCGCGTCACCGTCGACGTTACGGAATCCTGCCCATGAGTGGATCATTCAATCTAAAGCACGCCGCCGACGGAAACTTGATGCACGGCCCGCATGGCCATCTTGCCGACGGGTGCGGCGGCGGCGCGGCTTGTCCGTGCGCGGCCGCCACGCGGTGCGGCAATTGCCCCGACGTCACGCCCACACAATTCCATGTCACCTTCACCGGCGTAACGATCTGCGCCGACTGCGTAAGCTGCGGTTCCGGTTTGTCCTTTCAGATGACCGAAGGATCGACGCTGGAGGGCACCTTCGTGCTCACGCAAAACGGCGATTGCGCCTGGACGGCTTTTGCCTCCGACGTCGGTTGCTCGGGCAAATTCTATTTTTCGGACGACTGCAGCGGCGAAGCGACGGAAATAACCTTCGCGGTGCAGCAGGTGCGCACCGGCCCGACGCAGTTTGAAATTCAAGTGACCGACGAGAGCAACGAGGTTTTGCTTTTTAGCGCGACGCTCGACGCAGGCGCGTGCTGTGCCGGTTATTCGGTCCTCAACGGATTGATGATGTGCGGATGCGCCGGCGATGGGGACAGTCTCATCGTAGCGCTCGGCTCCGGCGGAACCGCCACGGTGACACCATGCTGAATTCGACTTCCCATTCAACGCCGATCGAGGTTCTCGGACAGAATTTGGCGCAATGCCACCGCTGCCCGCGCCGCCAGGCGAAGTGTGCCGGGGCATGTGCGTGCATGGAAGACGGGCGGGATATTGTCGAGCACGCAAAAGCGGGCGATTGCGCGCTTGGCCGCCATATCGCGGC
The DNA here is from genome assembly GCA_035551995.1 of Tepidisphaeraceae bacterium. Classification (GTDB taxonomy): domain Bacteria; phylum Planctomycetota; class Phycisphaerae; order Tepidisphaerales; family Tepidisphaeraceae; genus RYN-428. The sequence continues at coordinate 12,099 of DASZME010000037.1, forward strand.
GCCGCCGTCGGGATTGGGAGACGTGGTGGCGTCGTTGGCCAAGCGCGTCGGCGCTGACCGCGCCGCCGCGGTTTTTCATCGACTTACCGGAAGGGATTGCGGGTGCCGAAAGAGGCGCGAGAAGTTGAATCGGCTTGTGCCGTTCCGAACCGAGCCGATGGACCGATAATATTTTCCACCTCATTTGAACCGCAAACTGGCCGCTTTTCCTCTAAGGAAAAGCGGCTGCTGTCGTTATGGGGAGTACATGGATCGCGCTGCGCGCGAAATTTCCCGCGCGAAAGCAAAAACGGGCACTTTTGACGCGCTTTGTTCGCTAAGGTATGGTTTAATATGCGCTGTCGGGATGCAAGCGTGTCGATAGAGCGCATTGAAGCGTAAGCGTCTTGGTGGATCGTGAACGAGCGAACAGACTGGTTTTGGGGGTTCACACCTTTTGTGGTTTCTGCAACGGCAGTGTAGAGGTCACCCTTATGGCCAATTGTCCTACTCCCGGAAGCACCGTCACCGCTGGCCGCTGGATCGCGGCGGCTGCGATCGGTTTAACAATCCTTTTTGCCCCGCGACTGGAAGCAGCCGTCACTCCTCAGGAGGTGGACGCGGCGGTGAATAAATGCGTCGCGTTTCTCAAGTCGCAACAGAACAAGGACGGGAACTGGGAAATCGGCAAGAAGCCCAAAATGGAGGTCGAAAGCGGGCCCAGCGAAGCGTGCAAATGGGGCGGTGAAACGGCGATCGCCACCTACGCGCTCTGCGCGGCCGGCGAAACGCAAAGCGACAATGTCAAGCGCGCCGTGGAATGGCTGGAAAACGCCGACCTGCATGGAACCTATGCCGTCGGGCTTCGCTCGCAGGTCTGGAGCTTTATCCCGTCCGCGGCGCAGCGCACCGACAAGCTGTTCGATCCGGCCCTGAAGCGAGACGTCGATTTTGTCTTGCACAGCCGGATTCAGCACGGCGCTCATAAAGGGTTCTACGGGTACGGCTACGGCAAAGACGCCGGTGGCTCGCTCGGCGCCTCCAAGTTTGGAGTTCTGAATCCAAAAGGACCGGCCGAGGGCGCCTGGTATGATCGATCCAACAGCCAGTACGGCGTGCTGGGCGCGTGGGCCCTGGAACAAGCCGGCGCCGAAATCCCCCAGTCCTATTGGAAAGAAGAAGACGAAGCCTGGAAGAAGGCGCAACTGACCAACGGCGGATGGAACTACAACACCGCCGGCGAAAACAGCGACGCCACCTACACGATGACTTCCGCCGGGATCGCCACGCTTTTTATCACTCAGGATTACATGCTCCGCGAGGGGCACCAATTCGATGCCTGCAAGGGAGGCGTAACCAACAGCAATATCGAACGCGGCCTGGCCTGGATGGACAAGCACATCAGCATGGCTCTGACGCGCGGGGGCGGCTTCTATTACTACGGACTCTACGGCATCGAGCGCATCGGCGTGGCCAGCGGCCGCAAGTATTTCGGCACGGTCGATTGGTATCAGATCGGCGCCGAGGCCATTGTCCGCGGGCAGGCCGCCAGCGGGTCGTTCGGCTCGGTTCACGACACCTGTTTCGCCTTGCTGTTTCTGGTGCGCGGACGCGCGCCGGTCATGATGAATAAGCTCATGTATGAGACGGCTTCAAAGAAACTGCCCGATCCCTGGAATGAACGCCCGCGCGACAGCGCCAATCTTGCCCGATGGATGGGCAAGCATTCGGTGGAAAGCTTCTTCAACTGGCAGATCGTCAACCTGAAAGTATCGGTGGACGAACTGCATGACGCGCCGATCCTCTATATCGCCGGCAGCGAAGAACTGAGCCTCAGCGATCAGGACATCGAAAAGCTGCGAACCTATGTCGAACAGGGCGGCATGATTCTGGGCAACGCCGACTGCGGCAGCCGAATTTTTGCCACGAGCTTCGAGAAGCTCGGCAAGAAGATGTTCCCCAAATATGAGTGGGATACCATCGCCAAGAGCCATCCGATCTATTCCGAGCAATACCTGGCGACGAAGTGGAAAGTGCATCCGATCGTGCGCGGCTTGAACAACGGCGTTCGCGAGTTGATGTTGCTGATCCCCGAGTCCGATCCCGGCCGGGCGTGGCAGATCGAATCGACTAAGACCAATGAAGAGGCGTTTCAGCTTGCCGGCAATATTTTTCTCTATGCCACCGGCAAGGAAAATCTCGAACACAAAGGGGCGACGTACATCGTCCATTCCGAAGGCGAAGCCGGTCGGGATATCCGGGTGGCGCGCCTTGAGATCGGCGACAACTGGGATCCCGAGCCCGGCGCCTGGCGGCGTTTGACGGCCGTGCTGCACAACCAGCAGCACGTCGGCATCAAGGCCGAGCCCGTGAAGATCGCGCCCGGCTCGTTGTCGGATTACAAAATCGCCGCCCTCACCGGCACCACCAAAATCATTCTCAGCGACGACCAGCGCAAGGAAGTGAAAAGCTTCATCGCCAACGGCGGCACGCTGATCATCGACGCCGCCGGCGGGTCGGTCGCGTTTGCCGACAGCGTGGAAGCGGAGTTGACGAAAATGTTCGGCGCCGCCGCCACGACCGGGCTTGCCGAACCGCTGCCTCCCGAAACGCCGGCCCTGGGCGACGTGAAAAAGACCGTCACTCGCCTTTACCGCCATTACATGCAAGGCAGAGTCACTGGCTCTCTTCGCGATCCGCGCGTCCGCGGAATCACCGTCAACGGCCGCCTGGCGGTCTTCTTCAGCCGCGAAGACATGACCGGCGCCCTGGTCGGGGAACCGGTTGACGGAGTTCTTGGATATGAGCCCCCCGCCGCCACGCAAATGATGGCCAGCCTGGTCATGTACGCCGAAAAAAGCGGCAAAGGCCTCGCTCCCGCCACCCCCGCATCGGCGCCGCCGACGCTCCTGGCCGAGCCAAAGACGCCCAAGGCCGTGAGCAGCGCGAAATAGACCCTTGCGCCGCAGCAGCGGGTAATCTGCCGCCCTTAGCGGACTGTTCGGCGGTCGCCGATTCGATCGCGATGGCTTTTCCCGGCGCCGAGAAATAACGGCATTCCGGTCGCATAAAACCGAGAAGTGCATGAGTTCCGTTTCGACGGTTATTTCAATCCCATCCCCTTGCTTCATCCCGCCCTTCCCTTGCGGGAAGGGCCGTTTGCGTTTAGTTCCGTGTCCGCCGGTATTTCACGCGACAATGTTATTTCCTGAAGTTTGTCCGTCCCCAGGACGTGTAACCAGGACTACAAGGGATACGTGGAATGTCAGTTTTCTGAAAGGAACTACCGATGCGTATCTGTCATACGTTAGCGTTGTGCGTCGCGGCGGCGTTTGTGTCAGCGGGGTGCGAGGTGCACGAGCACGACCATGTCGGCGTGTCAGGTCAGGTAGCCGTCGATGGCGCCGGCGGCGCGGTGATTGACGCCCCGGGCGTATCGGCCATCGACGTCGAGCCGGACCCGGCGCAGCGAGTATATATCTATGACGAAGGGTATCCTCCCGGAACCTACACCTACGACGGCTACTACTATTACGGCGGATACCGTTATCCGCGCGATGTATTCGTCAATCGCTACGTTCAGGAAAACATTCGCCAGCATCGTTATGTGAATACCGAAGAGAATCGCCGGCAAGGGCAGCAGATCGAACAGACGCATCGCGCGGATTACGCGAAAAATCGAGGCGTTCGTCAAAACCGCGCGGCAGCGCCGGCCGCACGACCGCAGGAACCGGCTCATGCTCAGCCCAAAGCGCCGGCGCCCAACGCCGAGCGCCCCGAGAATCGCGCGCCGGCGAACGAGCAGCGTCCCGAGCCCGTTCAGCCGCGGGCGAACTCCGAGCGGCCCGAGAATAACGCGCCGGCGAACGCTGAGCGTCGAGCGCCCGGGCAGCAGCCGGAAAATCGAGCGAACGGCAATGATGAACATCATGCAAACGGCGCGGCGCCCAATAAGTCCAGTGCGCCAAAGGAAGCGCCAAAACCGAACGCGGAAGAACCCAGAAAAGAAGAGGCTAAATGACGGCGGCTTTAGGGCGGAGCCGATTTTGCCGACAAAGACAGCATGAGCCTCATTCGCCTCATGTACATCAGTGACGCGGCCGTGAAGATCGTCGACGACGAGCTGTCCGCGCTGATCGCGGCGGCAAGTCTCAACAATGAGACGCTGGGAATCACCGGTTTGCTTTTGTACAGCGGAGGGCATTTTCTTCAGGTGCTGGAAGGCGAAGAACTGCGAGTCAACAGCCTTTACTCGCGGATCGTCCTCGATCCGCGTCACACGCAAACGCGGCAGATCATGCTGAAGCGAATCGAATCCCGCGTCTTCCCCCATTGGGGAATGCAGCTTGTCAACACCAACCAATCCGCCAAGCTCGATCGCGATCGCATCGACACGGCTTTGGTGCGCATCCGTCTTTCGCAAGGCGACTCCGCCAGCGATGCTCTGACGTTGATGAATGAATTTCGCGCGCAATTCAAATCGCCGGCGGCATAAACCCCCCCCCGGCTTTTGCTCGACTCCAACCGAACTTGCCGTCGCTTATGGCGATGCGCCAGCCTCCACGCAGGCTCGATCAGCCATCATTCAAGGATGGCGATCTTCGGCGATGATCGACTATCATGTGCGATCATGACCTCCACGCCGGACAACCGCGTCTGCCCGCGCTGTGGAACGGCGTTTCACTGCGGCAGTTCCACCGGCGCCTGCTGGTGCGCGGCAATGCCTCCGGTGATGCCGGTTCCGCAAAAGAGCACGGAGGCGTGCCTGTGCCGCGCGTGTCTGCGTGCGGAGATGCAGCGTCGCGCGGCGGCGGTTATTCCTAAACAAGGGTGAAGCGGGGCGGTGCGGGGATGTCTTGTACGATTGAATTCGGGGAATCCGCTGACGGCGAAAATCGCGGGCATCGGATTGCCCACATGCTCACCAGGAAAGTGCTCGGCTGAAAGGCGAACGTGAACGATCAAGAGGACGACGATGACAGCGGCGACGACGAGCGCGATGGGCCGGATGATGCCGACGTCGATGAAAACGGGTCGGTGGATACCGAGCCGTGTCGTCACTGCAAAAGACAGATCAGCGAGTACGCGGAGGTTTGCCCGTATTGCGGCAATTACGTTTCGCGGGAAGAACTTACCGAACGCAAGTCAGTGTGGATCGTGATTGGAGCGGCAATCCTTTTGGTCGTGATCCTGGTGAGTTGGGTGATGACAAAACCGCAACCGTGACACTCCCGGTTTTGGGTCAGCGGCTCTCGATCGGCGATCGCGCGGTAAGATGATACCCACCGTGCAGCACGGCGGGCGTTTTGGAAAAGCACGGAGGCCGTTTCGTGCAACGCGGCGGCCTTTCGGGAAAGCGCCCAGGGCTTTCGTGCAACACCCGTTGCGCTTCTTGCAACGCGGCGGCCTCTTTTGGCCGAGTCCGTTTCTCAGCCAAAGGCCGCTGCCGTGTCCTGATGTTGGACTACTCGGGTCGCTTCACGAACGGCGTCGCGAACGCTGCTTGCGATTCCGGCCGCGTCTAAACCCGTCTCGGCCAATTGTTCCTTACGCGTGGCGTGAGAAATCAGACGGTCGGGCATACCCAATCGCGTCAGGCACTTCGTCGCGAGTCTGTGGGAGACGGCGTATTCCAGCACAGCGCTGCCAAAGCCGTTCTGCAGAGAATGATCCTCGATCGTTAGAACCGCGTGGCCGGGCGTCAGCACGCGGGTGAGCATGTCGGCGTCGATCGGCTTGCAGAAACGGGCGTCGATTACGCGAACCGAAATATTTTCCGACGCCAATTCATCGGCGGCGGTCATCGCATGTTCGACCAGGGCGCCGTAGACAATTAACGTGGCGTCGGGTCCTTCGCGAAGCGTGCGGCTCTTGCCGACCTGCCATTCCTGGCTCGCCTGGGGGCGCAGAGCGGGGGCGATGGTCTTTTCGTAATTCTCGCACGGGACGTTATCGCGCGGATAGCGAATGGCCGACGCGGTTTCCAGCGACAACGCCAGGCGCAGACTGCGGTTGAGTTCAGCTTCGTCGCTGGGGGCCATCAGGACGATGCCCGGCAGCGGGCGAAGGAACGATTGATCCATGAACCCATGATGGACCGCGCCGTCGTCGCCGACGAATCCGGCCCGGTCCATGCAGATGCAGACGGGCTGCTTGTTCAACACCACTTCCTGCCAGATTTGATCGTAGCAGCGCTGGGTAAACGTCGAGTAGACGGCGGCGAAAGGCCGCAAGCCGCTCTTGCACATCCCGGCGGCCATCCCCATCAGGTGGCTCTCGCAGATGCCGGTATCGAAATAGCGATCGGGGTAGCTTTTTTCGTATTTGCTCAGGCCGGTGCCATCGGGCATGGCGGCGGTTAAGGCGACCACGCGCGAGTCTTTCATGGCCAGCCCGATCATCGCGTCGGCGAACGCCGTCGTCCAGGACTTGCCGGCGCCCTTGTTCAATTCGACCCGGCAACCCTCCACGCGGAAGGAAGCGGGACTGTGAAACTTCGTCGGCTCCTTGATCGCGTGATCGTATCCCTTGCCTTTGACCGTTTTCACATGCAGCAAAACAGGATGCTGAAAATCTTTGATCTCAGCGAATGTATTGATTAAGCCGGGCAGATCATGACCGTCCACCGGCCCCATGTAGCGGATGCCAAGCGTTTCGAACATTTGCCCCGCCCAGACGATGCCCTTGATGCCGTCGCGGACAAGATGCCAGGCGCCGGCCAAAGCATGGCCCACGCTGCTGGGAAGCTCGTCGGCTATTTTTTTGCCGAAGTGCTTGGCTTGTTCATAAGTCTCGCTGACGCGAATGCGTTCGAGATATTGGGCAAAGGCGCCTTGCGGATGGCTGATGCTCATGCCGTTGTCGTTGAGGATAATGAGCAATTGGCGGTTGACGGTGCCGGCGGCGTTGAGGCCTTCGAACGCCATGCCGTTGACGATCGACGAATCGCCGACAAGAGCGACGACGTGATTTTTACGATTAAGCGCCTGATCGCCGCGCGCCATGCCGACGGCGGTGCTGATGGCGGTACCGGCGTGACCGACCGAAAACAGGTCAAACGGCGATTCTTCGGGGGACGGAAAGCCCGACACGCTCCCTTTTTTGCGGAGCTTCTGAAACTGACCCGCCCGCCCGGTCAGCATTTTATGTGCGTAGCTTTGATGGCCGACGTCAAACAGCAACCGGTCCGGACCGGCCGGATACGCGCCGAAGTCATATACATAATGCAGAGCGAGCGTGAGTTCAACGACGCCGAGGTTGGAGGCGAGATGTCCGCCGTTGCGGGAAACGCCCTCGACGATCCGGGCGCGCATCTCCTCGGGAAGGGATGCAAGTTCGGCGGACGACAATTTTCTGAGGTCCGCGGGCGTTCTAATAGCGTCTAAAAGAGCCATGACGGCTTCTCCTTCCTTCCGGGTCACTTTCGAAGGCGCAAAGTGGCGTCATTCGGCAAGCCGATGCACCGCCGCGGCGAAGCCGACCCGGAAAACCCGGTCCGCATCGCGCGGCCAACACCGTCTTACCAGTATGACGCCGCTGGGAAACCTGAGTTCTCCAACAGCCCGTTGCGCCTCACCACGGGGCGATCCATCACCCACCGAACGGACGATCCATCGTCCGCCCCACGCCGGCTTCGGCATGGAATTTTTTCATGCGTTATTTCGGCAAGGCCGCAAGGTCCGCCGATCCGCGTTCCTAAGCATATAGTATATGGCTCGTTATGGCATTCATCCGCATTACGACCGAAAGGTCGATCTCTTGTACCGGCAAATTCGCCTGCCGTCCAGACCAAAGTCATCGAGGCCGGGGCTTACCGCGGGTCGCGATGAAAGTTCCGAAAGATGCCATCAGCTCTTTCTTTGCACCGCGAACATCGCCAGCGCCGCCAATCCCGCCGCCGGCGTCCCGATCGGCTTGAGGCTCGAGAGCGCGGCTTTCAATTGGTTATCGGCCTCTCGGCGGCTTTCTTCTAAACCTAATAAGCTCGGATATGTGTTTTTTCCCCGGTCGGCGTCCTTGCGCGTTGCCTTGCCCATCTGTTCGGGTGTGCTGGTGACGTCCAGAACGTCATCGACGATCTGAAACGCCAGCCCCATGTGCCGTCCGAATTCCGTGACGGCCGGCAGGAAATCCTCTTTGCGGGCGGCGATCGCCCCCAATCGGCAGGAGGCGGTCAGCAGGGCGCCGGTTTTCATGCGATGAACGCGCTGAAGGTCTTGAAGCGAAAGGCGCTTATTTTCCCCGTCGATGTCCAGAACTTGTCCGCCGATCATCCCCTGCGGGCCGCTGGCGCCCGCGAGTTCGCGAATCATCCCAGGCAGCGCGGCGGGGTCGGAGTCCACCGCTAAAATCTCAAACGCCATCGTCACCATGGCGTCGCCGGCGAGGATGGCCATCGCTTCCCCGAAGACCTTGTGGTTGGTCGGTTGCCCGCGGCGGAGGTCGTCGTCGTCCATGGCGGGCAGATCGTCGTGGACAAGGCTGAAGGTGTGGATGAGTTCCATCGCCCCCGCCGCCGCCAGCGCGCTGGAATAGCCGGGAGCTTGATCGATTCCGCCGGCGCAGGCGGTGAAACATTCGAGAATGAGCGCGGGACGCAAACGCTTTCCGCCGGCCCGAAGGCTGTATTCGATGGCGTCCAGCAAGCGCGGCGGCGCGTGCGGATATCGCCCACGAAGAGCGGCAAAATACGAATTGACCGCCTCGCCATGGCGCTTGAGAATCGCGACGGCATCGGTTTGCATCGAATGGCTCATAACCTGTCACTGCCCCGCATCCCCGCGACGGCCCAGTTATCCGTTCCCATATCCATCATGCGATCTCGTCGGCCGCCGCGCGATTGGAGTCGGCGTCCGGAGCGGTGGAATTCCCCGGCGAACTCGTCAGGCCTCCGTCCGGGGATCGGCTTAACAATTCCACCTGCTTCTCGGCGGCATTCAATACGCCGCGACAATGTTGAATCAGAAAGTTTCCCCGCTCGTATTTCAACAGGCTTTCCTCAAGCCCAACCTGCCCCTTCTCGATATCCGAGAGGATTTTGTCCAGCTCAAAAAGCGCGTCCTCGAAATTCGCCGGCGGGGGTTGCGGTTTCTTTGCCATAGCGAGGGGAAGTATACAGGAAATTGTGGCGGGTAAATAACCGCTCGGCAACTCTGTTTCCATCGCAGTCGAAAAATCAAAGATGCCGGGAAATCAAGTGATGCGTTTCCGCCAGTTCAAATCGCTGCCATTACGAGATGTGAAATGGTTGTTTTGTATTGCGATTTTGAGTTCCGGCCTTTGAACGGCCATAGCACCGGCGTCTTGGCCCTGTTCTTTAGAGCCCGACACCGGCGAGGACGCCTGTGCTACAGATCATTCGGATGCGCCCTTTCGGATTTCATTTTACCTCGAAATCCGCCGGCTTCAATCCCTTCTTGTATCCTCCAAAGCCAAACGCGCTGGGTTTATAATCGCCGACGAGCGAGACATCCGCTTTTTCCGGGACCTTAAGGTCCACCAGGGTGTACACCGCGTTGACCAGCAGCCGGCGAAACGCCTCGTTGGTCAAATCGGTCGAGGCGCCCATCGTCGTCGCGAAAGACTTGCCCGGCTTGCCGCCGGGTAACTGATAGCTCTTGGTCCATGCCACCGGCATCATCGGCTCATTCTTTTTGTTTCCCGGAACGGCCTGGTCGCTGGGACGCATTCCGTAGTAGGGATCTTTGGGATCGGACGGCCCGGGGCGCTTGCAGACCTGGCCGAGAATGATCGGTTTTGAATCGCCGATCATCGGCAGACGAACCTCGTAAACGTCCGTCGGCGCCCAGATTTCGCCGTCCTTGATTCCATTGAGAAGCGGACTGCCCGTGGCGCCGGGGGCGAACATGCCGCGGGTCGATTCGTTCTTGTGCGAGCCCCAATGGTTCACCCAGCGCTCGCCGAGCACCAATCGGCCAAACCCGTCGTTCCAAACCGCGTCGGCTTCGTCCTTGGCATGAAAGCCGTTGTTGTATTTCGCGTATTCGCCCTTGAGCCCGACAAATGCATGCGTCGCGGTGCGAAGACCGATCACCGGCTTCCCCGCCTTCAGGAAATCGTCGATGTGCTTCATCTGATCGTCTGGCAGGGCGCGGAAACGTGTCTGAATAATCATCAAATCGGCCTTATCCAACGCCTCGAGGCCGGGAATGTTGTTATGTTGATTCGGATCGACCTCGCCAGTCTTCGGATCGATCTCAAATAACACGGTGCAGCGGAATCCATGATGTTTGGCGAGAATGGCCGCCAATTCCGGAAGCCCTTCTTCGGATCGGTATTCCTCGTCGCCGGAAACCAGGACGATATTTTTTCCTTTGCCCGGGCCGTCAGTTCCTTCGTAGACGACCGACTGTGAATCGGCGTGGGCCGTTGGGCAGGATGCCGCCATCACGATAAAACCAATAGCCGAAAGTACGAACCAGGTTTTCAAGAATTGCATCGTCGCCGTCTCCGCTGGATGAATGGAACTTTTCACTGCGGCGCACTGTCGCCGTTCTATGTCTACCCGTGCCGCGGGGATAATGTTGGGGATGGGAAGACATTGTTATCGTCCGTGATTATCCCCGGCGCGATTAGCGACGCTCGCCACGCGATATTGGCGACGCGATTATCCGCGCGTGCCGCGCGAGTTGCCGCATTTTTATGTTGGTATAGCGAGCTTGGTGTGCGAAACGCGCCCCGCAAGCGCAAGCGGGGCCGCTAAACGCATAAACGCTGCAGCAACCCAAGATGCTCGAAGTTCTAAACGTCCGCGGCCGAAACGATTTGCGTGATCGTTTTCACCGCCGCTTCCACATCCGCAGCGCTGACCTGGAGGTGCAGCACCGCGCGGAACGAATCGGGGCCCGTCGCCATCAGCGACACGCCGCGCTCGCGCAGGAGATCGGCCGCCGCCCAAGCGTCGGCGCGCGGCGTTCGAAAGCGAACGATGTTCGTCTCGACCTGTCGCGGGTCAATTTCGATTCCTGAACACGACGCCAAACCGTCGGCCAGCGCGCGGGCGTTGACGTGATCCTCGGCCAGTCGGGCGCGATTGTTTTGAAGCGCGTAAAGGGCGGCGGCGGCGAGGAGGCCGGCTTGGCGCATCCCGCCGCCGAGCATTTTTCGAAAGCGCCGGCCGCGGGCGATGAAATCCGATGAACCGGCCAGCGCCGAACCGACCGGCGCGCCCAGACTTTTGGAAAAGCAGACCGCCACCGAATCGCAGCGATCGGCGTACGCCCTTTCTGAAACGCCGCTGGCGACGGCGGCGTTCCAGAGACGGGCGCCGTCCATGTGAAGCTTTAATTCGCGGGCGTGCACGGCGGCGGAAAGCGCCGTCAGCGTGGAGAGGGGCCATACGCTTCCGCCGCCGACGTTGTGCGTGTTTTCCACGCAGACCAGCGTGGTGGGCGGGTGATGCACGTCGAGCGGGCGCAAGGCGGCGATCAGATCGCCGCCGGTGAACACGCCGCGCTCGCCGGCGATCGTGCGAACCGAAACGCCGCTCAGCGCCGCGGCCGCGCCGGCCTCCTTGCCGAAGATATGCGATCCGCCTTCCAGCAGGACTTCGTCCCCCGCCTGGGCGTGAAGCCGAACAGCCAATTGATTGGCCATCGTGCCCGATGGAACAAACATCGCCGACTCTTTGCCAAGAATCTCGGCGGTGCGGCGCTCCAGTTCGTTCACCGTCGGGTCTTCGCCGAAAACATCGTCGCCCACCCTGGCGTCGGCGATCGCCGCGCGCATCGCCGGGGTGGGAACGGTCACCGTGTCGCTTCGCAGGTCGATCATGCCAAAATGATACCACGGCGGCGCCGACAATCCGCGCTCATGAATCCGCCGGCAAATCATGTTATATATCGTGCCCCGGCGTTCGCGAGACGGCGCCGTAACCCAGGGAGTTGCCGATGGACGTTGTGCCGGTGGAAATCAAGGGATTGCTGCTCGTGGAGCTTAAAGTTCACGGAGACGCCCGCGGATTTTTCATTGAACGGTTTCAGCGGGAACGCTTCGGCGAGCACGGTCTGCCAAGCGCGTTTGTGCAGGACAATCATTCGCGATCCGCGCCCGGCGTGCTGCGCGGGCTTCACTATCAAACCCGCCCCGCCCAGGGAAAACTGGTCGGCGTCGTGCGCGGCAGAATTTGGGACGTGGCCGTCGATATCCGCGCCGAATCCCCGACCTTCGGCCAATCCTACGGCGTGGAACTCAGCGACATCAATGGCCGCCTGCTGTGGGTGCCGGTGGGATTCGCGCATGGCTTTTGCGTTTTGGGGGACGAACCGGCCGACGTCTATTACAAAGTCGACGCCGTTTACAATCCGGCCACCGAAGGGGGAATTTCGTGGAATGATCCGGATCTCAACGTCCGCTGGCCGATGACGAATCCAGCCATTTCCAAGCGCGACCAGGCGTTGCAATCGTTCGCGCAGCTCAAAGCTTCGCCGCCGACGTGGCAGCGTTGATGGGCGTCAAACGGTCTTGCGAAATGTCTTTATATTGCGTAACCGTCCACAATGTTTCGCTTGACGCGCGCGATCGCGCGTGCGCAGAATGTGGCCATGAAGCAGCGCTATCACACAATCATCAAGCCAAGGCCCGACGGCTGGTTTGTCGGATGGGTCGAGGAAATCCCCGGCACCATCACCGCCGGCCGATCGCTGGACGAATGCCGCCACAATCTACGCGATTCGCTCCAACTTATGCTCGACACGCATCGCGACGAAGCGCGTCTTTGTCTCGATCCATCCTGTATTCAGGAAGCGATCGAAGTCGAGGTGGCCGAACTGCCGCCCGAAATGCAGCTACCGTGGTCGTAAACGCGATTTTACTTTTCGCGCTTTTTTCGAACCACGTCGAGCGCCGCGCCCACGCTGCGGATTTGCTCGATGTCCTGCGGCTCAAGCTGAATCCCCATCGCCTCTTCCAACGCCAAAACAAAATTCAGGTGCTGCACCGAATCCCAATTGTCGACGGTCTTGGGAGACGTCTGGCCCGTCACCTGGTTCAACGGCAAATTAAACACGTCGGCGGCGATCTGCCGAACCTGTAGCTCAACGGCGTCATTCATGCGCTGGTTCCTTTACGTCCACCCATTGCGGCGATGCGATCGAATTCGCGACTAAATCTAATTCCCAAAGCGTGGCGCCTTCGCGCTCCTGCACGGCCACGAAATGATGCGATTTATAGAAATCGCGGGCCGGCGCGTTTTTCTTCGTCGGCACAAACCACCCGACTAATTTCGTCGCGCCGTCGCGAATCGCTTCCCTGGCCAGCGCCGCAAGCAACGCGGTTTCTATCGTCCGCCCGATCACCCGGCAACTCAATAACAACGTATCGATCTCACACACGCCATCCTGAATACGGAGAATAGCGAGTCCGATGATCCCATTATCGCCGAACCGGTCGGCGACTTGAACGGTGAACGCGCGCCAATCGGGCGCCGCAAGCCTCTGGTCGAGTTGCCGCTCGGAATATCGGCGAGTGGTCAGATTGAACTGATTGGTCTTTTGCGTGAGCTGAGCGGCGCGCGAAAGCGTCTTTGCGTTTACCGGCTCGATGATCGCCTTCATGCGCAAGGATCTATAAAAATCCTCCAACGAGGTCGCGGTCGCTTCAAGCTCGGTCCGCATTCGCCGCTCGGCATACAGGCGGCCGCGGGCCTTGTCTTCGTCGGTGAGTTCAAGCCGTTCGAAAAACGGACATTCCCGAAGCGCCTGTGCGAAAAGCATTGGATCGCCCGGCAGATCGATGACTGTCGCCTCCGGAATTTGTTCGGATATCCATTCGCGCTCGACGAAATTGTCGTCGAGGAAGGCGATCGAATCGATGCCGACGTTCAGTTCCGCCGCGATCTCGCGAAGGTTGGTCGCCTTGTCCGCCCAGTTCGTACGGATGATCGCAAAATGCTCGGGACGAAGGAGCATTCCCGGATGGTCGGCGATCGCCTCCATCGCCTCGGCGGGATTGTTCTTGCTGCACACGGCCAGCACGATTCCCCGGCGATACAGATCGAGGATCGCGCGTTGAAGCGATCGATAGGCGTCGCCGGGATAGCCCTGGTCAAGCTGGATGCCGTCGATTCCGTCTTCACCGATGACCCCGCCCCACAGCGTGTTGTCGAGATCGACGGCAAGCACTTTACAAACCCGGCCGACGATCGGATAAACAAACCGCATCCACTCGCGGGCGAGATAAATCAACTCCCCCGCCGCGATCGGCATGCGGGCGACCACCCATTTTCGATGATCGTACCACGCGGCCCGACCCCGCCCGGCGATCAGCCCGTCGTAATCCAGAACGTAAATATTCCGGGCCGAGCGCGCCAGATCGAACAAGCCGTGGTTGATCCGCGCGAAGCTCGCGGCCTGTCCCCAATCGCTTCGGCGATCGAGGAGACCTTCGGCGGGCGTCGGCGGAATTTGCAGCCCGTGAATGATGAGATGAGCGGGGCTTTTCTGGCGAAACGCTTCGACGACTTGCCGAAAGCGCTCCACCGTTTGTTCGACCGCGCCCGACACGGCGGCGCGATCAAGATCCGCAAATCCCTCCCACAAGGCCGGCGCCACGTCACGCGATTGAACGGCGAGAATCGCCACATCGGGCGAGAACGCGTACAGCCAACTCGCCGGATTAAGCACGTCTTGAACATAGGTATCGAAGTCGCCGACGCGGACGTTGAGATCGACGCCGCCGATGAACGCGGTCGCGCGAAGAAGCGGGACGGCCGGTTCAACCGTAAACGACCGGAGAATCGCGATTTTGCACGGCGTAAGCGCGATGTGCGGCCGCAACGTCTCAAACCGGCTGACGACAAAACCGGCCGCGGCGACATTGGGCGATTGCCGCCAGAACCGTGCGAGCGCGCGCCGGGCGGCGGAGATGTCTTTGTCTCCGATGGCGCGGTCGATCTGATCTCGCGTGACTTCCTCCATGGCCGTTTCGACTTCAATTCTAGCATCTAGCGCCGCCTCATTCGTGCGGCGTCTACGCGCTCCGCGTCGTTCGTGCGGCGTCTACGCGCTCCGGGTCGTCGTCAATCGTGGAAAATAAACCCGGTCGCCGCACGGGGGCGCGCTTCGTAGGATCGGGATCGATCCCGAACGCTCACGCCGTGAAGCGAATGTCGCGCTGCGGGATTCGGTGTTCCGTTAAATAACCGGTTAAAATCGCGACATAACCATACTTGATCAATTCGCGGTCCGATAAATTCAGCGTCTTGCGCACGCGCAGGACCGCCTGCTCATCGGGCCCTTCGATCTCCACGTAATTGCCGATGTAAGGCAGTTCGTCCAACTCGATTTGGCAGTGATCCATCAGCCAGCTTTCCCGGCGTTTCTCGAACGAGAGTGTTTTGGCGAAGCCGAGGCTCTCGAATAATTTGATGGTCTCCGCGGAGCCTTCGACGTTCAGCTCGACCTCCTCGCGGCTCTTGAGCGGGCCAGGCTGGCGCGGGCCTTTGTAGGTGATGATGTGATCCTCCTCGCCGGTTTCGAGATTGCGCTTGAGCCGAAGGCGCAGACCCTTGTCGGCCGCCAGGAGCGAGCGGTCGTCGGTATCGAAAAACGTGTTCACCTCGGCGTATGCGCCAAGGCGCGTGGCGCCACATTCCTTGATTCGGACGCGCACGGCGGCCACATCCTTCACGGCCATTTTTGCTTCGATTTCAACTGCCATACTGATAGAATTCCAATCGCAACAGATCGTCTTTTCCCGCAATCGCCGTCGCGATGCAAGGAAGACGCCGAAGGCATTTTTCATCGCGACGCAGCGAGCCCGACCGCGGGATACGCCCCGCGGGCGCGGCCTCCAAACGCCCGCACGCCGCAGCGGCCCGACAAGATGGCTCTGGAGCATTTCTCATGTTGGCGAAGCGGCTTTGCGTCGCGAAAAAACGCTCCACGAGCGGGACACTAAACGCAGAAGCGCGCGAACAACCCGACAAATGGTCTAGATCGGCGATTTCCCGCCGGGCCAAACAGCGCAATCGCTTTTAGTCTCGCGTCGCGCCTTTGCGGGCACTATCATCGCATGGCGGAGTTGCGATGAACAGACCATTTGCCATCTTCATGCTCGCGACAGCGTGTCTTTGCGGACCGGCTTTGGGTTTTGTTCATGTGAAGCGCGATCCGCCGGTCGTGGAGCACAAGACGTTTGATCCGGCCAACCCGCCGCCCGAGATGCCGCACCTGAATCCCGGCGAAGCCGCCGTCACCAGTTCCGAGTTTCATATCCAGGCCAAGTCAGAGTACGAGGTGGTTTCGCGCAATCCCGGCGCCGACGGCGTGACCGCGGTGGTCAGCGTGCATGGCATCACGATTTCGACGCAGCTTCGCGTGATCGTTTACGTTCCCGTCGGCGCCGGCGAAAAACTCAAGGCGCATGAAGAAGGGCATCTCAAACTTGCCGAGAAAATTTACGACGACTACGCCATCGTCGCGGCCCGCGCGGCGGCGGCACAAGTCGATGCCCATCGTTTCACCGGCGAAGGCCCCGACTGGCAAGCCGCCGCCCAGAATGCCGTCGCTCAGCCGATCCGCGACATGGGCCAGCGCTATATGGACATGACCTCCAAGCGTTCGTCGGACATCAACGACACCTACGACCTGTTCACCGCGCACGGCGCCAACGACAAGCCGGTAGACGTCGCGATGGCCGAGGCGCTGGCGAAATACGAAAAGGATCATCCCACCACCCGGCCGGCGAAGCGCGGCAATGGTCACTGAAATTCCGTGCTTTTTTCGGGAATCGCAAGCGACGCGCGGCTGCGCATCACGGCGGTTCGGGCAATCATCATATATCCGATCAACAGACCCCAGCACGGGATCGAATACCTGAACCACGCGCGATGAATCCACGGCGAACGAAACGGCGCCATGAACGCCACGAAAATAATCAGCGCCGCCGCCACAAGCCACACCCGGCTCTCCCCCGGACGCGGCGTCAGCAACAGCACCGCCGCCAGCGTATTGACGAGCACGGCTAAAACCAGGTGCCGGGGATTGGTATCGGGACTGAAGGCGATCGCCGCCGTGATCAGGCCGGCCCATTCGCAGGCGACCAACGCCTTGAACGGCGCCTCCGCCTGTTCCGCCGCGCCGGGCCAGCGCCAAAACGGCAGGCGGTCCTTTCGATATAAGCCAACGATGATCGCTAATACGCCAATCGCAATACACGTCGCCATGGCCATCGCGGCCGCGTTAGAAAAGCCAAGCGGCTGAAGGACGCGAGCGACGGCGCTGGTGACCGAAACGCTCAGCGTGTCGGCGATGTTGTGCACCGTGATGGAGTGCGAAGCCTGCGGGGAAACCCCGACCCACAGCAACAATCCGCCCATCGAAACGCGCAGACAACGCACGTCTTCGTTCCAGCCCAGCGCCAGCGCCGGAAGCAGCGCGAAAAAAACGCACCCGAGGATCATGGCGGCCGACGCGGTCCAGCGACGGCGAATCAGAAGGTAAGGAAGGGCGACGACCGGCAAATACTTGATATTAAACGCCAGCGCCAGCGCCAGCCCCGCCAGGATCGGCTTTTTGTCCAGCCACCACAGCGCCAGCGTAAACATCAGCAGCATGAGCGCGTCTGTTTCGAGCATGGTCAGCTCGGCGCGCATCTCATTTTCCCCGAGAACGGCGGCGATGAACGCCGCGGCGCAAACGCCCGCGCCGCGCCCGCCGGGCAGGCGATCGGTCATGATCCGCGCCGCCAGCAGGAGCGAAGCGAGCAGCGTCAGCCAGTCAAGGGCGAGCGCGACATGCGCCGCCGTCACTTCCGGAAGATACGTGAGCGGGACGCAGGCGACGGCGATGAGCGGAGGATACACATATTTTTGCGCGTCGTTGTAGCCGGCGGTATAGATGTCGCGATGCGCGCGCACGAATTGCCCGGCTTGATAAAAAGTCCGGAAATCCCCGAGATGGATCCCGCCGTTCGATTGTTCGTGGTGATAGTGATAAATAAACAGATAACCGAATATTGCGATCAGGCCGACGACGGCGACCGAAAAACGCTGCTTCTCGGCCATGGCGGAATCTCGCAAAGGCATAAAAAAACGATCCTCGCGGGGCGCGGCAAAACGACAACGCCAACGACGATCGCATGTTGTGCAAAATAAGACGAGCGCGTCAATCGCGAGCGTTTGAAAATTCTTGCGGCCGCCCTCCCCGCCGGGAGCGCGCGGACCGATGAGCGGCGCGTGCGGAGGACGAAAAAGCCATTACGAGAACGTGAACTTCGTCAGAACGCCTCCGGCCGGCGGATCGACCAGCACGAGATAGATATTTTGCACCCCACGAAGGCCGGCGATGGCCGCCGTGAGGGTTTTGGAAACGGTGGATGAGGGCTGTTTGGTCGCGGGGATCACGAGGGTAGCCAGCGTGGCGGCGCTGGGGTTGCCGACGCGAAGCTGGAGCCGTTGCTGCTTGGCCGGCAACGATGCGATGCCGGCTAGCAATTGGTGGACGCCGGCGCCGAAATCGACGTTCTTGAACTCGACGTAACCCCAAAGCGTGGTGAATTCAATCCCGGCGGCGGTGCTGGTCGTTCCCCAGGTGGCGGCATATGACTTCGGATTGAAAGACGTTGTCGCCGGCGTGGGCGGCGATGTCTTTGGAGCGGGCGTCGGGGGTGGCGTTGGAGCAATCGGCGTCGTCGGAGGCGTGGGCGGCGCGGGTGTCGTCGGAGGCGGGGTCGGAGGGGCCGGCGGCGTTGGCGGAGTGACCGCCCCGGCTCCCGCCTGGAACGGCGCGACGCCATACTCGTACGCCCCGCTGTCCGGAGCGGCGCCGGCGAAGTTTTTGGTGTACGGCAACTCGATTTTCCCGGCGTTGATCGCCGGCGAGGTTGCCTGCAACTGGTAGTTGTTTTGAGCCGCGTTGACGAATTTGGGATCGGTTGGGCTGTAGATGTTGTTCGTGTGCGTCGCGCCGGGACCGTACATCTGGGGACCGACGAAGATGTTGTTGGCGAATGTCGTGCCGGTCATGTCTTCGTCGCCGCTGGATTGGACGGCGTATTTTGTGCCGATCAGCGTATTGTTGATGATGAGATTATCCCACGCCGGCGGATTGAGCTTCAGCGCGAAATCCGTGTCGTAGACCAGATTGTGATCGACGACGAAGTGTTCGGAGCCGTTGTCCAGGTAGATGCCGGCCGCCCCATAGCCGGCGGAATGAACATCGTAGATGACGTTGTAGCTGAACTCAGTACCGGCGCCGTCGGTTCCCCATGTGTAGAGGCCGCCGAGATCGGTCATCTGGAGCCCGACGGTATGGATGAGGTTATGGGAGAAAGCGGATCCGTAGGTAAATCGGCAGACGATGCCGGATCGGCCCGCGTTATAGATGGTGTTATTCAGGACGGTTTCGTCGGCGCCGAGGGTTGTGATGCCCGCTTCGTCGCCGGCTTGGTAATCGACGTCATGAATGACGGTATTTTCGACGGTGTTTCCTGATCCGCCGAGAAAAACGCCGTCGCCGGAGCTGAAGGCGACCGCGCTGTTTTCCAGGATGTTTCCGGTTCCGTTGAGAATGATGCCGGTTGCATGGGGATGGAATTTCGCGCCCCATGGATCGAGGGTATCGGGGGTGATGCCGATGGATTGGGAGACGTATTGGGCGCCGATGCCGTTGAGCGTGTCGTTGGTTGACGCGGCGCTGGTATTGATGGTGCAGGCGAAGAGCTTGATGTTCGTCACATCGATGTCGGACCGGCCGCTCAGATCAAATCCGTAATCGCGCGCCTTGGCTTCGACGACATGCTTTGACGGGCTATCGCCGGCGGGGTCCCAGAGATCGAGGGCGCCGCTGACCGGGTCGCGATACCATTCCCCGGCCGAGTCCAGGGCCTTGAAATTACCGACGATGTAGAATCGATTCCCCGCCTGCGGAACCTGATAGGTGGTTTCCTGTTCGTAGGAAACGGTGATCGATCCGGGAGCCGACGCGGTGATCATGCCGACCTGATCGACCCACTCCGCGCCGGCCGCGATATGGGCGATCGATCCGACCCACGTCCCGGCCGCCTGGCTGAGCGACGCATTGTATATCGTAACCGTCGAGAGCGCCGCGGTATTGGAAAGCGTAACCTTCACGGATGTGGCTTTTGCCCACGCGGGCGTCGAGATATTGGCCGGGGCGGTGGATGTGGAACTCGTGGCGGCGATGTCGGCCGGCGTGTTGGGCCAGCGCGCCTCGTTGACCATAGTCCCATCGACGAATACCTGGTTATTTCCCTCGCCCAGGTCCCACGGCTGCGGCGCCGAGTAGACCGGCCCTTGATTGACCGACCACCCGCTCACCGGGTCGGCGCCGTCGATCGTTACCGATTGCCCGTTATACGGCTCGAACGTGATCGGTAAGGCGGCGGTCCCGCTTCTGGGCGGGGTGACGGTCTCGTGGTAGGCGCCGCCCATGACATAAACGGTGTCGCCCGGCTGGGCGGCGTTGGCGGCCGCCTGAATGGTGGCGAACGGTTCGTTCAGCGTTCCGTTATTGGACGCAAGGCCGCCGGTGGAAACAAACCAGGCGGTGAGGAGGCGGCGGTCTTCCAGCGTTTCGATCGTCGCCCGGCGGAGCGGATCGGACAGGGCGCGGCGGATTCTGTACTTCGCCCTGGGCACGAACGATCGGCTGCTCTTCATCATCGGTACAACAATCCTTTCGATACGCTGTTTACTTTCGCGAGCGCGTCTTTAACATCCTCGCCAATGAGCGTGAAACTTCTGGACCTGACGGCGCAGTACCTGCCGTTGCGTAACGAGATTCGGCGGGCCATCGATGAAGTCTGTGATTCGCAGGCCCTGATTCTCGGCCCGCACGTCGAACGATTCGAGAAAAAACTCGCCGCCTATTGCCAGACCAAGCACGCCATCGGCGTCAGCAGCGGAACCGACGCCATTCTCTGTTCGCTCATGGCCCTGGGCATTAAGCCGGGCGACGAAGTGATCTGTCCGTCGTTCACTTTCTTCGCCACGGCCGGCTGCGTCGCCCGTCTTGGGGCTATTCCAGTCTTCGTCGATATCGATCCTCAAACCTTCAACATTAATCCGGATCAGATCGAATCGAAGATCACAGGCAAGACGCGGGCGATTTTACCGGTACACCTTTTCGGCCAGTGCGCCAACATGGAAGCGATCAACGAAATCGCGGCCAGGCACGGCTTGAAAGTGATCGAAGACGCCGCCCAGGCGATCGGCGCGAAACGGCACGGCAAAGCCGCCTGCTCCCTGGGCTTCGCCGGGTGTCTCAGCTTCTATCCGACGAAAAATCTGGGCGCCTTCGGCGACGCCGGCGCGATCTGCACCAACGACGACGCGTTCGCCCAGACATGCCGAATTCTGCGCGTGCATGGCTCGGGCCACACCTACCATCATGCCCTCATCGGCGGCATGTTCCGTCTCGCGGCCATCCAGGCGGCGGTTCTTGACGTGAAGCTCAAGTATCTCGATGACTGGCACGAAGGCCGCCGTCGCAACGCGCATATCTATGATGAGATGCTCAAGGGAAGCGCCGTCATCCCGCCTTACATCGAAGACGGCAATTGGAGCATTTACAACCAATATGTCGTTCGCGTCCCGGATCGCGACGCCGTCAAGGCGAAACTCACCGAGGCGGGGATCGGGTCGGCCGTGTATTATCCGTTGCCGTTGCACCTGCAGGATTGTTTTGCATACCTCGGGTACAAAGCCGGGGACTTGCCGGTGACGGAAAAGACCTGCGGGCAGGTGCTGGCGCTGCCGATCTACCCCGAACTGGCCGAAGAGCAGATCCGCCATGTGGCGACGGAGTTATTGAAGGCGACCACCGCCGTGTGCGACTGACTTCTTAGTGCCAAGCGAACTCTGGCGTATTGTTAATATGCGCTTTATGGATAATATGAATAGCCCTTAATTTGCATATCCTGCAACGATTTTTGCCGCTGCCAAGTGGGGTTATGTTCCCATTCATCCTATATTAAAGTACGAATCAGGCGTTCCGGTGGCGCAATTGCGTTCATAAACCGCTGTTGACACTAGCGATCAAGCCTCCCCCGCTCGTGCGTCGATACATCGGTAACGTGATTCAACCCCATCTTCCCATCGCGGTCTCTGACGAACTGCTCGACGGCCATCTGGAATCGATGGAGCAGCAGATCCAATCGCTCAAAGAGCAACTGACGGAATCACAACGCCTGGCGACGATCGGCACGATCGCCGCCGTCATCGCGCATGAGTTTAACAACCTGCTGACGCCGATCGTGAGTTACTCGCAATTTGCCCTGCGAAACGCCGAGAGCGCGGCGCCGGATATGGACCTGCTTCGCAAGGCCCTTTCCAAGGCGTTTAACGGGTCATCCAAGGCGGGGCGAATCTGCGCGTCGATGCTCGGACTGGCCCGCGGCGAATCCATATTTGGAAACGTCATCATTCAAGACCTGGTTGACGAAACATTGGCCGTGATGGCCCGCGATCCGCAGAAGGACGGAATCGCCCTCCGAATTCAGATCGAACCCAAACTGACGGTGTTCGGCGACGGCGTGCAACTCGAACAAGTTCTGCTGAATCTTCTCATCAATGCCCGCCAGGCGATGCTGGGCAAGGGCGGATCGATCACCGTCAAAGCTCAGAAACTTGAAGGTGGCGAAACGCGCCTTCAGGTCATCGATACCGGCCCCGGTATTCCCGCCCGGCTGCTTTCGAAGATTTTTCAGCCGTTCTTCACCACGAAGGGCACTGCCCGCCGCGGCGAATCCAAAGGAACCGGACTTGGCCTGGCGATCTGCAAGGATATCATCGAGCATCACAAGGGGCGGATCCAGGTGCAAAGCGAAGTCGGCAAAGGCACCACATTCAGCATTCATCTCCCGGCGGCGGCATAGCGTCCGCCGTTGCCGCGCCGTTTGCGGCGCGCGAATTTGCCGCCTTGCACTTGCCCCGGCCATTGTTTTGGCTAAGAATGTCGCTGACCCTGCGGCCGATATCAGGAGCGACTCCATGCGCGCGCTTCGATTGCCAGACATCCGCCTCTCTCGCCTGCGCGGTTTTATCCGCGGGCTGCTGCTCCCAACGCGTCGTGAAACCATCGCCGCCATGGCGATGGCCGCCTTCCTGTGGGGCGGCGGGGATCATCGTCATCAGGCGGAGGCGGCCTCCAAGCGCCCAAAGGCCTGGTTCGACGCCAAAGGCGCGTTTGTTTTTCCGCTTGGCGACGGCCCGCTTCCGTCCACCCGAGATGAGCTATCCGATGGGTTGTCGCGCGGGTGGAAAGCGCAACTGCGATTTCCCGAAGGGGGCGACCTCGTCAAAAGCACCGGCGGAAGATACCCCGCCGTCGGCAACCTTCACGTTCAACTGGGCGGCGGAATCATCGATACCGATCGCGACGAGAAAAGAGAACCGCCGCTCCGCCCCAGCGGCAACGTCGAGAGCAGAGTGGCCGTGCGCGATTTCGATCTCGACGCCCGCCCGCTGATCTGCGACAAGGCCAAACTCGACATGCACCTGTCGGCGACCGACGCCCGCTTCGACATCGAACGCGACGAGCACGGAAAGCCGATGGTCATGATGTCAGACGCCAAAAGGGCGTCATTCTCGTTTCAGGCCGGCAACGAGGACATCGAGCGAATGCTGGTGACGGACCTCAACGGAGCCGTCGAGAGATACCATGTCACGTTTCAAAGCGCCAAGCTCAAATTGGAGGCCGTAAATAACCGCTCGATCGACATCGATCTCAAGCTGACGGCGAAAGTGGCGTTCGTACCGGCGGGCATGCATTTTCAGGCCCATGTCGAGATCGACGACGAAATGTATGCGAAGCTGTCGAGCCTCAAGTGCGAAGGGGACGAGGCACTGGGTCCGTTGATCGTTGGGCTGATTCGGCCGGGCCTTAGAAAATATGAAGGCAAGAGCCGACTGGTGTTCAGCTTTCCGACGGGCCAGCTTAAGCTGCGCGACGTGAAGATTCAGGGCGGGGATGAAATCAAAATAGGCGCCAGTTTTGCGCGTTGATAGGTGGTCGATGCCTGCACGGGCGATCCACGCCGCTAGCGCACCGGCCCGCCGCCGATTCATCCACGACTATTGGCGAAAGCAGTCCTACGGTCCGGCCGAAGCCGGCGCATTGTAGAAGCTGACGTAATAGCTGATGTCGGCCGGCATGTCGTCCTGAGTGTTGACGCCGCGGACCACGACTTCATAGACGACGCCCGGCCTCACCGCCGTGGCGGGCGGGCGGCCGATGATGGCGTTGTTGACGCCATAGCCGCCGCGATCGAGATGGGCGTACTCCGAAGCCAGCGGACGCGCGGCGCGAGCGAGCGACGAATCCACCGGGAAAATTTCCAGCTTGGCGCCATCGGTGACTTTATACTTGGCGGGGTTGACGCTGACGCTCCACGCCCAGTTGGGGCCGAACATATTCATCGGGCACCACCCACGCGGCGGGAAACAGACGTATTCGTAATCCGGCGTGTTCTGGCGGGAGCCGTCGAAGGAATACATCGCCGAAAACTGCCCGCTCATCCCAAAGCCGGTCTTGGCCATCGAGGGATGCAGTATCCATCGGCGATGGCCGAGCCGATCGATGTTGCTGGCGTCGCTGTCGTTCATGTAGGCCGACACCGAAGCGATCGCGTCTCCCCCCTGGAAAATATTGCTGTGGCCACAGCCGTCGCGGCCGAGTTGATATGCTTTGTCGTCGTAACCGGACGGCTTCTCGGGCGTGTGGGTCAGATGCCCAAGTTTCGCGAGCACTTCCGACGCGTACTGACACAGGTTGATCTCTTCGTCATCGAGCACAACGTCGGCCTGAAGATCGCACAGATAGCGATAGCCATTGAGCTTTGCCAATGCACGCGCAAGCTCTTCGGACGTGGGAGCGTTGGGGTTGGTCGGCTTGCCCATCCTGACGACAAAGGCGGCGGCGGCCTTTAACAGCCTCGCGCGCTCGGCTTCTATCATGCGCTGGGATTTGGGCAATACCAGTTTGCCGTGGACCCATGTTTCGTCGCCGATCAGAGTGCCGTCCTCGGCGTATAGCGCGCGGTCGCCGACGCGCTGGCCGTGTTCATACCGAACGCGTTCCTGGACTTTTTTCTTTCCGCCGGGATACCAGGCGGTGTATTGGCCGTGGCGTTGGCCTTTTGAATCGAGGGGGACGCGGAAATGGATGGAGCCGTCGTTGTAGAGTTCCTTTTCCTCGGTCTTTCGCGTTTCGGGTTTTTTGGGCTCGTCGCTGAAAGCCGGATGTACCGGAAACGCGAAGGCAAAAAGGCACGCCAGGACCACCAAACGCGCGCAGTGCATGGAAATTACCTTGTTGGAAGCGACGACCAGCCTTAACGAATTCCGCCATCGACATGATATAGCAACTCCGCGCGCGCGACAAATCGGGCGATTAGAGCGTTTTTTAATTGCTGGCGCGTCCAACGTACATGGGAACCAGTTTCATCACCCGGCGCCGGTTCTGAGGTGCTCCGAAGAGCCGGATCGAAGCGCCGCGAAATCCGGCTCTTCGGAGTACCTCAGAACCGGCGTCACCACCAAACGCTCAGCCACGCGCTGCGACCCCTCCGGGGTGGTCGATGGGTCTCCGCTACGATACCGGTGGCGTCGCTGCGCTCAGCCGCCGGCGAATTGCTGGAACCTCTTCGGGGTTCATCCAAAGGGAATTCGATCCCCCGTTAAACGCTTCCGTATACTTAGCGACAAAAAGGGGAGTCCGCGATGGCCGGGCTATTTGGCGACGTCGCGCTGGCGTCGTTCGACGACGTTGTCGTCGGCGATCAGCACCACGCCGGCGATTCCGAGAAACAATCCCGTTTCCACGATCCCGGCCCGGCGGTGCATCGCGGCGTCCAGCGCCGCGGCGTCGGCGATGCCGCCGTTGAAACGGCAGTCGTAGATGTAATTGCCGTTGTCGGTCACGAAGGTCTGATTCTGGGCGTCGCGGCGCAAGATCGGAACGGCGCCGTGCGAACGGAAGAAGTCGTCGTGGATTTCGTGGCCGAAAGGGGTGACTTCGACGGGGAGCATCGATTTGGCGCCGAGCGTGGGGACGGCTTTTCCCGAGTCGGCGATGATGACGAGTTTTTTGGAATTTTGCGCCACGATTTTTTCGCGGAGCAAGGCGCCGCCGAGACCCTTGATGAGGTCAAGGTTGGGGGCGACTTCGTCGGCGCCGTCGATGGTGACGTCGGGGTGGGGGCATTGCAGGAGCGTGGCCAGGGGGATGCCGAGTTGCTCGGCCCGGCGTTCGGATTGGCGCGAGGTGGGCACGCCGCGAATGTCGCGGATCTTGCCGTCCTTGATCGCGGCGGCGAGGGCTTTTAGGAAAAAGTCGGCGGTTGAGCCGGTGCCCAGGCCGATGACCATGTCATTGTGAACGAATTCCAACGCAGCTTCGGCCGCGCGCTGTTTTGGGTTCATGGCGGGAAGGATATAGGACGCGGGGGTTTGCGACCAGTGGGCCGCTGTGCGTTTGACGCCACTTTGCGATAGGCATACCATCGGCGCCGTGAAGCGAGTCTGAACGAGGAAACCGAATGACACATATGGATTTGACCAACACCGACCCGAGGCTGATCGCACGAGCCCTGGAGTACGGCCCGGCCGCGCCGCCGGCGCAGGCCCCGGCCGCCGACCATCGCCCCGGGTTGTACTGGGGCGCGGGGCCTTCGACCGGCATTCCGCAACGGGGGCCGGTCGCGATGCCCATGGCCGCGCCGGGACCGGGCGGCGGGTATAACCGCTACCGCGAGATGACCCTGGAGGAAATGCTCCTGGAAAACCGCGTGGTCTTCCTCGTCGGCGAGATCAACCACGTCTCGGCCTCCCGCGTCATCATGCAGATGCTCTACCTTCAGAGCGTCAAGCGCGATCAGGATATCAACCTCTACATCAACAGCCCCGGCGGCGTGGTGGACGACACGCTGGCGATCTATGACATCATGAAATTCCTCACCTGCGACATCGCCACCTACTGCATCGGCCGGGCCGAAAGCGGCGGGGCAATCGTGTTTGCCGCGGGAAAGAAGGGAAAGCGCTTCATCCTGCCCAACGCCAAGGTGATGGTTCACCAGCCGTTCGGCGGCGTGTACGGACAGACCGCCGACATCCAGATTCAGGCCGAGGAAATTCTAAAGACCAAAAATACGCTGATCAGCATCCTGGCCAAATGCACGGGTCAATCGTTCGAGAAAATTCGCGAGGACAGCGAGCGCGATCGTTTCTTTGACGCCCAGCAATCGGTCGCCTACGGCTTGTGCGACGAAGTGATCGGCGAAGAAGCGACGTCGCCCACGGCAATCGCCGCCGCCGAAGCGGCGGCGGACGCGACGAAGCCGAAGTGAATAGTTGTCGGAGAAAAAGTCGTCAGTTGCCAGTTGTCAGAGAATAAGTTGCCGGTTGCCAGTTGCCAGTGAAGAATACAAGTCGTTTCTTGTTCCTCATGGTCGCTTGGCACTAAAGACTGCTTTCCCTCTGCACTAACAACTAACAACTAACAACTAACAACTTATTCTCTGGCAACTGACAACTTATTCCGCCCCCCCATGCTTTTCACCTCCCTCGATCATCCTTCCGTGACCTGCATCGACGTGCACAAGCAGGCGGATTGGTATTGCGGGAATTTTGGGATGCGGGTGATCGCGAGCAACGGTGAAAACCCGCCGGCCCTGGTGATCGGATATGGAGACTCGCTGGCCGCCGGGGCGATGATCGAACTGATGCCGCTGAAAGATCCCGGGCCGGCGCCGACCACGCTGGGTCGATTCGCGCCGGGATGGCGGCATGTGGCGTTGCGAGTCAGTAACTTCGAGACGGCGTACGCGAAACTCAAAGCGCTTGGCGTGATTTTCACGACGGAAATAGGCCAGGCCGTCGGCGGCGGAAAAACCATTCTCTTCCGTGACCCGGAAGGAAATGAACTGCAGATTGTCGAAAGGTCCGTGAAGGCAAACCCATGATCTCAAACCAACTCATCCCCATCGTCATCGAAAAATCCGGCCGCGGCGAGCGCGCTTACGATATCTACTCCCGCCTGCTCAAAGACCGCATCATCATGCTCGCCGGACCCGTCACCGACGACTCGGCCAGCGCCATCATCGCGCAGTTGCTCTTTCTCTCCAACGATGATCCCAAGACCGATATCCAATTTTACATCAACTCCCCCGGCGGCAGCGTGTCGGCGGGACTTGGAATCATCGACACGATGAAATTCCTTCGCTGCGACGTCGCCACCACCTGCATCGGCATGGCCGCCAGCATGGGCGCCTGCCTGCTCGCGGCGGGAACCAAGGGCAAGCGATCGGTCCTCTCCAACTCGCAGGTGATGCTGCACCAGCCGCTCATCGGCGGCGTGCTTCAGGGACCGGCGACCGACCTGGGCATCGAGGCCGCCCACATGCTGCGTTTGCGCGATCGGCTCTACAAGTTGATGAGCGAATACACCGGCAAAACCGCCGAACTTATTCACCGTGATTTCGATCGCAATAAATGGCTGTTCGCCGAGGAAGCGGTAGATTACGGATGCGCCGATCGCGTGCTCGACCGCTCGCCGGAGACCAGCCGTTCGTCTTCGGAGGAATCGGATAAGGACGACATCTAACCCCTTTCGGAATGTCGGCGCAGCGCGGCGGCAAGAACGAGCGAGCAGGCCAGGCGCCGGCGAGACTCCGGTCATCGAGGCCGGTCGAAAAGGTTCGATCCGAATGGGAATGACATAACAGGATCGATATGCTCCGTGCGCCTCACGCTCTCTGTTGCATCCTTTTTTTCGCGGCGGCGGGCTGCTGTCACCCCAGTGAAGACAATATTCGCTTGCGCAAGATCAATCAGGATCTCACCGCCAAAGCCGCCGGTCTCACTACGCAAAAAGAAGCCGACGACAGGACGATCGCCGGTCTCCTCGCTCGCTCGCCGTCGATTCCGGTGCTGCCGGGCCCGGAATTAAAGAATTTTTTTGTGACGGCGGGAATTAAATTCGGCCGCCTGACCGGCGGAGTTGACCTGGACCCCGCCAAGCCCGGCGTCGAGGCGATTCGCGTCTATATCAATACCGTCGACGACAATGACCACTCCATCCAGGCGGCCGGGTCTTTCGTGGTGGAGGCGTTCGACTTAGCCGCAAAAGGGAACAATCGGCTGGGAAAGTGGACATGGGACGCCGTCGCCGCCAAAGCGCAATGGCGATCGTTTCTCTTCGATTTCTGCTACGAACTGACCTGCCCCTGGAAAATCGTTCCTCGTCATCCGGATATTACGCTCCGCGTGACGTTCACGGATGAGTTGACGCACATTCCTTTTACCGCCGAGAAAATGATCCATGTGGACATTCCCCCGCCGCCAATTCCGACGACCGCGCCCACGACGACGGCGAATCGGTGATATAATGAGTTGCCAGTTGTTAGTTGCCAGTTGTTAGTGGAAAGAGCCAATGAAATCGCACTTGCCAACTTCTTCCGCATTTACTGGCAACTGACAACTTCTTCCGCATTTACTAACAACTTCCTCCGAGATTTACATGCCCGACGATACCCCGATGAATCGCCGAAAGTTTTTCCGGGCCGGCTTTCTGGAGCTGCTGAAGCCTTTGGCTAACGCGGCACGCCCGCTCGAGGAGATGGCCAAGCAACTGGGGAGACTCGAAGATCCGATGCACCGCGCGGGAATGGCCGCGCCGCTTATTCGCCGGGCGGATAAAACCGTCTCCTATCATTCCCCCGGATCGGGTGTGCCGCATGATGATGACCCGGCGCAGGAGCATTGGCTTCGCCCGCCGGGGGCGCGGCCGGAAATCGAATTCATCAGCATTTGCAGCCGATGCAGTAATTGCGTGCACGCCTGCCCGGTCAACGCGATTCAACTCGACCATAGCGGCGCTCGCGGCGGCGGCGCTCCGTACATCGATCCGGATAAAGCCGCGTGCGAAATGTGCGAGCCGCTTTCGTGCATGAGCAATTGCCCCAGCAGCGCGCTGAGCATCGTGCCGCGCACGGAAATTGACCTGGGGACGGCGGAATGGAATGAATCGCTTTGCCTGCGGATGGTGGCCGGCGAGCAATGCTCGATGTGCGTGGATCACTGCCCCGTCGGACCGTCGGCCATCCATGTCGATGAAAACCGAATCATCGTCGACGGCGACCATTGCACCGGATGCGGCGCCTGTCAAAACAACTGCCCGACCACGCCCAAGAGCATTCTGATCAATCCCAAATCCAAGCGGGATCAAGTCTGGGCGGATTGAATCAAACTTTCGATGATTCGAAAACTCGAATCACGCTGTTGAATCCAAGGTATTCGTCCCCCTCGGCCAGATGACGGCCATTGCCGCCCTGCCCTGACGAGGGCGCCACCTGCAGGAACGCCAATCGATCTCCATCCGCGCTGAGGCTGACGCTGCGGCTATGGGCCAGTTTCTTTTCGATATAAAACGGTGATTTTTCCCCCGGCTTCCAAAAATAGACCGCGCCCTTGCCCGGTTGCCCGCTGCTGGCGGCCATGAGAAAGCCGTCGGCATGCCAGGCGACGTCGAGGGCCACGCCCTCGGAAGGATCGGCGTTTTCCCACTGGAGCGTCTTTTTCTGTTTGCCGGTTTCCCAATCGATGACGACGATCGTCGGCTTGCCGGTGAAAAAGCCGGACGAAACGGGTTGCGACCCGCAGCAGGCGATGTTTTTTCCGTCATGGTCAACGGCGATGCAGCGTACGCCGCCGACGTCATTGATCTCGGGAACGCCGCTGATGACGGGCCGCAGGTAGAGGATCCTGGCGTCGAGTCGGCGGACGGGGGCGCGGGTGGCCAAGTCCCAATGCGTGATAATGCCTTTCAAATCGCCGACGAGAAGAGCGTCGCCGGTCGGGTGGAACTGGAGGGAGTGCAGATCGTCGTCCTGGACGGCGGATTCCCATTTGGCCGCGCCGTCGGATGTTGACCAGAGCTTGATGATTCGGTCGGCGCCGCAGGTGGCCAGCTGGGCGCCATCGGGAGAGATGGCCATCGCGCGCATCCAGCGGGCGTGGGCGTCGGACTTCTTCCAGAGCGGTTTGGGACGTTCGTCGGCGTAGTTCCAGGCGCACAATCCGCCCCAGGAATCGCCGGTGAAGAACCGCTTTCGGTCGGGGTGAAACGCCAGGCCCTGAATCCAACCGTGATGGAAAAAAAATTCCGTTTTGGTTCCCGTCTTGATATCCCACCGATAAACGTTGGAATCGTACGAACCGGCGAAGAGATATTTTCCGCACAAGCTGAAGCGGGCGCTGACCAGTTCGCGGTCATGTTCCAGCGTCGAAGACTGCTTGAATTCGAGCGGGCCGGCGACGGCGGAGGGTTTTGGCGGGGCTTTTTCTGAAACGGGCATTTTGTTCTCCACCAGGGCAAAGGCATCGATCTTCAAAGTAAAAAATGCGGCGTCTAAATCTAGAGCAGTTGTCAGGTTGCTCGCGCGTTTCTGCGTTTAGCGGCCCCGCTTGCGGGGCGTTTTCAGCGACTTCGGGCGATGCTCAGTCGCATGAACAACTGAACGCGGAAACGTTACCGAAACCAGACAAATAACTCCAAATCGTCGATGCGATCCCTCACGGATCGCGATAACAGCGAGGGCCCAGGCTCGCTCTTTTCATCAGGTCAGCAACTGCTTAATCGCCTGACAGTCCTCATTGGCCACCGGAAGCGGCTGGCCGTGGTTGTCGTATCGTTCGCGGGTCGTATCGATTCCGACCGCGTCGAACCATGTGTGAAACAAGTGGCCGACGTCCACTTCGTTTTCAGTGACCCAGGTTCCCCTTTCGTTTGTCTTTCCCACCACGGCGCCCCTGGCGATGCCGGCGCCGGCCATCGCGACCGACCACGCTTCGGGCCAATGATCGCGCCCGATATGCCCATTAACGCGCGGCGTACGCCCGAACTCGCTCATGGCCACCACCAGCGTGTGATCGAGCATGCCGCCGGCGGCAAGATCCTCGATCAGGGCGGCGAAAGGCTGGTCGAACTGCGGCACCAGACAATTGTGCAGATTGAAATTGTCGCCGTGCGTGTCCCAGTGATAACTGGTGACCTGCACGAACGTGACACCCGCTTCGATCAATCGCCGGGCCTGAAGGAGATGGCGGCCAAGATCGTGCTTTCCGTAGCGCTCGACATCGCGCGGCTTGATTGCGCCGGCGTCGAATAGATCGGATCGAACCATCAGTTGTGCCGCCATGTCGTAGGCGTAGCTGTTGGCGTCGACCTCGGCATGGCGGTGGGCGCCGGCGAAACGTTCGTCGGCCCTGCGTCGAAATTCGTTACGAGCGGCGTCGGCGTCGGCTGAAATATCGGGGTTGCGGAGCAGATTTTCCGGCGGCTTCCCGTCGCCCAGCGCCAACGCGCCATAGCGGGGGCCCAGGAAACCGGCATGGTCGTATTTGAATCCGCCGCCGTACGGTTTGATCCAGACGTAGGGGGGCAAATTGCTGTCGCCGGGACCGATGAATTTCGCGACGGCCGACCCGAAGTACGGGTAGGGCACGCCGCGATTTTTAGGATCACCGCGTTCGATTTTGGCCACGGCGCTGGAGTGATTTTCGTCCCTGGTATGAACGCCGCGAACGATCGCCATGTGGTGCATTTGTTTGGCGGTGTTCGGGAGGAGTTCGCTGAGATGAACGCCGGGGACGGTCGTCGGGATCGCGCGGAAAGGACCGCCGAACGGGGTGTTGGGTTTTGGGTCCCAGCTTTCGAGTTGGCTGATGCCGCCGTCGAGCCAGATGAAGATGACCTGTTTGCGCTTTGCCTTTAACTCCGCCGCCAAGGCGGGGGTGACGAGGGATTGGAAACCGCCGACCGCGCCCGCGGCGGCGAACGCGCCAAACCCGCCGAGCGCCTGCCGGCGGGAGAGAAGATGCTGCGGGCTGTTGCAAGCGAAAGCGTGTTTCATGATGGCGCCTATTGAGTCGTCGATTCGGAATCGCCACGCTCCATGTCGCTTTTCGCGGAACCGAGGACGGTATTCGCGATTTGGAGCGAACTTCCCATTGCCGAATCGCACATTATGCACACGCCCGGCAAGCCGGACGACTGTTAAACGCGATACGATTCGGTTCGATGCGTTTCTCAAGTCGCTGTAGCATTTCCCCGTTTATAATAGCGGGGGCGATTCTCGCGGGTTGCGCTCGCGAAACACGCCCCGCAAGCGGGGCCGCTAAACATAGGAGCGCTCAAGCAAACTGAAAATGCTCCTAAGACATCGCCGAGATAATGGAGAAATCCAAAATCCGGTTTGCCTCCGGCCGGTCGACATTCCCGGCTCGTTTGCACTTTCCTTTCTTCTCGTGTCTTGTCGTCTTGCCGTTCTTATGAAAACCGACTTATCGTGGACCGGGCGACTGAACGACTTAATGATTTACGCAGAATTCCGTGGACGCCAGCAGCGCCCACTCCATTTCGCCGATCGCTTTATCCCGCTCGGCGGCGTGTTTGGTCAGGAAAGCGGCGACGTCCGCGCGCTCGTCATCCGTGGGCGATCGGGTCAAGACGCTTAGATAGAGTTCATCGGCCAGGGCCTTTGGATCGTCTATCTTCGAGAGCTTGCCCGCCAGATTGCCCGGCTCCGGCTGCAACCATGCGAGAATGAACTTTTCGTTGGAAACAAACAACGCCCCAGCCACCGACGGCGCGAATTCCACTTCCGCCTCCCCCGCCGGCGATCCGAAAGCCGCGACGAATTTCTGATACACCACATTCAACGGAACCCGAGCCGACGAGGCCATCGCCTTTTCCTCCGGCGGGGCGGCGTCGGCCGTCGGATCAACCGCCACCGGCTTTACCTTCTGCTCCTTAATCGCTCGGACAGCTTCCAGTTGCGCCGTGGCAACCAACATCGATTGGGCAATTTGCTCGGCCGACATCCGTTTGGCGTTGGCAACGCGATAACTTTCGGGCGGCGCCGTCGCGTTGTCGCCCGACAGAAGGCTCGTTCGCTGATAGATCCGCGTCAGAGCCAACTCGCGGATGAAGGATTTAATGTCAAAGCGGGAATTGGCGAATTTCTCGGCCAGCAGATTCAGAAGCGCGGGATGCGACGGCGGGTTTTCCGAGTTGCTCAAATCGAGCGGGTTCACCAATCCTCGGCCCATCATGAGAAACCAGAGTCGATTGACGATGTTTTGCTTGAATTTTTCGTTGTCGGCCCGGGCGGTTTGGTCGGCGAGCAGCCTAAGCGTGTCGAATTTCGGTACGCCGGGAAATTTGGTTCTTGGGTCTGGTTTTTGGGCCCATTCCTCCCCTTTTTTCAGGGAAGGCATTTGCATTTCCGTGCCGAAGGGAACGCGTGGGCCGGTTTCGAATTTATCGCTCGGATGAAAAACCGAGACGTAATCGATCTTCTTCACCAGCGGCTTTTCCCCGATCGCCGGTCCGCCCTTCACATCCCGGCGGATGAAGGTCTGGCCGACAAACGCCAGCAAGCCTTGAAAATCGACCTGCTTGTAATCCTTGATGTACTTGTGATTGTGGCACTGCGCGCATTTGAGATCGACGCCGAGAAACAGCCGGCCGATATCGCGCGTCAACAGGGGATAATCGACCGGATTGGCGCCGGTTTGCTCGAGACGTTTGACGTAAAAAAAAGCCGATGCGCGCGTGCCGGGATTTTCCGCGTCGGGGCAGAGGATCTCGCGCGTCAGATCATCCCAATGTTTATCGGCGGCGAACGATGTCTCCAGGTACTTGTGCCAGGGCGTATCGCCGCGTAACCGCCGTTCCATCAGCATCACATCGAACGCGTCGGCCATGCGACGCGGATAATCGGGACCGGCCAGCAGAGCGTCGATCAACTTCTCACGTTTATCGGGGGCGGTGTCGGCCAGGAATAATCTCGCGTCCGCGGATGAAGGGACATGACCGGCCAGATCGAGATAGACCCGGCGAAGAAACTCCGCGTCGCCCGCCGGCGGCGCGACCGGCCCGCCCGCGTTGGCGGCGATCATACGGTCGATCCGATCGTGCAGCGGAACGTCGCCCAGAGCCGTGCCCGTCGCCGACAATCCATGGAACGAGGTGATCCACAACACAAAAAAGACCCCGGGCGTCGGCGGGAGGCGGAAAGGGCGGCTTCGATGTTTTTCCGCTTCGCGTTGGCGCATGGATCGTTTCTCCCGGCGCGAGCGCCGGCTCACTGTTTCATTACTTTGCTCGCCGAACGCCGTTGCCGATTTTGCTTGCGCTTTAACCCGGCGCGTCGAACCGGCTATAATCCCCTTCCGTCGAGCGCGACCTGTTTTCGCTCGCGGATAAGTTCATATAACCTGGAGTGAAACGATGGATCTAAACACGCTGTTGGCTGGCCTGGATTTCTCGAGAAGTCGCTTGCTTGGCTTGCTCGAAACGATCGAAAAAAGCGGCCAGGACCTGGCGGGCGTTCTCGCCTGGCGCCCCGGTCCGGGCAGAGCGCATATCGCCTGGCAGGCGATGCACTGTGCCGCCACGCACGACCGTTATCTGAACGTCGGCCTCAAAGGGGGAGCAGTAAACGACCAAGCCCTCGTCGCGGCTTACGCCGGCGGAAGCACGCCGAGCGATACCAACGTGCCGAGTCTGGCCGATATTCGATCGACCCTGGAGACCACATATGGCGTCTTTCGAAACTACGTCGCCGCGCTGCCCGCGTCGGAACTGAGCCGGATGATGGCCTCCAAGCGAACCGTCGAAGAATCCCTCCTTCTCATGGCATGGCACGAGGCCCATCATCAAGGGCAGATTCATCTCACATGGAACTTGTACAAGCAGGCCCACGGCGTGACGTGACACGTCGTCTTGCGGAATCTCCTGCTCCCTCGCCCTTCAAGGGAGACGGCTGGGGGTGGGTTGATGAAATAGACAAGGGCGGTCTCATGCCGCTTTTGTTGCGCATCGGCGATGGATTTCTGGTCGCCTCTCCCGGTACGACTCGGTACGACCGGGCGAGGACGAATACGCGCGACGGCGCAATAGATCACGTTCGACGGACCGGGGGAAAAAAGCGCGTTTCAATTTCGCTGAAGGCCGCCGGGCGCTTGGATTTTCGTCGGCCCACCGTGGGACGCCGATCGCAAGAACACGCCGATTCATTCATCGATCTTCGTATGCCGGCCCCCGGCCGCGAGCGGCCGACCCGGCGCGGCGGCGTTCTTCGGCGTCACTCGACGCCAAACGCATCAGGCTCTATGATCCCGCCTCATGCGTTTTCCAGGCTTTGGGCGCGGAGACCTCGACGGCTTCTTCGGGCTCTTCATCGATAATCTGTTGCAGCTGATGCTCGTCGCCGTTCTCTGCAAGGCGGTTTGCGGCCTGCCGGGCGATCTGGTCGTCGATCGCATTCTTCCCGGCGCCGCACTGTCGATTCTCGCCGGAAATTTTTTCTACGCCTACCAGGCCCGCCGCCTCATGGCCAAAACCGGGCGCGACGACGTCACGGCACTTCCCTACGGCATCAACACCGTCAGTCTTCTGGCCTATGTGTTTTTCATCATGGGGCCGGTTTATCGGCAGACGCATGATGCACAACTGACCTGGCGCGTCGGCCTCTTCGCCTGCATCATCAGCGGATTGATCGAATTGGCGGGCGCCTTTTTCGGCGACTGGCTTCGCCGGCACACGCCGCTGGCGGCGCTTCTGACGGCCCTGGCGGGCGTCGCGATCACCTTTATCGCCATGGGCTTTGTCTTTCAGATTTTTGCCTCCCCCGCGATCGCCCTGGCGCCGATGATGTTGATCCTGGCTGTCTATGCCGGTCGCTTGAAACTGCCGTTCGGCGTGCCCGGCGGGTTGGTGGCCGTGGCGCTGGGCGTCACGATCGCCTGGATATCCCGCGCCCTAGGCGCGGCGTGGTTTCAACCGCCGCCCGTTCATTACCACTTTGCCCTGCATCTGCCGGTTCCTGTTTTTGGCGACGCCATCGCTCTGATTTCCAGCAAACAAGGCTGGCAATATATGGCCGTCATCTTCCCGATGAGCCTTTTCAATATCATCGGCTCACTGCAAAATCTCGCCAGCGCCGAAGCCGGCGGCGACCGCTTCGAAACCCGTTCATCCCTCCTGGCCAATGGCGTTTGCGGCCTTCTCGCCGCCCTCTTCGGCAGCCCTTTTCCCACCACCATCTACATTGGCCACCCCGGTTGGAAAGCGATGGGCGCCCGAGCCAGTTACTCGGTTCTCAACGGTATCGCGATCGCCGCGATCTGCCTGATCGGCGGGATGCAACTTGTCCTCCATTATGTTCCCCTTGAAGCCACGCTCGGCATTCTCCTCTGGATCGGCATCATCATGACCGCCCAGGCCTTCCAGGAAGTCCCCAAGTCTCATGCCCTGGCCGTCGCGTTCGGCTTAATTCCCGCACTGGCTTCCTGGGCGCTATACCTCGTGGAGACGTCGCTGCGCGCCGCCGGCACGACGCTTTACGCCGCCGCCCCGAATTTCGCGGGCAGCTTATTCATCGACGGCATCATCGCGCTGAGCCAGGGTTTTCTGCTCAGTTCCATGATCCTGGCGTCGATCCTCGTTTTCGTGATCGAGCGCAAGTTTTTGCTGGCGGCATTTTGGGCATTGGCCGCCTCGGCGCTTTCGATGCTCGGGTTGATCCACGCCTACGCGCTGGACCCCGCCGGTGTCACGAACCAGTTCGGCCTCGCCGCCGCCCCCGTCTTCGGCGCCGCCTACGCGGCGACGGCGGTGGTGTTTATCACGCTTGGCTGGATCACCGGCGTGAAATGTCCCTACTCGAAATCCGGATAGCTCCAGTCATTTGTAGGGTGGGATCGCCGTCGGAAGCCCCACGCGCATGAAGAATCCAGGGAATGACCGTGAGAAATGTCCCAAAAACGGCGGCGCCAGTCGCCATCGTGTTCCGACGGCGCTCGCCCGAGTCGTCGGGTAATCCAAGGGCCGTTGTCGGTTTTCCCGGCCGATCCTCACTTCCCCAGGGATGCGATCACCGCGTCGCGATGGGCGGCCCAGTCGCTGGACGCAATCGCTTGCCATACCTTCATGTCTTTGACCTCGACGGATTTCCCGCTGACCTCGAAGCCGATGGAATTTTTCGTCGGATGGTCGATTCCTTCGGACTTAAGATAGCCGGCGGGCTTGCCGTCGATGCTCATCAGCAATTCAGGACCCACGATCTCAACCCGCACCACGTGCCATACCGAAACGTCGGCGTCAATCTTAAAGTCGGCGGATTTGTCTTTGATGCTCTCGCGAAGCTGCTTTTTTTCGTCGGCGGATACGTTGGCGTCCTTGATCCTTTCGTAGAGGTCCGTGCGCATCAGGCCAAATTTCCAATCAGCCACGTTTACCTTACCGGCCGATACGGTGGCCTTGATGATGTGGCCGGCGTGGGAGCCTTTGTATTTGTTGTCGTTGATCATGAGATGGCATGCCCTGGCGCCGTCCAGTTTGACGGAAAACTCGACGATGATGTCCTTGAACACGAAGTTTGGCGTCACATAGGCATAGGCGCCGTGTTTGTCGTCGGGATTTTCGGCGATGCTGACGACGCCGTCCTTGATGGTGAAAAATCCTTTTCCCACCCGCCATTTCGGAGCCATCTCGGCGCGCGCGAAGTCGTCGGCGAAGAGTTGCTTGCCCGGCGTGGCCAGCGCCGGCGCGCTGTCGGCGGCTGGAACAGACTTCAACGCGAACGCCATGATAAAACAGACGAGGACAATGCGCATTTTGTGATTCATATTCAGTCTCGGTTGGAGGAATCGATCGCTCGTAGAAATGTATTGCAGGCGACGGCGGGTGTTGAGAGGCACTGCGCGGCCGGCGATGAAATCGGGATGAGAAAACCGCTGTGATCAGGCGGCGATGTGCAGCGTTGGGCCAAGGCGCGCGGCCGAGCGGGCGCCGGGAGCAAGGGCGATTTCCATCACAAGCCGTCCTTTGTTCCGATGTCGGCGACGAAGAATAGATCGCGCGATTTCCACGCCCGCCCCGAGAGCCCTTCGCCCTCGCGAAAACGGGCGTCCATCGTCGCCCGGCGGAACTCGGCGTTTACGCTGCCGCTCTCTTGGACGAATTTCGGGGCGTTTTCCTTCGTGTCCAATGTCCAGTACGAACCGTAGGCCCATCCGAATGCCGACTTCACGGTCTCCAGCGCCGCGTTCACGGCCTCCTGCACGGTGCTGGCCTTGCCCATCTCCGAAAGAACCTGGTTCACCGCCGACGTATTGGCGGCCGCTTCCTTTTGCTTTTCCTCTTCGCGGATGCGCTCCATCGCGGCCGACACCAGCCGGCCCACGTTGCGCAGCGCGTCGAGGCGATCCTTCGACGGATCAAGCACCGCCAGCGAGAAAAAGTCCATTGTGCCGATGACGTTTCCCCCGACCGTAATCGGGAAGCAGACGCCGCTCTTGACGCCCGCTTTCTGCGCCGGCGCTCGACTCACACTACCGCCATGGCAATATCGGAGCACTGTAGAACAATGATAAGAAATTCTCGAAAGTATAGCTGATGCCGACGAGTACGAAGCCGGAACGAAAAACACTCGCGGAAAACGCTTGTTTCGAATCGGCGAACTAATCGCGGACCGCCGCCGACACCATTTCCAACACGCGCCGCAGGCCGTCGTCGCCGCCAAGGCTGCCTTCATTAAACGGGGTCTTTGGAGTGGGGCGCCAGTTGTCGCGCGAGCCATCGTATTTGAATGGCTGCGGCAACCCGGTTAGTGCCGGATCATATTGATTGTCTTTTCCGCCCAGTTTGTAGATGACCAAATCAAGCGAGGGAACGATAAAGATACCAAACCCGCCCGCCCCGGATTTATAAAATGCGTCGCGCGGCGCGCCGGCGACGTGCCTGTCTGAGTTGTTTTCAAATTGCAGCGTAAAAGGGCAGTGCGGGTTGTACGGCGAGGGTTGATTGCACATCGCGACATAGTCGGCCGGCACAAGTTGCTTGCCGTTCCACTGTCCCTTGTGCAAGAGGCAGTATCCAAAACGGAGCGCATCGGTCGCGTGCAGCGCGATGCTCCCGGCGCCGTTAGCGTGCGGCATATCAAAATCGCCGCGATGAAGACAGTAGCCCCATGCGCCCCAACCCATCGGCATGGCGAGGCGCTCGCGAATGTAGTCTTGAAGCTCCATCCCCGTGATATGCCGAAGCACGATCGACGCGATGTGCGGCGCGGGGGATGAATAGGAATATCCCGCGCCCGGATCGGTCCACAGCGGCACGCGGATCGAGGACATATCCAGATCGTGAATGTTCTGGCCCGCAGACGGCTTGAGCGGCTGGGCCTTGCCGTAGACGATGCCGGTCGGCGATTGTCCCTCCCCGTTGTAGCCTGAGGTCATACATAGAAGCTGCCCAAGCTTGATATCGGCCTTGCGCGGATCGTCGAGCGGAAACGCCTCGGGCAAATACTTTTCGGTGAAGACCTTGGTATCCAGACCGTCGGGGATTTTGTCATGGAATTCGTGCAACATAATGCCGCAGGCGATGCTCGTGATGGCTTTGCCGGTCGATGCCATATCAGGATTGGCGTTTCGATGGGCGCGGCCGAAATATCCTTCGTAGACCAGGTAGCCGCGACGGACGACAAGCAGCCCGCCGTTTTGGGTACAGCGCTGGGTGAAGTTGAAAGCGGCCTGGAGCCGGAGAAGATCCATCCCGGCCACATCGCGAATCTGGGCCGGATCATTTAAGGTTCGCCAGCCGCCTTCGCCGTCGGACGGAG
This sequence comes from Tepidisphaeraceae bacterium, assembly GCA_035551995.1. Lineage (GTDB taxonomy): Bacteria > Planctomycetota > Phycisphaerae > Tepidisphaerales > Tepidisphaeraceae > RYN-428. The sequence goes on from DASZME010000037.1 coordinate 52,746, forward strand.
GGAAGTAGTCGGCCGCGCGCGCGGACGCAAATAAACAAGATACGGCGGCAAAAAACATCAGTCTCGCGGGAAGATTCGAGATCATCATTCATCTCTCGGAAAATGGTTCGACTCGCTGAGTCCATTTCTTCCGTGGCCGGTACATCCGGAACGGTTTGAAATAACGGCCCTTTCGCCGACAGGAAAATCGCCTTGCGCTATCGGTCTTCCGGCGTGCCGGAAGAAAGACCCGAAATTCGTTTTCGGCTGAGAGGCTTGTGGAAATCCGCGTCAACAAAACGCAACGGCGCATCCTTCCAATGCCTGGCGTAATCCACGCCGATCCTTGGCGTGCGAACGATTTTCGGTTTCACGATGCTACCCGACATGACGAACAGTTCGTCGCCGGTCAGATCGACGCCATTGTCGCGACGGGTAATTCGCATTCCCCGCGCGAGTTTACCGGGACCGGATAGATCAAGTCTCGATCCATCGATCGCGACGGCGCCGCGGATTAATACAGCCTGTGCATCGCCCACGTCGGAGGCGACTATATTCAGCATGTCATACATCCCATAAATAAAGTAGACATACGCGAAACCCGCCGGTCCGAACATGATTTCGGTGCGCCCGGTACGGCCCTTGGCGGCATGACACGCGAGGTCATGTTCGCCGACGTAGGCCTCGGTCTCAATGATGCGGGCTCTAAATTCCAACGGCCTACCGTCTGAGTCGTTTATCCGGCGGACAAGGATTTTTCCGATCAGTTCTTCGGCTACCCGATCGGCAGGCCGCGCATAAAACCTCGATGTCAATTTCCGAACGCCGCCGCGATGAATTTCCTGATTATCCACGACAAAAGGCTTTCACTTCTTCGCGCCCGGCGCCGGCGAAAGCACGCTCGCGCTTGTCAACGCCTGCGGCGCGGCGATCATTTGTCCCGTCGCGATGGCGCCTTCGTAGAATACCACGGTCTTCGCCGTCGTTGAAGGATTCCATACGATGTAGGTTCGTGTTTTGGTCGTTCGGTTTCGATAGACCATGGACGTCGGGCTGTCGCCATGACAGCTCCAATCGACTTCGCCGAGCGAGCGGGTGGAATGGGCCAGGTAATAGATGATCGCCGTTTCGCCCGCGTCGTGGCCGATCTTGTCGCCGGGCGTATTCCACAGCGCATCCAATTGTTCGCATGCCCACGCCGGGTCGTACATCAATACATAGCCGAGCATGACACTACCAAGACCCGATCCGAGATTTTCGATGGTAGGCTTCTTCGCCTGGCGCTTCTTTCCGCCTTTGGAAGTTCTTGACGCCTCGGCCAGTTCGTGCGCCTCATAATCCCGGCACATGTCTTCGTAGGATTTGCGGGCGAAGGCCGGGTCGTGCACGAGATAAGAGAGCATGGGAGAGGCGGGAAGCCATTGGATGGCATAAATCCAGGCGGGGTCGCCGGTGAAGTAGGTTCCGTAGACTTTGCCGCCGCTCCACACCATGCCGGTGACGGGGTGTTTCCATTCCGGCGGAAAGACGTCGCCGCCGGCGTTGAACCAATATTCCATCGTCGCCTGGGTCTCGACGGCGTAGCCCATGATGCCGGTGTCGCGCATTTTCTGATCGCCGAGCGCTTCGCCGAGATAGATCAGGCCGGCCCAGCTTTGCACGGCTTCAGAGGAAGATTCCTGGTTTTCGCCGCCGGGCGAGCTTGTGCCGCCGGCCCATGAATGACCGGCCCACGGATCAAACGTCCGCATGAACGGAAAGCGAAGATCCGACCGGTCCCAGTTTGCGTATTCCTTGGCGACCAACGTAGCCATCGGCCCATAATCGGCGGCGAACCGCGGGTCATGCATCGCCAGCAGGGCCGACGCGAACGTGAAATAACCGTAGTGGAAATGATGGTCGTTGAAGCCTTCGGAGCCGTAACTGGTCTTGACGCCGACAAGCGCTTTCCAGCGGGGATAGTAGGTGAAGTAATGATCTTTTTTGCCCGGCGTATATGTAAACCAGTTCGTCATCGCCTGGCGTAGCTCGTCGCAAAATGTATTGTAGGTTGAATCGTGTGTCTGCTGGGCCATCAGCGCGTCTTGGCCGTATCGGAGAATGTCTTTGCCGCCCCAATAGGTGTCGGCGGCGAACTTGGGTTTGGAAGCGAGGTCCTGGAGATAGGCGTGCATTCGGGCCGGCTCATAGTCATGGGGCGCGCCGGTCGATTTTGGCGCCGGGAGATTGGGAACGACGCCGACGTAGGGATAACTAATTACGAATTCATTCCCCACGGCGCATTTGAGCGGCCCGCGCGGACTGATGTAGTCGATATGATTGAAGACGATGTCGCCGGTCGTTTTTCGGTAATGATGGGGTATCCAACCCTGGATTATTTTTTTCTCGGCGCCTTTCAAAACTTCCGTGGTGATCTTCCATGTGGTCGTGACGCGCCCGCCGGCCGGATCGTACCGCCAGGAAACCTCGGTATTACGCGGGATGGCGAACGCATACCGATGAAAGTAGTTTAGATCCTTGGGGGCGGGAAGGGGGCAGACTACCAGATAAGATGATTTTCCGGCGAATGTCAGAGATAAGGAGCCGTCGCTATAATGAAATTTCGTGTCGTCCGGCGTGAATATACCATAGCTGCGGCCGTCGAACGTAACGCCGACGCAGTCAGCGGACACGGGCGGCCGAGGCAAAGGTCCCTCGAGGCCGAAAAACGTGGCGTCGGCGCCTTTTGGAACCGTCAACACCGGCTGTACGCCACGACATTCGATCCACGCGTACGGCATCCCTTCGCCGAGCGTGACGTCCAAATATCTTTCCGGCGACTGCGCCATCCGGAACGAGACCAGCCAGTCCGACCACTCCCTGGCGCGCGCGTCGGCGGGAACAAAATCACTGGCGCCGACGTGCAGCGGGGACTCACAAGCCGGGTCGTTGCCTTGCGGCGCCCATCGCGTGGGGAAAAAAATGTCCAACCCTTTTTCGCTGGGATCGACGCGCAACGGATAGGACCAGAGCGACTTGGCGAAGGGCGAAACGACCAATTGCGTCCACCATTTATTGGTGGGAATTGGCCTGCCGTCATCGTTGACCAGGTAGAGCGGTTGCGACTGCATCGCGCGAGATTTTTCGTCCGCCGACGGGGGGGGGGCCGATGCGTAAGCGCCCTTGCCGACAGCGACGGATTGCTGGGCCGCCGCCTGTATAGACGCCAATAACGCCACGACGCCGGCGAGCGCGAACTTCGGTGCAGTGTTCATCGACGGGATTATAAGCGCGGCCGACGTCGTGACGCCACGCTCACGCCTGCGCGACCGGTTGCGCCTGGGTCGGGGCCGCGGGGTCAACCGGCGGCTCCAGCACTTCCACGATTTGGTAAATCCCGCCCGGCACGCCGTTGGTTCGAGTCAGATTCGGAGATTGATAGGTCGTGTCATGCTGACACCGTATCGCCACACTGTTGCTGACGAACGAGTCGCCGGGAACCGATCGGCGCCGGGGAAAGCCCCACTTGGGCGTCCAGGATTCGTGAATCTGATCGAGGGCATGTTTCGCGTCGATCGCAGCGTACTTTGCCCAGACGGCGTCGTCGAATTTCATTCCGAGTTTCTGCGCCTTTTCCATCATCCAGTAGAGCGTGATATCCGACAGGCCCGTTTCGGGGTATCCGCCGCCCACGTCGCAGTGAACGCCGGAAAACCACACCTGCAACAGTTCCTGATCCGCCGTCTTGGCGGTCCAGAGCGTGGGGGGAAATTCGATTCTGCGTTCGTCGATGGAAAGCGCGTGGTACGCGTGCAGGACGTCGGGGTGCAGATTGGTATCGAGGAAACCATATAACAGCGGCGAAACGCCGCCGAAGAGAGCCGGAATTCCAAGTGCGCCGACGGTATCCCATACGCCGATCATGGTGATTTTTGCGTCAAAGAGGTTGTAGGCGCCCAGCGACGCCAGCAGCGATTTACGCCGAAGGGGATCGCGATAGGCGTCGAACGCCGTCGGAACGAGATGATCGTCGAACTTTCCGGAAGGAAGTCCGCAGGTGGCGATCATTCCAGCGAGGCTGCGCGCGGTGTAGGCTCCCCGGCTGAAGCCGAATAGAAAGATTTCGTCGTTGGGTTCGTAGACTTGCGCGATTTTTGAATAGCCGTCTTTTATTTTCTGATAGATTCCATCGCCGAGCGCGCCGCCTGAAAGTCTTTGCAACTGGTTTCCGTCGGCTCCGACGCCGTCGTCGTAATAAGGAATCTGGTCGGCGCACGTGGCGGTCGCCTTGAATAACTTGTAGACGTTGGTGGCGTTTGTCGGATCGTCCCAGGTTCCGTCGGCACAAAAAATGATTCGCTTTCCCATGATCGCTCCCGTTTGAAGACATTGAAGCGGCGCATGATACGATGCCCGCCATGAGAATGGCAAGCTCATTTAACAGCGACGGATTCGCCGCGGACGGCGACGTTTTTTTTCGGCAATGAACCTTACAATCGTCGCAAGCTTTATTCGATGGCGCCAAAACCTGCCGGCGATTTTTGATATGAGTGCGTTATGAAAATTTACCGCTCCGTATTTTTCGTTCTGATTGCGTTGGGTTCTTATTGCTCGACAGTCCGCGCCGATTCCGTGCAAGCGCGGGCGGCTGATGAACTGGTAGACAGCATCGGCGTCAATACCCACTTCGGCTACACCGATCGCCCCTACGCAAAGCGATATGACGACGTGGCCGCGAGGCTTGGGGAATTGGGCGTGCGGCATATTCGCGACGGCGTCGATAACCGCGCCGCGGTGGCGAACAGGGTGCGGGCGCTGCACGAGAAATTCGGCATCGGAGCGCTCCAGATCGTGGGGCCGCGCGTCGATAGCCGCCAGCCGTGGATGGGGAAGCTTGACCCGGCGAAGATCGACGGCGTGCTCGCCACGATCAAGACTTTATACGGCGAGGCCAATGAGGCGATCGAAGGTCCCAACGAGTATGATAACACGCATAAGAACGCCGCGCCGCGGGCCGACGACGCCGACTGGCCCGCGACGCTCAAGACGTATACGCAGGCTTTATATGAAAAGGTGAAGGCCGATCCGGTCCTCAAGGATCGGTCGGTGATCGGACCGTCGATGGCTCATGCGGCCAACGCGCCGAAGGTGGCCGATTTGTCGGCGTTTATTTCGTTCGGCAATTTTCATCCATACCCCGGCGGTTGGAATCCGGCCCGGCAACTCGATGATTACAACCTCCCCAAAACCAGACAGATGACCGGCCAACGCACGCTCTGGGCGACCGAAACCGGCTATCAAAACGCCATGGCCAAACCGCCCGGCGGACACAATCCGGCGCCCGAAGGCGTCGCGGGAAAATATGGCCCGAGGCTGGTCGCCGAGTATCTCCGGCACGGGATCGCCCGCGCGTATTTCTATGAGCTGCTCGATCAGGACGTGAAACCCGCAGACCCAGAGGCCAATTTCGGATTGCTGCGCAACGACCTGACGGAAAAGCCGATTTTTTCCGCCCTCAAGGCGATGATCGCGCTTCTGAAGGATCCCGGCGCCCCATTTCAGCCGGGAAGGCTGGACTATTCCCTGGCGCCGATGACGGCGGATTTACATCAGTTGCTGTTGCAAAAGCGCGACGGGCGGTTTTATGTTCTGCTCTGGAATGAAACGCCGTGTTATGACGCCGTCAAGCGAACGGAGATCGCGGTTGCGCCGCTGAAAATCACCGTAAAAATAAGCCAAGACGTGAAGCGCGTAACGACCTATCTGCCCAGCGGCCACGGAACGACGGTGGTCGAGTCTTTCGATCATCCGGCGGCGATCGCCGTGGATTTATCCGACGAATTGCTGATCGTGGAGATTACGCGCGGCGCCGGGCGATAGGATCGGGCGATGGGTTTAGCCACCTTTGGTTTCTGCGCGATTTGTCTTTCGACCCGGCAGGCCGATCCAGGGGAAACATGTGAACAGTGCGGCGTCGCGCTCTTGCCGTTGTTTGACGCGGGCGGCGCGCTCTCGCGCGAATTCCTGGCCGCTCGAAAATCATGTTGCGACAATGGCTGCCGAAATTGTCCTTACCGGGCGTGCCGCTCACAGAAGTAATTGGGCGATAACGACAACTGCAAGGACTGCGTTATTTGCTGGTTTCCTGAACGCGGCTCGCCGCGATTTCCGCCAGGGCGCTTGCGGCAAACCGCACGTCGGGGGGCGAAACGAAGGGGCCGAAACTTAAGCGGGTGGTTCCGCCGAGGGATGCGGTGCCGATGGTTTCATGGGCCAGCGGGGCGCAATGAATGCCCGAGCGGGTAAGGATGCCGAAGCTTGATTCGAGGATGGCGGAAAGTTCATGCGGGTCGTAGCCGTCGATACGAACGGAAAAAACGCCGACGCGGTTATCGGCGCCGCGTGGGCCGAAGTAGTTGAGGCCTTCGATGTCGCGGATGCTTTCGAGAAATACGCCAACCAGTTCCCGATCGTGATCGTTCAGCGTCTGAACCGTTTGCTCGGCGATCCATTTGATCCCTTCGGAGAGTCCGATAATGCCGACGGCGTTATGACTTCCCGGCTCATATTTGTCCGGCATGAAATCCGGCTGGCGATCCAGCTCGCTGACCGATCCGGTTCCCCCTTCCTTAATGGTGGCGAGCTTTTTTTCCATCCCCGGCCGCACGTACAAGAATCCCGTGCCGAGCGGCCCAAGCAACCCCTTATGTCCCGGCGCGGCCAGGAGATCAACGCCCAGCTCTCGCAAATCGATCGGCACATGTCCCGCCGACTGCGCCGCGTCAACGATGAACGGAATCCCGGCCTCGCGCGCGATCAGGCCAATCTCGCGGATCGGCTGGATCGTTCCCGTCACGTTGCTGACGTGCGTGATGGCGATCAGGCGCGTATCGGGCCTAATCGCCCGGCGGATGTCGGCGGGATCAACGATGCCGGTGATATTGTCCACCGGCACGCGGCTGGTCGATATCCAGCCGCGTTCTTCCATCGCGCGAAGCGGCCTTAGGATGGAATTATGATCGATGTGCGTGCAGATCGCGTGACCTTTTAGGTAGGGATCGATCAACCCTTTGATCGCGATATTCAGCGCGTCGGAGCAGTTGAGCGTAAAAACGAAATGCTCGGCCTTTTCCCCGTGAAACAGCCGATTGAGCCGCCGGCGGCATTCGCCGATCAAGTCGCCGGTCTCCACCGCCTCGGCGTACGCGCCCCGGCCGGCGCTGGCGCCCAATTCGACGGCGTAGCGACTCATCGCATCGTAAACGGCCTTGGGCTTGGGCCGACTCGTCGCTGCGTTATCCAAATACAACCGGCGAACGGGCATCACGGCAATTCCTCTCTCCAATGCTGATCCAGGCGAAAAGATAATAGAGTCAAATGACGCGCGTGTCATCACCGCGGGGGCGCCGCGAAAGTCGCCAGAGCCGGTAACGCCAGCCGTGCTTGCTGACTGGGGAACCGTCGTCTTTTCGTGACGTTTGCAGACTGAAAATCTTTCTGATGTCGCCTTAGCGAGGGAAGTCGCGGACGTCGCCCCGCAAGCGGGGCCGCTAAACATCCGCGAAATATAGAGACGCTACAGCTACTTGGAAATGTCGGAAGCGAAATTCATGATGTTCCGCGGGCCGGCTTTAACATAAAATAATCGCGTCATGAGCGATTCCCCCGGCGCCCTCAACATCGTCCTTCACGCCCACCTCCCCTACGTCCTTCATCATGGATCATCCCCGCACGGCGAACACTGGCTCTTTGAAGCGGCGGCCGAGACGTATCTGCCCCTGCTGGAAATCATCGGAGAGTTGGTGCGGCATCACGCCCGCCCCGCCTTCACCATCGGCCTCACCCCGGTGCTCCTCGAGCAACTGGCGCACGATCGATTCAAGAGCGGCCTGGTCGCCTATTTACTGGAGCGAATCGAGCGCGCGGCACACGACCGCGCCGGTTTTGAAAAAGCCGGCGAAACGCATCTGGCCGAGCTGGCCGAGCAATGGGGGCGGCGGTATGACCGCCAGCTTCAGCACTTCGAAAAAATCGGGCGCGACATCGTCGGCCAGTTCGCCCGGCACTGGCGCGAAGGGCATGTGCAGTTGCTGACCAGCAACGCCACCCACGCGTACATGCCGCTGATGGTGACGGACGAATGCATCCGCGCCCAGATGTCGGCCGGCGCCTCCACGAGCGAAAAACATTTGGGCCGCAGGAGCCGCGGCATGTGGCTTCCGGAATGCGCTTATCGGCCTGCCGTTCCCGCGTGGAAACCAGCCGTCCTGTGGCACGATCCGCGGTATCGGCCCGGCATCGAGTCTTACGTAGCCGATGCCGGCATCGATCATTTCTTCGTCGATTCCCACATGATCGCCAATGCCCAGCCGCTTGGGACATTCGAGAACGGCGTCTTCGGCGAAATCAGCGAAGCGCAAATCCACTGGGACAAACACAGAGCATGGCGAAGCCCGATGGCGCCCGCCGGAGTCGCCAGCGCGCCCGGCACGCCGCGCTGTTTCGCCATGGCCCGCCATCCGCGCGTCAGCGAGCAGGTTTGGAGCAACATCGTCGGCTATCCCAGCGCCGGCGCCTATCTCGATTTCCATCGCCGCCACGGCGATCGCGGCCTTCGCTATCATCGCATCACCGACGCGAGCCTCGACGCTTCGCAAAAGCATCCGTACGCCCCCGAAGCCGCTTTCCTGAAGCTTTATGAAAATGCCCAGCATTTCTGCAAGACCGTCCGCGAAACCCTGGGCGATCATCAGCGACAGTTCGGCCGTCCCGGCGTCGTGACCGCCACGTTCGACGCCGAGCTGTTTGGCCACTGGTGGCACGAGGGGATGATCTTCCTGCGCGACGTGATTTTTATTCTCGCGCGCGACAAATCGGTCAGCCTCGTGACGGCCGAGGAAGTGCTCGAACGATATCCGCCGCGGACGGTGCTGCGATTGCCGGAAGGAAGCTGGGGAAAAAACGGCGATCATTCCGTGTGGCTTAACGATGAATCCCGCTGGATGTGGGAGGTCCAATACCGAGCCGAATCCAGAATGCTCGGCCTTCTCCGCCACCTCCCCTGGCAAAGCGACGCGTCGGTCCGCGGCATGATGCGGCGGGCCGGCCGGCAACTGCTTTTGATGCAGGCCAGCGACTGGCCTTTTGTCGTCCACTCCAAAGGCGCCGTCGATTACGGCTTCCAGCGATTCTCCGGCCATGCGACGGCGTTCAGCCGATTGACGACGATCGCCGAATCGGTGGCGGGAGGACATGCGATCGACGCGGTGCATCAATCGGAGATTGACGAAGCCGACGCGCACGACAATATTTTCGCGAATATCGATCTGGGGTGGTGGTCGGAAAATAGATAAGGTTTAGCCGCGGATACGCTTGGGTCCGTCATGGCTCGGCGGGCGCCGCCGGGGTTAATGTCTCGAGTTGTTTTAAGTGTGGCAGGTGCAGAGTTACCACGCGCCAAATCCGGTCGTGCTTAATTTCGCCGTAATCATGCGCCAATACATGGCGCTGGCTCGTGATTTTATTCCATGGAATGTCGGCGTGATTTGTTTGAAAAGTCATGGACATTCGCCGGGCCGCTTCACCGATAATCTCGATTTGTCGTTCCACAGCCGATCGAAGCAATAAGTCTTTTTCGTAATCGTCGGAGCTGCGATTTTGCGTAAACGAAATCACGGCGCGGGCTGCCGTGAGCATATCCCACAGGTATACATTGTCGTCCTTTTCACGCGGCATAAAATTATCTTCGAGCTTTGAAGGATGGCGCGACGGCGGAACGGATTGCGGATGGCGCACTTTTCCACGAGATCCACATGCCGTCCGAACAGTTCCTGTAATTCGTCGATCATGTCCAGCCACTCATACAGACTCCATGGCGCCGCGTCGTCAAGGACGACCATCGCATCGATATCGCTGTCGGGCGTGAAGTCATCGCGCAAGACCGATCCGAACAGCGAAAATTCTCGCACTTTCCACTTGGCGCAAAAAGCTGCTATCTCGGCAGTCGGAATGTCGATATGCGGCTTGTCGTCCATAATGCGCCTCACATGCCGACCAGGAGGTCGTATCGCGGCTTCCATCTTAACCCACCGCGCCCGCATGTCAGAATCCAGCGGAGATTTCGCATAACATATCCGAAACGAAGAGTCCTTCTCGTTGTATCGGCGCCCCCGACGCGGGCCAATGAACCGACGTGGGATCGCGAGAACGCCTTACGGGAGAGAAAGCATGAATTCCCGCCCGCATGCGGCAAGTATTTTATCACTCGTCGGCAACACGCCGATGATTCCGCTGCGCTTTGAGCCGGAGGGGATTACGGTTCATGCCAAGTGCGAGTTCATGAATCCCAGCGGCAGCGTCAAGGACCGATTCGCGGTCGCGGTCATCACAGATGCACTGCGGCGGGGAGCGCTAAATCAAGATTCGATCATACTCGAATGCACCAGCGGAAATACCGGCATTTCCCTGGCGAGCGTCGGGGCGGCGATGGGAATTCGTGTCGCGATACTCATGTCCAAAAGCGCCAGCGTCGAACGACGGCAGATCATGCGGCATCTTGGGGCGGAATTGATTTTGTTCGACGCGAATGCCGGATATCGCACCGGCATCGATATCTCGCGCGAGATGGCGGCGAACGACAGCCGCTATTTCCTGCCGAGCCAGTTCGACAATCCCTTGAACAGCGAGGATCACGAACACAGTACGGCACTGGAGATCCTTCGCCAGGCGCCGGCGCCGATCGATTGCTTCGTGGCCGGATATGGGACGGGGGCCACGCTGGCGGGAATGGGACGCGCGCTCAAGAAACATTGCCGGGAGATTTCGATCTTCGCCATGGAGCCGGCGGAAGCGGCGATGCTGGCGGGGGAATGTCCGTGTTGCCATGCGATCGAAGGAGTGGCCGGCGGATTTCTGCCGCCGTTGTTAAGCGCGGCTCCGCTCGACGGCGCGGTGAAAATTTCCAGTGCCGAAGCGCTCGGGATGGCCCGGAGGTTAAGCCGCGAGTTTGGCCTGCTGGTGGGAACCTCGTCGGGAGCAAATGTCGCCGCCGCCTTGAAAAAGGCGGCGGAATTGCCCGTCGGCGCCGTCGTGGTCACGATTCTATGCGACCGCGCCGAGCGGTATTTCAGCACCCGGCTGTTTGATTCCGCAGCCGATTGAGTCGCCGCGCGACGGAATAATTGCCTTTCCTCTCATCACATATTTACGGTCTCTTCGACCCGCTCTTTTCCTTCGCCATCGGCCCCTTCTGTTTTGACATGAGCGCCTCCTCGGGGTCGATCGGAATCTTTGGCTTCCATTTGAGCCAGGCGTCTTTCGACTGGGCATTGAGATTGAATTGCGCTCCGTCGCAGACACGTTTTCCGATGTTCTTTTCCGGGGTGGCGAATGCGATCCCGCCCGTGAGCAATGACCGCAGGGATCCGATTTTCAGCTTCAGGCCGCCAAAAAGCCCGCCTTGAATGTCGGCGGCTTTCAACGGCCAAAACTCGGTATTGGTGCGGATCAGGCACGCGTAGCGCTGCCACACATAAATCGTAATATTGGCCGCGTCGGATACGTCGCTGAGGCGGATATCCTGGACGACGCCGACCTGAATCCCGCGGTAGGTGACAGGGGCGGTGAGCGTCACTGAGCCCAGGGTGTCGGCGTGCAGAACCACCTTAATGCCGGGGCCGTTGATGATCGGCTCCTGAGGCGCGGCGATGAAATGAGTAGCCTCGGGACCGCCGCCGGGTCTTACTTCGATGTAGGGGCCGCTCACCAGCGTATTCAGGCCGCTGATGCTGCTGATGGAGAATTCCGGCCGCACGATCCAGAAGCTCGTTTCCTGACGTGCGACGAAGGCTGCGGAATCCATCAGCCGAACGTGCGCGACGGCGTGCATGTGATCGTCGCTCAGTTCGACGCTTTGAACCTGGCCGATCGTGATGCCGTGAAACTTGACTTCCGTTTGTTGTTTGGTGAGCCCTTCGCCGTCGTCGAACTCGATGGTGACCGCGGCGCCGTGTTCGCGATGGTGCTGATACAGGTAATAGCCCGCCAGTACCGCCGCCGCCACGGGAACGATCCAAATGATCGGGAACGGCCAGCGCATTTTCTTTACGATCGGACGGGGAAGAGCCAGGCTTTTGTCGCCGCCGTCAGCGGGTTTATTCGTCGGCGGCGCATTATTTTCCGGGTTCGTCATGTTTCTCCCAAATCAACTGCGGATCAAAGCTCGCCGACGCCAGCAGCGTCAACACGACGACGCACCCGAACGGCAACAGCCCCCTTCCCGGCGTAACGTTGGCAAGCTGGCCCATCTTTACCACCGCGACCCAGATCGAGACGACGAACACATCGAGCATCGCCCATCGCCCGATGGATTCGATCAAGCGGAAGAGCCAGGTCCGCGCTTGTTTGCCGCGCCCGGATTTGCGAGCTGTCGTAATGACCACGAAAAAGAGACCGAAGAGCTTGAGTAACGGGATGAGGATGCTGGCGAGCAACACGATCAGAGCGATGATGTAGTTATGCCCCTGATAAAACTTCACGACGCCATCCCATACCGTATTTTCGGAACTGGCGCCGTAGAGCTCCAGGCGAAGAATGGGCAACACGTTGGCGGGGATATAAAGAATCAATGCCGCCAGGGAGAGCGCCGCCGTTCGGTGCAGGCTGCTGCGGCTGCGCTTGGCCAGGCGCGACCCGCACCTCACGCACTCGGCCACCGTTCCCGGGCGCAACGGCTCCAGACGATGAGCCTGCCCACATATTTTGCAGGCGATAACTGATGTTTGTTCCATTCCTCTGCCTCGGCCAGAAAGCGGTTCACGCACGGCATTATGATTGGCGGCGCGAATTGCGGGGAGGGGCAAAGCGGCAAGATTGCTGAAGAGCAGGCGCACCCGTTTGATCAGCGCGAGCCGTCTTCCGCGGCGCGTGTGCTTCCCCGAATTTTCTAAGGCCACCTCGTTCCGGGCGTTGTTCCGGTAGCCGCATCAGGATGAAAACACCGGAGGTCCTCGATGTATTCCATCCATTCCGCGTTCACTGCGATGCCCGCCGCGGCTGCGAGCGCGCAGACGATCGCGCCGCCTTCACTCGATTTCTGGCAGCGGCCCTTCGTTCGCAATGTCCTTCCGATCATCACGTCTGTCTCGCTGCATGCGATGGTCCTGATGATCGGGCTGATGATGTACACCGCGGTCTCGATGGCCCGCACGCCGATGCAGATTCAAACGACCGCGGCCGAGTTCACGATGCCGGATGCGAACGCCATCCCCGGCGTAACCGGGAACAACCCCGAAAAACCGTGGCTGACGCCGACGCAAAACGAAATTCGCGAAACCGACGCCTCCGGCGCCAGTTCATTCAAAGGCACAAAGATGGAACTCAGCGGCGGCGCCAACGCCGACGAATCCGCCAAGGTCTTCGCGGGCGGGCCCGGCTCTTTCGGATCGAAAGGGATCGGCGGCTCCGGCGATGGCCACAACGGCGGGCCAAACGACGGCAGCGGCGCTCCCGGATTTTTTGGCGCGCCCCATCCCGGCGGCGGCGGGACGTATACCTTCGTCGATCCGCGCGTGGCCAGGGAAGTCGTCTTTCTCTGCGATGCCACCGGCTCGATGCTCAATAAGATGGCCACCCTGAAAGACGAACTGAATAAGGCCGTCACGTCTCTAAAGCCGACCCAGTCGTTCGACATCATTTTCTATCAGGGGAGCAACGTCTATTCGTTCAGCAAGTCGCTTTCTCCGGCCACGCCTGAAAATAAGCGAAAGGCCGGCGATTGGCTCCAGGGGATCACCGCGCAAGACGTCACGCTCCCGGTACCGGCGTTGGAAACGGCGCTCAAGCTTCATCCGGAACTGATTTATTTGTTGACCGACGCCGCCGATTTCCCCGACACTGGCGCCGTCGTCGATGCGATCGATCGGAACAACAAAGATCGGCGGATCAAGATCAACACGATTCTTTTCGTGGAAGACAAGACCGAGCGGGAGAAGAACATTGATTCCGAAGGCCTGATGAAAAAGATCGCCGTCGAAAACGGCGGCAAATTCCGCTGGGTTGAGATGGACGCGATTCAGCGCTAAGCCACGGAAAGGGCCGGTTTCGTTTCGGGGAATGAGTGGATCGAGCGGGAGCGACAAACGCCCCGCCGCCGGTTACAATCGGGCCGGCCAGGGCGATTAACTCAGCGGCTAGAGTACCTCGTTTACACCGAGGGAGTCGGGGGTTCGAATCCCTCATCGCCCATTGGAGTTCACGTCGGTCGAATTCCCGCGCGGGACACATCCCGCCATCATCCGTTGACGTTCGCTTTTTTTGCGGTCGTTGCGGCGGCCAGGTCCTGAGCCATCGTGTGGGAATAGGCGGTGCCGCGCCATTCCACTTTCTTGGTGATGCACATCTTCAGCGAACGCAGAAAAATCATCATCAGCATCGGCCCGGCGATCGGAAACCAAAGGGCGTTGCGCCGGGAATTGCCGCTCCATTCGTAAATCTTGGCGATAAACCCGGTCATCAAACCCAGGTGCAGCAATCCCGCCGCAAGCCAGGACGGCCCGCGCCAGCCGACCGCGCCGGCGACCGGATGAAGCAGGCGCCAGATTCCCCAGGCGATGGCGGGATAAGCCGTGAAGCAGCATAAAAGCAGGAACATTAGCGCCGCGAGAATGCGCCACGGACTGCCGACACGGGCGGCGTAGAAGATACGGCTCCAGCCGCGGAATATCGCGCCGAGGCTGCTGTACATGCGGACCGACGCGAACTCGCTCCCCCATGAGACGCGCGGACGCAAGCCGGCGCGCTTCAGTTGCACGGCGATCTCGACGTCTTCGCAGAATCGATCGCGCACGGTTTCGTGACCGCCGATCGCGTCATAGGCGGCTCGGCTGATCAGCAAAAACTGGCCGTTTCCGAAAGCCGTGTTTTTCAGGCGGCTGTTGTTCGTGAGCGCCACCACGTACATCGTGCTGGCCGCCCCCGCCGCCAGCGGGACGAGCATCGCCTCCCATATGCTGTGGCTCTCCAGCCGCGGCAAAAGCGAAAGCATGTCGAATTGCTTTCGCAAGACGACCGACATCGCCACCGAAAGCGCATCCTTTTCCAGGATCATGTCGCTGTCGACGAACAACATCCATTCCCCGGCGGCGCTTTGCTGGCCGACCCACAGGGCGTTGTTTTTGCCGGTCCACCCCAGCGGCGGAGCGTTGGTCTTGTGGATGACTTTTAGCCGGGGATCGCTCGTGGCCATCTCGTCCATGACCGCGCCGGTCTGATCGGCGCTGCGATCGTCGATGGCGAGGACCTGAAAATTCGGATAATCCTGGTTCAGCGCCGATTCGAGGCAGCCCCGGATGCGGGCGCCTTCGTCCTTGGCCGGAATGATGATCGTCGCCAACGGCGGCGGCCCGACGATCGGGTGCGGCGGGCGGTTCATCAGCAGCATCTTGCGACGCCCGACATACATGATGATGCCGAACATCGCCCAATTAAAAGGGCCTATATTCAGGTAGGTCCACAACAGTAACAGCTCGGCCGGCAAGTGAAAAAACACGCGTACAGGATTAGCCGGGATCGTGAATGGCGTCAACCGCGCCGATCTCTTGCGGGGTCGCGCTCGACGGCTTCACACTGCGCATTTTGGAAACGGCATATTGCGGGAAATGGATTTCACGCCTGTGCCGAACGATTGACGTCGAGGTAATTCTTGCATATTCGTCGCATTCACTTTAGCCTGATTTTCACGGGTTTAATTTGTTGGAGGCTTCATATGCACGGCATGAAAAAAGCGGCTGTCTGGCTGGGTCTTCTCTGTGTAGCGCTGGCGACGGGTTGCGCTCGCAACCCTCCGATCGTGTCCAGCGCCCGGTCGGACGATCTGGAGGCGGTGAAGGCGCTGCTGGCGACGGGAGCGCTCATCGATGAAAAAGGCGCGCACGACTACACGCCGCTGCATTGGGCGGCTTATAACGACGACGTCCCCATGGCGACGTTGCTGCTTGATCGCGGCGCCAACGTAGACGCGCGCAACGACGGCGGCGGAACGCCGCTTCACATCGCCGTCGAATACGGTCGGTTCAAAGTGATCCCCGTCCTCATCGATCATCACGCCGACGTCAACGCCAGGGACGCCAACGGGTGGACTCCGCTGATGTGGGCGGCCAATTACGGCTATCTGCCCGTTTGCCAGGAACTGGTGCGCGCCGGCGCCGACATCACGCTGACGTCACCCCGGTCCGAGAGCGCGGTATCGCTGGCGTTGGCGTCGTCACGATATGACGTGGTCAATTATCTGGCCGCGATCGGACAAGGGGGCGCTCCGGCGCCTGGGACGACGCCACCCGGCGCCGACCTTCGTAACGCCCCGCCTGTGTGGCCCGCGCCTGCGGTTTCGACGACGCCGCCGCCCGCGCCGCCGTCGGTCGATTCCGGGAAAACATCCCAGTCGACGACCCCGCCGCCACCCCCGGCGCCCGCGCCGACGCCCAATGCGCAGCCGGCGCCACCGGTGGCGGTCCCGCTATTCCCCGGCGGACCGACGACATTGCAGGTCCCCGCCACCCAAGCGCTTCCCACGCCGACGCCCGCGCCGACGCCAACGCCGCCCCCCGCGCCAACGCCGGGCCCCGCGCCGACGCCAACGCCGCCCGCGCCGTCAACCGTGCCGAGCCCCGCCACGGCGCCGGGAACCGAACCTGCGCCGCGGACGACGCCGTTGCCTCTGCTGACGACTTTACCTGCGACCACCCCCTCGACGCCGCTTCCCACGACGCGGCCGAGCCTCGGCGCCGACAATAAATAAATTTTACTTCAATGTTGACGTCTCCGGTTTCAATCGCTAGGTTTGAAACCGGGGCCAAAATGGTCGGAACCGAAATTCTTTTCGATTGAATTCGCCGCACTGCTTTCGCTTTATATGCGTCTGCCGATCCATTCAAGAGGTGTAGTCATGAAATCATTCTCTAAACATCGTTTGATGTTTTCCATGTTGGTTGCGCTTCTGGCCGCGCCGATGGCGTGGGGACAGCTCAAGGACAAGGCGCCGGTGCTTCGCGAAAGAGACGCCGTCACCGTCGACGATAAAGGGGACTCCACCTACACCGGCAAGCTTGTCTTCCCGTCCGAAGCGATCTACAGCCAGGTCAAGGAGAACTTTCCAAACCCTTACATGCTCCTGAAAAATATTCTCGGCGCCAGGGCCAAAACCCAGAACACTAACGCGACGGCTTCATATGATGATGCCCACCGCTCCATCCAACTGAGCGCCACGGTGCTCGGAGCGGCGGTAAACAAGCATAATAAATGGCGGATGGAAGTCGGAAAAAGCACCGAGTTGCTGCATGTGGACGGCCGCACCGCCATCCTCATCAACGCGACCAGCAACGGCGGCCCCACGATGGTCATCAGCGGCGAGGTTACGCTGCCCGAGGGCGCCAAAGACATCAAAGTCGACTCTGACACCGGCACGCTGATCTACGAATTCGACCGGCCGGTTAAAACCGGACCCGTCACCCTAGACGCCGATCTGAAAGTCAAACCGAGGTTGATGTCGGCTCTCTACAAGGTTTATGGCAACAGCGATTTCGACCAGGGGATTTTCTGGAGCGCCAAGACCGTATTCACCAATTCCGGCCAGGGTGACGTCAATCACCTGAAAGTCAGCTACCGCATCGGCGATTATTCGCCGTGGTCTCCGCCGACGGAATATAGTCTCGTTCCGCCGGGCGGTCATGTCGTCGATCTGTACTTTCCGCTCCTGAACAAAGACACCGCCGACCTGAAGTCACAGACGCCCGTCGATCTGGAGGTTCGATACACCTACACCGACGCCACCGGCAAGGAATACAGCGACAGCACCGCCAAGCGAATCACGATGCTCGGTTCCAACGGCATCGAATACTCCAACTCCACCGACGAAGATCGCTCCAACAACTGGAGCGATCTCTTCTCGAACAGCCCGCTTGTCGCGGCGTTCGTGACCAAGATGGACGATCCGGTCCGGGCGTTCAGCGGCATGGTGTCGCAACTGTGCGGCGGACAGCCGGCCGGTCTTAGCGACGATGCCGCCGTCAAGTTCTGCAAATCGCTCTATGACCTGGAACTCGCCAATCACGTTTCATACCAGTGGTCGGTGGGATTGCTGACAGCCAACGGCGGCGTCTCTCAAGAACTCAAGTACCCGCGCGACGTGTTGCGCGATCGATCCGGCACCTGCATCGAGCTCGCCATTTTCTACGCATCCGTCTGCGAATCGGCGGGCCTTCACTGCGACCTGGTGATGATTCCCGGCCACTGCTTTCCGGTAGTCCGATTGCCTTCCGGCGGCCTGCTCCCCGTAGAAGCGACCGCGATTTCCGGACCGGCCATCAATGAAAAACATCCCGATCCGTTTACTTTCGAAGAGGCCGTGAAATTTGCGGTGAAGGAATACAACGGCCTGAAGATGGGCCTGTTCTTTCAAATCGACGTGGACCACAATCAAGCCGAAGGCGTGCTTTGCCCGGAATTGACAAAGCTTCCCGCCGACATCGTCAACACCTGGGGCTACAAGCTGCCGACCAGTAACGCCGACCAGAAAAATGATAACCACGCCGACGCCAATGCGAATAATAACGGCCCGAACAATCCTCCCGCCGTCAACAACCATCCTGCAGTGGTGGTCGGCGTTTGGGACGGAAGATTTCGGCTGGCGAACGGGACCCAGGTCTCGGTCATTCTTCAGCTTGCACCGACGGGCCGGTATACCACCCACGGCGTCGCCCGCGGCCTTGCTCCTTTTGAGTTCCAGGGCTCCTGGGAAGTTATCGAAGGATCAAACATCGTCTTTCGAAATGAAACGACCCACACGACCGAAACAGATCACGTTACCGTCGACGGCAACACGATGGTTCTCTCGCTGGACAATGTCGGGAAAATTGTCTACGCCAGGCGCAACTGAGCGATACGACTGACGCACGACGTCCAAATCACGTGGCCTTGCGCCTTTTCATTGCCAGCCTTGGAATTAGATTCCTTGGCAAGTCGCACGAAATCAGGCGCCATGCGCGGCGCCGCTGTTTTGTCAGAGCCGTTGCCCGAGACGGTTCCACTGCCGTTCGAGTTCCAGCATTTCGCTGCGGCGGTCAATCTGCTTGAGGACTTTCCAATATCCGAGGATGTCATTCTTGACGATCGGATCGTTCACCACGTCATCGATTGTTTTTCCACGAAACGCCAGCACGCGATGCAGCGTTCGCTGCATCATGACGTATTCGATCCCCTGCCGTGATTCGACCGGCTGATGACGCCCGCCAAGACCCAATGCGTCGATCTGACCCATGACGGGAGATCATACGCCATCAACTCTCGGGAAGCGCCACCGGTTTTGGCGGCGCCGGGGCGGCGGCGCCGGTCAGGGCCGCTACGATCCGATCCACGTGAACGTGACAGTTTTCGATGAACACTTTGTACTTGTCCTGAGTTCCCGCGACGGCGGTTCCCGCCACATACAGCCCCGGCACATTGGTTTCCATCGTGCCCTCGTCAAACCGCGGCGATCCACAGTCTCCCAGGATTTCCACTCCCGCCAATTTAAGCAGCGCGTTGTCCTGTTCGTAGCCGATGAGAAGCAACACAAAATCAAATGCGATCGCCTTGGCCACTTGGCCGTCGGTCAACATTCCCGGCGCCACGGATTTCAGCGTCACCTCCGCCGGCGTAATCCGCGTCGGCGCCGTGTGAAAATGCCCCGCGATTCTCCCCGACCGGAGCAACTCGTTCATCTCCGGCAAAAGCCAATACTTGATCGTGGAACCCAGTTCCCTCTGCCGATAGCTGAGCGCGACGCTCGCTCCGGCATGATGACATCGCAGCGCCGCCTCGACCGCCGAATTCTTTCCGCCGACGATCAGCAAACGCCGGCGAAAATAAAGATGCGGGTCTCGAAAATAATGGCTCACGTGCGGCAGATCCTCGCCCGGAATATTCAGCCGCCGGGGGTGATCCGTCCCCCCCGTCGCCAGCACCACGCTTTTCGCCCGGCAGACGCGCTCGGCGCCCCCCGGCCTGGTTTTCACGACAAACTCCGCTTCTTGCCGTTCGATGCCAACGATTGGCTCATATGTGTTCACCTTCAGATCGAATTGCTGCACGACGCCGCGGAGGTAGGCCAGGTAATCTTCGCGCGTCGCCTTCCCCTGCTCGGGCGTTTGCAGCGGCACGCCGGCGATGGCGATTCGCTCGTTGGAGCTGAAGAATCGCGTGCCGGGGGCGAACCAGGAGACGGTGTATCCGATTTGCCTGGCGTCGAAATGTTGATAATCGATTTTTGCTCGCTTGAGCGCCACCGCCAATTCCAACCCGATCGGCCCGGCGCCAACGACCGCGACTTCTGTTTTTAACGTTTCCATGACGACGGATGATAGGCACATTGGCCAAAGCCAAGCGGCTTGGCTACAATGCCCCCGCCTTGCATCCGTAGCTCAACTGGATAGAGCATCCGCCTTCGGAGCGGAGGGTTGGGGGTTCGAATCCCTCCGGGTGCATTGTTCAAAGGAACTTACGCGGCCGATCCCCATCCGCCCGCTCGATCGCCCGTTTCGGCGCATTATCTCGTCATCACGACCAAGCCATCGCCAGACCCCTCGGCCCGCCATCCTGGCGGAATATATGCGGTCGCTTCGTCATCAACCAATAACAGTGGCCCGTTTAGCGACGTGCCGACGAGATCCGCACGCCCCACGACCCGCGTCTGTGCCGATTGATCGCCGACCTTTACCTGCAACGCCTGCCCCTCCGGGCTCGTCGCGCTGGTCGACGTCATGGCAGTGTTAGAAGCTTTCCACGCCGGAAATTCCACCTTCGCCACTCGGCCGATTCGCCTTACTCGAACCGTCACGACCTGAATCTCCGGGCCCTGGGGGACCTGAACGTACAACTTCCGATACGCCTCATGAAATCGCTCGGCGATATGCTCGAGCGTCGGCTGATCGACCTTCACCGTCAATTCGTGCGATTGGCCGCGAAAACGCACGTCGGCGTAAACCTCGACACGCTCGGTCTGTTCATACGGAATAGCGTCGATGGTTTCGCCGTTGACGCTTCCCATCTCGGCGATCAGCCTCTCGTTGTCCAAGGCGGCGCCGAGATGAACGACCGTTCGCGACGCATCGGCGACGGGCGGCGCGACGAGCATTCCCAGCGCGCTGAGAACGCCGCAGTACGGCGGAATCAACACGCGGGGGATCTCCAAGGCGTCAGCCAGCGCGCACGCATGAAGGCCGCCCGCCCCGCCGAAGCTGACGAGGGTGAAATCGCGCGGATCATGCCCCCGGCGGCTGCTGACGCTTCGGATCGCGTGTTCCATGTTCGCCTCGGCCACCTTCACTACGCCAAGGGCTGTTTCGTGGACGGTTTTACCGATGACCGATGCGAGAGTGGCGATGGCGCGATGCGCCAGCGCCGGGTTGATGCGCATATTGCCGCCCAGAAAACGATCGGGGACGATCCGGCCGAGGACGAGGTTGGCGTCGGTGACGGTGGGCTCGACGCCGCCACGGTCGTAACAGGCGGGGCCGGGAATGGCGCCCGCCGATTGCGGGCCGACGCGCAGTGCCCCGCCGGGATCGACGCGGGCGATGGAACCGCCGCCGGCTCCCACTGTTTGGATGTCGAACATCGGCAGGCCGAGGGGAAGGCCGTCGATCGTGGAGGCGGTGGTCCATGCGGGCTGGCCGTTGCGGATGACGGCGACGTCGGTGCTGGTGCCGCCCATGTCGTAGGTGATCACATGATCGAAACCGGCGTGTTTGGCGACGAAAGCGGCGCCCATGACGCCGCCCGCGGGACCGGAAAGAACCAGCCGGGCGGCTTGCGCGCAGGCGTCGGCGACCGAAAGAACGCCGCCGCCGGAATGGAGGATTTTCAGCGATGGCGAGGCGTTCTGATTTGTACCCTCTTCCGGTACGCCGGGAGAGGTGAGGTCGCCTCTGCCGTGCGGGTTGCGATCGGACTGGCCTTCACCCGGGGTACCGGGCGAGGGAGCAGGAGGGCGGGTAGAATTGGTTTCGTTGCGACGTTGTTCCGCGACGACGCCGGTTCTGTGGTACTCCGAAGAGCCGGATTTTTCGACATTCGGTCCGGCTCTTCGGAGTCCCTCAGAACCGGCGTCGGGGTGATGAAGCCATTGGTTAGCCCGCAATCCCGCTTCCAATGCCTCCAAATACTTCGTCACCACCGGCCGCATCGCGGCGTTGATCACCGTCGTGCTCGCGCGTTCAAACTCGCGGAATTCCGGCAGCACCCGGCTGCTCAAGCTCACCGTCAGTCCCGCTCGCTCGCATCGCATGCCGATGTATTGTTCGTGAGCCGGGTTGATAAAGCTGAACAACAGGCAGACCGCGACGTGCCGCAATCCGCGCGATTGGATTCGTCGAATCAGCTCGTCGACCTGCGGTTCGGTCAGCGGCTCGACGACGGCGCCGTCGGCGCCGATGCGCTCGCGGACGGTAAACCAGTTTTCGGCCGGGGTGAGCGGCTCCGGACGCTGAACGCGCAAGGCGTACAGGATCGGCCGATTCTGGCGGCCGATGAGAAGCATGTCGGCAAATCCGTCGGTGGTTACGAACGCGACCGGCTCGCCGGCGCGTTGCAGCAGCGCGTTGGTGGCGACAGTCGATCCATGAATGATCTCGGCGGGCGAACCGTAAACGCTCGCCTGTCGGACCGCTTCGATCACCGCCAGTTGAAAATCGGGCGGCGTCGAGGGAAGTTTGACGACGTGAAGGGACGTTCCGTCAGTGGCGACGAGGTCCGTGAATGTTCCGCCGACATCGATGCCGATTCGGAGGCGAAGAGGTCTGTCGGTCTTTTCATTTTGCATGCCGCTGAATTTAGTCGCTTGGCGCAAAGCCGTTGCGGTTGATCGGGCTGGCCTGGCTGAGATCGACGCCGCTGGTGTCGATTTTTCGGGGATTTTTCCGGGCGCATTCGATGCATGTGGTCACGCCGGGAAGCGCCTCGAGCCTTGCCGCGGAGATGGGCTGGCCGCACAGCGCGCAGTTTTTATGCGATGCTTTTGTTTCGTTGCGCATGGTTGAATTATAGGAGGGCGGCGATTGCCGTAGAACGGCCGTAATTCCATCCGGCCGATCGATCGCGTATAAAACGCCCATGCGGCTGAAGAACAAATCGATCATCGTCACCGGCAGCACCACCGGCATCGGGCAGGCGATCGCCCGGCGATGCGTGGCCGAGGGAGCCCGGGTTCTGGTGCATGGGCTGGAGCGCGATCTCGGCGAAAAAATGCTTTCCGAGCTGGGATCGGCCGGGGCGCTGCACATCGACGACTTATCCGATCCCGACACGGCCACGCGCATCGTCGCAGCGGCCGTCAAGGCGTTTGGAACCGTCGACGCCATCGTCAACAACGCGGCCTTTATCGTCCGCAGCAATTTACAGACAACCGACGCCGACCTGTTCGATCGCGCCATGGCGATCAACGTACGCGCTCCGCTGCTGCTGGCGCGGGCGGCGATGCCGTATCTCAAAGATCGGCAAGGGTGCATGCTGAACATCGGCAGCATCAATGGCTATTGTGGCGAAGCCAATCAATTGGCGTACAGCGTCTCCAAGGGGGCCTTGATGACGCTGACGCGCAATCTGGCCGACGCCCATGGCCGGGACAGGGTGCGATTTAACCAGATGAATCTCGGCTGGGTGTTGTCGGAGAACGAATATAAATTGAAGATGCGCGAAGGATTGCCGGCCGATTGGCCCGAGCATCCGCCGACGGCGTTTGCGCCGTCGGGAAAGATCATGCAGCCCGAAACGATCGCGACCGCCGCGGTCTATTGGCTGAGCGATGAAAGCCGGCCGGTGTCGGGGAGCGTCGTGGAGATCGAACAGTATCCGGTGATCGGCCGCAATCCGATGAAATAACGAGTCTCGTAAGTCTAAAATAACCTTGCGCGATCACGCGCTACTCCCTCGCCCGGTAATCCGGGAGAGTGCCGGGGAGAGGGATTCTTGAAATGATGGAAGTCGCATAAATTACGCACTGTCGAAGGAACCCTCACCCGGCCCTCTCCCGGATTAGCGGGCGAGGGTATGAAAAGAACCCGCGTGGTCGCGCAAGCTCATTTTAGGAATTCAACAGGAACAACCCATGCCCAAGCTCGCCGCGTTTCCCAAAGCGTTTATGGATGATCTGTGCGTCAATGGAAAAATGACGCTCGGCCAATGGATCGACCTGGCTGCCACGCTCGATATCGACGGCCTGGAATTTTACACCGGGTTTATCGATTTGAAGGATCCGAGGTCGTGGCCGGCCGCGCGCAAGCAGGTCGAGGACAAGGGACTTTCGATTCCGATGATGTGCTGTTCGCCGGATTTCACGCATCCCGACGCCGAGTTTCGGCGAAAACAGGTTGACCTGGAAAAAGGGTGGATCGACATGACGGCGATCCTTGGCGGAAAGTACTGCAGGGTGTTGTCCGGGCAACGCCGCCCGGAGGTAAGCCGGGCCGACGGCATTCGCTACGCCGCCGAAAGCATCGAGGCCTGCATCCCCCACGCGGCCAGCCATGGCATCACCCTCGTCATCGAAAACCACTATAAGGACAACTACTGGCAGTTCCCCGAATTCGCCCAGAAGATGGATGTTTTCTGCGAGTTGGTGGATCGCGTTCATTCCCCGAACTTCGGCGTCAACTACGATCCGAGCAACACCATCCTGGCCGGCGAAGATCCGCTGGAATTGCTTGACCGCGTGAAAAAGCGAGTGGTGACGATGCACGCCAGCGATCGTTATCTGGCCGAGGGGACCATCGAGGATTTGCGCAAGGAAGAAGACAGCGTCGGCTACGCAAGCCGATTGCGCCATGGCGAAATCGGCAAGGGCCTCAATGATTACGACGCGATTTTCCGCACGCTCAAAGCCGTCGGATTCAACGGATGGATCAGCATCGAAGACGGAGTGAACGGCATCGAGGAACTGGCGCGCAGCGCCAAGTTCCTGCGCGAGAAGATCAAACATCACTGGGGATGAATCCCATGGATGTTTCCGTGGAACCGCCGCATCCCCGCGCGTGAACAAACGAATGATTCGCGTGCCAGGCACTCGGATTTCATGGGAAAATCATCCTCATGGTTGTAGCCGTGACCGGCATCTCCGACGTTCTCCCCGCATTCTTCACCGCCGCTTCGATGGCGGTCGCGTGCGCGGTGCTGAGCGTCTTCGTTGTCCTCAGACGTTGGGCGTTCATCGGCGAAGGAATCGCGCACAGCGGGTTCGGCGGCGCCGGGGCGGTCTGGCTGCTCGTGCTGGTTTTCCCGGCGCTGGGCGGTCCGGGGCGCGAATTTCTCCCCTACGTCGGCGTGGTCATCTTCTGCCTGCTTACCGCGATCGGGATCGGGTACTTCACGCGCTCGGGAAAAATCAACGGCGACGCCGCCATCGGCATCTTCCTGGTCGCGTCGCTGGCGTTCGGAATCCTCGCTCAATACGTCTACCGCCACGTGCGCGGCGTCGATCCCGTCGGATGGGAGACGTTCCTGTTCGGCCAGATGAACGTGTCAAAGCAATTCGCCGTCGGCGCCGCGGCGCTGTGCGCCGCCGTGGTGGCGGTCATCATTATGCTCGCCCGCGAAATCATCGCGTATTGCTTCGATCCGATCTCGGCCGAGGCCTGCGGCGTGAATGTCGGCTTCATCCACTATTTACTGATGATCCTCGTCTCCCTGACGATCGTCGTCGGCGTCCGCCTCGCTGGAAATGTATTGGTCACGGCGTTGCTCGTGCTGCCCGGCGCCACGGCGCTGGTCTTATGCAAGAAACTCCAGTCGGCGCTGCTCGCCTCGCTCATCGTGGCATTGATCGGAACACTTGGCGGACTGGGCGTTCATTTCCGTTGGACGTTTCTGCCGACCGGCCCGTCCATCGTATTATTGCTCTTCGCGCAGTTCATCATCGCATACGTCTACGCGAAGCTCAAACGGCTTTAGAGCATTGTTTTGGTTATTCGACGGTTTCCGCGTTTAGCGGCCCCGCTTGCGGGGCGCGTTTCGCGGCCGGGGGTCGCACTCCCACCACGAGAAATACTCTCGATCGTTACGCCGTAAGCTATAATGATCGCCAGATGTCCGCGCCTTGATCGCGGTTTTTACCGTTAGCTCGCTTTCAGCAATTCAACCGAATCAAACTTGCCGCCCATAATCTTTTGATCATCCGCGCCCATCCATTGATTGAGCAGCGTCGCGTAGACCCGGCGGAAGTCGGTGGTGAAGGGAACGTCGCCGCGGTTTAATTTTTCCGGCGCGAGGCTGGGGAAAACACCATGCAGACCCGCCTTGACGGCGCCGCCGGCGAGGAACATCGGGGCGGCTTCGCCGTGATCGGTGCCGCTGCCGTTTTCGTGAACGCGGCGACCGAATTCGCTGAAGGTCATCAATGTCGTGCGATTGAGGTGGCCAAGCTGTTTGAGATCGTCGATGAAGGCGGCGATTCCGCCGCTGACCTCTTCGAGCAGGCGGGGATGGTTTTGAAGCTGATTGGCGTGGGTGTCAAATCCCCCGAGCTTCACGTAATACACGCGGGTCGGAAGATTCGACGCGATAAGCTGCGCGATCAGCTTAAAGTCGCGGCCCAATTGCGTCTGGGGATAGGACGCCTTGTTCTCGATCGTGGCGCTGATGTTCCTGATCTTGTCGGCATAGATGCGGGCGTTGAGAGCGGTGCGTTGAATGAACTCGGTCTCCGCGGCGCCGGCCGACGGAGCGTGGCGGGACTGCATCATATCGGGCGGCGTCGCAGCGCCATTGAGTTTGGCGACCAGATCGCCGGCCATTTGCTGGCCCGCTCTGTCGCGCCCCTTGCCGCCCTGGGCATTGGCGGGGGCGAAGGTGAGCGGGATGTAATTGACGCCTTGCAGCGCGGGCGGCGGCTCGACGTCCAGTGCGATGGCGGTTTCGACCGGGGCGGTCTTTTTGGCGCCGGTGGCGTGGCCGGGATCTTCCCCGGCGCAGGCAGAGTCGCAGTAACGGCCGAGCCATCCGCTGGTTCCATGACGCTCAGGCTGGGCGGTCGTCCAGATGTCGGTGGCGCGAAAGTGCGAGCGGTTGGCGTTGGGATAGCCGACGGCGTGGACGATCGCCAAATCGCCGGCGTCATATAAATGCTTCAGGCCCGAGCACGATGGATGAAGTCCGAAATTATCGTTCAGTCGCAACGCGGCTGATTTTTTCACGCCCAGCGTGGGGCGGGCCTTGAGGTAGTCGTCGCTGCCGAGCGGAATGACGGTGTTGAGCCCATCGTTTCCGCCGGCCAATTGCAGGACGACCAAAACGTGATCGTCGGGCCGGCCCGCGCCTGCGGGGTTGGTCGCGAAGTCCGAGGCCAGGCAATGGGCGCCGCGATCCAGAAACAGAGGCAGCGTACCGGCGAGGCTAAGAAGCTGCACGCCGCGATTGAGGAATAACCGGCGGGAAAAGAGGATGTCGTTGGCGGTGAACATAGATGCGTCCTTGGTCTCGATGAATCAAAAAAAACAACTGCGTTATTCGACTTGATACTCCGGGGTGCTCAATAACAATCCGATCATCTTGCGCACGCGGCCATCGCTTTCGGGTTCGCCCAGTTTCAGCGGACCGGCGCCGAGCGCTTCGGCAAGGGTGGCCTTTTTATCCGCGGGCATCGGCTGCTGCACGAATCGGGCAATGGCCGCATCGACGATCTGCCCCGGCGTGGGATCGTTTCCCAAGGCGGCAAATAATTTCGACGGCAAAACCATCTGACCCGGCGACGGCAGCGGCGGCAGCTTGGTGATCTCTTCCCTCACCTTTTCGGCTTCCTCTTGTCGAATCGCCTTGATGCGCTCACGCCGGGCATCGACGGTCGCGGTGTCGCCGTTTTTTCCCTTGACCGATTCTTGCGTGGCGGGGACGGCCGCTGTGTCGGTCTTCGCGGCTTCCGCCGGCGCCGCCCCTTTCGGCGTCGCCTTTGCGGCCTTTAGGCCTTTGCCCCCGCCGCCAAAACCGAATCTGCCGAAATTCTGTCCCAGCATTCCGTTGGCCATCGCGAATGCGACGTTGTATCGAAGGAAGACGGCGCTGGACGTCATCCAGTGTTCCCCGCCGGGCCACCCCTTGACGTTGGGCGGCTCAAACAGCTGCTGGCCAAGCTGATTCATGGCGAACACCCCGGCGCCGAGCATTCGCGGCTGCGATGGCTCTTCCAACAATCGCAGCGTAGACGCCTCAAGCTCCACCGGACTTTTGATGACAACCCATTTCGATCGATCCCCATAAAACGCGGGGCTGGTAAACAGCGCCCGAAGCGCCGGCGCCAAATCCCAATTCCCAGACCTAAGCGCCTCGGCGACGGGAGCGATCTCGTCGTCGCTCGGCGACGGGTTTCCAAAAAATTGCCACAACCGTTTTGCGAGGTATCCCGACGGCTGCGGCTGATCGAAGATCAGATCCACCACGTCGTCGGGTTTATAATCGCCGGTTTTTCCGAAAATGGTCTTCGGCTCGTCGTCGTGGAATCGCTGGACGAATTCGGCGTGGCCGCCGGACGCGTCGCTTTTTCCCTGCCGGCCGAATCCCTTGTATCGGCGTCCGGTCATGCCGGTCAGGGCGCGGGCCACTTCGGGAATGTCTTTTTCGGTGTAGCCGTTGCCTTCGCCCATAGTGAAGAGTTCGAGCAGTTCGCGGGCGAGATTTTCGTTGGGCCGGCCTTTGAGGTTTTCGTCGTTGTTCAGATATTTGAGCATCGCCGGGTCATGGATGATCTCATGGGTGAGGCGTTTATAGTTGCCGATGGCTTCGCGATGGAACAGCGCGTTTTGGTTGGCCAGCCATTCAACCGAGCGAACTTCTCTGATTCCGCTGGTGAACAGGCCGTGCCAGAAGAGGGTCATTTTTTCTTCAAGCGGGCGGTCGGTGCGGACCATGCGATCCAGCCACCAAACTTTCATTTGCTGCAATGAATAGAGCGCGGCGGGACCTTGAACGCGCGAATCGAACTCAAGACTAAACGTCAGCGGCGGAAGTTCGACATGAGCGAACGGCGCCTCGGAGCCCGACGGCAAAGTGCCGGTAATGAGATAATCGACCGCGCCGTCTCGACCGAGCGCGTGCATGGCTTCAATCTGAGTCGGCGTCCCGCCAAACCCCGCCCGCCGCAATAGATGGGCGGCGTCGTCGCGAGACCATTGCGCCTCGGTGGCGTAAGCTGTAATGGGACAGATAATTGCAAAGGCAAGAAGGATCGCGGCCACTGCGCCCCGCCGCCCGTCGCGTTGGATTGATTGCTTGTTCATAGATAGGATCCTGCTGACCGGCGCACCGGCTTTTATCGAGACGTTTTCACCTCTCACTACGCGCGGGGCGGGGGAATATTGTCCCCACGGGCGCGGCGGTGTATCATTTTCGGATCGTTGCACGTGGATCGGTTCCGACAACTTTAGCGCCGACGCCGCATCCCGCCGTGCGAAACATGGGGTTTGGACCCGTGCGTTTCACTTACTCCGAAGCATTAGGCATGGTCGAGCAGGGCATCTTCCCCGAAGATTCGACCATTGAGCTTCTCGACGGCGTTCTAGTCTATCGCGATCGCTTCGATTTGCGGGGGAGTGAAGTCGTGGAAGGCGCCAAGCACAATTCCGTCGTCTCCATGTTGGCCGAACTGGACGAAGGCGTCAAATCCGAGACGGCGCCACCTCAGAACTCAAAGCACCCTGATCTGGTCGGAGAGCCATGCCCCCATTCCCGTCGGCATGGTGTTGCGGGGAAGCCGAAGCGACTATCGCGACCGCCTTCCCCACGCTGCCGATGCCTTTTGCGTAATCGAGGTTGCCGACAGCAGCTACGAGCGTGGCGGCGGGGAGAAGCTGAATGGGTATGCAAATGCCGGGGTCGAGCAGTACATCATCGTCAACCTCCGCACACGGACGGCGGAAGTGTACACCCATCCCGATCCGGCAGGCGGCGCTTATCTTGAAACCCGAATCATTCCCCAAGATCAGCAATTGGCGCTACGCCTGGGGGACGACGAATATTTCAGCTTCCTGCTTATCAACATCTTGCCTTGATTGAGCTCGGCGACTTTTCGTAAATTCGTCATGGCCGATATCGAACCGCTGCGTCAGTTTAAGAATCGCGCGCCGCCGAGGCCCAGAACCAGCTTTGGGGGACCTGAAATGCGACAGCAGGCGCTCGGATTGCGCGGGGCTGCGCAAACGGTGTTTTCACGATCCCCTGGCCGTCAAAGAAAAAAATGCGGATGTAAGTGTATCGAACTTGGCGGTAACTATAACGCGAGCCACTCCTGCTTGTCGGCGTGACGCGGTGCATACTGCCTACGCGAGCAACTCCTGCCAGCTTTTTACGTCATGAATCCTCTCGCAAAGCGCGACAAGGCGATCGGAATCAACTAGCGATTCGATCACTGCCAGGGTCGCCGCATCAGGCATGCCTAAGTGCCTGTTTCCGAGAAGCGGTCGCGCACGCTTCGGCCCTTTGGCTCTGCACCTTATGTAAAACCTCCATGAAAACCAAAGTACTCGCCACATCCCGCAGTGCCTCGGGGGGGTGCGGCCAAAATCCTTGAGCAGCTTCTTGCTAACCCCAAGTGACAGATTAAAGGCCTCCCGTGCTGCTTGAAAATTATCACGATCTACTTCGGCGTTGCCGACGTTGGCCAGCGACACCGAAAGGTCGCGCATCGCCCTCGGCGATTTCGCCGACTGGCGCCGCACTTGATTGCGGCCCCGGCCGCGCTATGGTACACACATCACCATGATTCACGAAAACATTCCGCACGCCATCCAAAACCTCTCATCCCGGATCATTGCGATTCGGGACTCTCTTTGACCTGCCTGCAAAACAGCAACGACGAAAAGAACTCGAAGCGAAGATGGGCGATACCGACTTTTGGGATAACGCCGAAGCCGCCAAAGGGATCGTCGCGGAACTAAAGGCGATCAAAGCGACGATTGACCCGGTCGAGGAGATGCTGCGCGGGTTGGACGACGCCAAGGCGCTGTACGAACTCGGGCAGGAAGCGGGAGACGCCGACTCGATCGCCGAGTCGGGTAAGCAATTGGCCGAGCTTGAAAAACGGGGTGAAAAGATCGAGCTCCAGGCGTTGCTCGACGGCCCTAACGATATCCGCAACTGCTTCTTCACCATTCAAGCCGGGGCCGGCGGAACCGAGGCGCAGGACTGGACGGAAATGCTGCTGCGCATGTATCTGTATTACTTCGAAAAGCGCGGATGGGACGTCAGCGAAGTCGATCGCCAATGGGGCGAACAGGCGGGACTGAAAATGGTCACGCTCCATGTCAAAGGGCCGTACGCGTTTGGATATTTGCGGTGTGAGGCGGGCGTGCATCGCCTGGTTCGGCCAAGCCCGTTTAACGCCCAGGGAAAACGCCAGACCAGTTTCGCGGCGGTGAAGGTCGTTCCCGAATACGACGTGGCTGATTCGGAAGTGGTGATTCCCGAGGGAGATTTGGAAATTGTGGCGTTCGTTCGGGCCGCGGGTCCCGGCGGGCAGAACGTGAATAAGGTCGCCACCGCCGTGCGAATCGTGCATAAGCCGACGGGAATCGCCGTGGTCTGTTCCGTCGAGCGCAGCCAGCAGCAGAACAAACGGCTGGCGCTGAGCATTCTGCAAAGCAAGCTCGAAGCGATGGAGCAAGCCAAACGCGACGAGGAACTTCGCAACGTGCTCGGCGACATGAAGGAAAACAGCTTCGGCAGCCAGCTCCGCAATTACGTTCTGGATGACCGGCGCGTCAAGGATGTCCGCACCGGCGTGGAAACTACGAAAGTCGAGGACGTGCTCGATCGCGGCGAACTCGATCCATTCATCGACGCGGAACTGCGCCGCCGAAAAATCGAAAAAAAATAAGCTGGGGCCGCTTGACGCCGATTCGACATCGTAAATGCAACCATCGCCGCACGCGATGGTTGCATTTTCGTTACAGTGTCACCCATTTCACGTCCGATAAACGAAGTAATGGGCCTGAGGTTTTTCAGTTATCGGAGGTTGGCTTTGACGCCGCTCCCGAATAGCTTTAGAATGCCGATCGCCTCAGTGCAAATTCAAGGACGAAGATCGGCCCGGGACCGTCACCGGGGCGATGAGGAACGGGAATGACCCGACGGGGGGTGGGCTACGCGACCGAACCGCCTTCCACGCGAGACGGACAAACATGATCGTTGACGTACACACGCATATCTGGCAGTCGCCCGACCAACTTGGCCGGCTCGATCTTGGCAATAGTCCCCGGCTTGGCCGTCGGCGTCCGCCGCGAATCAGCGGCCAGAAAGGCGCCTGGCGCGTCGTGCCCGCGGCCGATCCCGATCATCATTGGGCCGAAAGCGGAAATGTCGATAAGTCGATCGTGCTCGGCTTCAAGAGCCGTTATTTGCAGGCGGAAATCCCGAATCATTTCATCGCGCAGTATGTCAATCGATTTCCGCAAAAATTGATCGGCTTCGCCGGGATCGACCCAACCGAAAAATGCGCGGCGCAGGAAGTCGTTATCGCCCGCGAAGAACTGAAACTTCGCGGCGTAACCGTTTCCCCGGCCAACCAAGATTTTCATCCGACCGATTCGCGGGCCATGCGCGTATATGCCGAGTGCGAGCGGCTTGGAATGCCGGTATTGATTCATCCCAGCGGCCAATTCACCGATCAAAGCAAACTAGAATATGGCCGGCCGTACTTATTCGACGAGGTGGCTCGAACATTTCCGAACCTGCGGATGATCATCGCCCAACTCGGCCAGCCGTGGATCGAAGAAACCGTCTGCATGCTGGCCAAGCATGCAAACGTTTATGCGGATGTGAGCGGATTGCTGAGCCGGCCGTGGCAGGCGTACAACGCGCTGATTTCGGTCCACGAGCATGGCGTCATCGAAAAACTTCTCTTCGGCAGCGATTTCCCCTACACGAGCGCGACCGAGTGCATCGAGGCGCTATACAGCATTAATCAGCTCGCCCAGGGGACGAATCTGCCCTTGATTCCACGTGAGGCATTGCGAGGCATCGTCGAGCGCGACACACTCGGGTTGCTGGGGCTTTCATAGCGATAGATTGCCGAAAGCTTATCGTCGCGGTCGCTAGACATGGCTGGATGAACGCAACCGGCGACGGATCGAATCTCGTCAACCAATCACTCATTACCGGCTACCTATTTCTTATGAACCACAACCACCCATCCTCCCGCTTGCGGCAAATGCATGGTCTTCTTCTCGTGGGAATGGTGCTTTCCCTGGCTTCGATCGGATGCAGTTCCCAAACAAGCCTCACCGTTACTTCCGTCGATCGTCAGCAGACATTCCGCCAGGGTTTTACGCAGGCCTATTCCAGCCGTAACGGCAACGGCGATATCGACGTGGTTCTCATCGACCAGGCGACCGAGAAGGGGCTGAGTGGCCGGGTGTCGGATTCGCCGGTGTCACAGGTCATGCACATTCGGCTTTTGTGGTCGCCGACGCGCGACATGAAAGCGGTGACCAGCAATGCGTCGGTGAAATGGTATGTCATCGGCAGATCCATTCCGCCGGGCCTGCTCGAATACGACGGCATCGCGTTTGTGTCGAGCACGGACGATAACGACGCCACGATCTTAAAAATTCGCAACAGCACCCTGACCCTCTCCGCCAAGCACGGCGCCATGATCGACTGGATCGGCACGTCGCGCGTGGAAGGAACCATCGCGGCCCGCGATAACCCGAGAATCGTCGAGAAGGTTCTGGGCCAACTGAACGCCACCGTCGCCGCCGCCGGCAATCCGCCGACGGGCGTCAGCTCGATCGCGCCTTAGCTTAGGCCCGGTTCATTTTTTCCAAAATCGTCTTGCGCCTAAACGCGTACAATACATCGTCCAACACCGGCAGCGCATCGCCCGTCGCCACTTCCTGCTCCAGCGGCGCCCAACTCTTGCACCCTGCATACGCCGGTGTATTGACGATCGATAACGGCTCATGCAGCCGATACGCCCGCACCAGCATCAGATACAGCGGATTCTGCGGCTTGTAGCCAAACCGCATATCGATCAGCGGCGTCGCCCAGACATGTTCATCCTCCAGCGCGTCCATCTGCGCCCGGCTTGCGATCTTGATGATATCAGTAACCACTCCCGCCACGCTGATGCGAACCTGCTCCGGCTCCGCCGTCCTGGCTTCAAATGCGGGATGTACCTCCGGCTTGAGCATTGTTGGATTTTGGTGGAGGTAGGTCGGGAAGAGCAGAAATTCGCGGTTCTCCAGTTCGAATTCCCCGCCGGCTTCATAGATCCCTCCTTTGCGGAGGAGAATGATCTGACGCCCGCTTTCGAGGGCGGCACAGACGGATGCCCATTCTTTCAGCGCGATTTGCAACGATGTCGGCCAAGCCATAAATATCCTCAAAAAGGTCATTGAAGCAGTGGAGGATTTTACCCGCGAATGTCTCAGAGGAAACGACGCCGCGAGATCGCGATACAACGCGAGGCATACCATTGCAGTCGCCATGAAAAAGTCTTCCAGGTCTACCTTCGTCGCGCTGTTGATCTTCCTGGCCATTGACGCCGTGATTATTCTCCCGCGCTTTGGCGGCAAGAAAGAGATTATCCCCTGGCGAACTGATTTCGCCGCCGCCCGCGCGGAAGCCGCGAGAACGCATCGGCCGCTCTTTCTCGATTTCACGGCCAGCTGGTGCGGACCGTGCCAAACCATGCGACGCACCGCCTGGACCGATCCGGCCGTGGCGGCGGCGATGGCTGACCTTGTCCCGGTGCAAATCGACATCGATCAGCAGGGCGACCTCGCTCGAAAATTCGGCATCAGCAGTATCCCCGCCCTTCTCCTTCTTGACGAGCGCGGAAACGTCTTGAAAGAACAGGCGGGTTTGTTGTCTCCCGATAAATTCATCGCATGGCTCAAATCGAAAATAGAACGTCGGGCGTCGGGAACGTGATATCTTTGCGTCGCCTTGAGTTCATGAACCCAGCGACTGCCGCAGAATTTTTCCTGCCGGTGAGCGAGGAAGCGATTCGCGGACTTCAAAAAGGCGCGGCACCTTGTACGCGCTGAGCCTTGACTTGCAAAAATCACGCAGCGCCCCGGCGTCGGGCGTCGTCCCTGGCGTGGCGGGGGTAATGATCGCCTTTAGCCGATTAAGCGTCGGGCTGACCGCCGCCGCGAGGACAACGCACTCCCCAACCGATTCGTGATCGCAAATCACTTCCTCCACTTCCAGCGGATTCACTTTTCGGCCCGCCACGTCGATCAATAATTTGATCCGGCCGGTAATCGTCAACGCGCCGCTCGCATCGAGACGGCCCAGATCGCCTGTCGGAAAATATCCGCCAACCAGGGGCGGCGGCTCGCCGTCAAGATACCCGCTGAGCATAGAGGGAGCGGCGATCGCGACGTGGCCTTCTGCTCCGATCGGCAATGTCTGATCGATGTCTTCGGGCGATTGCATATTCAGAATGCGAACGGCCACGCCATCCATCGGTCGGCCGACGCTTGCCGGGTCGAAGGGGTTGATCTGCGGATCGTTGAAAGTGACCGAGCCGATTTCCGACGCGCCGTAAAGCTGCGAAATCACGATGCCGAATTGGTCGGCGAACGCCTCGAACAGCGTCCGCGGCAACGGCCCCCCCGCCGAATAGGCGCGGCGGAGCGAGAACGGCCGAGCCGGACGACGACCGGCGCCGCAAAGCGTTTCGAACATGAAAGGAACGCCGGGAAAAATCGTCACGGCGTTACCGGTTAACTCGCCCATCGCGGCCGGCAGATCGAACCGTTCGTACATATGGGCGCAACTGCCGGCCCAAATCGGACACAAGAGGCCGTGCTCCATTCCATACGAATGGCAAAGCGGAACCGCCGCCAGAACGTGATCATCGGGCGTAAATTGAATCGCGTTCACCATGTTCGCCGAGACGGCATCAAGCGAAGCCCCCTCGCGACGGACGATTTTCGGCCGGCCGGTGGTTCCAGAGCTGAGCAGCAGCAGCGCGGCGCCGTCGGCGCGATTGACCGGCCATGTCGGCACGGTAAATAGCGCGGCGTCGGCGGCGCACGGTGAAAGAACCGATCGCTTCGACCATGACATGCCGACCGGCAACGCTGGTTGCCCGATCGCCAGCATGGCCGCCGCCCCGCATCGTCGCGCGGCGGAGTTCAACTCCGGCTCGGCAATATCAGGGGCGATCGGGAAAATCGTCATGTTTGCCGCCAGCGCCGCGAGATACGCGGCGGTGAATTCCGCCCGATTCGCCGAGCACAGCATGAGGATGGCGCCGGGAGGCAAGGCATCGGAAAATGCTCCCGCGAGAACATTGACCAGCGCGCCAAGGTCACGCCACGACACCGAAAGGCGGTTCCCGGGAATGATCTGACGAATCGCGATGCGATCGGGCGTCTGTCGCGCGTGATGACGAAGTTTTTCGATTAGGCCCAGGGGCATCAAATTTCAAAAATTGCCGACCAATGCGAATTCCCCGTCACGTTGTATCCAACGCAGAATGTCAACCGCGTGCGCAGCAAAACCCGCGCTTTCCGGTCTGCGCGATTAACTCGACCAATGACGCGTTTTTGATTTATCACATGAGCGATTGCAATGTCTCTAAATTGATCTCATCCCAATCCCGCCCGCTTTCGGCCTCTTTTTCCTTTGGCGTTTCAAGAATCTTGGGTATTTCGGCGAACGCCTTCTCGCGAACGAACGGTCTGAATCCTTCAACGCCGATCAATCCTTTTCCGATATGCGCATGGCGGTCGACCCGGCTTCCCAATTTCTTCTTCGAATCGTTCAGATGCAAGACCTTCACGCGCCCGATTCCGATCGTCGAGTCCAGTTCTTTTCTGAAACCGGCATACTTGCGCCCACGAAAATCATAACCGGCCGCAAACAGATGGGCGGTATCGAGACAGACGCCGAGCCGAGTCGGGTCTTTCACCTGATCCATGATGCCGGCCAGATGCTCCAGGCGATACCCAAGCGACGTCCCCTGCCCGGCGGTGATCTCCAGGCACGTCGTCACGCCGTCGGCGGCAATGCGCTCGTGAACAATGTCCAGTGATTCAGCGATGCGCTTCAGACCGACTTCTTCGCCCTGGCCCATGTGGGCGCCGGGATGGGTGACGAGATATGGGATGCCGAGGATAGCGCAACGCCGAAGTTCCTCGATGAAGAGCGCAATGCTTTTTTCCCGCAGATCGGCGTCGGGCGATGCGAGGTTGATCAGGTAGCTGTCATGGCTGACTGTCTTTTCGAATTTCAGCCGATCGCGATGAGATGACCATTGCTCGATCGCTGCGCCTTCCAAAGCCGGGCACTTCCATTGCTGCTGGTTTTTCGTAAAGACTTGGAGACATGCCATGCCAAGGCGCTCTGCTTCGAGCAGGGCTTTGTGCATTCCGCCGGCGATGGAGAGATGAGAACCAAACATGCACCGCTCCCAGCGTGTGCCCTGAATAGCCTACTTCAGCAGGGCAACGAAACCGGCTTGCTCGAAATGATGGTCGCCCGTCGGGGCTTCGGCAATGCCTGCACTTGTCATGACCACGAAGGAGATGCAGTCAGTCAGAGACCACTTTTTATCGGGACGCTGTCCGTAGAGGCGCACTCCCTCAGTCATGAGGGAGTGAACGCAGGGAGCAATCGTTGCGTCTGCGTCCATTTGCAAGTCAGCCAACGTAGCCAGGAACTCGATACGCCCGCGCGGTGACCGCGCCAGACCATCGGCAAACTCCGTCAGCACCCATTTCGTCGTTACCATGCGAACCGTGTTGGCGGACGTGAACGCCACTGCTTTGGCGTGCGTCTGGTCGGAAGGGCTTAGCAGCGCCAAAAAATAGAAAGTATCGGCGAAGACGGTCCTCATCGTTTGGGCGTCCCGTGGATATAATGATCGTGTTGCTCTGCCATGTCGGCCGAAAGATCAGGAACCGTTCCGGCGTGCTTCAGCAGCCGCTCGGATAGCGTTGGCTCCTTCTCCGCTTCCCTATTGACTACCTCAACACGAGTCCCTTCAGCCCAAGGTGCAGGCTGATCGAGCACAACAACACTGCCGTTTAGTGTTCCGTGAAGAGTCATAACTGCCTCTTTTCGACTTTGCTCATCATGTCACGCAAAAATAGGCCACGCAAACCGTCCGATGCTTCTGATCACTTAGAGCGCAAATGCAGTTGGAGACGGCGTCTCGCCGCCTCGCCCCGGTCGCCGACATATGAGTTTAGGTCCAATGGGCCCCGCCTTCAACACTCGCGGACGTTCGCGGACATCCTCGCGACTTCGCGACTTCACGACCGCACTGTCGCGGCCGCACTGGCAACCGCCGGCGCGTTGCCGTATTCTCCCGTCATGCCCCTCAAGCTGGATTTGCAATTTGCCATCGAGTTGGCCCGCGGCGCCGGGAAGATTGCCTTGAGCCACTGGGGTAAGGTGGAACGACTCACCAAGACGCACGTCGCCACCACCGCCGAGGCCGTGACCGAAGCGGATCGGGCGAGCCAGCGGTATATCGTCAACGGGCTGCGGCGGCGGTTTCCCTCCGACGGAATCATCGGCGAAGAAAGCGAAACGGGATCGTCGATCACGTTTGACGCGCCCGATCCGCTTGGCCGGGTG
The DNA here is from genome assembly GCA_035551995.1 of Tepidisphaeraceae bacterium. GTDB lineage: Bacteria > Planctomycetota > Phycisphaerae > Tepidisphaerales > Tepidisphaeraceae > RYN-428. The sequence goes on from DASZME010000037.1 coordinate 91,311, forward strand.
TGGGTCATCGATCCGATCGACGGAACCAACAACTTTATCTCCGGGCTGGGAAACTTCGCCGTGTGCATCGGACTTCTGGAGAAAGGGTCTCCAGTACTGGGCGTTGTGTTTGACGTCACGCGCGACTTGATGTACTCGGCGGCCGCGGGAGAGGGAGCGTGGCTGGGGAATAATCGTCTGCACGCAAGACTCACGCCGTTGGACGACAGCGCGATGATCATGATCACCAGCAATTTGATCGACAAGGCGGGTCGATGTCCCGACTGGGCGTGCCGATTTATTTCGCAGACGGATTGGAAAATCAGAATGCTCGGCTCGGCCGCCCTCGAAGCGATACAGGTGGCGGCGGGCGTGGCGCACGGCGCCATTACGGTGAACGGCAAACTATGGGATTGCGTGGCGCCGGCGGCGATCGTGCTGGAAGCGGGCGGGGTTATCACGGATTTAACCGGCGGGAAAATCTTCCCCTTTGACTCGGCGAACTATCAGGGGGCAAAAACGCCGTTTCTTATGGCGGGACCTTTGGCGCATCCGGCTCTGCTCAGTTTGATCGAAAAGTGGCCATGACGCGCGGCGATAGATGGCTTTGGAAAATGGGGTTCCGGCAAAAACAGCAGTCGCCGACGCCGGCAAACCGATACAAGCCAAATGGCGAATCTGCGCCTCCGGCAAACCGAACGGTTTGGCCGGTCACAGGTTGTGCCCTTGCACTAACCCGGCTGCAACGAATACAGTAGAGTCGCTGAAAAAGGACTTATGGACGAGTCAACCTTGGAAAGGAGCGCATCTTGCGTCTTCCGCGTAACATAACGACGAGTCTGATTAAATCGAGTGCCGCGCTGTGCGTGGCGGGAATTCTGGGCGGTTGCGATACGAAGGATTTTCTGAATCCGACGGCGATCGTCCGCAGCGGACACCCCAACGAGCCGCTGGTTGTGCCGATCCTGAGCACGATCGACGCGCAGGCCGAAAGCGGCCCCGCCGATTTCGCCACCGCCGTCCCGCCCGCACCGGCGGATATGACCAGCACCAGCAACGACTACACGATCGGACGCAATGATTTGCTGAATATTGCGATCTCGGACCTGATGGGCCCGGGCCAGGAAACGCTGAAGACCGCGCGCGTCAGCGAGAGCGGAAACGTCAGTCTTCCGTATCTTGGCGTGGTGCATGCCGCCGGCCTGACTGAATTTGAACTGGAACAGGGGATCATCAAGGCGTATCGCGACGCCAATTTGATTCAAAACGCCCAGGTTTCGGTGACGGTCGTCGAGGCCCGCGGCCGAACGGTGGAAATTCTCGGAGCCGTCGCGCAACCGGGGCAGTACGCGATCCTGGACGCCGATTTTCGCCTGCTGGACGCGCTGGTCCTGGCGAAGGATACGACCAGCCCATTGATCGAGTGGATCTATGTCATCCGCAAGTCCGAAAGCCAGCACGTCAATCAAGCCGGGCATCCATTGAATTTGACGCCCAACGGCGCCAGCGGGGCCGGCGCCAAGCCGCCCACCTCGGCGCCGTCGCCGGATGATCTGGCGCCGAAATCCGATAGCGGCGTTCGCACGGGCGGCGCGGTCGCCAAGGCGGCGTCGGCGAACCATCCGCTGGCCCTGCTGGCCGACGCTCCGCCGCTGCCGGGGCTCGATCTTCCCGTTCCGACCGAACCGACCACCACGCGTCCGTCGGCAACGCCCGCCACTGGCGCGGTCGCGGCGAACGGGGGCGTGGCGTCATCTCAGCCGTTCGAATTCAACGCCCCGGAAAATCCGGGGCACATGCGTGTCATCAAGATTCCTTACCAGGGCTTGCGTGCCGGCGATCTCAGCTACAACGTCGCAATTCACCCGCGCGACGTCATCATCGTTCAGACCCTGAACGTGGGCGAATATTATATGGGCGGCCACGTTTCCCGGCCGGGCGTGTTCACGCTCAACGGACGGCGGATTACCCTCAAGCAGGCCGTCACCTCGGCCGGCGGGTTTGACGAACTGGCCATCCCACAAAGGACCGATATCGTTCGCCGGATCAAGCCCGACCGTGAAGTTTTCGTCCGAGTGGACCTCGAACGGATTTTTTCCGGCGAACAGCCTGACTTGTACCTGAAACCTGACGATCAAATACTGGTCGGCACCAATATGCTTGCGCCGTTCATGTCGGCGGTGCGCGGAGCGTTCCGAATCACGTACGGTTTCGGATTCCTGTATGACCGGAACTATGCCTACGGCACCGGCAACAACGGAGGCGGATTCTAAAAATTTCGTGAAAAGGGATTCGGGCCTGTTCGCCTGGTCTTCACGAATCGAAAATGCGGACTTAGAACCTGCCGCATAAATGGATTGATACGCGTGCCAGGACCGGCCCAACGAAGGGCCGGTCCTTGTACGCATTATGGGTCGATCGGTTTTGTCAACGCTGGCGGCGCGGAAAACATTGCGAACCGACCCCCGCGCCCGGCGTACCACGGGAGGTGGGTTGACATCGCAACGCATGCATACGGTTTGTCGTCTTAGAGCATTTGTCAGGTCGGTGTAGGGTTGCCAGTTTAGCGGCCCCGCTTGCGGGGCATACTTCGCGACAAAAGCTCGCTACATCGCCGGAAGAAACGCTCGAGAACCAGGAGCCCAGCGAATATTCCGCAAGCCGATGCGCGTCGCTCGCGGATTGATCCGCGGCGAGCAGAGAGGGAATGACCTTGACCACCTTCACTTCAAACCGCGCCCCGGCATTTCGATCGGCGTCCGCAATATCGACGGACGACATGGATCCACATTATCTCGGCATCACCCTCGGCGGTTGGATCAAGATCTGCTCGCTCACTTTTTTATTCGTCATGCTTTTCTGGCCGAATCTCCGGCGGCTCTGGGAGAAAACCAATCCCTTCAACGGCGACGATAACTGGAAGCATGGCGCGTTTGTCCCCATTATCGGCCTCTACTACCTCTATGTGAACCGCGATCAACTCCTGGCCGCCCGCGTTCAAACCGCATGGACGGGTTTGCTGATCACCCTCGGCGGAATCCTCTTCTTCGCTTACGGCATCTTTCCCGGACAAAACGACTGGTTCAAAGACATCGGAATGGTCATCACGCTGTTCGGGCTGGTCGCCTTCATGTGCGGCTGGCAGGTCATGAAGACGGCGTGGTTTCCGATTGTCTTTCTGCTGTGCGCGTTGCCGTGGCCGGGCACGGTTTATAGCTGGTTCGCCGGGCCGTTGCAGAAATTGGCGGCGTTGGTGGCGGTCCGCATGCTGAATTTCTTCGGCATCACCGCCGGGCAGTTCGGCACCAAGATTTTCATCGAGGGCGCCGATCACGCCGTCCGTACCCTCAACGTCGCCGAGGCGTGCGCGGGTCTTCGATCGCTGATGAGTTTCATCGCCATCGCGGGCGCGGTGGCTTTTTTGTCGTTTCGGCCGCTGTGGCAAAAAATAACGATGGTCTTCTCGGCCGTTCCGATCGCGATTTTTTGCAATACCATGCGCATCACCGTGCAGGGCGTGGCCGATCGCGGGAGCCATCTCTGGTCCGAAAGTTTCGCGCATGGATTTCTTGGCCTGGCGATGATGATTCCGGCGTTTTTCCTGATCCTGCTGGTCGGGTGGGTGCTGGAAAACATTTTAATTGAAGAGGTGGATAAACGCGCGCTTCGACTGACGGCGCCGCAGGGTCGCCGACCCGTTGGACCCGGACGTGTGGCGGCGGTCGCGCGCCGCCCCGACCCGATCGGTCGCGTCAAAGCCGCGGGAACAAGTCCGTCGCCCGCGGCAAAGGCTGTGAAGCCGGAGCAAGGAAATAACGTCAATTTTGTAGCGAGTGACGGCTCCCCGGCCGTATCAAGAAACGGCATCGCGCCGACTGTCATACCGCCTCCCATCGACGTTTCGTCCGCCGCCCGGTCCGCCGCCGGCGCCACAAATTCCCCGGCGCATCGAACGCAGTCGGCTTTGACGCCGAAGGCCATTCCCGCGACGCCGCGACCAAAGGAGAAGCCATGAGCCATTTTTTCTCCGCATGCCGGCGAGCGCTGCGCGAGCGATCGTTCGTCGTAGCGATCGTGGTGATGGGCATTGCCGCCGTGACGCTGAATTCCGCGGTGGCGCGCCTGAAGATGCACTTTCACAAGCTGCCGGTGGCGCTGCGGGTGAATTCGCTCAAGGAAGGCATTCCTCAGAAACTCGGCCGCTGGGTGATGGTCTCCAAAGACCAGGCGATCGATCCCGAAATCGAGCAGGTGCTTTTGACCCGCGAGTACGTATTTCGCGACTATGTCGACAGCATGAAAATCAGCGAAGCCGAAATCGAACTGCTCAAGAACGCACCGGCCCAGGAACGCGACAGCAAACTTAGCGAACTGCAAAAGAATAATCCCGCTTCCGTGATGCGCGTCGGCGTCACTTACTATACCGGCCTGGTCGATACCGTAGCCCACGTTCCCGAACGCTGCTACGTGGCCGATGGATTTGAAGTAAAGCAATACGAGGAGCAGACGGCGGATTTGGGAAAATATCCGGACGGATCGCCGCGTACCGTCACCTTCCGCTTTGTCGGATTTGAAGACCAGGCCGGCCTGGTCCACGTGGAGCGCGTGGCGCGGAACGTCGGGTATGTTTTTCACTGCAACGGCAGCTATACCTCAAGCCCGTTTGAAGTTCGCGCCCGCTTGCAGAATCTTCTGGAACCTTACGGATACTACGCCAAAATCGAAATGATGACCGCGGCCCCCTTGCCGCTGGGGCTTTATCACAACGTGTTCGACGCGAACAACCACGACGCTTCAGTGACGGCCATGGAAAGCTTCCTGAAAGAGGCGCTTCCGGAGATCGAGAAATGCCTGCCGGACTGGAAGGCGTTGCACGCAAAAGACAATAAGACCCAGGCATCGCACTAGCGGACAAAAGTTATGGCCAAGCGCGTAAATACGTCATTTGTCACGTCGGTCGGCGCGGTGATTTTCATCGGGCTTGGGCTGGTGGCGTTCGGTCCCAAGCTCAAGGCGCGGCTCTTGCGCCCGCAGACCGCGATCGAGGTGCAGAAGCTCCGGGCCCAGGCGGACGACTTTGTCGCCAAGCGCCAACTCTCCGACGCGCGCGACGCGATCAACAGCGCGTGGCTTCTGGACCGGACCGACAAAGAACTGTGCCTGCGGCGCGGCGACATCCTCGCGATGTTGACCGAGCAGGAAGGCCAGGAGGTCATGCAGCAGGCCAGGATATCCTGGCAGAACGCGCTGGAAATCGATCCGAAATATTCCGACGCCGCCCGCCGGCTGATGGATTCTTATGCCGACCAGATGGAGATCGCCCCGACGCCGCAGGTCTGCTTCCGCCTGCGCGAAGCCGCCGCCCGATGCCTGCAGATCGATCCAAACGACGCGCGATCGACGGCGTATCTTCATATCGCCACCATTCAGCAATGGGTTCAGGGAACGCCCAAGACGGAATTGGAGATCACGCAGGCGATTACCGTCCTTGAAGAACTCCTGAAAAAAGATCCGTCTGCCGCCGACGTGATGTTTTACCTGATTCGCGGAAAGGCCTACCGCGCCGCCGAGGACGCGCGAAGCAATCGGCCCGAGGCGGCGCAAAAAGCGATCGCCGATTGCCGGGCGACGCTGGCGGCGGCGGTGGAGAAATATTCCGATTCGCCGGCCATGAATTTCCGCGTATTTCAGGGGTATGTCCTTCTGACGGACGCCGACCGTGATCCGGACCAAGTCGCCAGGGACCGCGCCGACGCCAACGCCGCCATCGAGCGCGCCCGGGTCGGCGTGAAGGACAGCGACCCCCGCTATGCCGACTTCCAATATGTGGCCGCGGACTGGGCCCATCGCAACGGACGCGACGAGGAATCGGAAAAAATTCTCCGCGAATTCTACACCAAGCGTCCCCACGATCAGCGCGCCCGCCTGGCGCTGGCCCGGCGGCTGGGGCTGACCGGCGATCCGGCCAAGCGCGACGAAGCCATCGAGATTCTCTCCCAGCGGGTCGAGCTCACCGGCGAAACCGGGGTGCGCGCGACGCATATTCGCGAAATGGAGTCGCAAACTCTTCTGGACCTGACCTCCTTCCGCATCTCGCTGTACCCGACGCTTCCACCGTCGCAGCGCCCGGAGATGATGAAAAAAATCGACGACGGATATGCCCGCGTCGAAACGCTCGCCGTCGCCGATTCGATCCCCGTCCTCCGCCTCAAGGGCCTCATTTACCAGTTGAAACGGGACTTTGTCGAAGCCGTTGCGTCGCTGTCCCGCGCCAAGACGCTGCTCGAACATTCGGATCCCAAGAATCCCATCAAGTGGGACCTGATGTACCAGCTCGCCACGGCCAATCGCGAAGCCGGGCAGAATAAGGCCGCCGAGAAACTGTTGGCGGAAATCGTCGATCGATTCAACGCCTACCTGCCGGCACACGAGCAGTTGGCCGAGTTGTATCTGGAATCCAATAGCCTGGAGAGCGCCCGGCGCCAGATTGACGAGATCGCCGAACTGAAGCCTGGATTGCCCGACGTCTTGCGCTTCCGCGTCGCGCTGGCGCAGCGCGCCGGTCATCGCGAGGAGGCGGAGAAGCTGTATGGCTCCCTCCCCGAAATTCAATTTTCCGACAAGCTCGCCAAGGCGCAGGTGGCGGCGAATCTCGGCAATTCGCGCGACGCGATTCGACTCTTGTCGGCGATGCAGCTGGAAAAGCCCGACGACAGCTCCGTCACCATCGCCCTGATTCAGGAATACAACCGCAGCGACGATCGCAAAAAAGGACTCGACGTTCTGGAAGCGGGGCTCAAGCGTAATCCAAAGGACGAGCGCCTCGTCATGTACAAGCGTGAGCTGAACAGCGCCACGCCCGGCGAATCGGATTCGGTGGTCGATCAGTTGGCGGGAATCGGAGACCCGTTCTACCGCGCCATCCAGGCCGGGCGCATCGCCTTGTCCAACGCAAACTATAACGAAGTGCGCAAGCACGCCGCCGACGCCGAGCAAATCCGCCACGACGACCCCGCCACCTGGGACCTTTATTTTCAAACCTACAAACGCGAGCAGAACTGGGAGATGGCCGAGAAGGCGCTTGAGTCGCTCACCCGCCTTAATGCCGATCACGCCAACGGGTTGATGTACCGGTGGTCGCTGGCGATGGCCCGCGCTCAGTGGCCCGAGGCGATCGGAATCGGCCGTCAGCTCACGGTCGAACGAGAAAGTTTCGGCCAAAGCTGGATCCTGCTGGCCGAGGCGTATCAGGCCAACGCGCAGTTCAGCGAGGCGCTGTCGGAATACCGTGCCGCCCTGGAGCGCCAGACCACCAATATCGACGCCTACAAGGGAATGGCCGACTGCTACGTGGGGCTGGGCCAGTCCGACCGCGCCCGTGACGTAATCGCCACGGGCCAGAAGATGTTTCCGGATAATCTCGAGTTACGCGAATGGGCGTGGACCTATGACGCGAAAATCGACGCGGCCAAGGTGATTCCCCTTCGCAGGCAGGTATTGGCGCAGCAGCCCGACGAGCCGGAGAATTACATCGCCCTGGCGGGAACGGCGGTTCAGGCGGGCAAGCAGTGCTTTGCCGTCGATCCGATCAAGGCCAAGGGCTTTATCGATCAGGCCAGCGATACATTGACCAAAGGCGTCGGCCGATTTCCGGACAATTTGCGGCTGAACGCGGCTCTGGCCGAGACCTTGCAGAACGCCGGGCGAGTCGCCGACGGCGCCAAAATCCTCCGCGAGTTGTCCGAACGCCCAGCCTGGAAGGGAAAACCCGAGCCGCTGCTGGTCCTGTCCGACTACTACACGCATAGCCACGACGCGGCACATTCCGAGCAGGCGATACGCGACGCCCTGGATCGCGGCGGCGCCAAATCGGTGGATATCCAAATTCAGCTGGCGACCCAACTCGAACAACAGGGACGCTTTGATGACGCACTCAAAGTCCTCGAGGCCAACGCCGCCGATCCTCGCATCGTCAGCAAACGGCTTCAATGCCATATCACGGCCGGCCATACCGACGCGGCCCGCAAGGGATTGGCCGCCGCGCTGGCGAAAAATCCCGACAACATCGACCTCCTGAATTTGTTGACGGTCGTCAATATCGACGCGTACCAATACCCCGAGGCGCGCGCCATCGCCGCCCACGTCTTGAAACTCGATCCTCGGAACGACGTCGCCACCTATTACCAGGCCCTCGTCGAACTGCGCGATCCGGTCGAGGGAGATCTTCCGCTGGCGTTGAAGAACCTGCAGCTTGTCACCCTGCGCAGCCCGCGGAGCGTCCTTTACAAACTCGAATACGCCAACGCCCTGTCCCGGATCAAGGACATCGACGGCATGACGGTGCAGATCGAAGACGCGATGAAGCTCGATCCGTTTAACCGCAACGCCCGGATCCGCCTTCTGGAACTCTATTCGCTCCAGAAAAAATGGAGCCAGTTCGAGAAGGTGGTGACCGACGCCGAGCTCAATCCGGCGATGGCCGATCCCGCCATCTGGGCGCGAACGCACGCCTATGGATTGTCGGCCCAGGAACAATTTCCGCAGGCGATCGCGAAGATTCGCGAGGCGATCGCGATGGAGCCGCGGAACCCGATGTTCGGCCGCGATTACCTGGTCATCCTCCTGCAAGCCAAGGACTATCAGGGCGTCATCGGCGAAACCCAGCGCCTGATGGACGCCGGCGTGCGCGAGTGGTGGATGCTGCACATGCGCGGCGTGGCTCGGATCGCCTCGGGCAAAATGGCCGAGGGGTTCGAGCAGTTGGATAAGGCAATGGTCCTGGCGGAAGCCATTACGGACGCAACCGCGTCCGGCGACGCTTATCAGCAGGTCCTGGACTCTTTTTCCCAAGTGTCGCCCGATGAGGCGCTGGCCCGCGTGATGAAGCGAAACGCCATCCCGCGCTGGCGGCTGCAATGCGTGTCGCTGATGATGCGAAAACACGATTTCGCCGGAGCCCTGGTACAGCTGGCGCCGCTAATCGAGAAAAAGACGATGGCGACCCTCACCCGTTCCGAACGCATCTCGACGCTGCGGTTCGCCGCCGAGTGCAATCAGTACGGCGGGCATCCTGAATCGGCCAAGGCGTTCTATCTCGACTGGCTGCAGGAAGCGCCCAACGATCCGACCGTGTTGAACAATCTCGCCTGTCTGCTGGCGGAAAACCTGCACCAACCCGAGGAGGCCCGGCAATACAGCCAGCGGGCGTTTGATCTGGGTCGCAAGGTCAACTTATCCGATCCGATGGTCGTCGATACCCAAGGGTGGGTCCTGACCCTCTGCGGCGGCGCCGCGACGACCGAAGGGTTAACCATTCTGAGCGGCCTGGTCGACACTCACGGCGATTTTCTGGACGCCCGATATCACCTGGCGATGGCGTATTTGAAGGTCAATCGCCCCGCCGACGCGGCGGCCGAACTGTCGACGGCGGTCGCGCAGATCAAGGCGCTGGAAGAGAAGAAGCTGCCGGTGAATCCCGATATCAAGGCGCAGATCATGGCCGCCGCCGACAAAGCCAAAACGCTCAGCCGCGCGGGAGACTAGCGATCGTCCGCGACGCCGGGGCCAATAAATTTTTGCGCGGGTTTGCCCGCGTCCGGCGAACAGGAACGGCGATTCTATAGTATGATGTACGACGATTCAGGAATGGAAAAACCATGACGACATTACCGCAGACCGCGCCAGTTCGCACGCATTTGCCGGCGCCGACCAATTCCATGGTCTCCCCCGGACCGATGGGCCTGGGCGCCGGCGTAACGCCCGCGCAAGGCGCCATGAACGGCGCCGACGTTTGGCGGGTCATCCGATCCAATCTCTGGCTCATCGTCGGCGTGCTCCTGGTATCGGCCGCGATGGGATATGGGCTCAACTCCTGGCTGGCGCGAACGCACTCGCGATTTACCTCGACCGGGCTTGTACAGGTCAAAGGCAACGAGGCGGCGTTCAGCTTCGATAATCCGCACGGCGACGGCAACGCCAATCTCGAAGTCGAACAAAATACGCAAACCGCCCTGCTGCTGAGCGAGCGCCTCCTCTCGAGCATTCTCGACAGCAGCGACGCCATTCGACAAACCGACTGGTTCAAGCAATTCATTTTCTACAAGAACGGCCAGCAACTGGTCGACGCCGAGGCGGCCAAGGCCGATCTGCTGGATCATCTGTCGGTGGTGCCGATCACCGGCTCGCGCGTGATCAAGGTGCAGATGTCCTGGTCGGTTCCGAAGGATTGCCAGACGATCGTGCAGGAAATCGTCGATCAGCACATCAAGAACGAAAAGAGCAAGGTCAACACCTCCGAAGTCGAACGCAATAACAACCTCGAACAGCTCAAGCTGAATTACGACGGGCAGATCCACGAAAAGACCGATCGCATGAACAGCATCGCCACCAAGCTGGGCGCTTCGGGCGTCGGCATCTACGCCGGCGGCAACAGCAAGGAATTTGAACTTCAATCGCTCATCTCCGAGCAGCTTCGCGCGATGGCCTTTCTCGGCGCCGCCGACGCGAAGATGAAAACCTTCGAAAAACAGATGGAGACCAACAGCGCCCCGGAGCTTGAAGAGGCGCTGCAGCGAAGCGCGCTTTATTCCGATTACCGCCGGAAGGTCGATGATTTGCAGCTTCAATACAGCGAGGTGTCGGCGTCGCTGGGGTCGCAGAACCAGCGTTCCCTTCAGTTGAAGCGCAGCTTGGATTTGATGCAGCAGCGGCTGGCGGATACGGAAAACGACATTCGCTCCCGCACCGCCGAATTGATGCGGGCCAACCTTGTCAATGATCGCACGGCGGCCGACCAGGCGCGAGCCCGTATCGATCAGCGCGTACAGACCATTCGCGGGGAAATTTCCGATCTTGCCCGGGATCGCAATGAATACGAGCGATTGAGCTCGGACGTAACGAATCTACGCGCCCAGCTCGATCATGTGAAAGATCAACAAGACAAGATCGGTTATCTGATGACGCCGGGCAAGTGGGCGCCGGTCGAGTGGGCGACGTTTCCTGATCTGCCGGACCATCCGACCTTCCCCCGCCTTGTGGTGACGCTCCCGCTGGCGATCATGATCGGGCTGGCGTTGAGCCTGGGCATCGCATTTCTGCGCGAGGTG
>DASZME010000038.1:0-60622 GCA_035551995.1 Tepidisphaeraceae bacterium
TTTTCGTCTTTACCGACTACATGCGCCCCACGATCCGCCTCAGCGCCATCATGGAAATCCCCGTCATTCATGTCTTCACCCACGATTCCATCGGCGTCGGCGAAGACGGTCCGACCCATCAACCCATCGAGCACCTAGCCAGCCTCCGCGCCATCCCCGGCCTGATCGTGCTGCGCCCCGGCGACGCCAACGAAGTGGCCGAAGCCTGGCGGGTGATCATGAAACTCAAGCATCACCCCGTATGCATGGTGCTGACGCGGCAACCGGTGCCGACGCTGGATCGAACCACGTACGCCGCCGCCGCCGGCGTGTCGCGCGGCGCGTATATCCTGGCCGACGCCGACGGGGGTAGACCGCAGGTTCTCCTGCTCGCCACCGGCAGCGAGGCGCCGTTGGCGGTCGAAGCGTATGAGCGGCTGAAAAAAGAGAACATCAAGGCCCGCGTCGTGAGCATGCCAAGCTGGGAATTGTTCGAGGAGCAGGACCAGGCGTATCGCGATTCGGTCCTTCCGCCCGACGTGACGGCGCGTGTTTCGGTCGAGATGGCGGGGACGTTTGGCTGGGCCAAGTATGTCGGCCTCACCGGCGCCACGATCGGCATGAAAACCTTCGGCGCCTCGGCGCCGCTGAAGGATCTGGCCAAACATTTTAATTTTACCCCCGAGGCGATCGTCGACGCTGCCCGGCGACAGATATCCAAATCCAGATAAAGTGTTTCCTCCATGCCATCGTCCTGGAAATTGGAAACTGGCAAGCGCCGACGACCGTGGAGCATTGGAGCGATCCGTCCCGTCGTGTTACGCGGTTGCCGAACAGCGAATGGACGGGTATGGGAGTCGGCTGTTATACTGAGCATGTGTGAGGGTGGCAGTTCGACGAGATGTGCCCGCCAATGCAAGGAGAGGCCATGACGCAAAGCTTGCAAATTGAATCTCGTGTGGGAACCGATGGAATCCTCACCTTGCGCGTCCCGCTGGCGGCATCGGATGCCAACACGGATGTAATCGTCACGATTAGCCCCAAGTCGGCGGAAGACAGCCCGATTGCGCGAACCACCTGGCCGGTCGGGTATTTCGACAAGACCTATGGCCTCCCTTGCCACTGATCCGCTAACGTTTCCAGAAGACCCCGCGCCTCAGCCGGGGACGTTGGAGTGACTTAGCTGCTCGATACGAATGCCTGCGTGATGTATCTGAATGGCCGCGCCCCGCGCCTCCGCCGGCGGTTGGATCAATGACGCCCCGACGAGATCGTCGTCTGTTCCAACGTCAAAGCGGAATTATTCTACGGCCGGAGGTCTTTGCCGCACCTAAAATCTCCCGACCCTTCCTGCTTTCACTACCAATCACGCCACCGAACCGTCCGTCACTCAAAGGCAGAAGAACAGCACTGCCGACATCTGGAGGGGCGATGGTCTCACGGCCACGCTTCGATTTTGCCCTTTCACCGCTCTGAAATATAGACGTTCCTTACGCTGATGCCGGTGCTGTTACTGGAGAAACCGACTTTCACCATGGATGTTTTCGTAATTGGCGTGACGAGTTCCTCGGTTGCGGCAATCACGCCGTTATAGAAGAATATCATCTTGCCGTCCTCGACCGTGACTTTGATTGAGTCCCAATCGGCCGCAGACTTAACGTTGCCCGGAACGTGCCTCTCCTGGTGTCCCTGGGCCCAAACCTTGGTGTCGCCGTTGCCCCAGTGGCCGCGGGAAAAAGTGTAAGGGCGCCCGTCAATCTCGACGGCGGCTATCTGATCCCATTTTGCCTTGATGTCAAAACCAAACTCGAATGAGTGCATGTTTTCTGGCCGCCCGAGCCAGATGTAGTCCGCCAGCGTATCGCAATTTCCTGCTTCTCCGGTGATCGTGTCTCCGTTGATGTGAAAAGTTTTATTTGGAAAGGTGAACCGTCCCACGACTTCCTCCGGCGACATGCGATGGCCGTTGAATCCGGTCAGATTAGCCATGAGCGATCCTCGTTTTTTTTCGACGATCACTTTTTCCAGTCCTGTGAGCGACGGCAATGCCTCGTCGTACCACTTGACCGCTCGCCGCTGCATGCGAGCCTGTGCCGTTCCTGTTGTCTTGGCGGCCAGCCCAATCCACGCGTCGGCCAGTGAGAGGATTGCGCGCGCGTCGCTTGCCGCGGACAATTCCTGCTGGGCGATGGCCTTTAACGGAACGTCGGTGCTTTTCGCCAGTAGCGGAAGCCCCGCGGCCCAATCGCCCTTGACGAAGCACAGATATTTCCCGACGGCGAGATTGGCCGCTGGATCGTCAGGCGTCGTCTTGAGCTTCCGAATTTGCCCCACGACATGCTCGGCCGCGATTCGCTGCGCATCGACATCCCTGATACGGGCGGAAACCTCCGAACGCAATGTCGCATCCGGCGCCGCCGACCGCAATGACTGGAGAATGCGCAAAGCCGACGTGTAATCCTCCGCAACGACCAATTCGTCGGCGAGTTTCATTCCCGCGCGGCAATTGTCCGCCTCGACGGCGGGAGAGTCGGATCGAAGCGTCATCTTCATCGCCCGGTCGCTCTTGAGTCGCAACCCATCGACATCATACACATCGGCCATGACGTCGGCGGCTTTGCACAATACGCCAAGATCCGATCCCTCCCTCCCCGCGTCCGTCGCGGCGGCAAGCAGCACAAATTCATCGGCAGGCGCATCGCTGATGCTGGCCGCCTGCGCCAGGAGCTTCGCGGCCAGTTCTCGACGGGCGGCGGCGGAGTGGTCGGCCAATTCCTTGGCATAGATTCCTTTGAATAGCTTGCGCGATTTGGCCTGAGCCGCCGGATCGGGAATCGCCCGCCGGCCCGGCGTCGCGCCGGTGGACGGAACCGGCGGAACGACGGCCGGTGTTTTGGGCGATTCATTGGGCTTAGACGTTTCTGGTTTAGCGCTTTCCGGTTTGATAGGCGTCGGCGAAGGTTTGGTTTCGTGAGTATCCGTCGGCAATGCCGCCGGCTTGATTGGCGCGGGTGGTGTCCAATTATCGTCGAATATGTTCCCCGCCCTCGCGGTACTTTGAGACATCGATATCCCAAGCAACAACATGCACACGGCGAGCGCAGTGGCGCCGCGTCGACAAAAACGCCCAAAATCCGAAGCTTCGTTTAGCTGACCGAGCATCGAGTTTCTCCTACGGAAACACAACTCACAGCTCACCGGTTTTTCCACCCCATCTTGTGACCTATCACGGCACGTTTCGGAAAAGCTCGGCGCTCGCAACACATAGCCCCGGCATGACCTGCTCGCCGATCAGCGTGCCCTGTTCATCCAGAACCGTCGTGGCTTCGCGATGATTTGTTCCAGTGGAACGTCCCCCAACCCATGGCGCCACTCCGCCGCATTCGCGAATTTCTGCGAGGGACGGACGACCGAGCTGGAGACGCCAGAGCAGTCACGCAGCGGTTCTACCACGCCGCCAAGATGGCTGTCCACGAGCCTTATGCAATTCGTCCCGTGCCGCCTTGTCTTTTCACGAAAACTTTAGAATCGGCGGCGCTGAAGCATCTGGCCGAACATTTCAATTTTACCCCCGAGGCGATCGTCGACGCCGCCAAAAACAAATCGCAAGATCCAAATAGCGGCGTCATTCTTCGTCGAACCGCGTCTTTACCACTTGCACGATCAGATGCCGCGAGTCATTCGTCGAGGTCGCAAAATGCGGGAGGTCGCGCGTGGCGGGCCCTTTGGTTACTTTTCCGTTTTCGTCAAAGCGCGATCCGTGGCATTTGCAGAAGAAAGTATGATCCTCCTGCGGCCGCAGCCTGCATTCGCGGTGGGTGCAGACGGATGAAAGGGCAAACAGGTTTCCCCCGTCGTTGACCAGGAAAAAACCGTCGAGGCGGAAACGGTCATAAATGCCCTCGTCCGCATATTGCGACGCCGGACCGGCATCGACCGTTCTCGAGAGGGTCGGGGTGGACGGGCTGTCGGCGGATTTGCATCCGGCCACGGTGACCGCGGTCAACAGCACAAAATCCCGCCGATTGATTTGCATAAATTCTCCGCGTGCGTCTCATTCGCCCGTTCAAAGTTCAAACTAGACTGTGTTCGCCGCGCATTTGCAATCTTTCGTTCCGCTCCCTACATTCCGATGGATGCTTCGTCGCGTTTTGTTTCCGTCGTCGCTGGTTTGGCTGCTCGCATGCGCCGTCGGCTGCGTGCCCACGACCCTGCCGCGCACGGCCGATGAGCAGGCCATGTTCGGCGTGGCCACCTTTCGCATCCATCCGACCTTTACGCAGATAAAGAACTGGACCGGCGGAAAAAAACCAGACGGCATCGAAGCCATCATCGAATTCGACGACCAGTTCGGCGAGCCCACCCGCGCCGCCGGAATGATCCGGCTCGAACTTTACAATTTCCGCAGCGCGGACCCCGACCATCGCGGGCAGCGCCTGGCGATTTGGTCGGCCACGCTCAGCACGCACGACGATCAAGTCGGCCATTGGGATCCCGCCGCTCGCGGCTACACGTTCCAGCTCGCCTTTCCAAAGATCAATGCCGACCACGCCTACGTTTTGACCGCTCAATTCGATCATAACAACACCCGTCTCTTCGACCAGCTGGTTCTCGAACCGTCGGCAAAGGAAGGCTATCATGGCGACCGCCGGATCAAACATGCTCCCGCCGATGCCCCTGGCCGCGGCTATTAGAACGAATTTCGTATCATTCGTCGCCTTGTTAGCCGCGACGCAAGACGGAAGCGGAATGATCGGGCCGTTGATCGCGCGTTCCCCGGCGTCACAAAACCTTCCGCCGTGCGACGCCGTTCATTGACCGCGGGCAAGCGCGTTGATTATCTCGGCCGCATCGCTTGACGCGACCGCCGCGACCCGCGCATGGACGACCGATGTTCACCGACCACGCCCAGACTCTGCTCGCGATGGCGCCGATCCCGGCGCTGCTGGCCCGCACGCGAGCCGATTCGGCGGCTGGCTTTGATGTGTCCCGCCCGGTTCGTCTCAGCCGCGCGCCCGGCCGGCTTGATGTGATGGGCGGAATCGCCGATTACACCGGATCGCTCGTTTGCGAGTTGACGCTCGACGTAGCCGCGGCCGTCGCACTTCAGGAGCGCGCCGACCGGCGGCTAAGCGTCGTCAGTTTCAACCTGCTTGACGAGGGCAAGCCGGGCGCGTTTTCCATCTCGCTCGATGAACTCGCGACCCATTCCGCGCCAACGCTTTCTCGCCTGCTCGACGATCCGGCATGCAAATGGGCGGCTTACATCGTCGGGTGTTTATTCGTCCTTCATCAGCGCCGATTCATCGATTTGCTCGACCCAGCCGTCGGCGGCCTTAATCTTGCGTTGCTCAGCGCCGTTCCGTCCGGCGCGGGCGTCGGTTCGTCGGCGGCCATCGAAGTGGCGGCGATGATGAATCTCCGCGATCACTTCGACTTATTAAAGCCCGCCGCCGGCCGCTCGCTGCGAATCGCGCATGCGTCGGCGCTCAACCCCATGATGCTCGCCGAGCTATGCCAGGCTGCGGAAAATCAGATTGTCGGCGCTCCCAGCGGCATCATGGATCAAGCGACCAGCTGCTGGGGCGAATCGGGCACGCTGCTGCGAATGGTCTGCCAGCCGCACGAACTCCAGCCGCCGCTGGCGATTCCGCCCGGCGTGCGTTTTGTCGGCATCGACAGCCGCGTCAGGCATGACGTCGCCGGCGCCGCCTATGGCCGCACGCGCCGCGCCGCCTACATCGCACACGCGATGATCGTCGACAAGATGCGCGACATCGGACAGGCCGCCGGCCGGCGAATGGTCCGCGACCCGCTCAATGGGTATCTGGCCAATCTCGATCTCGATCATTACAAGCGAATTTTCCGGCCTTTTCTCCCCGAGCGGATTGCCGCGCGCCAGTTTATCGCCGGTCGCGATCGTCCGATCGACGCCGCGCCCCAATTGGATCCCGACGCGGAATACGAAGTTCGGAGCGCCGCCGATCATCACGTCATCGAGGCTCATCGCGTGAAGCATTTCGCGTCGCTTCTCGAGGAAGCGTCGGCGGCGCCGGACGCGGGCAAAAAAGGATTCGCGCTGGATCGCGCCGGCCATCTGATGTACGCGTCGCATCAATCCTATTCGCACGACGCGATGCTCGGCTCGCCCGAGTGCGATCTGCTTGTCAAACTCGTCCGCGCCGCCGAGCGCGCCGGCCTGTATGGCGCCAGAATCACCGGCGGCGGCAGCGGGGGAACCGTCGCAGTGCTTGCCGACGTCGGCGACCGAGCCGACGCCGCGCTTGGCAAAATCATGAAAGCCTACGAAAACGAAACGGGTCACGGCCCCCAGCTCCTGGCGGGATCAAGCCCCGGCGCCTGGCATGTGGGAACGGCGACGGCGCCGCTTGCGAAATAGCCGATCATCGCATCGAACTCGGCCAGTGATTTCTCGTCGCAATATCTCTCTTCAAAAGCATTGCGGGCGCGGATCCGAAGCGCCGCGTGCTCTTGTCCATCGACCATGATGCGCCGCAAAAATTCGGCGAATCCGTCGGCGTCGCCGACGCGCAGACTCGCGCCGCAGCCGAATCGGCGGATCGCGTCATCGACATTGCTTCCCGCCGGCCCAACATAGAGGATGGGCAGTCCCATCGCCAGATTCGCGTGGAGCTTGCTGGGGCTCATTGTGCCGAGCATGGATCGATCGAGCGTGATCAGCGCGCAATCCGCGCCGCGCATGATCGACGGAGTTTGATCCTTGGGGACATAGTCTTGAAGCACGATATTGGCCAG
This sequence comes from Tepidisphaeraceae bacterium, assembly GCA_035551995.1. GTDB lineage: Bacteria > Planctomycetota > Phycisphaerae > Tepidisphaerales > Tepidisphaeraceae > RYN-428. The sequence goes on from DASZME010000038.1 coordinate 6,757, forward strand.
CGCCCGTTTTTCGCATTGGGCCGCGATCCAGGGCCGCAGCGCGCCGCCGCCGACGAACAGGAACTCCACCGGCTCATCGCGGAGCCGATCGGCGGCGTCGATGAGCGTCTGAAATTCATGCCCGAATCCCGCGTTCCCCAGATAAAGCACGACAAACCGCCTGTTCGGCATGTTTGCGGAAGCGATCGCGGGCGCGGCCGGCGTCGCGTGATCGTCGGCTTCGGACGCATGTTCAACGGGAAATAAATCCAGCCGTTCCCAGTTGGGTATAACCACATGCCGCAGCGGCCGACCCGGCGCCATATATTGCGATAAGAGCAAATGCTCCATCGCTCCGTCGAGGCTGACCACGCCGTCAAGGCGGCGAAAGATCGCCCGGTTGATCGACCGCATCAGGCGCCCGACGATTCCATCGGCGGCAATGAGGTTGGTTCGTTCCAACGCCTCGGGATAGACGTCCATGTTCCAAAGAACAATTCGAGCCGACGGATGAAGCAGCTTATGAATCCACCCCGCCAGCGCGACGAACGGCGGCGTGGTCATCGCGATCACCATATCCTGCCGCGGCATCGTCGCCGCCGCCCAAAGCGCCGGCACATAGAACGTCACCCAATCCAAAAGCCGTCCAAGATTCGTCCGGCTTCCCATGCAGGCCGACCAAAGGCGCCGCACGCGTACTCCTTCGGAGGCGCCGCCGCCGCTGGTCGCCGCCAGATATCCGGTTTGACTGGTCAGGACGGTCACGTCATCCCCGATCGCCGCCCGATGCTCGGCAAGCGATGCGCAAAGATGAGCCGTTGGGCTGATGTCCGGCGTATAGAATTGGTTGATCAACGTGAGGCGCATGAAGTGGCGTCTATAGTGCGGGAGTGGATCGTTTGACGCAAATCCGGATGAACAGTATTATCCCGCGTCCCCGCTGGAGGCGTGGCAGAGTGGTTGAATGCGCCGGTTTCGAAAACCGGTCGGCCCGAAAGGGTCGCGAGGGTTCGAATCCTTCCGCCTCCGTTTCAATAGCTTTCAGTTGAATCCACGGCGGCCGCACCGAGCGCACCCGGCCAATGCCTGACATAATGGCGCCATAAATCCCGCGCGCACGCCAGGCTCGGGGATGAGGAAGCGGCCAACGAAACTTCACGGATCGATCGATCCACGCGCACCGTTCGCCGATTCGATTCTGCGCGAGCAGGCGTGCGTCTGCCGCTGGCGAGTAACCCACAGAAACGGCACGGCCGGCGCAGGCTTGTGCGACGGCGGCGGCCTATTCATCACGCAATCCCGGCCGGAGGTTGAAACATCCGCTCAAATCGTTTACATATTCTGATCGCCGCAAGGATGAGCAAAACGAGAATGACGGCTTTTTGCCAAAAGACCTGGATATCGGCGGCGCCTGTTTCTAACGCTCGGCGGACCTTCGCTCCGCCGGCATGAGGGCCTGTATGCAAAGCGACATCGTCCCCGGGAATTCTTCGGAAATTCGTCCCGAGGACGAATCCCGTTCCGTCCTTGATTCGATTCGGCGGATCGTTCAACTTCTTCGCCGATCGTCCAATCTTTCGGAAAAAAAGCTCGGCCTCAGCTCGGCGCAACTCTTCGTGCTGCACAAGCTGGTGGATGTGCGCACCCTCTCGGTGGGGGAATTGGCCGAGCGCACGCTCACCAGCCAAAGCTCGGTTTCGGAAGTGGTGCAGAAGCTCGTGACGGCGGGATTGGTCGCCCGCACGCGCTCGACGCGCGACGCGCGGAGCGTCGAACTGTCGCTGACGGACGCGGGGCGAAAAATCATCGAAAAGGCGCCGGTGGCGCCGCAGGATTACCTCCTGGCCGCTTTGAACCGCCTGCCGACGCGCGATCGACGCCAATTGGCGAAATTGTTGGCGCGATTGGTCAAGGAAACGGGAATGGTCAACATCCCCGCGATCATGCTGTTCGAAGACGAAAGCGCCGCCGCTGAATCGACGGGCGACGTGGCGGGCGAGCAGGCGGCAGAGCCGGAAAAATAAAGGGCGGCGCCTGTGCTATAGTCAGTGGAACGCCGACGCGGTTTTCGTTCAAGACGCCGGGTGTCGGCTTTCGGACTTTTTTGCCGTCAGGAGACTTTGCCATGCCCCAGGACGTCTCGCTTCCCCCAGTGGTCCTGCCCGATGTTCGTATTCCTCAGATGCTCAAGGGGCAAAAGGCGTTGGTGACCGGCGCCGATTCGGGCATTGGCCGGGCGGTGGCGATCGCGCTGGCGCAAGCCGGGGCCGATGTCGTCGTCAATTATCGCAAAAACGAGCAAGCCGCCGTCGAGGTGGTCGCCGAGGCAAGCCGCACGGGCAACCAGGCGTATGCGCACCAGGCCGACGTCTCGAAAGAAGAAGACGTATTGACCATGTACCAGACCATGATGTCGAAGTTCGGCACCATCGATATTTTGGTGGCCAATGCCGGGTTGCAGCAGGATTCGCCGCTGGAAAAGATGACGCTCGCTCAATGGAACACGGTGATCGGCGTGAATCTCACCGGGCAATTTCTGTGCGCTCGCGAAGCCGTCAAAGAATTCAAACGGCGAGGCGTCGTCCCGGCGGTCTCTTGCGCCGCCGGCAAGATTATTTGCATGTCGTCGGTGCATGAAGTAATTCCCTGGGCGGGCCACGTGAACTATGCGGCATCCAAAGGGGGTATCTTGATGATGATGAAAAGCATCGCGCAGGAAGTGGCCCCCTACCGAATCCGCGTCAACTCCATCGGGCCCGGCGCGATCCGCACGCCGATCAATACGTCGGCGTGGGACACGCCGCAAGCGTACCAGAGCCTGATGCATCTGGTCCCCTATAAGCGGATCGGCGAGCCGGAAGACATCGGCCGGGCGGCGGCATGGCTTGCCTCGGATCAGGCCGATTACATTACCGGCATCACGCTGTTCGTCGATGGAGGTATGACGCTTTACCCCGGATTCGAAGCGGGTGGATGAGGTCGAGCGACCGGGCGCAACGAAGCGGGCGGCGCGATCGAAATAGCGTCGACAATCGGTCGCGACGGGCAAAGCGATGCGGCGGCAATCGCGCCCGCCTTTGCCGCGAGGGACAAAAAAGGGCATGGCGGCGCTTGCAAGCGTCCGCGTCATGCCGTATGATCTCCCCTCCCGCCGAATAGAGGCGGGTTTATTTTTCGCATCGATTCGCAAAAAAACAAACGGTGAATTATGGCACATAAGAAGGGTCAAGGCTCAACCAAGAACGGTCGCGACAGCAATCCGCAATATCGCGGCGTGAAATGCTGGGGCGGCGAATTTGTCCCGGCGGGATCGATCATCATCCGCCAGTGCGGAACCAAGTTCCTGCCCGGATTCAATGTCGGCGTGGGCGGCGATTACACGCTCTTCGCCCTCAAGGCCGGCACCGTCGAGTTCCAGGGCCGCAAGGTCCACGTCCGCGTGGAACAACCCGTCGCCCAGACGGCGTAACGCGGAATATTTCCGTTCCAAGTGTAATCGCGTGAGGTTCGACCGACGGCTCTGCGTCGCCTATCGATCCTCACGCGATTTTGCGTTTACTTCGATCGAGAGTGTTTTTCATGTCGGTATCGCGAGCGGTGGCCGCGGAACACGCCCCGCACGCGGGCCGCTGTTTAATAAACGCGGAAACGATACAGCAACGCGAAAAATGCTCCAGAGCCACAAACGAAAGGAAAAGTCCCAAGCCCACATGCCCGAAACGTCGATCAAATCCACAATCCCAATGGCCTGAACCCTTTTAAGTCGACAGCGTTTTTCGCGTTTAGCGGCCCCGCTTGCGGGGCGTTTCCCGCGACAGCCGCTCGCGATGCCAACGCGAAACGACCGGTCTTCCCGGCCATTCGGACACAGTGATTTAATCGAGTTTCGCGTTGCCGGTTTCGGATTTCACCCAATGTTCGTCGATGAAGCCGACATTCACGTCACCGCCGGTAATGGCGGCCACGGCTGCGTCTCGTTCCGCCGCGAAAAGTATGTCCCCAAGGGCGGCCCCGACGGCGGCGACGGCGGCAACGGCGGATCGGTCATTCTCATAGCCGATCCCAACAAAGACACGCTGATGGACTTCGCCGGCAAGCACCATTGGAAAGCCCGCAACGGCCAAGGCGGCATGGGCAAGAAAATGGCGGGGGTCAACGGCGAAGACCTCATCGTCCCCGTCCCCGTCGGCACGCTGATCTTCGACGACGTTCATCATGTCCGATTGGCCGATCTGAATAAGCCGGGCAAACGATGTGTCGTCGCCAAGGCGGGCAAGGGGGGCCTTGGCAACTGGCATTTTCGATCGTCAACCAACCAGGCCCCGCGCTACGCCGAGCCCGGCACCGAGGGCCAGCAGCGCAAGCTGCATCTGGAATTGAAACTGATCGCCGACGTGGGATTGGTCGGCATGCCCAACGCCGGCAAGAGCACGTTGCTTCGCGCCGTTTCCGCCGCCCGGCCCAAGGTGGCCGACTATCCGTTCACGACGCTCGATCCCCAACTGGGCATCGCCATTCTCACCGGCGAACGCCGAATCGTCATCGCCGACATCCCCGGCCTCATCGAAAACGCGCAGGATGGCGCCGGCCTGGGCGTCGCGTTTCTCAAGCATATCGAGCGCACCAAGATCATCGTCCACATGCTCGATCTGTACCCGTCGGACGAATCCGATCCGGCGAAAAACTACCGCGTTATTCGCAAGGAATTGGAAGCCTTCAGTCCCGAGCTTGCCGGCAAGCGCGAGGTGATCGCCGCCAACAAGACCGATCTGGCGGTTGACGATAAGGCGCTGAAAAAATTAAAACGATCCCTGAAAGGCAAGGAAATCTTCGCGATCTCCGGGGCGAGCCATGCGGGCGTTCAGCCGCTCCTGGAACGGCTGTGGCAAGTGCTCCAAGAAAACAAGACAGAGGAGGCGGATCAAGAGACCGATGCCGCCGACGCGCCGGCGATTTGAGTTTTGCGCCTTCTCGTTTTCTTCGCGACCACGGCGCGATTCGGGCTACGGCGCTGATCCATCCAATGCTTTTCCGTCGAGAAGCAATTTTTCGAGAAACAAAAAAAGCCGACGCGATCGAACGCCGGTGTCGGGGCCCGGTGATTGAGCGATTTTTCTAAGTTCGGTGAACAGTCATTCAATGCCGTCGCATGGCGAGTCCAAGTCCACCTTAAACGCGCAAGAGCGGGTGACGTAGTTATTGCGGCCTGTTCTCGTCGCTTCGGAGACAATAGATTGCCGATGACCCGATTCCATGCGCGACTGTTTTTACCGTTTATCTGCGTCATTGCACTGTACTTAACCATTGCACCGGCTGCGGAAGGCGATGATGCCGCCGAATGGGCCAGGGGTCGTGCCGAGGCGATGAAGGCGTACAAGGTCGAGGTGACGCCGTTCGTGGGGAGGTACTGCGAACGCTGCCATGGCGGAGCGAAGCAAAAGGGTGGTTTTACCTTCCAAAGCGCGCTAAGAAATCCCGATTCATCATCGTCGCGAAAGGTGTGGAAGCGGGCGTCGGCGAAGATCAACACGCATGACATGCCGCCGGACGACGAGGAGCGGCAGCCGAGCGAGCAGGAACGCAAGGGAATCGTCGACTGGATCGCGGGGATGAATCGGCTGAGCCCCAAGGATCCTGGCCAGTTCGTTATCCGCCGATTGAGCAAGGTCGAATACGGAAACACCCTGCACGATCTTCTTGGCGTCGATCCACGAATTGCCCACGATTTGCCGGACGAGGTGTTCGGCGCTGGGTATACCAACTCGGTTTCGCCGCTTCTGATGGAGCAGTATCTGGCGGTGGCGAACGAGGCGCTGAACCGGACCATCGCGCCGGCGGGAGCGCCGCCGACCGCGTTGCAGCGGCGCCTTTTTGGGGTCGATCCAGGCGCACAGGCCGATCGTAAGGCGGCGGCGCGGAAGATCGCCGAGTCGCTCGCCCGCCTGGCCTACCGCCGGCCAGCCTCGAAAGCGGAGATCGAATTGTTGCTGCGCGTCTTCGCGTTGGCGACGGACCAGGGGAAGCCATATCCGGAGGCGTTGCGCCTGATGCTGAAGGCGGTCCTGGTTTCGCCGCAGTTTCTTTTCATTACGCCCGGCACGCGCGACACGATGGGCGACACGACCGGCGATGCCGACGCGGCAGGCGGCATCGTCCCCCTCGACGATTTTCAACTGGCTTCCCGACTTTCGTATCTGTTATGGGCGACGATGCCCGACGCGGAGTTGTCGGCGCTGGCCGACGCCGGGAAGCTGCACGAGCCAGAGGTAATCGCCACCCAGGCCCGTCGCCTGATAAGCGATCGGCGCTCGCGGGCCTTTTTCGATGGATTCGGCGCGCAGTGGCTCGGATTGGACAAGCTCGCCGGCAAGACCTTCGACACGGAGAAATTCCCGCAGATGACCGGCGATCTGCGTACCTCGATGTACGACGAAGCGCGCCTGCTATTCGACAGTATCTTGCGGGGAAATCGCAGTCTGACGACCTTCATCGACAGCGACTACACGTACCTTGACGGGACGCTGGCGCCGATCTATGGCATGGAGAGCACGGTCACCGGCCCGACCATGCGAAAGGTAACCCTTCACGACGCCAATCGCGGCGGCATCCTGACGATGCCCGGCATCCTGGCGACGAGTTCATTTCCCAATCGCACCAGCCCGGTCAATCGCGGCGTATGGGTGCTGGAACAGGTCCTCGGCGAAAACGTTCCGCCGCCGCCACCCAATGTCCCGGCATTGGAAAAACAGAACCAGAAGAAGGTCGCCAATCTGACGTTGCGTCAACGCACGGAGATGCATCGTTCCAACCCGGTGTGCGCGAACTGCCACAAGGTTCTCGATCCCATCGGCTTTGGCCTGGAGAACTTCGACGCCATCGGCCGCTGGCGCGACCGCGACGATTCCGGCGGCCCGATCGACGCCACGGGTGAACTGCCCGGACCACACCGTTTCGCCACACCCAAGGAACTTAAGCGAATCATCGCCGACCGTAAGGATGACTTCTGCCACAACCTGACCGATAAGCTGTTGGGCTACGCGCTGTGCCGTCAGTTGGAAGGCTACGACGAGGTCGTTGTCGATCAGCTTTCCAGCGCGGTTGCCGGGGACGGCTATCGCATGCAGACGCTCGTGGTTGGCGTTGTGACCAGCTATCCGTTTACGCATCGCCGCCTCAATCACTCGGGCGGCGCCGCAAATGTAAAGTGACCTCTTGAGGACAACTCCGCGAGAACATTGAGTCTGCGATCGACGCCGAGCGATTCCTCGTGAGCAACCACTCCGACGATCGACATCCATGAACGCCGCATCGAATCGTGGCGGATCACATCAAGCGCGGACGATGCCAGGCTGATCGCTGGTTAAGCGGGTGATGCCGCGGCTTTGATTTTGTGATTCGCGCGAAGTTTTGTGCCTCCGTTCGGTTCCTTAATCCGACGGTTTCACGCGCGGTGGTGCGCGAGGCGCATGGCGGCTAGAATTATGCACGCGTGTGAAATCTACGGACGGAGTCTTGAAAGTTTGTGACCACGGATGCGTCAATCAAAGCGTTGGAACATCGCCGAAGAAGACAGCGCGGGGGCGGCGGCGCTTGCGGCTCAACTGAAAACATCTTCAATCGTCGGGCAGATTCTTCTCAACCGCGGGATGCGCGATTTGCTGGATTGCCGCAACTTCCTGCGTCCGAGCCTCAAATGCCTCCACGATCCGGCCACGCTTCCGGGGCTCACCCACGCCGCCGAGCGAATCGCCAAGGCGATTGCCGATCAACGGAAAATTGTTATCTATGGCGACTACGACGTCGATGGCATCACCGCCGTCGCGATTCTCTGGCATGCGATTCGGCAGCTTGGGGGCGTTGTCGATTACTACATTCCGCATCGCCTGGAGGAAGGGTATGGGCTGAACGCCGAGGCGATCGAACAGATTTGCAAGCAGGGCGCCGGGCTCATTCTTACCGTCGATTGCGGCATCACCGCCGTCATCCCCGCGCGCGTGGCGGCGGATCATGGGGTCGATCTAATCATCACCGACCACCACGAATGGCACGAAACCCAGCCAGAGCGATCGCCGATCCTTCCCGCGTGCTATGGGATCGTTCACCCGCGCCTGCCGGGGCAACATCCGGCGTATCCCAACCCGCACCTGTGCGGCGCCGGCGTCGCGTTCAAGCTTGCCTGGGGAATCGGATTGGCCGTGAGCGGCGCCAATCGATGCGATGAAAATTTCCGCGACTTCCTTGTCGAAGCGACCGCACTGGCGGCGCTGGGAACGATCGCCGACGTGGTGCCATTGGTCGGCGAAAATCGAATCCTCGCTCACTACGGACTGGGTGGATTGAAGGCCAGTAAGCTGACCGGCATCAAGGCGCTGATCGACTCCGCCCAACTCACCGGCAAGAACCTGGACAGTTTCCACGTTGGTTTCCTGCTTGCGCCCCGGCTCAATGCGTGCGGCCGGATGGGTCATGCCCGGTTGGCCGTCGAAATGTTGACCGGCGCGGATCAGGCCAAGGCGGTCGAAATCGCCACGTTTCTCGAACAACAAAATCGCGCCCGCCAAGCGGTGGAGAAAAAGATTCTCGAACAGGCGATTCAGCAGGTGGCCGACGGCGATCACGCCGCCGACGGAAAATGCGCAATGGTTCTTGGCGCGGAGGGCTGGCATCCGGGGGTGATCGGAATCGTCGCTTCGCGAATGGTCGAACGATTTCATCGCCCCACCCTGATGATCGGTCTGAACGACGGGCACGGGCAAGGCAGCGGCCGATCGATCGCCGGCTTTCATTTGGCGCACGCGCTGGAAGCGTGCGGCGAATTTCTGGAAGGTTATGGCGGGCACGAAATGGCGGCGGGACTAAAAATGCGGACCGATCGGCTCGATGATTTCCGCCACGCGTTTTGCGCGCACGCCGCGAACGTCATGGCGCCGCAACTACTGACGCCGGAATTAAAAGTCGATTGCATCGCGGACCTTTCTCAGATTAACGCTGGCTTGGTGACCGATCTGGCCCGGCTTGGGCCGTTCGGGCACGCCAATCGGAGGCCGCTACTGGTTTGTCGGAACGTGACGGTTGCGACGTCTCCCCGCCGGGTGGGAAAGACCGGCGATCATCTGCAACTGCTCATCCGTCAGGGAGAACGAACGATCAAGTGCATCGCCTTTGGCTTTGGCGACGAGATCGGCCGCCTCAAACAAGGCGTCATTCTCGATCTGGCGGTCGAGCCGACGCTGAACGAGTTTAATGGGAGAACAAGCGTGGAGTTGGAAGTGAAGGATATGCTGATCGCATGATGGACATTCCTGTTCCCTCTGCAAATTATAAAGTCGGCTGGGACGACAGTGGAATTCATCTTGATGCAAGTGTTAGTCTAGGTTGTTGAGACTCTGAAGGAAATTTACGAGCGGGCTGATTTGCCGTAGATCAGGAGGCTCGAACTTCACCAACCCTCTGCCTGAAAGGGAGAGGGAGCCGGAATCCATGAACGAACTTTGGAATACGCTTGCCGCCGCCGGGAATGTGTCGCTTGATTTGACCCAGCGGCAACGGCTGTCGAAATATCTTGATTTGCTGATGGAAGCCAACGCGACGATGAACCTCACGCGCATCGTCGATCGCGCCGCGGCGGAGGTTCAGCATGTGGGCGACGCGCTGACGCTGCTTCGGCATCTTCCGGCGGGGAACATCGCGCTGGCCGACGTGGGAACCGGCGGCGGCGTGCCGGGAATTCCGCTGGCGATCGTCCGGCCTGACATTTCCGTAACACTGATCGAATCGACAAAGAAGAAGGCGGTCTTTCTCGAACGAGCGGCGGCGGAACTGGGGCTGAGCAACGTGCGCGTCAGGGCCGAGCGCGCGGAAGACGTCGGCGTTTCCGATCTGCGCGAGACGTTTGACGTGGCGGTGGCGCGGGCGGTGGCGACGCTCGATTGGCTGGCGGAATGGTGTATGCCGCTCGTGAAGGTGAACGGGAAAATGTTGGCGATGAAGGGCAAGCGGGCGGCGGAGGAGCTTCCCGCCGCCGCCCGGGCGATCCGTCTTGTCGGCGGTGGCAAGCCGATCACCCATCCGGTCGAATTGCCCGGCGCCGATTGCCTGGTCATCATCGAAATCCCCAAGCTCAAACGAACGGACGAACGCTATCCGCGCCCGCCGACGCAGACGCGCGGCCGGGCGCTTGCATGAGTCGGCATGAGACTCTGTTTCCCTAATCTCGGATCGATTGGCCTTCTCTCTCATTGTGGAAACAGAGGAGGAGCGGCGACGGACTGAGGTTATTCCCGCGGACGAACTACGCAATACCCTATGCGACGACATAGGGATTTAGGCCTATTATTAAGTGAATATTGGGATTGACTATTGGAAAGAAGGTATCTAGATGCTTGTGTTGGCCCGATTGCGTGATGAAACGATCATGATCGGCGACAATGTTCAGGTCACCGTCGTGGATATTCGCGGGGACAAGGTTCGGCTGGGAATAAACGCTCCACGGAATGTCGCCGTCCACCGCAAGGAAGTTTATGACGAGATCCACCGGGAGAATCGCCACGCTTCGAATCTTCAACCGGGAGACGTGCCCAATTTGAACAAAAACCGGCCGAGCGAGGCGCCGATCCACATGAAAATCGTCGAATCAACGACGTCGGAACCAAGCCCGCATGAGCCCTTTCTTCGCGCGGCGATCGAGGAGGCGCGCAAGGGCCTGAGCGAGGGAGGCCTTCCGATTGGTTCGGTCCTCGTACGCGGCGATACGATCGTCGGCGCGGGCCACAACCGCCGGGTGCAAAGCGGCAATCCGATGGCCCATGCCGAGATCGACGCGTTGACCAACGCCGGCCGGCAGAAGACGTATCGCGATACCGTTCTCTATTCCACCCTGATGCCGTGCTATTTGTGCAGCGGAGCGGCGGTGCAGTTTCGCGTTCCCAAGATCGTGGTCGGCGAATCGGTCAACTTCCCCGGCGCCGCCCATTTCATGCGGACGCGGGGGATCGAAGTGCTTGACATGCACAACGCCGAATGTATCGGGATGATGGCGGATTTTATCCGCGATCATCCCGAACTATGGCACGAGGACATCGGCGAAAAATGATCCGCGGCTAATGGACCTCCGCGACTGCGCGCTTTACTCCCTCGCCCGGTAATCCCGAAGAGGATTTTTGGAAACGATGCAAGTCGCATGAAATCCGCGAACTGTCAACGAAACCCTCGCCCTGCCCTCTTCCGGAGTAGGGCTTGTCGATTTAATACGATTTCCGTCTTACAAACTTCGTTTTCTCGCGGAAAATGAGGGTGAAAACGCGAAAAACCGATTATATCGACAAGCCCAGTACCGCGCGAGGGTATCAAAAAAAGCGAGTGGGATCGCGCAAGGTTATTAGTGTAGACTCACCGGCGCCGCGCTGACAGTCACGTTATTTGCCAGGTTTGTATCATTAAATACATCAGATGGATCGACCGTCGCGACAATGTACTGGTTACCGGAAAGTGTTCCCAGCGGCACGGTCACTTTCAGATGAAGGGTTTTCGAAGAGTTGGCCTTGAGGTTGATGTGGGTTGAAACAGTGCCGAGCGCGGCCGGCGAGGCGCCGGTGGGGAGCGGAGAATCGGCGAACGCGACGTCCAGGACATTTTTCGCCGGCGCGTTGCCGTTGTTGGTCAGGACGAGCGTCACGGGAATTTTCTTCCCGAGTCGGGCGGTCGTGGGAACCTTCGTAATGGCGTCGCTCAAATCGACATGCGCCGGGGTAATGGCGATCTGGCTGGTGGAAGAACCGATGGCCGACGCCTGCGTACCCGTGACTTGAGCGAGGATGAAATACGAGCCGTCAAGGTTCACCGGCAGGCTTGGCACGCGAAGGACGGTGTTTTTATTCCTTTGCGCGGCGACGTTTAGGCCGCGGGTCACCTGGTAAATCTGCGAATCGCCGGAATCAAGCGTCATGTCGGCCGAGGCCAGGAGCGTGAAGGTGTAACGCCCGGTCGTTTTGCCCGTTCCGCCGTTGGCGACGTTTACGGCAATACGATCGTTGAACTTTTGGCCTGAAATGGCCGTCGGCGCAATCGGACCGGGAACGGTTACGGTGAGCACCGGCACGCCGGCGCTGAAGTACGCTCGCGATTCCAACGACTCGATGGCCGCAATGGCGGCTTTTCCACTGACTTTACGTGATCGACCGAAACGTAGCGACATGATGCTCTCCATGAATTTGTAGTCCAGCCCGTTGATTAACATGAGCGAAGTGTATCGCGGCTTCGCCGGATGCGGAACGTACGATTTCTGATGGGTGCTTCATCGAAAACGCACGAAACATCCGCTACACTCGGCGGGTCTTGAACCAGCGCGCGTCCAGCAGTAAGAAGATAATTCATGCGATACTTTGACTGTGCGGTGATCGGAACAGGGCCTGCCGGACAAAAAGCGGCCATTCAAGCGGCCAAACTCGGCAAAAAAGTCTGCATTATCGAAAAGGAAAATGTCCTTGGCGGCGCCGCCATCAATACCGGCACCATCCCCTCCAAGGCCTTGCGCGAAGCGGTGCTGCACCTGACCGGTCTGGGGAAAAGCGGATTGTTCGGCGAGCTTTCCCGCGTGAAACGCGCCATCACCATCGCGGATTTGATCTATGTCTCCCAGCAGGTCATTCACCACGAGCTGAGCCTCATCCGCAACCAGCTGGATCGCAACGGCATCGAACTGATTTGGGGCGCGGCCAAATTTCACGAAGAAAATGTTCTTTATGTCGACCACGGCGAGACGTTTGAGCTGATCTCCGCGGAGGTCATCATCATCGCCACCGGCACGCGACCGGCCCGGCCGGCGTCGGTGCCGTTTGACGACAAGACGATTTTCACCTCCGACGGGTTGCTGAAGCTCGATCATCTTCCCAAAACCATGATCGTGGTCGGCGGCGGCGTGGTCGGCGCGGAATACGCCTGCATGCTGGCGGCGCTGGGCGTGAAAATAACGCTCGTCGAAGGACGCCGCGAGGTGCTCGGTTTTCTGGACAGTGAAATCGCCGAGGCGTTTCAGTATCACATGCGGCGGATGGGCATGACGCTGCGGCTGGGCGAGAAGGTGGCGAAGATCGAAAAACTCTCCCCGGTCCACCGCGAGCCTGCGCCCGCCGCCACGACGGCTGTCGCAAAAATCGCGTCGGAAGACATGAGCGCGCCGGCCGCGGGTCCGATGGTCGCCAATCTCACCGAACCGGCCAAGCCGCCGGCCAACGGGAATAGTATCCACGCCAACGACGGCTTAAATGACGGGCCAAACGCGCCCCTTGTGCAGGCGACGCTCGAATCCGGCAAGCTTCTGCGGGCCCAGACGCTGCTCTATGCCGTCGGACGACAGGGAACCACGCAGGCGCTCGATCTCGAAAAAGCCGGCCTCAAATCCGATGATCGCGAGCGGCTGCAAGTCAACGGTGACTATCAGACGGAACAGGAACACATCTACGCGGTCGGCGACGTCATCGGATTCCCCGCCCTGGCGTCAACGGCGATGGAGCAGGGCCGGCTTGCGGTATGTCACGCATTTGGCGTCTCCACCCATTCGATCCCCGAGCTGTTTCCGTACGGCATATACGCCATCCCCGAAATTTCGATGGTCGGCCGCACCGAAGCCCAGTTGACCGACGCCGGCATTCCCTACGAGGCCGGCGTCGCTCAATATTCGGAACTGGCGCGCGGCCAGTTGCTCGGCGACGAAACCGGCATGCTCAAACTTCTGATCCATCAGAACACCGGTCAAATCCTCGGCGTTCACGCCATCGGAACCGGCGCGACGGAACTGATCCACATCGGCCAGGCCGTCATGGCCTTTAACGGCACCGTCGATTTCTTCATCAACAACGTCTTCAACTTCCCCACGCTGGCCGAGGCGTACAAAGTGGCCGCGTTAAACGGGCTCAATAAGCTACGCCACATTTAGAACGATTCTAACGCTGGCGCAGCGATCGCCCGTCGGGGAAATCGCCCGCGGTCGCTCCACGGACGCGCGGGTCGGAATGACGATTGCATTCGGAATAAACGACAACGCCGCCGGGATTTCTCGCGACGGCGTTGCGTGTTGTTGCGGAAAACCGAAAAAGCCAATGCGAATCATCGCGTCAATTACAACGCCAATTGGAATTGCACGCGGAAGATAAATTCGTTTCCGCCGCCCTGCGTGAACCCGGAGGTTTTGGTGGGCGCCCCGGTGGCGAGAATGCCGTTGCCGGTATCATTGATGGGTGATCCGCCGGGCAGATAGTCGGCCTCGGCGCTGATGCGCGCGACGGGGCCGTACAGATAATAGTTGATTCCCGCGCGGAGAACCTGAATCTCATTCTTCGCCAGGGCGGGCAGGTTGGTCTTATCCAGGTAGATGAATTCATACTGGCCGAATGGCTCCCACCTGGAATTGATCGCATAGCTGACCTGCGCGCGGGCGGACCAGTCGTAGCCGTTGGTTCCGATGGTTTTGCCCGTTGTGCCGCCGATGGCGCCGATCGATCCGATGGCGGCATGGCTGTACGCTCGGCCGGTGTAGGCGCCATAGAAGGCAAAGCCGGCTTTCGTGCCGTAATCGACGTCGATGACGTGGGTGAGGACATGGGTGTCGCCCGCTTCGGAGTAGTCGGCCCCGACGCCTCCGACAAGAAAATCGGCCGTCGCGCCATAGGCGCCGGTGGAAAAATCATAGTCCTTCCAGTTTCCAAAGGCCTTGGCTTCGACGCGGCCGGCGACGCCGTAGTTGGCGGTGTTGGCGCCAGTGGGGAAGTTTTCGTAGTTGGTATTGATGCTCAGGCGTCCGTCGGTGTAGACAAGTTGGCCGCGGACCGGGCCGCCGTTGTCAAACCCGCCGCCCGCACCCTGCACGAAGCCTTCTGCTCCGGTGAATTCATCGTTGGTGAGCGTGCGATCGGTCGCCGTTAAATAGCGACTTGCCAGAAGCTGTTCGTGATCGATGGGACCCTTAAACTGACCGGCGATCACATAAAACGGCGTGTTGGGCAGGCGATATTGCCCCGACGCCCCTTCGAGCGAGAACTGGCCGGTCGTCCGATCGACCTGCCACTGAAACTTGTATGTCAGGTCGGGCGTGAGAATGAACCCGTCGAAACCGAACTTCACGCGGCGCAGCTCGAATCCGCTTTGGGTGTCCGCGTGTACGCCGGCCTTGGCGTTGTCGCGGTAGGTGGATTCATAGCGGAACTGCGATTGGACCCAGGGGTGAAGCGAGAATTGGCCGGCGTCATCTTGAATGACAAATCGTCCGCCGCGATAGGCCGCATGAAATCCGTGGATCGGCTCCAGGCCGAATCGGTCGTACTGCGTCGCATCGCGAGACAAGGCGGCGGCGGTGGGACCTTGTTCGGCCGCCGCGGCGCCTTGTTGTTGCTTTTCAACAGCCTGCTTCAGTTGCTTGACCTCCGCTTGCAGCGCATTGACTTTCTCCAGCAACTCCTGCTGGCTGGTTTGCGCGGGTTGCGAATCGGCCGCTTGGGCGGGGATCGCCGCGACCAACGAGACGGCGGCGGCTAGCGCTAGCCCCGACCATTGCGAGTGACGTTCAGTGAACACGAGAAAACTCCTTTCGCACCGGCATGAAGCCGCGTGCTAACAGATAAATGGATGCTCGATGCCTATCGAATAAGTATGGGAAGAACCGACCAATGTGCCGGTTCGCAGAAACTCCCCCAGGCGCTTCCGACTGCTAAAAGTTTGCCGATTCAACAACAGCGGCAGCGATCTGGCAGTCCCGATGTGGAACCGCTTAGCGACGGAGAAAGGGAACATGAGTCAGCTGGCATGGGGGAAATATAGCAGGCTGGATTTTGAGGTCAAGAGAAATCCATATATTTACGATAGAATTCGTATGTATATTAGAGATTCATGAGACAGTGAGCTCATAAAGTAATTTCATACATGGATTTATGTTATATAAATAAAAATACTATTTTTATAGGAATATTCGCATAGCGCGAGCATTGCTCAGGGATCGTGTTTGGCTTGTCTAAGAGCGCGACTTCCAAACAGCGGGGTCACGCGAGGTGTGGAATATGGCAAGCACGACGATTGCGGACGGACGCTGGCGATAGTAGACGCAGTAGGGAAACCCCGGCGCCGGAACGCTGCGGATACCCAGCAAAATCGCTCGGTAGAGTCGTGATTGTCCCGCGATGCGATCGAAGATTTTCTGGACCGCCGCGGTGAAAATCAGCCCCAACCCGGGCCGTTGCCGCTCATACCAATCGCCGGCCGCGTCAAATTCAGTCCGAGCCGCACGACGCAGGACAATCGGCAGCGTCATCGGGCCCACCGGCGAAACGCCTCGTCCTTTACCTGCTCCCAAGCAGCCGTCTCTGCAGATTGGCGTCGTCTTCGTCGGCGCGCCGCTCTAATTCTTGACGCTGAGCGTCCGGCAACGATGCATGATCCGCCTCCTCGGCGATGCTATCCCAAATTTGCTGTACGAGCGCGATCCGCTCGTCGACCGACAGACGGTCAATTCCCAACGATTGGATAGATGCTGTCATAGCCATACTCCGACTCAATTCGAAATCGTTCCCTGCGGCGTATTCTCCATTTTAGCTCGGCTAATGAGTAAATATAGGAACTGCTCGCCGATATTCTGGACCGCCAAGACCGACAGGGGATCGAGGCCAGAGCGTCGGCGACACAGTGAGGGCGGGAGCGGGCGGAGCGATGGAGTAAGGCGCGCGCCATTTTCCGAAATATGCTGCGCAATGGTCCACGGCCGACTGCTGGCGATGCCGGGCGGCTGGTGGGTCGTGCGGTTACGCCAGAATCGCTTTCACCACGCGCCCGCTTACATCCGTCAGCCGATAATCCCGCCCGCTATATCGATAGGTGAGTTTCTCGTGGTTGATCCCCATGAGATGGAGAATGGTGGCGTGAAGATCGTGGACGTGGACTTTGTTTTCGGTGGCGTACCATCCGTAATCGTCGGTGGCGCCGTGGGTGATGCCGCCCTTGATGCCGCCTCCCGCGAGCCACATCGTGAAGCCGAACGGATGATGCTCGCGGCCGTTGTTTCCCTCGGCGGTGGGTGTGCGGCCGAATTCGCCGCCCCAGATCACGAGCGTTTCGTCCAGAAGCCCCCGCGACTTCAGATCCTTGAGCAATCCCGCGATCGGCTTGTCGGTGGCCATGCAGTTGTTGGGCAGTTCCTGGCGAAGGCCGCCGTGCTGGTCCCACAGTTGGCAGCTCTTGCGCTTTGAAGTTTCCGTGTGATACACCTGCACCATCCGCACCCCCCGTTCGACGAGGCGGCGGGCCATCAGGCACTGCTTGCCGAAATGATCGGTCACCGGTTCTCCAACGCCATAGAGCTTCTTGGTCGTATCGGATTCGCCGTTGACGTCAAAAGCTTCGGGCGCCTCGGCTTGCATGCGGAACGCAAGCTCGAAGCTCTCGATTCGGGCGCTGAGTCGGCTGTCTTCCTCGCGCGCGTCTTCGTGGAGAAGATTGAGCCGCTTTAGCGCGTCCAGCTGTTCGCGCTGGCGCGACTTGCTGAATTGGCCATTGGACAAATTGGCGATCGGATTTTTCAAATCGGAAACCAGCGTCCCCTGATACGCCGCCGGCAAAAAACTGCTGCTCCAGAGCGGCGCCCCCTGAGCCGGCTGGCTGGGGCTGATCACGACGAAGCCCGGCAGATTCTGGTTCTCCGTCCCCAGTCCATACGTAAGCCATGACCCCATGCACGGCCGGCTGAACGCCTGCTCGCCGGTGTTCATCTGGAGGCAGGCGCCGTTGTGATTGATATTGTCGGCATACATGCCGCGGAGGATGCACATGTCATCGACGCAGGAAGCCACATGCGGAAACAATTCGCTGACGGGCGCGCCGCATTGGCCATGCTGTTGGAACTTCCAGGGCGAGCCGAGCATGCTGCCGGTTTTGGTGCGCATGAGCGCGGGCATGGGGAACGGGAGCGGCTTGCCGGTGTCGCGGACAAGCAGGGGCTTGGGGTCGAACAGATCGACGTGCGACGGTCCGCCGCTCATAAAAAGAAAGATGACGCGCTTGGCGCGCGGCGCATACATCGGCGGTTTCAGCGCCAACGGATGCGGGGCGATGGAAGCTTGGGCGGCGGTTGCCTGAGCCAGGAGCGAAGCCACGCCGAGCATGCCGAAACCATTGGCGAACTGCCCAAGCATCTGCCGGCGGGAGGGGGGAAAATGGATGTTGTTCATTTGCAGCCTCAAATTGGTCGTTCAGCTTTCGCCTTGCGCGAACCGAAAGGAACGCTCCCTCCTGTTCCCTCTCCCTTCCAGGAAGAGGAACCGGGAAAAAAGTCGTTCAATCCACGTATACAAACTCATTCGCGCAGACCAACACCTGACAATACGCTTCCCAGGCCGATTCGATCGACAAAGCGGGTTTGCCTTCCGTCGGCGATTGCGATTCCTTCAACAAATCAAGGCCCACTTCGATCTCTTTATCCGTGGCGGCACGCGAATATAAATGACGATACAACCAATCGATTCTTGCCCGATCCCCGCCCGGCGCCTCTTTGGCCGCTCGCTGGGCGATTCCCTTGGCCTGATCCAGCACGAAGGGATTGTTCATCAAAAACAGCGCTTGCGGCGCCACCGTCGAATCAATCCGCTGATCGACGATCGCCGTCGAGTCGGCCGCGTCGAACAACGTTCGATAGTCGCTTCGTTCCGATCGAATCGTCATCAGGTAAAGCGTTCGGCGATGCGAATTGAGGTCGCGAATCGACGGCCCGCCGAGGGTTTCGTCCAAGGCGCCGGATTGTACGAGAAGATCGTCGCGGATCGCCTCGGCTTCCAGCCGGCGCCGTTTGACCCAGCCGAAGAGAAGGTCGTCGGGATCGGATTTTAACGTCGCCGGATCGGGCATCGACGATTGCCGATAGGCCGCCGTCAGCATGATTTCGCGCTGCATCGCCTTCATCGACCAGCCGGTGCGAATAAATTCCAGGGCAAGCCAATCGAGCAATTCCGGATACGTCGGCGGGATTCCAAGTTTTCCGAAATTGTTCGGTGTGCGCACGATCCCATCGTAAAAATGATGTTGCCAGAGACGATTGACCATCACCCGCGCCGTCAGCGGGTTAGCCGGGCTGGCGAGGAAGTTCGCCAGCTCGATGCGGCCGCTGCCTTGCGAGATCGGCGGCTGAATATCGCCCGCCAAAAGTCGCGGCAGATGCCGGGCGACGCTGTCGCCCAGACGATCGTAGCGGCCCCGGATATGGATGTGCGTATCGGAAATCCCGGCGTAGATGCTGTTGGGAACGCCTCCCTCGGCCATCCCTTCGCACATCGGAAGCGGCGGCAAGGGATGCGATTTCAGTGCAGCGAGTTTCACCTCGTCTTCGGAAAGCTCCCGGCGCGTGTCGGCGGAAAGGCCGTCCCCGCGCTCGATCGGTAGACCGGCGAACAACCCTCTTGGCGCGACGAGATCGCGATAGAGCCTGGCGTCAGGCCCGGCCAGCGACGCGATGTCTTTTTTTTGCCTGCGAAGGTTCGCGGCGGCGGCGTCCAGCGAAATCAGGGATTGCCGCACCGCGATCGCCGCCGCGCCAATTTGCTCGGCGTCTGTTCCCTCGGCCAGATCCGCCCATCGCGCGAGGGCCGATTCAGCGGGCGGCGCGCCGCCGGCCGGTTCATCGGAAATTTCATAAAATTGCCATGTTTCGGCGTTGCCGAAGGCGTCGGCGTGGGGATTGCCTTTGCCGCCGGCTAACACGTCGCCCAGGATTTCCCGCGTCAGATTCCACGCGCGGCGCTGGCCGTCGGTTTCCACGACATCGAGCTCCACGACCGTCGTGTCGCAACTGTAATCTCCCTTGGGATACACGGCGACTTGAACCATCTCGCCCGCTTTTAACGTCACGGCGTCCAGCGCACCGGCGCCGCTACCGGCGGAGAATCGCTGACTTCCGCCGTTGGGGATTTCTCCCGACGCCAGGCGCCGCGACGTTCCCCCCGCGACGCGATCGACCGACCACGCGATGCCGTTGCCGCAGACTTTGTCGGCGTCGATCACGCGGCCGCGGATCGAGACGGCGACGGCGCCCGGATTGCGCCATCCGACCGCCACGCCGCTGTGAATCCCCGGATGAACCGTGACGCTCCGCGCCGGAAATACGATCGTTCCCAGCGCGATCGCCCGATCGGTGCTGTTGGCCGTCATCACCGGCGGTTGATCCACGGCCCCGGTCCATCCGTCCAGGCCGGCGATTCCCTTGATGCTGGCGTGAGGCGTGGATAACAACGAACGCGACACGTCATGGGAAAAGTACGGTCCGACATACGCCAGCCAGCGGGTCAGCAACTGTCCGTTTAGATTTCGTTCGGCGGCGAAAGCCGCGATCGCCGTCTTTGCGGCCTTTGGCGGCAGCAGCCGATACTCACGCGCAGCCACCAGATATTTATCCACGTCGGGAATCAGCTTCTGCGACAGGGCCGAATTGTGGATTTGCTCGATCCGGTTTTCCAGAGAGACGATTTGCCCCTCGCGGTCCGCGCGCTTCTGTACTTCCGCCGGCGGCGCCAGGGTAAATCGCAGCAACGGGCCGCCGCTGGTCGACGATCCTTGTCCCGGCATGAAGTGACTGCTGAAGAAGATTCCCGCCAGCCCGTAATAATCATTCGTGCTGATCGGGTCGAACTTGTGATCGTGACAGCGAGCGCACGCCAGCGTGAGGCCAAGAAACGCCCGCCCCGTTACGTCGATTTGATCGTCGACGATATCTGTTAACATTTTCTTGCGGTCCGCTTCCCCGCCGGGCCAGTTGCCGATCACGTACATTTCGGTGGCCACCAGGCCGTCGGCGTTGAACGCGCCGCCCTCGCCCGGGAGCAAATCGCCGGCGACCTGTTGCTTGATGAATCGATCGTACGGTAAGTCGTCGTTAAACGATTTCACGACCCAATCGCGATAGCGAAACGCATTGGCGCAATCGCCGGGGCTTCCTACGCCGCGGCTGTCGAATGAGTCGGTATAGCGCACCACGTCAAGCCAGTGCCGCCCCCAGTGCTCTCCGTAGTGGGGGTTGGCCAGCAGCGCATCGACCACTTTCGCAAAGCCGTCGGGAGAATCGTCGGCGACGAACGCGTCGACTTGTTCGGGCGCGGGGGGAAGGCCGATGAGATCGAAATACGCCCGGCGGATCAGCGTTCGCTTGTCGGCCGGCGGGGCGGGGCGAAGCCCTTTTTCGTCCAACTTCCGGCGGATGAAGCGATCGATCGGGGAATGATTCCACGCCTCATCGGCGACGTCAGGAATCGCCGGCGCGATCGGCGGATGATAGGCCCACTTCTTTCGCGCCTCGGACAGATCGGCGCCGACCGGCCTGGTTGCTTCGCCGCGCGGATCGAGCGCGCCTTGTCTCACCCACGCCGTCAGATCGCCTATTTGTTCGTCGGTGAGACGACGCTTTGGCGGCATCTTCAGGTCGGCGTTTGTCCAGCGGATCGCCTCGATGATCCGGCTATGCTCGGCGTCGCCGGGAACGAGGATCGGCCCGTCCTTGCCTCCGTTGCGGACACCTTGCGCGGTATCCAGACGCAGGTCGCCGCGCAGTTTCTTCGCCTGGGCGCTATGGCACGCATAACAGTTCTCGGCGAGGATCGGACGTATCTTTTTCTCGAAGAAATCGGAGTCTTCACCACGGGCGCCATGGGCGATGAGAATCGCCGCCATCGTAAAAGCGATGATCGGCGACGCATATGCCGCTGATATTCGGTGACAACACATCATGAGAACGGTCTTCCTGCAATCGGTGTTACCGGTTTATCCGACGGGCGTTTAGCTTCGGCTCTCGCGGTATATCGCATTTCTCTCATCTCTACGCCAATTCGGAAAGCGGGGTCTTCGGCACGAGGTTTGATTGTGGCTCGGCATGTTCCAACTGAATCCGCCTCTTGTTCGCATAATAGTCGGCGGGCCGGGCTGGGAGGGTCCGACCGGCAGGGGCGTCGCGAACCTGGTTGAGCCTGGCCACCGCGACGACGACATCGTTTGGATTATCGATCTCGATGAAAATGGACAGACGTGGTGCGTTCCCAATCGTTATGTGCGGGCGCCGCGGAATATCACCTATGGCAGAAAACTCGAGACAAATAGCGGCCCCACCCCGCAGGCCACCAACGGCCACGCGTTTGACGGCGCGAAAACCACGCCACGCGGCCTGTAGGGCAGTTTATTAATAGATGATCAAGACGGAGTAACACAATGAGTCGGGCAATGGACTTACTTCGTGAGTTGGCAGCCTCTGAACGGCGAGAAAGGCTTTCGGCGGCAAATGCCGGGAACATGATGAATTCGATCGAATCACGGATGCTCGACCGGCCTGACGCCGCCGAGGGATATATTGCCCATGCCTATGACGCAATGCGAATGCCCGAAAGGGAGTCGGCTTCGGCCGCGCCATTCCCGACGCTCGCGTAAGGTATTCCGGAAGGCGCCAGATTTGCTGGGGCGTCTTTCAAAGATTGATATTAGGATGGAACCTTCCATCGCAGGCAACGTGATCAGGAGCCATGATGATGCAGGATCAATATACAGACAAATCATTCCAACTCGTCCCGGCGCTCATCGAGTGCAAGGACGACTCATGGGTCAGCGTTCCGCAACATAAAGCGGAACAACCAATCACGGAATTGGTGGCTGACTCATCCGCGCAAGTCTGGCAGGACTACTGTGATGCCCGTCTCCGACAGTTCGAAACGTGGCGTTAAGCAGGTTGTAAAGCGTGCGATCGTTTCTTCGCCTGCGGCGTACTTTCGAGTTTAGGGGATTTCGTTCACAACTATTTTAACTACACACGCCGCCAGTCGCGGCGCAAGGAAGGTCGTCGCCATGATTTCTCACTCCGATTCGGTCAAAAGTGCGGTTTTACGCCCGCTGTCTACGGACGTTCTGTCGTCGTCGGCCGAGCTTGAGCTTCAAAAGAGAGATAGTTCAAAAGCATTTGTGTGGGGAGCTGGAATCGAATGTTCATTTGTTCCGCACCTTAAGGTAGATCAATTTGAGTGGACGCAGCACGATCGCTGCTGGAAAGATGATTTTCGCCGCGCAAGGGAGGAATTGGGGCTATCGGCACTGCGGTATGCGTTGCCGTGGCACAAGATTGAAGCCGAGCCGGGCCGGTATGAGTGGGCGTCGGCGGACGAGCGCGTGCAGGCGGCCCATGAGATGGGGCTTGATCTCTACATGGACGTCATGCACTTCGGCACGCCGGTTTGGCTGCGGCAAGCGGCGGGCGACCCGGAATTCCCCGAGGCGCTGGAGCGTTTCGCCGGTGAGTTGGTCAACCGGTATCGCTCGACGATTCACAATTGGTGCCCGTGCAACGAGCCGTTGGTGTTATCGCTGTTCAGCGGAGATTTTGGATTTTGGCCTCCGCACGCGCGCAAGTGGAAGGGATACATGCCGGTATTGAGCCGGGTAATGCAGGGAACCAGCCGTGCGATTCGGGCAATTCGCCGCGCCGATCCGCGGGCGAACGTAATTCTCTGCGACAACGTGGAAAACTATAAGAGCCGGGTGGAGGACTTGCAGGTGGAGGTGCGCCGCCGGAATCTTCGCCGATATTTGGCGATGGATCTGCTGCTTGGGCGCGTCGATCGCGGGCATCCGCTGTTCAACTGGGTGACCGGTTACGGAATGAGCGAAATCGATCTGGATTGGTTCTCGACGCATCCTCAGCGTCCGGACATTCTGGGGATCGACTATTACCCGAACAGCGAATGGCAACTCGACAAGGTGGGCGACTCCATCCATCAGCGCCGAAGCGAAACGCCGCTGGGTCTTTATGGCATCGCCAAAGCCTATTACGACCGTTACGGCCTGCCGATGATGCTCACCGAAACCAGCGCCGACGGCCATCCGGTTAATCGCGAAATCTGGCTCGAGCAGACGATCGACGACTGCCGACGGCTTCGCGAAAACGGGATTCCGATGAACGGCTACTTCTGGTGGCCGATGATCGACCAAATCGACTGGGACGGCGCCCTCACGCACCGAGTAGGCAAAATTCACGACGTTGGGATTTATAATTTGCGCCGCCAGCCTGACGGTACGCTGACCCGCCATGCGACGCCATTGGTCGCTCAATTCGCAAAGTGCGTCGCCGGCGGCGACGAAACCGTCGGTAAGGTCGAGCGCCTGTCGGTGCCCGCCGACGAAAGCGATCAAGGGCCGCCGATCGGCGTGGAAATTCCGACGGTCGCGACGGCGACGACCGACCGGCTGACCCTTGTCGAAGTCCCCATCGAAACTCCGAAGGTGAACGGCGACGGCGACGGGAAAGTGAACGGCAAAGCCAACGGCAAGATTCATGTCGCCGCCGACATCGACGTGAAACAACTCGACCGATACGGCATCGTGGTATTCAGCCACCTGCGCTGGGGATTCGTCTGGCAGCGCCCCCAGCAGTTTCTCTCGCGCTTCGCCAAAAAGCACAAAATACTATTTGTCGAAGAACCCTTCTTTGACATTCCCGCCGGCGCCGAACCCCGGCTCGACTTTCACCGCGTGATGCCGAACGTCACGGTCATCTGCCCCCATCTGGCGCCGGAATGGAATCGCGACGGCAAGCTTCCGGCGCTGCTCCGCAAGCTCTCGCGCGAAGGGATCGACGCCGTCAACGACCACGGCGAATTCGATAAGCCGCTGCTTTGGTATTACTCCCCCATGGATTCCGCCTGGTCCTTGGGCTACTTCGACAACCGCGGCGTCATCTATGACTGCATGGACGAGCTCTCGCAGTTCACCGGCGCCCCCAAATCGCTCGTGGACAATGAAAATCGGCTGATGAGCTTTGCCGACGTGGTATTCACCGGCGGATTTGAACTGGGCGAGAAAAAACGGAAGGTACACGATAACGTCCATACCTTCGGCTGCGGCGTCGATTATTCTCACTTCTCCAAGGCCGCCGATCCGAGCACCCATGTCCCGCCGGACATCGACTTCATGAGCCGGCCGATTCTCGGCTGGTTCGGCGTGGTCGACGAACGCGTGGACTACGCGATGGTCGGGGAGATGGCCAGATTACGGCCGGCCTGGTCATTCGCGATGGTGGGCCCGGTGGTCAAGGTCGACCCCAATCTCCTTCCGCACTCGCCCAACCTGTTTTGGCTTGGCGGGCGTGACTATCAACAGCTACCCAATTATTGCCGCGCGTTCGACGTGAACATGATGTGTTTCGCGATGAACGCCGCCACCCAGTTCATCAATCCCACCAAAGGTCTTGAGTATATGGCGACCGGAAAGCCGATCGTCAGCACGCCGGTGCGTGACGTGGTTCGACAATGGTCCAACATTGTCCGTCTTGCCAACACGGCGGAAGAATTTGTCGCGGCAGCCGAAGAGGCGCTGCGTTCGGGCCCAACCGACGAACGTGTTTTGCGCGGCACGGAACTTGCCAAGCAATGTTCATGGGAATCAACGGTGGATTCCATGCAATCACTTATTCGTCACGGAATCAACGCCGCCGGCCGACGCTCGGCGCGGAATATTGAGCCGCTGAGCGAACAGGAGCTGGAATATGTATACATGGCTACTCAGGGTTCATGAATAAGGAAGGGCTACAGCAATGGAAAAGCGAATTGTGATCATCGGCGCCGGTCCGACCGGCCTGGGCGCCGGGTATCGGCTCAAAGAACTGGGCTACAAGAACTTTGGTGTTTACGATCGTCTGCCGTACATTGGTGGACTGGCTGGTAGTTTCGCGGACTCCGCCGGCTTCACGTGGGACATCGGCGGCCATGTGATGTTTTCGCACTACAAGTATTACGATGACGTCTTCGATAAACTGATGGGAGACGAGTTTCAACTGAACATGCGGGAGTGCTGGGTTCGCATGTTTGAATCCTGGGTACCTTATCCGTTCCAGAATAACATTCGGCATCTCCCCAAGGAGGTCACTTACGAATGTCTCGCCGGCCTGGTGGAAGCGCAGACCAAGCGGGATCCCAAAGCGGCAGGCAATTTTGAAGAGTTCATCGACGCGGTGTTCGGCGACGGAATCGCCAAATATTTCATGAAGCCGTACAACTTTAAGGTATGGGCGCACCCGCCGAAAATGATGAATAAGGAATGGATCGGCGAGCGCGTCGCGGTGCTTGACGTCAACCGCGCCATCAAGAACGTGGTCATGCAGTCCGACGATTTCGGCTGGGGCCCCAACAACCAGTTCAAGTTTCCGCTGCGCGGCGGCACCGGTGAATTCTATCGCCGTTTCGCCAAGCCTCTTGAAGGACACGTTCATCTGAACAAGACGGTCGATTTCATCAATCTCCTGAAAAAGGAAGTTCGCTTCTCCGACGGTGAAATTCAAAAGTATGACGAACTGATTTCGACCGTTCCTCTCGATAAGCTGTGCAATGACATGTTGAACGGCGAGGTGCCGCGCGAGGTCAAACGTCAGGCTGCGTCGCTCCAGCATTCCGGCGGTTATATGGTGGGTATCGGGATTAAACAGCCTTGTCCCTCGACCAAGAGCTGGATGTACTTTCCGGAGAGCAATTGCCCCTTCTACCGCGCGACGTATTTGAGCAATTATTCTCCCTATATGACCCCGGACAATAACACCCACTATTCCTTACTATGCGAAACCAGCTATAGCGCGTTTAAGCCGGTGGAGGGCGGACGCATTGTGGATGATACCATCGATGGTTTGGTCAATGCCGGCCTGATCCAAGACAGCGATCGAAAGGATATCGTCGATACGTGGGTATTTGACGCAAAATATAGTTATCCAACGCCGACCGTCGAGCGAGACGCCATTCTTGCCGAAGTGATTCCCTGCCTGGAGCAGCATGGCATTTACAGTCGCGGGCGCTTTGGCATGTGGAAGTATGAAGTGTCGAACACCGACCATTCTCTTATGCAAGGCGTCGAGCTGGTGAACCGGCTGTTGCTCGATGAGCCGGAGACGACGATCGGCATGAAATACGCCAGCACCGGGGACGGCCGCAATGCGGCAGTACACGAGCGTAGCGCTCATGCCGGTTCCGGCGAAAAGCGCACAGCCGCCGTGACCGTTTCTCCGACCAAGTCTCACAAAGATCCGGGCGACAAGTCCGAGGCGCACGTTTCGGAGGAGGAATTGGGAGTGACCGCGGGAGAATGACCGCAAAGCGCGGCCAAAAGAATTTAGGCGCGCGACGGCGATGCGTTACGAAAATGCGAAGCGGAGCGATTGCTTTGGCTGGAACCGAGATTCCGGGCGAGACAAAGCGCTCCGCTTTCGCGTTCGACCCGCTCGATTCTCGAGTACACCCCTTATGACGTCAGGATCGGGAACTTTGAGCTGCTGATCGGGAATGAATTGAAATTCTCCACCATCTTGGCGAACTCGCGGGCTACTTTTCTTGGCCGGCGCCCCAGCGTATAGAGGCCGACCGGATTGACGTGGCCGCGCATCTTGGTTAACGCGCTGTCCCAGTCCTTCATGTCGACCAGTCCAAACCAGGTGAATCCGACGATGGGAACGCCGTCTTCGCGCAGACGCAAGAGGTTCATCCATTCCTTCCATAGCCATTCGACGGCAAAGCGCGAGGCGCGATTGGTTTCGGTGTGCATGACCGGCAATCTGTAACGGTCGAAATATTGGCGGGTAATCACGTAGTATCCGTACACATCGCCGGCGCCGATGGTCGTGGCGTCGTCACGGATGACGTGTTCATTGGTGATGTAGTAGTCTGTTCCCATGATGCAGTGAGAACGGAGATCGCTCTGTTCCCTGTACCATTGATATTCCTGCGACGTCATCCCGCTATGCAAAAGATATTGATACATCGTGGCGGAAACGTCATGCCCGAAGAGAAGATCCAGCGACAGAAATCGCCGTTCATTAAGGAAGGTCGCTTTGGGAACCATTTTGGGGCTGCCGGGATGAACGTACTCGGTGGACTCGCTGAAAATGAAAATGGCGTCAGGCCGCTGGCGGAGAATTTCGCGCATGGTGAGCATGGACGCTTTCACGCAATGCTTGAGATTGGTGACGAACGCCTGATCGCTTTTCAGCCGTTCGTTCCACCACCCGAAGGCGCCGGAAAATTGTGCCGTAACGAAAATCTCGTTCACCGGCGTGAAGAAACGAACCCAGGGATACTGCTTGCAGAAAGCCGCCGCATATTCGGCCAGATAGTGCGGCCAATCCGGATTCTGAAAGTTCACGAGCCAGTCGGGCAACCCGAAATGGACCAGGTCGATGATCGGGCGAATGCCCAGGCGCTGCATTTCCTCCATGACGGGATCGAGAATCTCCCAATGATACTGCCCGGCGCCGGTGAATAACCGGTGGATAGGCGGACCATACCGAAGATAGCGCAGCCCGAGGTCGCGCACAAGCTGCAAGTCGGTCTTCCAGTGTTCGTAGTGCCCGGTCGCTTCCAGCTCATCGACGCGCACGCCGCCTTCGATCGTGGGATTCGAGCATTCGATCCCGACGGCGAACATGAATCGCAAGTTGTCGATGATCTCTTCGGGCGTCGGCGAACGCACATGCGTCACCGTCGGCGGCGGCACCGTTACCACATGCGGCTCCCGCCGGCCGTTGGGTCCTGGCGCTAAGACCGAGGCGCTAGGCTTGCGTGGCGAATGCTTGGAAACAGGCTTGGCATAAGCCATGGCTACCGATCCTTCTGACGATGTGGGACTATCGCGCAAACGAACATCGTTCCGTTAGCGACAGTTAAGCGGCAACGCCGCGGAATGTCCATTGCGGTTCTTTCAAAGTTCTGAGACACAGGCACTGTTGACGCGGAGAAACCCATGTCCACTGATTATCGCAACCCGGTTTATCCTCTCGATTTCGCCGATCCGTTTGTCCTGCGAACGCCACAAGGATACTACGCATACGGGACCGCCGCGACCGGCGCCGACGGCTTAATTTTCCCGGTGCTCCGCTCAAGCGATCTCGCGACGTGGGAACGCCTTGGCGGCGCGCTAAAACCGCTCACCGATCCGCCGGCGGTATCGTATTGGGCGCCGGAGGTGGCCGAAAAAGATGGGCGCTATTATATGTTTTATTCGGCCTCCACCGGCGCCTCCGACGAATATCACCGCCTGCGCGTCGCGGTCGCCTCCGATCCGGCCGGTCCATTCGTCGACAGCGGCCGGCTCATTCTTCCCGACGCCGGGTTCACCATCGACGCCAGCCCGTTTCGCGATCCGCAAACGGGGTCGCATTATCTTTTTTTCGCGACCGACTATGTGACCGATGAACCGCACGGCACCGGTCTGGCGGTCGTCGCGCTGGCCGATGATCTTATGTCGGCGACCACCGCTCCAAAGCCCGTCATCCGAGCGCAAGCCAACTGGCAGATCTATGAGCGTAACCGCGACTACAAAGGAAAAACCTGGACGAAATGGCACTGCGTGGAAGGTCCAAACGTCCTGTTTCACCGGGGGAAATATTACTGCTTCTATTCCGGCGGCGCCTGGCATGGCGACAGCTACGGCGTGGGCTTTGCCGTCGCCGATCATCCGATGGGACCCTGGCGCGACGACTTTGCCGCACACGGCGCGGTGGTTCTCAAAGGCATCCCGGGGAAAGTCATTGGCCCCGGCCACAATTCGCATGTGCTCGGCCCCGATGATCGGACGATTTACATGGTGTATCACGCATGGGACGCCGCGAAAACCGCCCGTCGCATGTGCATCGACCCGATCGTCTGGACCCGCGTCGGTCCCAAGGTAGACGGCCCGAGCACCGGGCCGCGCGAACTGGCCGAAAAGGCGGGGTGAGATTCCAATTTCGCCGGCCGTCATCGTATAATGGCCGGTATGCTCGCCGGAATTAAGCAATTCGATCTTACCGACCGCGTCGCGATCGTTACCGGAGGGTCCAAGGGCCTGGGCCTGGCGATGGCGGAGGGTCTTGCCTCGGCAGGCGCCGACGTGATGATTGTCAGCCGGCATCAAGACGAAGCGGCAAGCGCGGCCGAAACAATCTCCCGCGACTATGGCCGCCGGGCCCGCGGTTTCGCGGCGGATGTTACGCAGGCGGACCAGGTCAATGGCGTCATGCGCGAAACGATCGATCGATTCGGCAAGGTCGATATTTTGATCAACAACGCCGGCATCAATATTCGTGGGCCAATCGAATCGCTTGCGATTGAACAATTCCAGCAGGTGATGAACGTGAATGTCACCGGCGCCTGGCTCTGCTGCCGGGCGGCCATCCCCTCTATGAAGAAGGCGGGCCGAGGCCGGATCGTCAATTTGGCCAGCACGCTTGGATTGGTCGGTCTTGCGCTGCGAACGCCGTACGCGTCGAGCAAGGGCGCGGTGGTGCAGATGACGCGCACACTTGCGCTGGAGTTGGCGCCAAACGGGATTACGGTCAACGCGATTTGCCCCGGTCCATTTCTAACCGAGATGAACGCGCCGATCGCCGGAACCGAGGACGGGAACAAGGTGATCGGAGCGACGGCGTTGAAACGCTGGGGCCGCTTGGAGGAGATTCAAGGGGCGGCGATTTTTTTGGCGAGCGACGCCGCAAGTTATGTCACGGGAAGCATGCTGGTGGTCGATGGGGGTTGGACGGCCCAGTGAAAACCGCGAATGCGAGTGGTAACATTCGGAGACTGGGTCCACTGATTCTGAATTGAATTTTAGTTGAACGGCTATAGTCCAGCATTGGACTATTTTTTCTTCGTTGCTAGGATGCCCTCATGATGAAAAGTCTCCGCCGGGCCGCGCTGGGCGCGGGAATCACGGCAATAACGATCGGCGCCGCGCTCTCGAATAGCGGGTGCAAGAAGTCCGAAGCGGCCATGCCCGGGGCGGGCGGAAGGCCGCCGGCGCTGGTGAACGTGGCGACGGCAATGGAGCGCGAGGCGCCGGTTTATCTGGATGAAATCGGCAAAGCCGTCGCGCGGGAGATGGTGACGGTGATGCCGCAGGTCGCGGGAAGGATCGACGCGCTGCATTTTGCCGACGGGGCCGACCTGAAAAAGGGTGATCTGCTGTTCACCATCGACGCCCGCCCGTTTCAGGCGGTACTCGATCAGGCGCAGGGCCAATTGGCCAAAGACGAGGCGGCGTCGGTCAATGCCGAGCATTTTCTGAAAAGGCAGCAGGATATTTTCAAGCAGGGTTTTGTTTCGCCGTCGGATTACGACACCGCATTGTTCAATTCCAAAGCGACCAAGGCGGCGATGGAGGCGGATAAGGCCACCATCGAAGCCGCCCGGCTTAACGTGGAATATTGCACCATTCGTTCGCCGATCGATGGCCGGGCGGGCGCACGCCTGGTCGATCCGGGAAATGTCGTCAAAATCAACGAGACGCCGCTGCTGGTGATCCAGCGGATTGAACCGATCTACGCCGATTTCACCGTCAGTGAGCAGGAGCTTGCCCGCGTGCGCGCGGCGATGGCCGACCACACGCTCAAGACCCTGGTGAAACTGCCGACGGATACCAACGGCGGCGAAGAGGGAGACCTGACGTTCCTCGACAACGCCGTTCAGGACGCCAGCGGCACCATCAGGCTTCGCGCGACGTTGCCGAACAAGGATCGGCATTTTTGGCCGGGACAGTTCGTCAATGTGCGATTCGTGCTGAGCGTGAACAAATCCGTGCTGGTACCCACGTCGGCCCCGCAACTTGGTCAGCAGGGTTACTACGTATTTGTGGTGAAAGAAGACTCGACGGCCGAGCTTCATCCGGTCGTTCTCGGCCAGCAGCAAGGGGATTTGATCGTGGTGGAAAAAGGAGTGAACGCCGGCGACACGGTCATCACCAACGGGCAGCTTCTGGTGATGCCGGGCGGCCCGGTAAAGGTCGAGGCGACGCCGGCTCCGGCGCCGATGCCGGGCCACGCGCCCCCGGCCGGAGCGACGACGCAGCCGGCCCCGGTTGCGCCCAGTACGCAACCGTCGGCCAATCTTTCCGGTGGCCGCGCCGTTCGTGTCGGAGGGCAATCGTGAATCTTTCCGAACCGTTTATTCGCCGGCCGGTGATGACGCTGTTGTTGACGCTGTCGGTGCTGGTCTTTGGCGTGTTTGCGTACACGAAATTGCCGGTCAGCGATCTGCCGACGGTGGATTACCCGGTCATTCAGGTCACGGTCGCCTATCCCGGCGCCAGCCCGCAAACGATGGCGGCCAACGTCGCCACGCCCCTCGAGCGGGCGTTCATGCAGATTCCCGGCATCGACGTCATTACGTCCAAGAGCAGCCAGGGAAATGCGGCGTTTGTCTTGCAGTTTACGCTGAATAAAAGCATCGACGCGGCGGCCACCGACGTTCAGGCGGCGATATCTCAGGCGCAGGGAAGCCTGCCGACCGATCTACCGGCGCCGCCTTCGTTCACCAAGACCAATCCCAACGATCAGCCGATCATGTACATCGCGCTGACGAGCAACACGACGACCAAGGGCGCGGTTTATGATTTCGCCAATACGCAGGTCGGCCAGCGCATCAGCATCATCGAAGGCGTAAGCCGGGTGCTGGTCTACGGCGCCAAGTCGGCGATCCGCATCAAGGCCGATCCGTCGAAGCTGGCCACGCGCAAGATATCGATCGACGACCTTGTCAACGCGATTCAGAACGGCACGAGCTATGTCGGCGCCGGGCAGATGGACGGGCCGAACAAGACATTGCTGCTGCAGCCGCAAGGGCAGTTGGTGAGCGCCGAAGATTACAATAATCTGATCATCAACAACCCGGCGAAAGACGGCGGGCCGATTTTTTTGAAGGATGTGGCGACGGCGGTCGAGTCGGTGCAGGACGAGCGCATCAACATGCGTTTCTGGGCCCGCGGGTATGGCACGCCGACGGCGACGGTCGTGGTGGCGGTCTTCCGCCAGGCGGGCGCCAACGCCGTCGACGTCTCCAAGCGCATCCGAGATCTGTTGCCGGTCATCAACGCCGAATTGCCGCCGTCGATTCTGATCACGCCGATCTACGATCGTTCGGTCAGCATCGTTCATAGCGTGACCGACGTGCAGGCGACGCTGTATATCGCGTTTGTGCTGGTGGTGCTGGTGATTTTCGTGTTCCTGGGCCGGGCCCGCGACACGCTGATCCCGGCGGTGGCGTTGCCGTTGTCGCTGCTGATCACCTTCATCGTCATGTGGGCGCTGGATTACAGCCTGGACAATCTATCGCTGATGGCCCTCACGCTGGCGATCGGATTTCTGGTCGACGACGCGATCGTGTTTCTGGAGAACACGGTTCGGCGGATGGAAGAGGGGGAAAACGCGTTTGACGCCGCCTTCCATAGCGCGCGAGAAATCAGCTTTACGATCCTGGCGATGACGATATCCCTGGCGGCGGTGTTTTTGCCGCTGGTGCTGATGCCGGGGTTGATCGGCCGCATCTTCCGTGAATTCTCGGTGACGATCATCGTGTCGATTTTCGCCAGCGGTATCGTATCGCTGACGCTGACGCCGATGATGTGCTCCCGTTTCCTCGGGGATCGCGGGCCGGGCTCGAAGAAGACGCTCGTCGAGCGATTCAGCCTCGCGGTCGAACGACGGGTGCTGGCGTTGTACGGCGGGTCGTTGACGTGGTTCCTGCGGCACCGCTGGGTGTCGGCGTTGACGTGGGTGGTCTGCCTTGGCGGCACGTTTATTTTGTTTCGCGATATTCCAAAGACGTTTCTTCCGCTGGGCGACAGCGGATTTATCTGGGGCGTGTTGATCGGAAACACCAGCGCCTCTCCGCATTTGATGCGGACGTATCAGGATCAGGCCGACAAAATTCTCCAGGCCAATCCAGCCGTCGGCGCTACCTTCACCATGACCGGCAACGGACAGTTCCTTCCGTCGAACATGGGCCTGGCGCTGGCGTTCCTCGAAGACCGAAACAAACGCGAGGGCATTCAAGACGTCAACGGGCAGCTTGGCGGTCAACTGTTTCAAATACCCGGCATCGTGCCCGCCCTCCGGGCGCAGCCGGCCCTGCAAATCAGCACCGGCGCCGCCGCCACGAGCCAGGGGCAATTCTCCTATTCCATCTCCGGCGTCGATCCAACCGAGGTGTATGCGACCGGCGCGAAGCTGATGCAAAAGTTCATGGAGTTTCCCGGCTTCGCCCAGCCGATCACCTCCGACTATTACATGTTCTTCGACAAGATGCCGAACCTGGACATCACGATCCTGCGCGATCAGGCGAAGATTTATAACGTATCGGAGGCGAAAATCGGGTCGCTGCTTCGCAATGGTTTTGCCCAGAACTACGCCTACCTGATCAAGAAGCCGACCGACCAGTATCAGGTGATCGTCGAGATTGAAGACAAAGACCGCCAGGGTCCGCCCGACCTGTCAAAGCTGTACGTTCGTTCCGACGACGGGCTGCGCCTCATTCCGCTCGACGCGGTGGTCAAATGGAAGCAGTCGGTCGGTCCGCAATCGGTCAACCACCTGAATCAGTTCACGAGCGTTAGCTACTTCTTCAACCTCAAGCCCGGCGTGCCGCTGGGCGACGCGACCGATTACATCCAAAAGGTCGCCGCCGAGACCCTGCCGATCACCATCCGCGGCGATCTTCAGGGCGAGGCGCTCGAATTTCAAAAAACCGTCGGCAGCCTCAAGATCCTCATGCTCGTGGCCGTGTTCATCATGTACGTGGTGCTCGGCATTCTCTACGAAAGTTACCTGCATCCGATCACGGTGCTGTCGTCGCTGCCGGTGGCGCTGGTCGGGGGATTGGCGACGCTGGTGCTGTTCCATGAACAGGCATCGCTCTACGCGTACATCGGCATGTTCATGCTGATGGGAATCGTCAAGAAAAACGGAATCATGATCGTCGATTTCGCGATGCAGCGCGTGCACCACGGCGAATCGGCCGAGAAGGCGATCCACGACGCGAGCATGGACCGTTTCCGCCCGATCATCATGACCACGCTGGCGGCCTTGATGGGCGCGCTGCCGATCGCCTTCGGCTATGGCGCCGACGGCGAAAGCCGCCGGCCGCTGGGATTGGTCATCGTTGGCGGATTGATCGTGTCTCAGTTCATTACGCTTTATGTAACGCCGGTGATTTATCTGTACCTCGAAGAGTTCCAGGAAAAAATTCTCAATCGCACGACGTTCTTCAGTTCCACCCGATGGCGCGGCCCGGTGACCGCGGAAATCCCGATGGCGATGGTCGTCCATGGTTCGGTACCGGGAAACGGCAGCTCGAATTAGGGCATTTTGCAAGTAGATGCGGCATGCTTCGTTGATCGGCGACCCGGCGTGTCGCATCAACCACCGTCCGACTCCTTTCAAAACACCTGACATCACCCTCAACACGTCCCGGTCCCGGTGACTCATCTCGATTCGATCCTTCTCCATCCTACTTCTATAATCCGGACGGTCTTATCTGCCGAAGACACCGGATTTCGTCGGCCCTTGACACCGTTCCCCCAGCCGTTACGATAGGATTGCTTTTCCGACGCGGGCGTTTCCCGCGTTTGGGCGTTCGTCGAGAGGCCTGGCTTGCGTGAGCCGGGAGGGTAGGCGAAACGGGCCGGATTCGCGGTTTGAACCGGCTCGGGCCTTACGGGAATTTTTATACCGCGATCGGTTTTTGCCCGTTTGTCGGGCGTCGCCCATCGCCTTACGGCTTAGAACAACTGCCACCCTCACCCCTTCCTGGCAGATTGGCCCGTAGTGTAACGGTAGCACCACAGTTTTTGGTACTGTTTGTCTAGGTTCGAATCCTAGCGGGCCAGTTTTGGTCGTCCCGTTTGACCGAACGATCGGGACAAATAAATTTTCCCGAGTCCTTCATGGCCGTGGGCGGAAGCCTGCGGTTCTCCCGACAATATCCCAACAGCGTGCGCCCATGGCCGGCGACGGGGACGTAGTCGGAAGTTACTCCAGACAGACAGCCAAGCGCGACAAGCGAAATGTCAACCACCGCCATCATCCTCGCCGCCGGCAAAAGCACGCGGATGAAGTCGCATCTGGCCAAGCCGTTGCATGAAATCTGCGGCAAGCCAATGCTCGAATTCGTGCTTGACGCGTGTTACGGCGCCGGTTGCGAGAAGGTCGCCGTCGTCGTCGGACATGGGAAAGACGATGTCATCGGACAGTTCGGGCACGACAAACGAATCGTTTGGATCGAGCAAACCGAACAGCTTGGCACCGGCCATGCCGCCCGGATGTGCGAGGAATGGTTGCGAGCGCATCGTAAAGGCGACGTGTTTATTTTGGCCGGCGACGGGCCGCTCATTCGGGCCGAGGTGTTGCGGACGCTGGCTCACACCCATCGCGACGAACAGGCCGCGGCCAGCATGGCTACCGCGATTCTTGCCGATCCAACCGGATATGGCCGGGTAATTCGCGACCAGAAAGGCGACTTCGTCGAAATTGTCGAGCAGATCGATTGCACGGCCGAGCAGCGGGAAATTCTGGAAGTATTCCCGAGCTACTACTGCGTGAAAGTGGACGAACTGCTCTTCGCCCTCGCCCGGCTGAAGAACGAAAATAAGAAAGGCGAATATTACCTCACCGACATCTACGGCATTCTTCGCAATGCCGGGAAAAAAGTGCTGGCGCTCCAGGCGGTGACCGCCGACGACGTGCTGTCGGTGAACAGCCGCGATCAGCAGGCGAACGTCGACGCGGTCATGCAGGAGCGGATTCAACGCAAGTTGCTCGAATCCGGCGTGACGATCGTGAGCGGCATGAATACCTACGTGCAGGCCGGCGTGCGCGTCGGGCAGGACACGATCATCCGCCCGTTTACGTTTATCGGGCGAGACTCGGCGATCGGAAGCGGCTGTGTCATCGGGCCGTTCGCGCATGTGCCGCCCGAGAGCATCATCCCGGAAGGAACGACGCTGCAAGGCAGGCCGTCGGCGGAGATTTTCAGCGGATAAATTTGCATGTCGCATGTAGACGCCGACAAACTCAAGCTCTTCACCGGCCGGTCCAATCCCGCGCTGGCGCAGAAGGTATGCGAGTATCTGCAAATCCCGATGGGCCGGGGCCGCACGGAATTGTTTCCCGACGGCGAGTTGATGGTGAAGGTCGAAGAAGATGTCCGCGGGCGCGATTGCTATATCTTTCAGCCGACGAGCGCGCCGGTGAACGCCTACCTGATGGAGCTGATGATCTGGATCGATTGCCTTCGCCGGGCCAGCGCCCGCAAGGTGACGGCGGTCATCCCCTACTTCGGCTACGCCCGGCAGGATCGCAAGGACGAAGGCCGCACGCCGATCACCGCCAAGCTGGTGGCGAATCTGCTCGAGCGTTCCGGCGCCGACCGGGTGTTGTCGATCGATCTTCATGCGGCGCAGGTGCAGGGATTTTTCGATATTCCGGTGGATCATCTCAGCGCGTCGCCGGTGCTGCTGAAATGGTTTAAGAGCTTGAAAATCACCAACCGCGTGTTTGTTTCGCCGGACGTGGGAAACGTCAAGCGGGCGCAGATTTACGCCAAGATTCTCGGCGGCGAAATCTGCATCATCGACAAACGCCGAAAGAGCGGCAGCGAAACGACCGCCGCCCACATCATCGGCGACGTGAAAGACAAAAACGTGCTGATGGTGGACGACATGATCACCACGGCCGGCACCGTCACCGAAGCCGTCCGGATCGTTCGCGAGCATGGCGCCAAGGACATCTATATCGCCGCCACGCACGCGGTCTTCGCCGGCCCCGCGATGGAACGCCTGTCGGCATGTAATTTCACGAAAATCGCGGTCACCGATACGATCGACCTGGGAACACGGGCCGACCCGATCAAAGACCGTCTCGAAGTATTAAGCGTCGCCAACCTGCTCGGCGAGGCGATTCACCGCATTCACCACAATGAGTCGGTGAGCGCGTTGTTTAAGGTCGATGGAGGCGCGCGAGATTAGGCGGAAGAATAAGTTGCCAGTGAAGAAATGAGTTGCCAGTTGCCAGTGAAGAAAAACTGATCGCTGCCTTCGGCATTTACTAACAACTAACAACTGACAACCGGCAACCAATAACTTATTCCTGGCAACTGGCGACTAACAACTTATTCCTAACAACTGGCAACTTATTCGCATTCTGGAGTGAAACATGGCAAATACAGTCGAAGTCAATGCAAAGTCCCGTAAGGAACTGGGTTCCCGCGCCAACAAGCGTCTGCGCGAATCCGGGCTCCTGCCCGGCGTTATTTACGGCCATAGACAAGCCGTTCTTCCCGTCACACTTACCCGCAAGGAAGTGGCCAACCATCTTCAGCATGGCGCCCACCTCTTCAGCCTCGCCCTCGACGGCCAAAAGGAAACGGTCCTCGTGAAGGAAGTGCAATATGATCACCTCGGCATCGAGCTGATTCATATCGACTTCTCTCGCGTCGATCTCAATGAACGCGTGAAGATCACCGTGCCGCTGGAACTCAAAGGCACGCCCAAGGGCGAAGCCGACGGCGGCGTGCTTCAACAACTCATCGCCGATCTGGAAATCGAGTGCGTGGTGACCGACATCCCCGACATGATCCGCTATAACGTGTCGGACCTGGGGCTCAACGCCATCCTTCACGTCAAGGACCTGATTCTTCCGCCGAACGTGAAGACGCTGCAAGACGGCGATTTCATCGTGGCGACGGTGAAGGAAATCGTCGAGACAGCCGTCGCCGCCGAGGGCGAAACCGCTGAGCCGGAAGTCATCGGCCGCAAGCCGGAAGAGGCTGTCGAAGAGCCGGCCAAGAAGTAGACGACGCCATGAAACTGATCGTCGGACTCGGCAACCCCGGCCGCGATTACGCCGGGACGCGACACAACATCGGCTTCGAGGTCATCGACCGTCTGGCCTGGCGGCTCGGACTGATCTCCGGGCCGGCCGATTTCGATCGCGTCGCCAAATCAAACTTCGACGGCTTGGCGATGAACGGAACGCTGGCGTCGCCGGGCGGCGGCGAAGAAAAAACGCTGCTGCTGAAGCCGATGACGTTCATGAATCTCAGCGGCCGCTCGGTTCAGTCGGCGATGGCGTTTTACCGGATCGCGCCCGCGGATGTCATGATTGTCCTGGACGACCTGGCGCTGCCCTGCGGGAAAATCCGGCTAAGAGCCAACGGCAGCAGCGGTGGCCATAACGGGCTGAAAGATATCGAGCGGGCGCTGGCGACCAACCAGTACCCGCGGCTGCGGCTGGGGATCGACGCCCCGCCGCCGCGAGTGCCGGGAAGGGATTATGTACTCGGAAAATTTTCCGATGTGCAAATCAGCTATCTCGAACCGGCCATCATTCGCGCGATGAATGCGATCCTCTGTTGGATCGAATCCGGCATGCAAACGGCGATGAACCGTTTTAACGCCGACCCGGATGAGAAGAAAGTAGACCGGCGAACGACGTGACGGAAGATATAGATTTCACTGGATACCGCACCCTCCAGGGTAATCTGATTATTTATGGCGGACCCGCTTGCGGGGCGCTTTAGCGCTGAGTACGAGTAGTCCCATGTGAAGCAAAACGCCCCGCAAGCGGGACCGCTAAACAAGGGATACTAAAGACTGGAGATCGAAATTTTAACCCCGGCGGTCGGCGCCGCGACGCGTTTGTCGCTTCACCGGCCTTCAAACCATGCCAGGGAGGCATGAACATGGCAGAGACAGCAAAAGCAGACAAGACCGATCAATACGAGGGGATGTTCCTCCTCGGCCAGAGCGCGGCGGCGGACCTCGAGGCCGGCATTAAGCTGGTTCGCGGGATCATCGAACGCCACGGCGGCGAGATTCTCCTTCTCAAGAAGTGGGATGAGCGCAAGCTCTCCTATGAGGTCGAGAAGCAGAAGCGCGGAACGTATATCATCAGCTACTTCAAGGCGCCGCGAAAATCGATCACGCCGATCGAGCGCGACGTAAACCTCAGCGAAGACGTGCTTCGCGTGCTGGTGAGCAAGGCCGATCATCTGAATCAGAAGGAAATGGATTCGGTCGAGCCTCAGCCGATCATTCGCGAAGAGCGGCCAAGCTGGGAACGCGACGATCGTCCGCCCCGTCGAGACGACCGCGGCGGAGACCGTCCGCCGCGCGAAGACCGCCAGCGCGACGATCGCCCTCCGCGCGCTCGCCGCGAAGAAGGCGCCCCGGAAGCCGCCGGCGCTCCCGACAAGGAATAACCGGCTCGCTCAATCGCGCATGACAAGGCGTCGTTCACCCGAAAGGTGTGCAGTATGGCCAATTTCAACAAGATCATTCTCGTTGGCAATCTCACGCGCGATCCGCAGCTGAAATATCTTCCCAGCCAGACGTCGGTCGTGGAGTTCGGCCTGGCCGTCAACCACAAGTACCGCACCAAGACCGGCGAAGAGCGCGAAGAGGTCTGCTTTATCGAATGCACCTGCTTCGGTAAAGGCGGCGAAATCATCAACCAGTATTGCCAGAAGGGCCGTCCCCTGCTGGTCGAGGGGCGGTTGAAATTCGAGACCTGGGAAGACAAGCAAGGCGGCGGCAAGCGAAGCAAGCACAGCGTCTTCGTCGAAAACTTCCAACTCCTCGGCGGCCGTGACGGCGGCGCCGGGGGTGGCGGAGGTGGAGGCGGCGCGGGCGGCTATTCCGGCGGCGCCACCAACAGCTACGGCGGCGGAGCGCCGTCTTACGAGGGCGACCCCGCCCCCGATGACCAGCAGCGTTCCGCCCCGCCGGCGCGGGCGCCGCAGCGTCCGCCGGTGGCGCGAGGACCGGCCCCGGCGCCAAGACCCGCTCCACCCCCCCCGGCCGAACCGCCGTACGGTGAAGAACAACAATTTAAGGAAGACGATATTCCGTTTTGAGGAGGAATAAGTTGCCGGTTGTTAGTTGCCGGTCGCCAGTGAAAAAATGGGCACTTCGCCCGCTGAATTCACCGGTGACGCACAGCTCGCGACATTTCATCGGCAACCCGTCCCTCCTCTCCGGCAACTAACAACTGGCAACTGGCAACTTATTCCCCGAGGATACCATGGCAACAGTCAAGCTACTTCTAAAAGAATCGATCAAGAACGTCGGCCGCGTGGGCGACATCGTCGAGGTTTCGCCGGGTTATGCCCGCAATTATCTGCTTCCCAAGGATTTGGCGGTTCAGCCGACGCCGAATAACGTGAAGAAGGTCGAAGCCCGCCGGCAGGAGATCGAACGGGCGGAGCGCGATCGCCGCGATCAGCAGGCGCGGATCATCGAGCAGCTTAAGCTGGTCGAGGTTCACCTCGAACGCCGAACCAACGAGCAAGGCCACTTGTTCGGCTCGGTCACGGCGACGGACATCGCCAAGCAGTTGCAGGCTCAGAACTTCAACATTGTGGCCGAAGACATCAATCTGCCCGGCCGCCTGGACCGCGTGAGCGACTACATCGTGAAGGTGAAGTTCGCCGAAGATCTTTCCACGGACGTGAAAATCTGGGTTCACGCCGACGCCGACAGCAAGGCCGCGATCGACGCCTTCAACAAGGCAAAGGCCGAACCGGATAAAACCGGAACCTGAAACACGCCGGCTCGCGACAGCCTGCGTGGATGACGTGTGTACAAGCTGGCGGTACGAAACAAAAGGTTTCGTGCCGCCAGTTTCTTATCGTACATTGCTGGCGGCTTTTCTTGCTTCGTTTCCCTTGCGGGGGAAGGTTGGGGTGAGGGTCAAGCGTGCCGACGTTAGACGCGCGGACTCGCGGAAGATTGGTCGCATCGAGGTTTTCCGAATGCGGCCATGTTCAAGGATGAGCGTTTCACCCTCACCCCAGCCCTTTCCCTTGAGGGGAAAGGGAGCGGAAACGCCCTGCGCCGGGGTTTTGCCGACTAGGACGGTTTTCAAAACAGACGCTTGCATCCGGGCTTGCGAGTTAGTTAAATGTTCGGAGCAATGATGGACGGAGCCATGACCCAGTTGATCGATCCGATCGCCCGGCAATTCGACAAGCTTCCCCCTCATTCCATCGAAGCGGAAATGTGCCTGCTTGCGTCGATGATGCTTGACAAGGAGATGGTTGGCCAATGCGTGCAGATCGTCGATCGCGACGCTTTTTATCAGGCCGATCATCAGATCATTTACGACACGCTGGTGAAGTTGTACGAGCAGAATCGCCCGATCGACGCCGTGCTGGTGCGCGAGGATTTGATCAAGCGGGCGCTCTACGAGGAAATCGGCGGCACCGAGTACGTGGCCGCGATTTTGAATAAAGTCCCCTCCGCGGCCCATGGCGCCCACTACGCCGGCATCGTCCGCGAAAAGGCGATGCTCCGGCAGCTGATCGCCGCGAGCAATGAAATTCTGCGCGAAGCATACGCCCCGCACGAGCAGGCCGATATCGTGCTGGATAACGCCGAGAAGAAAATCTTCGAGATCGCTCAGAAGAAAGTCAGCGGCGCCATGGTGAAAATGGAAGACGTGCTGCACGAAGTTTTCGAGATGATCGAAAACCGCGGCCAGCGCGGCCTGGAGACCGGCTTCCTCGAGCTCGACGATATGATGAACGGCCTGCAAAACGGCGAAATGGTCATCGTCGCCGCCCGGCCTTCGATGGGCAAAACAGCCTTCGCCATGAACGTGATTGAGCACATCGCCGCCGACACGCGCCTGCCTTGCGCCGTCTTCTCCCTGGAAATGAGCAAGCAGCAACTTGCCCAGCGCATGCTCTGCAGCCGCGGCGAAATCGACGCCCATAAGCTTCGCAAAGGCCTGCTCCAGGCCCACGAATACGCCCACCTGGCCAACGTCGTCGGCGAACTCGCGAAGGCGCCGATCTGGGTGGACGATTCTCCCGGCCTTACGCCGCTTGAGCTTCGCGCCAAGGCCCGCCGGCTCAAGCTTCAGCATGACGTCAAATGCATCATGATCGACTACATGCAATTGATGGACAACCCCGGCGTCGAGAGCCGCCAGCAGCAGATCAGCGAAATCAGCCGCGGCGTGAAATCGGTCGCGCGCGAATTGAACATTCCCGTCATCTGTCTGAGTCAGCTGAACCGCGCCAGCGAAGGCCGCGACGGCCACCGCCCCCGCATGAGCGACCTGCGCGAGTCAGGCAGTATCGAGCAGGACGCCGACGTGATCGCGCTGCTGCATCGCGAGGATTATTATCGAATGAGCGAGCCGGATTTTCAGCCGGACAACATCGCCGAAGTCATCATCGCCAAGCAGCGCAATGGGCCGACGGGGACGGTGAAGTTGACGTTCCTGAACAAGACGACAAGGTTCGCCAATCTCTCGGCGGCGGCGGATCCGTTCGCGTGAGTGCGGTATGCGGGTATAATTGGTCCATGACATCGCTGGATCAACTTCCGCCGCCCACTGAACACACCGTGTTACATGGCGTGCCTTGGGCGGATTACGAACAACTGCTTGAGCGGATCGGCGACCGGTCCATTTGTCGCCGCTGTCCGAGCATGAGGACGAAAAGCATCTGATCGCCCGGCTAGTGGATGACTTGACGCTGGAAGTTGGTCTTCCTGTGCGAGCTTTCGGGTCAGCCACATTTCGTCGCAAAGAGCGCGCTGCCGGGCTTGAGCCGGACGAGTGTTTCTATATATAAAACGAAGCTGCGGTTCGCGGCATGAAACGATTCAATCCGAAGAAACATCCGCCGCCCGATCTGGCGATCGAAATCGATGTTACCCATCGCTCTATTCGCAAGGAACCGGTCTACGCTCGTTTGGGTGCCCCGGAAATCTGGCGATACGACGGGCGGCGCCTCAAGGTACTGATTTTGTCGAAAGATGTGGCATATCGCGAGGCACGGACCAGTGCCTTATTCAATTTCTTCCCCTGGATGAATTCGTGAAATTCGTACATCGGCTGCTGGCGGAAGAAACCAACGGCGTGATGAGGGATTTCCGCAAATGGGTTCGAACATTGCGGAGAAAAGGGCGCCGCACGAAATACTAGCGCAGTTGTCAGGTTGCTCGCGCGTTTCTGCGTTTAGCGGACGTTTAGCGGCCCCGCTTGCGGGGCGTTGTTCGCGACGCAACGTCGCTTCACCAACATGAGAAACGCTCTAATTGCAAATATCATTCGCGAGGCGGCCCTGTTCAGGGGTAACGGCTGATTCTC
Source organism: Tepidisphaeraceae bacterium (assembly GCA_035551995.1). Classification (GTDB taxonomy): domain Bacteria; phylum Planctomycetota; class Phycisphaerae; order Tepidisphaerales; family Tepidisphaeraceae; genus RYN-428. The sequence goes on from DASZME010000038.1 coordinate 50,666, forward strand.
CGGCCTTTCGGAACCGCGCGTAGTCCGATGCCAGCCAGCCTAGCAAAAAGATAAAAACAAACGCGGTGGCCGGCACGGCAATTTCGGCGAGGACAAGAAGGATGAGCCCTGGCGTCGGTCCGACCTTCGGGTCATCGCCCCGAATCGCGGCATAGAGCGCACACACCACAAGGAGCAGAAAGTCACCGATCAATAGCGAAACCACCACGCGCGAAAATGGTTTTGTCACACGCGGTGTAGTCCGGACGTAGACGATCGTCGCCATAAACGCCGTTGGGTCGGAAAACGCGTGAGCCGCGGATCGATCCTTCGCAAGCGTGAAATGTAACCTACTTCAACCTTCCTTAAATCTGCGCCCCCGCTAATTGCAGCTTCAACAGCAACAACGCCGCCGACAATTGCGGATCGCTGGACAGCAAGCCCTTTTTCGATTTCTTGCCGCCCTTGGCGTCCATCTTCTCGTCGGCTTTTTTTCCCTTCTCTTCCAGTTTCGGGGAATCGCCATGCGCGGGAGCGCCGGGGTCGCGCAGGACGTCGGAATCCTGCCGCGCGTCGATCGCCGCCCGCATTTGCTCCGGCGTCATTTCCACCGTCACGTCCGGCTCAACGCCCCACTCCTTGCTGTTTTCTTCGCGATGCAGGCAACGACCACTGGGAAGATAATAGTGGCTGGTCGTCAACTTCAAATAAGCGCTGCGATCGGCGAGCGGGAAGAGCATCTGCACACTTCCCTTGCCGAACGTGCGCTCACCGACGATCAGGGCGCGCTTTTGGTCTTTCAGGGCGCCGGAGACGATTTCACTGGCGCTGGCGGAATACTGGTTGACCAGCACGACCAGCGGAAGATCGGTGTCGCCTTCGTCGGGCTTGGCCACGGCGACCGTCGGCGGGTTGCCGGTGTCACGGTCGGGATGCGTCGAGACGATGACGCCTTCCTTAAGGAACTTGTCGGCAATCTCGGTGGCGGACGTCAGCAGACCGCCGGGGTTATAGCGTAGGTCAAGAATGATGCCGCGGCCGCCGTTTTCCTTGATCTGGTCGATCGCCTTGTCCAGCTCGCGAGGGGAATCCTTGGTGAAGTTGGTCAGCCGCATGTAAGCGATTTTATTTTCCGGATCGACGGTGTAATCCCATCCGCCGCCCGGCTTTCGAAGCCAGCCTTTTAGACTGGCCACCTTGATGGTTTCTCGTTTGATCGCATAATCCTTGACCCGGCCATCGGGGCTGCGGACGGTCAGAGTGACCAAAGTGCCCGAGGGTCCGGTGATGGTGCGGACGGCCTGGTTCAAGCTGATATTCTTTGCGCTCTTGCCGTTGATGTGGCTGATGATGTCGTCGGGCTTGATGCCGGCCTTGTAAGCGGGCGTATCTTCCAGCGGGCTGACGACTTTCAGATTGCCTCCGTCGTCGCTTTGGATTTGGATGCCGACGCCGCTAAATTCGCCTTGCGTGGTCTTGTTGAACTCTTCCAGATCGCTCGGCCAGATCATGTTGGTGAACGGGTCGCACTCGGCAAACGCGCCGTCGGCGAATTCGCTGACCAAAACTTCCTCGGGGATCTTGACGGTATCACCGTTGATCGCCTTGATCTTCATTAACGTGGTGCGAAGGGCAAGGCGTTCGCTGTTGTCATCGGCGGCTTTCTTATTCGCGGCCACTTCGTCATCAAGCGCTTCGATAAAAGTCGCTTTCTTGGCGGGATCCGCCAGGCCGGTGAATGATTTCTCCAGGCCGTGGGTGCTGACGACCGCCTCGATGCCATTGAGGCCGCCGAGGGCGAGCTGCTTATAGTTGACGTCGCGATAGTAATTTTGCTTGGCGTCGATCAGCGCGTCCCACAGCATGTCCATCCGCACGCCGCGGAGCGTCTCACGCCAATCGACCTTGAAATTCTCCCCGTCGGCATCCACCGTCTGGGTGGCGGGCGGGCGAATGACGGCCACCTGGGTCGATGGCTGCGTGGACGGCCTCAACAGCGCGTCCACCTCGTCTCGCTCTTTCTGGTCCCCTTCCTGAAGTTGCCGTAACACGTCCGGCGTGTAGAGCGCCAACAACCGCACCCGACGCGTCGACAATTTCAGCTTGTCTTTCCACGTCGGAACCGCCGGCTCGATCGAACCCAAATCCGAATAGATCCGAAGCGACTTCACCCACTGTTCATTCTTGTCGTATTTCTCGGCCCGCGTGATCGAATCCTTAATCAGATCGTCAACCCCCGCCTCAGTTCGAAACTGATCTTTGTTGTCGGCCAGCAGGTATGCGCGGGAAGCCAGGTCGATGGCGTAATCGGGATGCCCCTTGTGCATCAGCAATTCGACGTTGGCCAGCGCCTTCTTATATTGCTCGTGGCGTTCGCTGGCGAACTCTTCGCGTTGAGTCTCGAAATTGCTCGCCCATCCGGCCATCCGCACCACCGACGGATCATGCGACAGTGCCGCGGCTCGGGTAAGCAGTTCATTGGTGCGGTCGAAGTGGCCGCCGCGTAATGCCTTGAACGCATCGACCTTGAGTTGTTCGACGGCCGCGACTTCCTGCGCCGCCCCTTGAAGCCGCGCAGGCCGACTCACCAACAAGACGCCGGCGACCGCCAACGCAACAACCACGACTCCGGCTCGCGAAAAACGATTCATGAGAGGATCCTTTGACTAGCGTCATCACCAGGACATCAGTCGGCGGGCAGCTTTCGACGCGGCAACATTATATCGTCAATAGTTGCCGGTCAAACGGCTCATGCCCGGATTGTGCGACGGACAACCTTTAGACGTCTCACGAGCCGATTAGTTCACACAACAAATGAACGGCTGCGAGCCGCGCTCCTTTTTGATACCGGCCTCCACGGCCCGCTGTTGCTGTAACGGCAAGCGGTTCTATTGTAGCATGCGCGATTTCCCGCGGCGCCGCGGGAATTCTTCGGATCGACGCGCTATTTTCTGGGACCACTTGCCGATGCTCACGATTGCCTCCCAATTGGACAAAATCTTCCGCGCCGCGATGACCGCCGCGTTCGGCGTCGATGCCGACCCGCTTGTGGCCGTCTCCCAAAACGAAAAGTTCGGCGACTATCAATCCAATGCCGCCATGGGTCTGGCCAAGCTGCTTTCCGAGAAGACCAGCCAGAAAACCAATCCGCGCGCGGTCGCCGAACAGATCAAAGCGAAGCTCGAGCTCGGCGATATCGCCCAGGAGGTGTCGATCGCCGGCCCCGGCTTTATCAACGTGCGGCTTTCCCCCCAATGGCTGGCGCGACAGCTTCAAAGTATCGCCGGCGATGAACGGCTCGGCGCCGAAAAAACCGCCGGCCCGCTGACCGTCGTCGTCGATTATTCCGGCCCCAACGTGGCCAAGCAAATGCACGTCGGCCATCTTCGCAGCACCATCATCGGCGACTCCATCGCCCGCGTCATCGAGTTTCAGGGCCACGACGTCATCCGGCAAAACCACATCGGCGATTGGGGCACCCAATTTGGAATGTTGATCGCGTTCCTCAAAACGCAAGGCCGGGAGCAAAACGCGCAGATCGAGGATCTGGAGGACTTTTATCGCAAGTCCAAGGCGAAGTTCGACGCCAACCCGGCGTTTCAGGACGAAGCGAGAAAGAACGTCGTTCGATTGCAAGCCGGCGACGCCGAGGAATTAGCGCTCTGGAAGCGCATCGTCGAAGAAACGCGCCGGCACTACGAGCCGATCTACAAACGTCTGGACGTAAAACTTGGCCTGGAAAATGAACGTGGGGAATCATTCTACAACCCGACGTTGCGCGGCGTGGTCGATGACCTGAAATCCAAGGGCGTCGCGCGAGAAAGCGACGGCGCCATCGCAATCTTTGTCGAAGGGTTTGAAAATCCCCTGCTCATCGAAAAATCGGGCGGCGGTTTTCTTTACGGCGCCACCGACTTGGCCGCGATTCGATTCCGCGCCGAACAACTTCACGCCGATCGGATCATCTACACCCACGATTCGCGCCAGGCCCAGCACTTCAACCAGGTTTTCGACGCCGCCCGTCGCGCCGGCTGGGCCGACGGCGTCGCCCTCGAATACGCCCCCTTCGGCACCATGCTCGGCGAAGACGGCAAACCCTTCAAAACCCGCAGCGGCGATACCGTCAAACTGAAAGAACTTCTCGACGAAGCCGAGGAACGCGCGTTGGCCGTCGTCACCGCGAAGAACGGAGAACTCACCGCCGACCATCGCAATCAGATCGCCCACGCCGTCGGCATCGGCGCCGTGAAATACGCCGATCTATCCAAGGATCGCATCAGCGACTACATGTTTTCCTGGGATAAAATGCTAAGCTTCGACGGCAACACCGCCCCCTACCTTCAAAACGCCTATGTGCGCGTGCATGGCATTTTTCGCAAAGCCAGATCGCTCGAAATCAACCGCGGCGCCGTCACATCCGCGACGATCCTCCTTCAATCCCCGCATGAGGCGGCGATCGCCAAGCAGATTTTACGACTCGGCGAGATCGTCAATCTGGTTGGCCGCGAGCTAAAGCCGCATCATCTGTGCGCGTATTTATATGATCTTGCCACCCAATTTCATGCCTTCTTCGAGCATTGCCCGGTACTGAAGTCCGAAGGATCAATTCGGGAAAGCAGGCTCGCGCTATGCGAATTGACGGGCCGAACGCTTGGCGTGGGGCTGGATCTACTGGGCATTGAGCATCCGGAACAAATGTAAACCGATCGCATCTGTGCAGCGAGCGTCAGCTGCAAGCGCAGTCTACCATTTTTGGCATTTATACTTTTTTACAACAGCAAACGCCGGCGGCGTCCCTCGCTTTTACGCGAGGGACGCCGTGGCTGCGTTAAACGAGACGGCTTGGCGCCGTCAGCGGCTCAGAACGGATCAGCCGTGGGCGGAGGAAACGAGCGCCACCGAGAACTGATCGCTCGGCAACTGGTTGCTGCCCGAGCCCAGACCGGTGATGGAGGTCAGTGTGGTTTGCGCCTTGTGTCCATGGCTACGGACGGCGCCGGTGATCACCGTGTCCGATGCCGATCCGCTGATGATCAGAGTATCGCCCTGACCGTCGGGCTGGCGGACCAGCAGCATCGTTCCCGAACCACTAAGCTTGAGAACGACGCTGTTGCCCGCCGCATCGACATAGCTCAGCCGTCGGCCCATTCCAAAGCGAAGCTGAAGGGCCGAGCCCACGTCTCCGTTGCCGGTTCCGTCGAGCGGGATGCCGTTTGTTCCCATGATGGCCGAGGCGTCGGCGGTCAGGACGTAGAACTTGTTGGCCTGCAGCGCCTTGGTGGTTTGGACGGAAATCGCCTGTGTCGTGGGATCGTAGGTGACGCCGGTGATTTGCTTGGCGTTGGATTTCACCTTCTTGCTGGTCTTCCCGTTATCGCCTTGATAGATGGTGAAGGCCGACATCGGGGGCGCGGCCGAAATCGGCTGCGTCAGGCTGATCTGGACTGAAGATCCCTGTTTCTTGGTCCCGGGCGTCGCGGGGGCGGGCGTCACGGTAAACGCGTTGTTCTGGACCGAAGGTCCGTCGGCGACGGTCAGGGCGAAGCTTTGGCTGGCGTCGGGCGATACGCCGTTGCTGGCGACGATGGTCAGGTTATAGACCGCCCCGGTGCTCGCGGCGGGGACTCCGGCGAGGGTTGCCGTACCGTTGCCGTTATCGGTGAAGGTCACCCCGGTGGGGAGCGTGCCGGTCACGTGCAGGGTCGGAGCCGGGAAACCGCTGGTATGGAACGTAACGGTATTGGCCGCCCCGACGGCGAAGGTCGCGCCGGTGTTGACGGTAACGGCCGGCGCCTGGTTGATCGTGAGCGTAAGTGTCTGTGAGTCGCTGGTGACGCCGTTGGTTGCGTTTAGAGAAACGTGGTAGACACCGCCGGTGGCGCCGGCGGGCGTTCCGGTGAGGGTCGCCGTGCCGTCGCCGTTATCCTGGAAGCTTAGTCCGGTCGGAAGGGCGCCGCTGAGGGTGATCAGCGGAGTTAACCCGCCGGTGGTCGTGATGGTGAAGGACGCGACGGCGCCGGCCGTGAAGGTGGCGTGATTGACGCTGGTGATCGCTTCGGCCGCGTTGACGGTTTGCATGACGGCGGCGGAAGTGCTGCCGTTAAAGCTAGAGTCGCCGTCGTAGACGCTTGTCACCGAATGCGATCCGTCGGAGAGCGTCGTGGAAGTGAAGGTGGCGACGCCGGACCCGTTGATCGTCCCGGTTCCCAGAAGCGTGCTTCCGTCATAGAAGCTCACCGCGCCCGTCGGGACGCCGGCGCCTGGGCCGGTGACGCTGACGGTGGCGGTAAACGTCGCCGGCTGGCCGAATATGGTCACGCTCGAAGCGGTGACCTCGGTGACGGCGGTGTCGGCGCCGCTGACGACCTTCGTGAGCGCCGACGAGGTGCTGCCGTTGAAGTTCGCATTGCCGGCATACACGCTGGTGATCGAATGCGACCCGGCGGAAAGACTGGAGACGGCGAGGCTGGCGATGTCAGACCCGTTGAGCGTGGCGGTTCCGAGCAACGTGGCGCCGTCGTAGAAGCTTACCGTTCCCGTCGGCGTGCCCGCGCCGGGCGCGACCGCGATTACGATCGCCGACAAGACGGTGGATTGGCCGAACACGGTGGAACTGGGCGTGGCGGTTGTCGTCACGCTGGAGTTGGCCTGGACGACGGTTTTGGCCGACGCGGGGGAAGTGGCGCCGTTGAAATTGCCGTTGCCGCCATAGACGCTGGTAATCGAATGCGATCCGACGGGCAGCGTGGAGATCGCGAGGGCGGCGACGCCCGACCCGTTGAGGGCGCCCGTGCCGAGGAGCGTGGCGCCGTCGAAGAAGCTCACCGTTCCAGTCGGCACGCCGACGCCGGGGGCGGTGGCCGTCACGATAGACGTGAGCGTGGCCGACTGGCCGAAGGCGCTGGAGCCGGTTCCGGTCGTGACGACTGACGTGCTGGCCTTGGTCACGGTGTCGGTCGTTACCGATGAGGTGCTGCCGTTATAGTTCGCGTCGCCGGAGAAGACGCCGGTGATCGAGTGCGATCCGACGGGCAGCGTGGTCGAGAAAGTCGCGTCGCCGGAATTGTCGAGCGTGGCGGTTCCAAGCAGTGTGGCGCCGTTGAAGAAGCTGACCGTGCCGGTCTGGCCTTCGAGGTCGGCGGCGTTGACGTTTGAGGTGCTGACGGTCGCCGAGAGCGTGGTCGATTGACCAAACACGCTCGGGGTGGCGGTCACGATCACGCCAGTGTCGGCTTTGGCGACGGTGGTCGTATCGGCCGGCGAGGTGCTGGCGTCAAAGTCGCTGTCCCCGTTGTAAACGCCGGTGATCGAGTGCGATCCGGGGGAAAGCTGCAGGGACGCGAGGGTGGCGACGCTGGAGCCGTCGAGCGTGCTGGTTCCCAGGAGCGTGGCGCCGTCGAAGAAGCTGACGGTCCCGGTCGGGACGCCGGCGCCGGGGGCGACGGGCGCCACCGCGGCCGAAACCGTAACCATGTCGCCGAACGTGCTGGGGTCGGCGGAGGCGCTCACGGCCACCGTTGAATTTGCCTGGCTGACGGTGGTTGTATCCGCGAGCGAGGTGCTGGTGGAGAAGTTGGCGTCGCCGTTATAGACGCTGGTCACTGCGTTGGATCCGACGTCCAAAGCGGAAGAGAAGGTGGCGACGCCGGAGCCGTCGAGCGTTTGGGCGCCGATCAGCGTGGCGCCGTCGAAGAAGGAGACCGTGCCGGTCGGGACGCCGGCGCCCGGGGCGACGGCCGTTACCGTGGCCGTGAAAGTGGCCGACTGACCGAAGACGGTGGGATCAGGGGCGCCGGTTAGAGCGACCGTCGTGCCGGCCTGGTTGACCGTCGTGATGGCCAGCGGCGAGACGCTGGTGAGGAAATTAGGATCGCCATTATAAGAGCCGGTGATCGTATGCGAGCCGGCTGTCAAAGTGGATGAGAAGGTGGCGACGCCCGACCCGTCGAGCGTAACGGTCCCCAGCGCGTCGAGGCCGTCGTAGAAGGTCACGGTGCCGGTCGGCGTGCCGGCGCCGGGGGCATTGGCCGTCACGGTGGCCGATAGAATTTCCGCTTGCCCGAATACGGTCGGGTCGGGAGCGGCGGTAACGATCGCCGTCGTCATGGCTTGGTTGACGTTGGCCGTGTAGACGGCCGAGGTGCTGGCGGTGAAGTTGGCGTCGCCGGTATAGACGCTGGTGATGTCGTGGGCTCCGGTGGCAAGGCCGGTCATGATAAGGGTGGCGTTGCCCGAGCCGTCAACGGTGGCGATACCCAGGAGGGTGGCGCCGTCGAAGAAGCTGACGTCGCCGGTGGGCGTGCCGGCGCCTGGAGCGGTGACAGTGACGGCGGCCGAAAGGGTCTTGACCTGGCCGAAGACGGTCGGATCAGGCAAGCCGGTGAGTGCGACGGTGGTGCTGGCCTGCGCGACGGTTGTCGTGTCGATCGGCGAAGCGCTGCCGTAGAAGCTCGAGTCGCCGCCGTAGACGGCGGTGACCGAATGCGATCCGACGGACAGCGCTGCCGAGACGGTTGCGTTGCCGGAACCATCCAGCGTGTCAGTGCCGATCAGCGTGGCGCCGTCGAAGAAGTTGACCGTGCCGGTCGCGACGCCGGCGCCGGGAGCGACGGGCGCCACCGTGGCCGTGAACGTGGCGAGTTGCCCGAAGACCGACGGGTCGGGGGCGGCATTGACGCTTACGGAAGTCGCGGCCTGGTTGACGGTCGATGTCGTCACCGGCGAGGTGCTGGCGTTGAAATTGGTATCGCCGTTGTAGACGCTGTTCAAGGCGTGCGATCCGACGTCGAGGGTGGCGGTGAAGGTGGCGACGCCGGCGCCGTTGAGCGTTCCGCTGCCGAGGAGCGTGGCGCCGTCGAAGAAATCGACCGATCCGCTGGGCGTTCCGGCGCCGGGGGCGACGGCGGTCACCGTGGCCGTGAAGACGGCCGGTTGGCCAAAGACGCTGGGATCAGGGGCGGCGACAAGGGCCACCGCGCTGGAAGCCTGGGCGACTGTCGTGGTCGCGATCGGCGAGGTGCTGCCGTTGAAGTCGAGGTCGCCGGTGTAAACCGTCGTGATCGAATGTGATCCGACGGCCAGGGCGGCCGAGAAGGTGGCGACATCAGATCCATTGAGCGCCGATGTGCCGAGCAGCGTGGCGCCGTCAAAGAAGCTGACGCTTCCGGTCGGGACGCCCGCGCCAGGAGCGACCGGGCTGACGGTGGCCGTAAACGTGGCCACTTGGCCGAAGACGGTGGGGTCGGGAGCGGCGGTGACGGCGATTGCCGTGTTGTCGGCGTTGACCGTCGTCGTATCCACCGGCGATGTGCTGGCGGTAAAGCTCGTGTCGCCGGCATAAACGCCGGTGATCGAGTGCGTTCCGGCAGGCAGCGCGGAGGAGAAGGTGGCGACATCGGACCCATTGAGCGTGGCGGTTCCCAGCAGCGTGGCGCCGTCGAAGAAGTTCACCGTGCCGGTCGGGAAGCCGGCGCCGGGGGCGAGCGCGGTCACGGTCGCCGACAAGATCTCCGGCTGACCGAACACGGTCGGATCGGGGGCGGCGGTGACAATCACCGCGGTGGGGTCGGGATTGACCGTGGTGACGTAAATCGGCGAAGTGGCGCCGGTGAAGTGGGTGTCGCCGTTATAGACGCTGGTGATCGAGTGCGATCCGACCGCCAGCGAGGACGACGTGAACGTGGCGACCGCGACGCCCGACCCGTTTAGCGGGGCGATGTCGAGCAGCGTAATGCCGTCGTAGAAGCTCACTGAGCCCGTGGGCATGCCGGCGCCCGGGGCGAGCGCGTCCACGGTGGCCGTGAGGGTGGCCATCTGGCCGTACACGCGCGGCTCGGGGGAAGCGACCGTGGTGACCGTGACGGCGGCCTGGTTGACGGTCTGCGTGGCGACCGGAGAGGTGCTGCCGTTGAAGTCGACGTCGCCGGAGTAGACGCCGGTGACCGAATGCGATCCGACGGCCAGCGACGAGGTGGTCAG
>DASZME010000039.1:0-23082 GCA_035551995.1 Tepidisphaeraceae bacterium
GCCAGGGCTGGAGGAGACCGTCGGAAAAAATCAGCGGTTGTTTGAGCGAGGAAATCCTAAATTGCCGGGGGAGGAAGTGCCTCGGCGTTTTCTGGAGGCGATTGATTCCACGCCCTACCAAACGCCGTTGAGCGGGCGGCGTCAGCTCGCGGAAGATTTGCTGCGGGACGATAATCCGCTGACGCGCCGAGTGATCGTCAATCGCATCTGGCATCATCTTTTCGGCCGGGGGATCGTCGGCACGCCGGACAATTTCGGGCGCCTGGGGATGGAGCCGACGCATCCGGAACTGCTCGATTATCTGGCCACGCGGTTCAAAGATCACGGCGGATCGATCAAAGAGATGATCCGATTCCTCGTCACGTCCAAAACATGGCGGGAAGCGTCGCGGCCAAGCGACAAGGCTCGCGAGCTCGACCCGGACAACCGCCTGTGGTCGCACGCGCGCGTTCGACGGATGGAAGCCGAATCCATCCGCGATGAGATGCTGGCGATTTCCGGCGCCCTCGCGCCGGAACTGTTTGGGCCGCCGGTGGACGGGAACTCGCCCCGGCGGAGCATCTATGTGCGGGTGCGTCGCAACGCCATCGATCCGTTTCTGCGGGCGTTTGATTTTCCCGAGCCGTTCAGCGCCACGGGCCGGCGCGACGTGACCAACGTGCCGGCACAATCGCTGACGATGATGAATGACGATCACGTCGCGGCGCTGGCCTCGACGTGGGCGACGCGCGTCCTCGCCGACGCGACACTCGCCACCGACCGCGATCGCATTCGTGACATGTTTCTGACGGCCCTGGGTCGCCCGGCTGAGCCGGCGGAGATGAGCCGATTTACCGCGTATCTCGAAGAAGCCAAACGGGTCCGTTCAAAAACGGAAATGCAAGTGGCCGACCTGCGCCGGCGGATCGATGAGGGCCAATCGGCGATCGCCGCCATCTGCCAGCCGATTCGCGGCCGATTGATCGCAAAAGCCGGGACCACGCCGCAGTCGCGGAAAGAGGACCTTCCCCATCCGATCGGACGCTGGGAATTCAAGACTGATCTACAGGATCTTGCCGGATCGGCGCACGGCCAAGCGAGAGGCGGCGCCCGCGTTCAGGCCGGCGCCCTGGCCCTCGATCATCACGGCTTTGTCGTCACCCTTCCTTTGAAACAAACAATCAAGGAAAAGACGCTCGAGGTCTGGGTGCAACTCGACGATCTGGATCAGCGCGGCGGCGGAGTGATGAGCATCCAGACGCCCGATGGCGCCGTGTTCGACGCCATCGTATTCGCCGAGCAAAATCCGCGGCAATGGATGGCCGGCAGCAATTTCTTTCAGAGGACTCAATCGTTCAACGCTCCCCCCGAGCGGCAGGCCGACAGGCGCCCGGTGCATCTTGCGATCGCTTACCATGCCGACGGGCGCATCGCCGCTTATCGCGACGGCCAGCCTTATGGCGCCCCTTACCAAAGCAGCGGCCCGGTCGAATTCAAGGCGGGCAACGCCGTCATCGGTTTTGGAATTCGCCATCTTCCCGAAGGCGGCAACAAAATGCTCGGCGGCAGGATTTTGCGGGCGCAGCTATACGATCGCGCGTTGTCGGGCGAGGAAATTCTCGCTTCGTCGCAGTCGGCGCCGTTTTACGTCGACGACGCGCAGGTCCGTGCCGCGATGACCGAATCCGAGCGGCGGACGATCGCGCAGGACGAAAAACAACTTGCCGATTTCCAGAAGCAGCTTTGCGCCCTTGGACCGGTCTCCCCGACCGCCGACGACAAGACGCCCCTGACCGATCTGGCCCGCGCGATGTTCTTATTCAAGGAATTCATTTACGTGAAATGAGTTCAAACAGAAAGCTCGCCATGTTTAACGCTCCTGATCGTTCGCCTCGGTTTTCCCGCCGTCGCATGCTGGAAAAGTGCTCCACCGGGTTTGGCGCCGTTGCTCTGGCGGCGCTGCTTGGCAAGCCGGCGCTGGGCCAGACGCAGGATTTTTCGACCGGCGCCTTTCTTAAAAAGCCGCATTACATCGCCAGGGCCAAGCGAGTGATTTTCTGCTTCATGTCCGGCGGCGTCTCGCACGTCGATTCGTTTGATCCGAAGCCCCGCCTCACCCGCGATCACGGCAAGCCGATGCCGGTCAAAGTTGAACGCACCATGTTCAACAACAACGGCAACATCATGGCCAGCCCGTTCGAGTTCACTCCGTCCGGCAAGAGCGGCATTCCGGTCAGCGGCATGTTTCCGCATATCGCCGGGGTCGTCGACGAGCTGGCGATTATCCGATCCATGACCTCTTCGGTGAGCGAGCACGCCCAGGGCAATTTCCTGATGCATACGGGTTTTCCGATCATGGGCTATCCGAGCGCCGGGGCATGGGCTTCGTACGGACTGGGAACGCAAAACCGCGATTTGCCGGGATACGTCGTTCTTCAGAGCGGCGACGCCGTCCCTCCGCATGGCGGCGTGAGCCTGTTCACCAATGGTTTCTTGCCCGGTCAATTCCAAGGCTCCATCCTGAAAGCGGATCAGCCGCAAGCGATACACGACATCCAGTCGCGCGATCCGCGTGCGACGCAGGAGCGGCGGCTGGATTTCGTGCGGCAATTCGACGAGCCGTTCCTCGCTCAAACCGCCGACGACGCGCAGGTCGAAGCCGCGATCCGCAACTCCGAAACCGCCTTCCGAATGCAGATGGCCGTTCCCGAGGCATGCGATATTTCCGGCGAATCCGAACAGATCAAGCAACTCTATGGCCTCGATTCCAACGTTCCCCAGAAAGCCGCCTACGCCCGCCAATGCTTGCTCGCGCGGCGTCTGGTGGAACGCGGCGTACGCTTCATCGAATTAAGCTGCCTGACCCACAACATCGGCGCCGGCGGCGCGGGCAATCCCTGGGATCAGCACGGCGCCCTTAAAAAGGGTCACGGCGCCATGGCCAATCAGGTCGATCAGCCTATCGCCGCCCTGATTCAGGATCTCCGTTCGCGTGGGTTGCTGGACGAAACGCTCATCGTCTGGGCCGGCGAATTTGGTCGAACCCCCTTCTCGCAAGGCAGCGATGGCCGCGATCACAACCCCTATGGATTCAGCGTGTGGATGGCCGGCGGCGGAGTCAAAGGCGGCTCCGTTTATGGCGCCACCGACGATCTCGGATATTACGCGGTCGAGAATAAATGCACGGTATACGACCTGTGGGCGACCGTCCTGCATCAACTGGGCGTCGACCACGAACGCCTGACCTACCGTTACGGCGGACGAGACTTTCGCCTCACCGACGTGCATGGGCACGTTCTGACTCCGGTTCTCGCCTGAAACCGATCCGCTCATTCGATGCGATAGGAGATGGCGTAAGCAAGTACGCCGAGCAGGCCGAAGACCCAGTAATCCCTCGGCATGACCCACCACCACGACGGCGCGTGCCACCAGATATGCTGACGGCGAAAGCGGGCGATGCCGAACGCCGGGTTTAGCACGAACCAGAGAAAATCCTCGACGATAAAGAAGAGCACATAGAAACTTCCCACCCGCAACTCCATTCCCCACGACCAGGTCGACGTCCGCAGCGCCAATGGAACGTGAACCATCAGCAGCACGAAAATCTGCATCCAGAAATGGTAGCCGGTGAGCGGCCGCGACCCGTAAAAAAGGCGCGTCCAGCGGTTATCCACCCGCCAGGTCGGCAGGTTTGCGGCCCAACCATGCGGCCCTTCGATTTCGATCTCCAATCGAGCGAAGACCAGTGCGGTAACGATCAAATAGACGATAAATAGTAACTGACCCAAAGCGCCTCCAACGTTGGCGAAATCCATGTTTCTGTATCCCGGACACTTCGGCCGTGTTCTCGGCGCCGGGCCGCGGGCAAGGCGCCCTCCGAGACGAGAGTGCAACAGGTTATTCAAAAAGTCGCAATTTCAAGTCGCGTGTCCGAAAGCGCAAATCGCGCATCGCGGGTTGTATACTATGTGAATGTCTCCGCCAATGGACGTCGACTCCTTCGCTTTGGACGCGACGCTCGCGATCCTCGCCGGCGGCGCGGGAACGCGAATGGGCGGGCCAAAGGGGCGATTGACGCTTGCCGGCCAACCGATTCTTGAATACCTGCTTGACCGTCTCGTTTGGGCCGGCCCCACGATGCTGATCACCGCGCCCGGTCGCGAACATCCGCCGGGCTGGAGGCGCTTCCACCGCGAAATATCCGATCCCGCCTCCGGCGGCGGACCGCTTCGTGGAATTCTTACCGCGCTGGAACATCTTCAATCTCCTTATTTAATTGTATTGACGATCGACATGCCCGGCGTGCGGTTGCCGCATTGCGCATGGCTGCTGCATGCACTGCACAACGATTCGCCACGCCTGGGCGTCATGTCACGTCGACGTATTTTGAACGAGGTTCAGATCGAGCCGTTTCCGTGCGCATTGCGGCTTGACGCGATATCCGCGGTCGCCGGGCGATTGTCGCAGGAAAAACGATCGGTCCAGGGTCTGCTCTCCGATCCGGGATTCGTGGCCGTCGATCCGCCGGGCGATTGGCCGAACGAGGTCTGGACCAACTTGAATGCTCCTGAAGATTTGGAGCGTTTTTCATGTTGGTGAAGCGACCTTGCGTCGCGAAAAACGCCCCGCAAGCGGGGCCGCTGAACGCAGAAACGCGCGAGCAACCTGACAACCGCTCTTGAGCGTTTTTGGAATTGATTTCGCGACGCACACGCCCCGCAAGCGGGGCCGCTAAACGGAGGAACGCTACAGCCACTTGGGTTTCGCCAGAAGGATTTACGACGTTGCCGAGTCGTCGGCCATGCGGATTGATCGTTCCGCATTCTTGCTTGCCGCTGATACGTTGTCTGCTTATGCCGGATACCGAAGAACAAACCCCCGAACAAGCGGAAAAGGAGGCGATCGAGCATATCAAGGAAGAGGCCGAGGAACGCTCCGCGCCCAGCGGGTCGGTCGTGTACGAGGCCATCTCCAAGGAAGGCGTCGATGAACTGGACCGCCCCACCTCCGCCCTGGCCTGGTCCGGACTGGCGGCGGGAATGTCCATGGGATTTTCCCTCGTCACCGAAGGCCTTTTGCGAACCTATCTGCCCGACGCCCATTGGCGGCCGCTGGTCGCGAAATTCGGATACAGCATGGGGTTTCTCATGGTGATCCTCGGCCGTCAGCAGTTGTTCACCGAGAACACGCTGACGGTCATTCTCCCGCTGCTCAAAGACCGGAAAATGAGTATTTTCTGGAATGTCGCGCGGCTCTGGGCCGTGGTTCTGGCGGCAAACGTGTTGGGGGCGCTAATATTCGCCGCCGTCATTTCGCACACGACCGCCTTTGATCCCGACGTGAAAAATACGTTCGCCGAGTTGGGCCGCGAGGCTATGAGCGCTTCGTTTTGGACGGTGATGCTTCGCGGCATTTTCGCCGGGTGGTTGATCGCATTGATGGTGTGGCTGTTGCCTTTCGCCGAGTCGTTCCGCGTGCTGGTCATTATTCTGGTGACCTATTTGGTGGCCCTGGGAAAATTCACGCACGTGGTCGCCGGGTCGGTGGATACGCTTTACATCGTCTGTCGCGGCGAAGTTTCCGTAGGGCATTGGCTGGCGGGATTTTTTGTTCCCGTTTTCCTGGGCAATGTTCTGGGCGGCGTTCCGCTGGTGGCGATGATCAACCACGCGCAGATCATGGCGGGTAAACCCGTACATGACGCGTGACTACAAAACGCCGATCAAGATTTATAGCATTTCTCATATTGAAGCGACCTGGAATCGCCCACTCACGCCCCGCAAGCGGGCCCGGTATTAATAAACACAGGAAAGCTACAGCAACCCGAAAATGCGATAAATGAACTTGGACGACTAACGCGCTCTACTCCCTCGCCCGGTAATCCGGGAGAGGGGTGGGGAGAGGGTTTCTTGAAACGATGCAAGCCGCTTAAAATCCGCGAACTTTCAAGGAAACCGTCACCCTGCCCTCTCCCGGAGTACCGGGCGAGGGTATGAAAAGAACGCGCGTGATCGCGCAAGGTCATTAGATATCGAAATACATGCAGAATTCATACGGATGCGGCCGCAGCCGAATCGCGTCCACTTCGTTATCGCGCTTGTACTTGATCCAGTAATGAATCACGTCGGCGGTGAAGACGTCGCCGTTGAGGAGGAAGTCGTGATCGTCCTCCAACGCGGTCAGCGCTTCATCGAGCGACCCCGGCGCCGAGTGAATCTTTTCATATTCGTCGGCGCTCAAATGGTACAAGTCCTTATCCAACGGCTCGCCGGGGTGGATCTTATTTTGTATCCCGTCGATGGCGGCCATCATGATCGAGCTGAACGCGAGGTAGGGGTTGCACGATGAGTCGGGACAGCGGAACTCGATGCGCTTTGTCTCCGGCCGCTCGCTGTACATCGGAATACGAATCGCCGCCGAGCGGTTACGGCTGGAATAAACCAGGTTCACCGGCGCCTCGTACCCCGGCACCAGGCGCTTGTAACTATTGGTCGTCGGGTTGCACAGCGCGCACAACGCAGCGGCATGCTTGAGAATTCCGCCGATCGCATAAAGCCCGATCTCGCTCAGCCCGGCATACTTATTTCCCGCGAACAGCGGCTTATTCCCCTTCCACAACGAAAAATGAACGTGCATCCCCGACCCGTTGTCCTGAAATAGAGGCTTGGGCATGAACGTCACGACCTTGCCATGCCGGGCGGCGACGTTCTTGCACACGTATTTATAGAGCATTACGCTGTCGGCCATCGTGATCAGGTCCTGATAGCGCATGTCGATTTCGCACTGCCCGCCCGTCGCGACCTCGTGATGATGCGCCTCGACCGGAACGCCAAGCTCGATCAGCGTAGCGACCATCTCGCTGCGGATATTGTGCATGCTGTCCATCGGCGGGGTTGGGAAATAACCCTCTTTCAACCGGACTTTGTATCCAAGGTTCGACGGATCTTCGTCGCCCCGGCCCCAGATTCCCTCGCGGCTTCCTACATAATATTTCGCGAAGTTGATTCCCTGGTCGTAGAACGCCTGATCGAATATAAAGAACTCGAGTTCCGGCCCAAAATAAGCCGTATCCGCGATCTTCGTGCTTTTCAAAAACGTGATGGCCTTGCGCGCGATCGAACGCGGATCGCGGCTGTATTCCTTTTTGGTGATCGGATCGCGCACGTCGCAGATCAAGGAGAGCGTCGTGTGCAGCATGAACGGATCGATTTTCGCGGTGTCCGCGACGGGAATCAGGAGCATGTCCGATTCATTGATCGCCTGCCACCCCCGGATGCTGCTGCCGTCGAATCCGATGCCGTGGGCGAAGGCGTCGAGCGTCAGTTCGGTGATCGGCAACGTGGTATGTTGCCACAAGCCGGGAAAATCCATGAAGCGAAGGTCAACGAACTGAACCTGTTTCTCCTGGCAGAGCTTGAGGACATCACGAGGGGCCATGTAAGAAATCTCTCCTTCGGCGCGGGCGGTGCGGTGGTTGATTCTAGCATGGTATCCGAACGGCGTGAGCCGTCAAAACCAGCGGGTCCGATTGCGCGAAGATGGAGCGGGAGGCGGCGTGGTCGAAGATGACGGCAATCAAACGTCGAAAAACGCGCCGACCTTGCATCGAAAGCCGGGGAGGGCGCCTTCGCCGCTGATTTCGTCGCGCTCGCTGAGCAGTTGGACGCTGCCGTCGCGGCGGTAAATATGCACGTCTCGCCAGTGGGGATTCACGACCCAGACAATGCTGAATCCAGCCTTGAGATAATCGTCCACCTTGTCGTCGACGTTCTTAATACGGTCGTTGGGCGAGAGGACTTCAACGACCAGGTCGGCCGGTATCGGCATGAAACCGGGATCTTCGCCGGCTTCAGAGTCCCGCGAAGATCGAATAAGCGATACATCGGGAAATGGCAGGTTTCTGGCCGAGTCGGGGAAACAGTCGTAACCAAGATCGGACGGATAGACCGTGGCATCACGATTTTTTTGGCTTCGTTAGAAAGAAGGCGCAGGATTTCGCCCCCCACCGCGCTGGATCGTTTGGTCGCCGCCCGCTCCTTCAAATGCCCGTCGACCAGTTCGAATCCGGCCAGATTCGGGTCGTCGAGAAAATCGTGCGGCGTATATGTCTTTTCAGCCAAAATCGTCATAAATTCACCTTCGGCCATCATACGTTGGCGGCGCCGGAGAGACAAAGTTGACCGGCTATCGCACGGAGGTGAATGTCGGAAACGTGCGACGCCACGCCCGCCGTCCGCTCGCGATCGACTTGTTCAATTTTCACCCGTACCGCATCGCCCGGCCGCGCCTCCGATCCGCTGAAATGAACCGCAAAATATCGTTCGCATCGGCCGTGGCGGATGGATGTTTCGCCATTGACGGCGACGGAATCCGAATCCCTTTCGGCGATCACTTCCACCGTTTGTCCGATGAACGATTTCCGGAACGCGATACTCTGCCCCTCGGCAATCTCCCGCAAAACGCCGATACGCTCATTCACCACCGGCCCACGAATAAATTGTTCCGTCCACCGGGCCGCGGCGGTGCCGGGACGCGGGGAGTAGGGGAATGCGTGAACGTGAATGAAACCGGCCTCCCGCACCAGGTCAACCGTCTCGGCAAACTCCGCGTCGTCTTCACCGGGAAAGCCGACGACGATGTCGGTCGTCAGGGCCGGGCGATCGAAGGCGGCGCGGATGCCGTCGACCATTTGCAGGAAATCATCGCGCGTATATTGGCGGTTCATCTTGCGCAACAGCAGATCAGACCCGCTTTGCAACGGCAGATGAAAATGCGGAACGGCCTGCGGATATGAGCGCAAAATGGCGATCAAATCGGGCGTCAGATCGCCCGGCTCGAGGCTCGAAAGCCGAAGTCGGCGTAGGCCGGGAACCTTGGAGCAAAGCGCCTGGATCAATTCGCCAAGCGGCTCGGCGGTCGGGCGAGGCTGACGCCGGCGGAGGGCGGTCGGTTGGCCATACGCCCCCAGGAAAATGCCGGTGAGTACGATTTCCGCATGACCGGCGTCAACCAGCGCGCGGGCCTCGTCGACCGCCTGCTCGACGGTCTTGCTCCAGAGGTTCGGACGCAGGCTCGGGATGATGCAGTAGGTGCAATGGGCATCGCAGCCGTCCTGAATTTTCAGGTACGCGCGCTGCCGCCCGGGCTGGCGACGGCCCAGCAACGGAAGAGAGACCGTCCCGCCGCCGGGCGCGGAATGGACCGGGATACGCGGCGAGCCCTTCTCGGTTGCCGGATTCGGCAAAAATCGGTTGACGGCGCCGCCTGATTTTGGTTCAATGTCTTGCGTGATTTGTCCTACCCGACCGTCCGCTTTTATCTTACCGTTGTCGGCAATCCCCAAAGACTCTCGTGGCGATTCAAGATGATGTTGCGGATCGGTGTTTGGCGCGTCCGGCGCCGGCGCCGTCTGGTTTTGCCAGCGGCAAAGAAGACGGTCGAGTTCCCAGGCCAGATCATGATGGTGACCTAAAACGGCGTCGACTCCCGCCATCGCGGCGGCTTCGACCGGATTGCTGGTGGCCCAGCAGCCGGTCACGATTATTCGAGGCCGGGAACCGTCGACGCGTGTCAAAGGCGCGGCGCCGGCGGGCGAATCGAAGACGCCGTCTGACGGCGCGGCTGTGTTAGATTGAGCGAGGACCGCGAGTCTGTGAAGTCGGCGGACGGATTGGCGGCTCTGACTCGCGGCCTGGGTCGTCACGCTGCAGGTATTGATGATCCGCAGGTCGGCCGAGTCGGCGCCGGCGGGCGTGAGGCCGCGGGATTGCAACAACTCGGCGATCTGATCGCTCTCGTAGTGATTGACCTTGCACCCGAGCGTCTGAACAAAGAACGTTTTCATAGGTTTGATCGTAAGGCTTATTGAAAGGGCCGGCGCCAAGAGTCGCGATTGTTTTCGCAAACCGGACCATAATCCCGCGTGCAAAGCACTCCTGATGCTTTAGCCGCCCTGCTTTGCGGGCGCCTCGGAAGACGCCGACCGCTCGACGACGGCGTGCGGATAATGAACTTCACCGACGCGCCAAGCGACGCGGCTCAATCGTAAAACTGTTTCGCCGCACGGCGCAGAATAGTTGAAGCATCGCCCGACAGACGTTACACCATAGGCGTTACGATACAGATTACCGCCGAGTCGGCGTGATCGTTAGTCAAGAGGAGCATACATGGCAATCCCCCGCTTCGCATGGGGCATCGACGTCGGAAATCGGGCTCTCAAGGCGGTTAAGCTCGTTCGCGACGGCGATTCGTTCCGCATCGATGATTTCGAGGTCATCGAGCACGAGCAAATCCTCTCGCAGGCCGGCGACAACCGCGAGCCGCTGATCCAGACGGCCCTGGCTAATTTCGCCCAGCGCCATCCCGGCAAGGGCGGCGTGGTATCGATCGGGGTTAGCGGGCAGTCTTCGTTTGCGCGCTTTATCAAACTGCCGCCGGTTGAGCCGAGCAAGATCGCCGACATCGTCAAATTCGAAGCGGTTCAGCAGATTCCCTTCCCCCTGGAGGACGTCGAATGGGGCTACCAGCTTTTCCAGACGCCCGATTCGCCCGAGGTGGAAGTCGGCATCTTCGCCATGCGCAAAGAGCTGGTGAACCAGACGATCAAGTATTTCGCCGACGTCGGGCTGGAAGTGAACGTGGTTCAGATGAACCCGCTGGCGGTCTACAACGGGCTGCATTACGACAATCGCCTGGAGGCCGGGGCGACGATGATCATCGACATCGGCGCCGAAAACAGCGACCTGATTATCGCCGAGTCGGAAAACATGTGGATGCGATCCGTCCCCGTCGGAGGAAACA
Source organism: Tepidisphaeraceae bacterium (assembly GCA_035551995.1). GTDB lineage: Bacteria > Planctomycetota > Phycisphaerae > Tepidisphaerales > Tepidisphaeraceae > RYN-428. The sequence continues at coordinate 10,780 of DASZME010000039.1, forward strand.
ATTTCACCGAAGCGCTCGTCCAGTCATTCAAACTAAAATTCCCAAAGGCCGAGGAGCTCAAGCGTAACGCCGCCACGAGTAAGTACGGCCGTCAGATTCTTCAGGGCATGAAGCCGGTCTTCAGCGATTTAGTCAGCGAAATTCAGCGTTCGATCGGGTTTTATTCGTCGACGCATCGCGATTCACGGATCACCAAAGTTCTGGCGCTGGGCGGGACGTTTCGTCTCCCCGGCTTGCAGAAATACTTGCAGCAAAACCTTCAGCTGGACGTGGTGCGGATCGACCGCCTGGAGGCGCCGATGCCCGCCGACGCGCGGTTTACCGCGGCGTTCAACGAGAACATTCTCTCTTCGGTCGGCGCCTACGGGCTGGCCGTGCAGGCGATGGGGAAGGGGAAGATCACCAGTTCGCTTCTTCCGGAAAAGATTCGGCGCGAGCGGATGTGGCGCGACAAGACCAAGTGGTTTGCGCTGGCGGCGTCGCTGTTCGTCGTCGGGACCGCGGTGCCGATCGGGAAGCTGTATGCCGATCGCTGGGCGTACGAAGCCAAGGCGCCGGAGCGCACCGCGATCAAGTCGGCGGCGGATATCGGCCATCGGCTCGACAAGCAATGGAAGGAAATTGAAACCTCCGGCGACGACGACCGCAAGGAAATTTCAAATTACACAAGCTTGCTCAGCTCGCGCGACGTCAATATCGGCATCTGCAACGAAATCGGCAAAGCGTTTCCGGAGCCTCCCGCCGGCGACGCGAGCAAGCCGCGCGGGCAGCGGGAAGCGGTGGAGCTTGTCGGCTGGGGCATGAGGTATCAGCCCGACGTGGATAATCTGCTGACGCTGCGCGACGATGAATTCAATCAACTGGGCGAGAAAATCGATCTGACGGCCGGCGCCAACGCGGGCGGGAACCAGGGCGGCGGAATGAACGGCATCCTGATGAATCAGCAGCAGCAAGGCGCCCCCGCGGGCCCGGCGCATCGCGGATTTCTGCTGACGCTGTTGTGCCGCACGTCCAACAGCGATCCGACGCCGCTGATTTCCAAGACCGTCGCCGACACCTTGCGCAGCCGAAACCCCAGCGCCGCCAATTCGCCGCCCAATTTCAGTTTCGCCCGCGTTTCCATTCCGTCGAAGGTGAAATTTTCGACGGCGTATCCGAGCGGCGTGGTTCATGAAAAACAGCAGCCGCTGATATTCATTCCCCCCGTGGGCAATGAGTCACCCAACTCCGGTTTCGGAAACGGCGCGGGACTATCGGCGCCTTCGGGAGCAGTTCCCGCGGCCGATCCTTTCGCCGACCCGCTGCACAAGGGCGAAAGCACGCGCGATGATTCATTGGTGACCGTGCTGGCGGTCGTCATGCTCGATCCCCCCAAGCCGCTCGCGAAGACCGGCGAAGGCAAGTAGCGGCGGAGTTCCCAAGAACGACTGCGGAGCTGAACTATGGAAATCGTAAAAAAGAACATCCTCAGCATTATCTGCGGGGTGATCGCGCTGGCGGCGCTGGTCTTCCTTCAGTGGCCGGTGGGCGGATGGTACGCAGACGAACAAAAAATCCTCGACGACCGCGTCAAAGTCAACGACGATCTGAGCCGCCTTCGCACCACCCGGCGGCATTGGCCCGTCATGCCCGACACGGCCGGCGCTCAGACGATCCTGGACCATTTCCCCAATGACGTCAGAATCGCCGCCGGTAAGCAAATCGAGGAGACCGTCAGCAAGCAAGCGGGCAAGATGAAGGACATCACCGCGGAAAACAACAAGCACATGCCGCTGCTGCCGGACGTGCTTCCTTTTCCCGGCGAGCAGCGTTTTGCGTTTCAGCGGGTTTATCCCGTCGCCGTGCAGAAGACGCTCCCGGCCGAATTGCAGTTCCCGGTTCCCCCCGATCCGACGGGCGCTCCCGTGCCCGAGCCGGTTAAGCCGCTGCCCCCCACGAACGATGAAGTTTACGCCGAGTCATATCGAATCTATCGCACGAATTTCGCGCCGAAGATCATCACCGTCGCCGGCAACCCCGTAAACAAGACGCAAGTCGACGCCGACTGGCAGGAGGCGGCAGGCAAGCTTCAGCACACCATGCGGCAGGATCGGGCGCAAAAGCTGAAAATGTACGTGGACGATGACGCGATCTCCATCAGCAAATCCATCCTCAACGCGCCGGGCGGACCCAAGGAAAGCGAAATCTGGTATGCCCAAAGCAGCCTCTGGGTCGAGCAGGATTTGGTCGCCGCCATCAAGCGGATTAATGAGACCGCCGCCGACGTCACCGTCGCGCCGGTGAAGCACCTGATGAGGCTCAACGTCGCCCAGGATCAAACGATGTATGTGAACGGCTCGGCCGGAGGCATGTCGGCTTTCGGAGCCGGAGGCGGAGGCGCAGGCGCTCCCGCCGTGGACGGCTTCTTACGTTCGCCGACCGGGCGGCAATCCAACCCCCTCTATGACGTCATCCATTTTTCGATGACCATCAACGTCGAGGCCTCCCGGATTCCGCAGATCCTCTCCGAACTGCAAAAAGGAAAACTCATCACCATCACGCACGTCAACGCGTCGTCGGTGGACGGGTTGGCGGCGGCGGATAACGGCTTTCTTTATGGCGATGTTCCCGTCGCCCACCTCTATATCGAGGGCGAGGACCTTTTCCTCCGCGACTGGACCGCCAAGCTGATGCCGGAACCGATCAAGGCGGCCCTTGGCGTGGTCGCCGCCCCGCCCGGCCGCACACGATAAAGCCGCGTAAAGACTCGTCGGGCAAGAAATGAATTCGATTGGCTACGCACTTAGAACGAGGGCACCATGGACAAAGTGAAGAATTTTCTCGAACGGCATGTGCAATGGCTCGTGCTGGCGATCGCCCTGCTGTACGTCGGGTATACCGTGTGGAACTACATCTGGCTGCCGCCGCTTGCGGTCAATATCGGTCCGGTGAAGACCGTCAAGCCCGGCGACGTCGATGAAACCATCGATAACGCCCAGGTCAAGCCACTGCTGAAAGAGATCGACAACAAAACCGTGACGGCGCCTAAGGTAACTGACGTCCTGAGCGAATTCGACGACCGGCTCAACGAGCGGCGGACGGAAATCGTGAGGATGAACAATCTCTGGGACGCGCCGTTCGCCGATCCCGGAACCCACCATCTGAATCAGGGCGGCGGCGCGATCGTAAAAGTGAATGTATTGCCCACGCTTCCGCCGGCGGTTTTCAAGGCTCAAACCATCCGCCGAACCGTGGTGATGGCGCCGGGTCGCAAGGACACGGCGTATTGGTCGGGAAAGTTCACGATCGATTCCAACGCGCTCGCCCAGGCCGTGGCCGCGGCTTTTAATAAGCCGGGCATTCCGCCCAATCTGTTTCGCACGGAATTCGTGCAGGTGGAACTGCTGCGAGAAGAACAAAGTCCTTCCGGAACGTGGAGCGCGCCGCTGACGATCAAACCGCTCGCGATCCTGCAGCCGCTTCCGGCGGACAGTGCGCCGCTCGACGAAAAATTCAACTTTCAACATTGGATGGATCAGAACCAGGCGTCGATCGCCCATCCCCCCTTCTTGCCGACGGCGCCGGACGTCGAGCCGTGGCTCGAACCGGGCGCCGCGCCCCCCGCCGTCGGCGCCGGGCGTGGCGCCGGGCAGCCCGGGGCTTCGCGTCCGGGGGGAAATCCCGCCGCCGTCGGCGCCGAGCCCCCCGCCGCCAACCCTGATGGACAGCCGGGCGGTTTTAACGCGATCCTGCAGCCGGCCGACCCCACCATTATCGTTCACGACACCACCATCGAAGAAGGGAAAACCTATCGTTATTCGGTGAAGTACAAACTCTACAATCCGCTGTTCAACAACCGAGTCTTCGCCACTCCCGACATCGCCGCTCAATTTGCGATCTCCGGCCCTGACCCAATCGCTGCCAAAGACGCCGTCGCATGGAGCGGACCGGCGGCCATCGAACCCAGCACCTATGTCTTCGCCACCAAGATCAATCAATTTACCGGCCAGGCCTGGTTTGACGTCTTCGAGTGGAAAGACGGGCGCTGGCACTGGACCAAATCCCTGCCGGTCAAGCCGCTGACGCCCGGCGATCCGATCGCCGGCGCCGAGGGCGTTTCTAAATTCGTTCTTGTCGACGTTCGCAAGGACATGCGAAATACCGAGCCAAGCTACGCGATCGCGATGGACGGCAACGGCATGCTCCAATCGCGCAACGCGCGCGACGACGCGGCTGATCCGAAATACGCCACGCTCAAACTCCAGGCCGTCGGCCCCGGTCCCGCCGCCGCCATCGCACGATAATTTTACGATCCGGAAAAACTCATGGTTCCTCTCACTCGTCACGGCGCCCGCGAAATGCTCATCGGCACGGTCGCGCTGGTCGTCGTGGCATCCGTCGCCGGCCACTTCCTCTGGTGGCTCTCGCTCTTGTTCATCCCGATTCTCGTCTGGCTCTTCGCCTTCTTCCGCGATCCGGCCCGGCTGATTCCGACGGACGAATCCGTCATGGTCAGCCCCGCCGACGGAAAAGTCTCCGACATTACCGAAGTCGCCGACGATCCGCATCTCGGCGGCCCGGCCGTTCGCATCGGCATTTTTCTTTCGGTCTTCAACGTCCACGTCAATCGCAGTCCCTGCGACGCCAAGGTGCTGACGACGATCTACAAAGAGGGAAAATTCATCAACGCCATGGACCATTCCCGCGCATCGGACGAAAATGAATCCAACACCGTGGTGCTCGGTGAACCCCAAAGCGAAAAGCCGGTCGCCGTGGTAAAGCAGATCGTGGGCCTCATCGCGCGGCGAATCGTGTTTACCGGCAAGGTCGGCGATCTGCTTGGCCGCGGCCAGCGCATCGGGATGATCAAATTCGGCAGCCGAACCGAGTTATCGATTCCGAAATGGCTTGAGCCGCAGGTAACGGTGCAGATCGGGCAAACCGTTCGCGGCGGCGCGGACGTCGTCGCCCGCCTCGGTAAGCCGATTCATACGCTGGTAAAAAACCTCGACGATTCGGAATTGGAAAAGATGGCGCCGCGCCGGACGCCGGCATGAGGGAAGGTAAATCGACGGCACGTAACACTTTGGGCGGCCCTTTTTCCCCGCGCCCGCTCCGCGCGGGACTTGGGGAGGCCGGGAAAGGGACGCAGCGCGACGCAGGTCGCTTCACCGACATCAGAATTGCCCTATCCGCATGAAAATTCAGCGCATGAACGAGCCGCCCGAAAATTCCTCCGACGATTACGTTCCCCGGCGGCGATCGCGGCGGCGGCGCTTTCTTCGGCGCGAGCGCAGCGAGGCGGCCCGCGAAGCCCAGCGCCTGAGAATCCGCCGCCGCGGACGCAGGGCCTATATCCGCTCGGTGTATTCTCTCCCCAGCCTTGCGACGCTCGGCAACGCCATCTGCGGATTTGGAGCCATGTACGTCGCCGCCCTTGATCCGGGCAGCAACGATCACCTGACCAGTTGGTTCTACAGTTACCGCTTTTTGGCCGCGGGTTATCTCATCTTTATCGCGATGTTGTTTGACGCGATCGACGGCCGGCTCGCCCGTTTCGCCCGCCATACCACGGACTTCGGCGGGCAGCTCGACAGCCTGGCCGACGTAATCAGCTTCGGCTGCGCCCCGGCCTTCGTCGCGCTCGAACTTTTTCACAGCGCCAACCTTCATCTGCCGTCGCTGGTCGGCCGTCTGATGTGGTCGATCGGCGCCCTCTACATGAGCTGCGCCGCTATCCGCCTGGCTCGATTCAACGTCAGCAACGAGCACGGCGAGCAATATCATTTCAGCTTTCTCGGCCTCCCCAGCCCCGGCGCCGGCGCCGCGGTGGCCGGCTTGATCCTGATGCAGCAGGACATGAATGAACACGCCATCGCCCATCACTGGACGTTCGCCGCGAATCTCGCGATCCTTGGCGCCTGGGCGTTGCCGGTCGTCTTGCTCGTTTGCGGCTTGCTGATGGTCAGCACGATCCGTTTTCCCCACGTCGTGAACCGGTATCTCCGCGGCCGCCGTTCGATTCCGCGATTGCTGACGATGCTGATCGTGCTGCTGCTCATGGTCACGCTAAACCGCTACACGCTGGGCATCGGCAGCCTGGGATATGTGATCGTCGGCTTGGCCGGGTCGAGCGTCATGCGCTTTCGCCCTCGCGGCGTGAAATAAATTCGCGATCGAAAATGAGAGCGACGCTTTTCCCGCGGCCGTTCCGCGATCGCCGATGTGATTGACCCGCCCGCCTTCCACCGATACAACCAGCGATATGTCCGGCGCCCAACCTCCCGACGGCCACGAGGCTCTTCAATCCCATCGCGTGCAGATCGACGAGCTCGATCGGCAAATCGTCGATCTCCTTAACGCGCGCGCCGGGATCGTTGTCGAGATCGGAAAGCTCAAGCAGCAGCACAACACCCCGATCTATTCGCCCGATCGGGAGAAAATGGTGCTCGATAAAGTCCGCCGGCTCAATCACGGCCCACTGCCCAACCGCTGCCTCGAAGCGGTCTATCGCGAATTGATGAGCGGATCGTTCGCGCTGGAAAAACCGCTGCGGATCGGCTTTCTCGGTCCCACCGGCACATTCTCGCATGCCGCCTCCGTGCAGAAATTCGGCAGCAGCGTCGCCCACGTTCCCCTCAGCGATATTCCCAGCGTCTTTGACGAAGTCGTTCGCGGCGACATCGACTATGGTTTGGTTCCCGTCGAAAACAGCATCGGCGGCGGGATCGTCGATACCCTTGACGCGTTCCAGCATAGCTCGGCGAAAATCTGCGCCGAAGTGAAAGTAACGATCCATCATTACCTCCTGGCGCGCGAGCCATGGGAAGCGGTGCGATCGATTCACAGCAAACCCGAAGTCTTCAGCCAGTGCAGAAAATGGTTGGCGGCCGTCGCCAAAGACCGCGATCTTCAACCGGCGGCCAGCACCAGCAAAGCCGCCGAGCTTGCCTCGCAACAAGCAGGCGTCGCCGCCATCGGCAGCAAGCTCGCCGGCCAGTTGCATGGCCTGCGGGTCCTCTTTGAGAACATCGAAGACGATCCCGACAATGAAACCCGGTTTTTCGTCATCGGCCGCGAACCCGCCCGCCGGACCGGCGACGATAAGACCGCCATCATGTTCACCACCGCCCACAAGCCCGGCGCCCTGGCCGAGGTGCTCGACGTCTTCAAGGAAAACGGCATCAACCTCACCGACATCGAAAAACGACCCAGCAAAAAAGTGAACTGGGAATATTATTTTTTCATCGACGCCCAGGGCCATCAGGAGGATTCATCGATGAAGGCGGCCATCGACCAGGCCCGCCAGCATTGCCTACAATTGACCGTGCTGGGGAGTTATCCGCGAGCGACGGAAGCCCTCTGACAAGCCCATGACGGACCCGCCGTTACATCCGCATTCCACATCCCGGCGATGGCGTGTCGGTCACCTTTACCTGAACGATGTCGAGGTCGGCGTCGTCTCCGTCCGCGGGCAAGACGGATCATGGGGCTTCGGGGATTTTACGCCGTCACCCGAATTCGTCGCTTTCGCCTCGCTGTTCGGGCAATGGTCGCTACTGATGCACGCCGACGAAGCGGACGTTCGCCTCAGCGAAGCGGCTTCCGAAGAGCTCCGCTACACCGAACGGGAACTGGACTCGCTTCGCGCCGCTCTGCTCCTGGAAAATCCCCGGGAATGGCATCCTCTTCGCCAAGTCAACATCGACGGTCCGATGATCGAATGGAAGGAATGACGCGCTTGATCCGCGCCGCGTCAGGAAAGATGCCCGAAAATACCTCGGCGACAAAACAACAGCGGCTCCCAAACACGCCTCCCCGTGAATATCCAATCCATTCGAGCATCGATGGAAGCCGGCATCGTCGGCGCTTGCCCCCCGGTCGCATTACGACGTTCAAACCCTCTCGATCAGCGTTCGGGCGTGATCTCGATCCCATTGATCTCCGGCACGTTCATGCTGGTTCGCTCGAAGAGGATTTCCACCTGCCCGGTGGTGACGACGACGTGGAATGTCTTGACGAGCGGCCGGCGGAGGCCGCCTGATTCTTTGAGGATGTCCAGATCGCGAAGAGGCTGGCCCTGTACGCTCACATGAAACACGCGTGGCGAAGCGGCGGTGATGCCATCCCACGTCTCGCAGAAATGAAGGACGACGGCATATTTGCCGTTGGGAAACGGTTTACGCCAGGACGACATGCCGAAATGTTCGGTGCGATAGAGGGAGGGGAAATCGGTATGTTCGATGATGATAGGGCCGCGATCGACGACCTGGCCGGCGTCGAAGCCCGAGTCGGCTTCCCATGTATTGCCGAGGGGATCTTGCAGCGACACCACACTGCCGGCGGCGACTCGGGCTCCGGGCGAGCGGCCTCGTTCGCCGCGCGACGCCAGACGGGATTTTATATTGTCGGCGTCGCCGGTGGGAATGATTTCGATCCCGTTGATTTCAGGCACATTCTTTCCGGACGGACGAAAGAGGATGCTCAATTTCCCGTTGCCGATTTTGACGGGGAATGATTTGATCATCGCTTGGCGAAGGCCGCCGGACTCATTAAAGACATCGAGATTTTTGATCGGCTTATCCTGCACGACGACGCTGAAAAGACGCTGGCCCGATGCGCTGACGCTGTCGGACGTTTCGGCGAAATGAAGATTCACGATGTATTTGCCGTTGGGAATTTTTCGATTCCAGGCGGTCATGCCGTAATGCTCGGTACGATAAATATCGGGATGTCGGTCTTGTCGATCGTGATCGGCCCGCGATCGACGATCGTGCCTTTGTCAAAGCCGTTATCCGGTTCCCAGACGTCGCCGTGCGGGTCGCGCACGGGGACGGCGCTGCCGGCGGCGATTCGAATCGCGACGGGAGCATCACGGCCTTCGCCACGGCCGCTCATCCGCTCGGCGACCGGACCGTCGGGGATCACCTCGATTCCGTTGATCGCGGGAACGCGGGTATTGGTGGCGATAAACTTGATCATGAGTTTTTCGTTGGCCACTTCGACATGGAAATTCTTGATGATCTCCCGGCGACGGCCGCCGGCCTCCTTGAAAATGTCGAGATTGTCGAGGCGTTGGCCTTGAACGTCCACGCCGAACAAACGCTGGTTCGGGCCGGTGACCGCATCGTAGGTCTCGGCGAAATGGAGCAGCACCGTATACCGGCCATTGGCCAGTCGGCGCCGCCATGTGATCGAGCCCCAGCGCTCGTATCGGCAGAGGGCGGGAAAACGGGTGTTGTGGATTTCGATATCGCCGCGACTAGAGGTGGCGCCGCCATCAAAACCAGACGCCGCGCCCGGTTCCCAGACGTGGCCCTCCGGATCGGTCAGCGGCTTGTCGCTGCCGGCGGCGACGCGAACGATGTTCGGATCTTCTCTATTTCCGACCGCGATCGCTCGGCCGTTTTGGCCACGATCGCGATCGACCACGACATCGCGGACGGCACGATCGCCATGATCGGCGCCGGCGACGCGATCCCCGGAATCGGACCGAGCGGTCGCTGCGGCCGGCCCTTCCGCCATCGCAGGACGCGGAGTCGGCGCCGGCGCCGGATCGATGCCCGGACGATTTTCCTTGATCGACGCGACTGGCGTGTCACCCGTCGCGGGCGCCTTGGGGGGACTGGTCGCGAGCACGGCTTTGGGCGCGATCGTTGCGGACGCCGGCGCCACGACCGCCGGCTGCGGCGATTGGCTCGCGACCGCCGGCGCCGGCTCGACGTACTTCACTCCCTCCCGCTTTAGCAGATCGTCGGCCGACACCACGTTGGATTTAATTTCCGATCCGCCGGCGGATTTGTCGTCCTTACCCGCAAACGCGATCCCGTCGGAACTCACTTTGACAATGCCCACGCCCGCGCCGATCCCCAGCAGCAGCAGGCCAACCAGCATCAGGGCGACAACGATCAATCCGATTCGTACAACCATGGAATACTCCGTCGATCCGGCGGCGACGGGCGCGTGTCGCCGTGCGCGAGACATAACACATTACCCGGCGGCCTCGATCCTGTTGGAAGTCATGGCCGCACTGATGCACGGAAATCGCAGGTCGGTTATGCTCGCGGAATATGATGGGATTCAATCGCATAACGCAATCGTCCAGACGCCCTGCGCCGGTGATCGAAGGTCTTGAGAACAGAAGGCTGATGTCGTTTACCCCGATCTTGACTGCCGCCGCGTTGACGGCGGATCAGTCGCAATTCGGCACGACGAATGTCGATCCCAATCTTGTCAACCCCATTGGTATTACCGTCGGCCCCGGTGGAAAGCTCTTCACCGCCGACAATGAGACCGGCGATCTGACCAGCTACGATTCGGCGGGCGTTCCGCAACCGTCGGCGACATCGCCGATGGTCGGCTCAATCCCCGCGGCGGCTGGGGCGGCGCATGCATTTCCGACCGGCATCGTCGCGCATTCGGGCCAGGGATTCGACATCACCGATAATGGCAAGAATGTGCCAAGCACGATTCTTACGGCCACCGCAGACGGAATGATCGCCGGCTACAACCCGGGCGCGTCGGCCGCGGCGGTGATCGCCGTCGATCACTCGCAATCGGGTGACGTCTTCACCGCACTCACCATCCTCGGCTCCGGACGCGTCGCGAAAATTTTCGCGACGGACTTTCGTGGCGGGAGCGTCGAGGTTTTCAATAGCGACTTCCAGCAAATTGGCTTGAAGCAATCTGCTTTCGTCGATCCGCAAGTTCCAGCCGGGTATGCGCCGTTTGGCGCTCAGGCGATAAAGGGAGAAATTTATGTGTCCTACGCCCGTCAGGACGCGACGCAGACTATTGACAATCCCGGACCAGCCCAGGGAATTATCGATGTCTATAGTGCACAGGGGCGCCTGATTCGACGAGTGGCGACGGGCGGCGACCTCAACGCGCCGTGGGGGATGGCGCTGGCGCCCGCCAGTTGGGGAATCTACAAAAATGATTTGCTGGTGGCCAATCAGGGAGACGGCGCCATCGATCTTTTCGACAAGCACGATCATTTTGTCGGGCAATTTCCCGATAGCGAGCAAGACGGCCAGCCGTTGACGGCCGCTGGATTGTGGGGGCTGCAAACCGGGACCGGTAAGGCGCGGAACACGATTTTTTTCACGTCGGCGCCGAATTCCAACAGCGACGGCATCCTCGGCGATCTGACGGCGGCGCGAGCAAAACGATAGACGCCATCGCGTCTCGATCACTAAAACCCGGCGGCGACCGTCTGCCCGTCGTACGCAAGTTGCATATTCGCCGGCAGGGTTCGATTAGTCGCCGCGTGAAACATGCGGTGAGCGATGTGGGTGAATAATGTCCGCTTGGCGCCGATGCGCTCCGCCGCCTCGATGGCTTCCTCAAGCGAAAAATGAGTCGTATGCTTTTCGCGCTGCAAGGCATCCAGCACCAGCACGTCCAGACCTTCCAGCAGCGCAAACGAGGCTTCGGGAATTTCGCTGACATCCGTGCAATAGGCAAGATCGCCGACACGAAATCCCAACACCGCCATATCGCCGTGCAGGAGCTTGATCGGCGTCCATGCCCGCGCGCCGATCTCAAACGGCCCGCTGATCGTCCGCTGGATGAGATGTGGACGAAAAAGTTTGGAATCGTTCGATGGCTCTTTGAACGCGTAACCAAACGATCGCAAAAGTGCCCGATGCGTGGCCTCGTCCGCCCAAACGTCCAATGGCCCACGGCGCAAAGCATTAAATCGCCGGACGTCGTCGAGCCCCATAATATGATCGGCGTGCGCGTGCGTAAAAACGACGGCGTCGATCCAATCGACGCGATTGGCCACACACTGAAGACGGAGTTCGGGGGTGCTGTCAATTAAGACACGAACGCCATCGTAGGAAACGACGGCGCTGGTGCGCATCCGACGATCATGAGGATCGACGCTGGAACAGACTTCGCAATGACAACCGATCATGGGAACCCCGGCACTGGTGCCGGTGCCGAGGAAGAGTAGTTCGATCGAGTCCATCGAATGCGTTGTAGTCAGACGCGGCTGAAATGCAAAGTATCCAAAGTATGGTACCAACAAAAGCCCCTCGACCGGTTTGATCCGATCGAGGGGCGATTTGTTAATAATGCTGGCAGTGACCTACTTTCCCGCGGGAGCAGTATCATCGGCCCAGAGGTCTTAACGGCCGTGTTCGGGATGGGACGGGTGTTGCCCCTCTGGTATGGCCACCACCAAAGGTCTCCGTCCGCCGTTAGGCCGACGGAGACTTTTCTTGTTTCAAGTGATGATGAGGTTCGGGAATAAGTTGTCAGTTGTCAGTTGTCGGTTGTCAGTGAAGACAAAGGCAAATCAATGCCGCGTCTTTTACA
>DASZME010000040.1:0-19003 GCA_035551995.1 Tepidisphaeraceae bacterium
GGTTCATTCCCCAGACATTGGCCGAGGACGATGATCCCCTGGACGTGCTGGTGCTCTGCCAGGAAACGGTCGTTCCTCTTACGCTTCTGCACGCGCGAACGATCGGGCTGATGACGATGATCGACGGCGGAAAAAAGGACCACAAGATCATCGCCGTTTGCGTCGATGATCCTGAATTCAACAGCTATCGCGAGGCGATCGAGATGCCGCCGCATCGGCTGATGATGCTTCGGCGGTTCTTTCAGGATTACAAAAAGCTGGAAGGAAAAGCCGTCGAGGTGGACGAAATTGAGCCGGCCAAGGAGGCATACCCGATCATCGAAGACGCCCTGGCGCGCTACAGCCGGCAGAGGCGTAAGGGATTTAAGTAGGCCGCCCGTTCATGACCGCGGGCATTGCACGTCCGGCCGCGGGCGCCGCGGTGGGGATTTTCCGATCATTCCCCGCGGCGCCGGGCGTTATCCAAACGCATGATACTTCTCGATCGTCAGATCATGCGCGGCGGTGGCGGCGGCTTTCACCGGCGGGCTGAGCGTCGGATCCTCGACCATCTTCGATAACACTTTTCGCGCGGCCAATTGATCCCCGTTCGTCTGCGCGTTGAACCGATACTTCCCGACGTGCTTGATCGCCTCCACGCGCCACATCGGATCGGCCGAGCCGTAGGCGGCGCCTGGCTTGGCGGCGGCGATCGCGAAAATGTCGCCGGCGTATTGGCCCACCTTCGATTCCTCCACCCCTTCAATCAACTGCACCGCCGCGATCAGCTTTCCCTGATAGTCGGCCTCGGCGTTCATGAAACTCTGAATGCCGTCGGCCTTTGATGGATCCTTCGCGATGTCGGTGTAATAAAGCTGAAGGTCGATCGCCGCCGTCTGCATCAGGCCCAGGCCGCGTCCAAGTTCGTCCCAGGTCAGACGTTCTTCATAAAGATGCTGGCCGAGAACGAACGCCGCTTCCCACAGCTTCAGCGCCTCCTGCGGGCGGGTTTTCGGATTGTATTTCTCGTTAATATAAAGCTTGCCGACCGTGCAACAGAGTTTGCCGACGGTGTCGATCGCGTCGAGTCCCGGCTCGGCGTTGTCGTAGTTGATCAGATCCGACGGCTTTGCGACAAACAGGCTGCCTGTTTTGCAATCGCGCGCCTTTAAGACGTAATTGATCGCAGTCAGCGATTTCACGTCGATTTTCATGATGTGCTCTTGAAACGTATCATACGGCGTCGGATTCAGCTCATAATCGGCGATCGCCTTTCGATACAACGCGCCGGCGTTGCCCTCTTCCGTGCCGCGCGGGACCACGGTGCTGGGGTCAATGGGAATCGCCAATGGTTTTTGCACCACGTTAAACACGGCGGCGTATGTCGGCGGCGTCGGCGTCGGCGGGAGGACGACCATCGAAAGCAGGATCGTCATGAGCAAGCCGACGACCGCGGAAATGATCCAACCTGTGGTGTTGCCGAACATTTTTCAACTCTCCGATAATGACTGCGACACTCGATACGCGAAAGAGCTCACGCTCAACCATTGTCTTCGGCACTGGAAACGTGCGGATTGTTTAGCGGGCGAGCTTGCTCGCCTTGGGGGAGCGCAACCCGCGAGCAAGCTCGCTCGCTAAACACCATACGCTTCACTTGGAGCATCTATCATGTTGGTGAAGCGACCTTGCGTCGCGAAAAAACGCCCCGCAAGCGGGGCCGCTAAACGCAGGAACGCGCGAGCAAACTGGCAACTGCTCTAAGTGCGCCTCGCGTTCGCTACATTCCCTTTTTACACGCCGGCAGCGCATCAAGAAAGAGCTTGCCATAGCGCTTGGTTTTTACCCGGCTGTCCAAAATCACCACGATACCCGTATCGGTCTTGCTCCGAATCAGACGGCCGAAACCTTGCTTAAGCTTGATGATCGCCTCGGGAACCGAATATTCCATGAACGCGTTTCCGCCCGCTTTCTTGATCGCGTCGATCCGGGCTTCGATCACCGGCTCATCCGGAACGGCAAACGGAAGTTTCACGATGATCACGTTGCGCAGCGAATCGCCCTGCACATCAATCCCTTGCCAAAAGCTTGACGTGCCAAACAGCACCGCATTGGGCGTCGCTCGAAATCGCTCGAGCAAAACTTTTCGCGGCGCCTGCTGGCCTTGCACCAGCAGCGGCAGATTCAACAAATCCAGCGAGCTTTTCAGGCGGTTGCCGGCGTCAATCATCATCTTATAACTGGTGAAAAGGACAAACGCCCCGCCGTTGGTTTTCTGGAGGTAGTGGATGATCTTATCGCACGCGGCGGGCATGAATCGCAGCGCGTCGCTGGGCTCGGGGAGATCGGTCTCGATATAAAGCGTCGCCTGGTTTGCATAGTCGAACGGAGAGCCAAGCTGCAGCGTTTCGCCGGCGGGAACGCCGATGCGGGATTTAATGTATTGGAAAGGGTCGGCGCGATCGGCGGAATCGAAAACGGCTTTCCGCGGATTCGACCGATCGGGCCGAGAACCGAAGTCGTCGTCGGCGGTCCGCGGCGTTAACGAAGCGGCCGGATTTTCTTGCGACGCCGGCGAGCAATGAGCGGCGCCGCCGTTGCGCGTGCAGAGGGTGGCGCTGGTCATCACCACGCTTTTGACCTGATCGAACAGATATTTTCGCAGTCCGTCGGCCACGTTGACCGGCGCCGCGTTTAGCGTCACTTTGCGGTGATCGGCGCGCCCGCCGGTTTCAAGCCAGTAGACGGTGTCGGCGACACGCTGGCCCATGATGGCGTCTAAGGTTTCGGCCGTGATCGAGATTTTCTCGGCGGCGGCGGAAACTTCGCTCAGCTCCTCCTCCTTGGTCAACTCCGGCAACATTGCCTTGAGGTGCAGCGATAAATCCCGCAACACCGGCGACAACACATTCTCGACGATATTCGGTCGATCGATCCGGCCATTGCTGCGCCCCGACGCCTCCTGCCACTGAATACATCCTTCGAAGAATTCATCCATCCGCTCCTGGAGAACGACTACGTCGCGAATGGCGTCGTTCGCGCACGAGCCCTGCACGCTGAGCATCCCTTTGCTTCGGCGAACGTCGTATAAATATCGCAGTTGATACCGCAACCCGGTTTCCGTGACCTTCAGGCCAAAATGACTCCCGGCCACGTCTTCGACCGTGTGCGCTTCATCCAGAATCACCACGTCGTATTTGGGCAGATAATTGACGCCCGCCATCCGCAGGGCAAGGTCGGAAAAGAACAGCGCGTGATTGACGACCAGAATATTGCCGCCTTGCATTCGGCGTTTGGCGGCTTGCCAGAAGCAGTCTTGATAGAACTGGCATTTCTTGCCGAGGCAGTTGCCGTGCTCGGCGCAAACCTTGTCCCAGACGCTCGGGTCGGGCACCGCCGGGAGATCGGCCAATGATCCGTCGGTGGTTTGGTTGGCCCATTCTTCGATCGCCCAGAGGCTTTCGAGCTGCGGGTTTTTGTCGAAAAGCATCCCCTGGCGGCCGCGGGTCTGTTCGAGTCGGCGTTTGCAAAGATAGTTGCTGCGGCCTTTGACCAAAACCGCCGTGAATTCATCCGGGTAAACGGCCCGAAGCAACGGAATGTCCTTGTCGATCAATTGCTCTTGAAGCGAAATGGTATGCGTGGAAATGACGACGCGCTTTTTCGTTCGGACGGCGTAATCGATCGCGGGAAGGAGATAGGCGAACGACTTGCCGACGCCGGTGCCGGCTTCGACGAGCAGATGATGCCCTTCCTTGAATGCGCGCTCGACGCTCGAGGCCATTTCCAGCTGCTGCGGACGAAATTCGTAGCGGTCCCCCAGGCGCCGGGCGACGGCGCCGTCCTGGCCTAAGATGCTTTGCAGCGTTGCCGGCATGTATGGGATTGTACCCTAACTATCACCGGCGTCACGGTCGGTCGCCGTGTTTTGCCGGCAGTCGCTTTGCGATCGCTTTTTCAGGTTGATGCAGCGAGGTTTGATCGGAAAAAGAGGCCCCGCAAGCCGGGCCGTCAAAGGAAGAAGTGAGCCGTGGAAACGCCGCTGAATCCGTCGGCGCGTGATCGCGCGAGATGACTGAGGGTCATTTCCTGACTTCAACGAAACCGGGTCGCACGCCGAATCCTGCATAGAGGACGATATTGCGCATCAACTCCGTCGCGCTTGCCGGAGAGTATCCGGAAATGCCGTCGACGGGTTCTCCGACCAGGCCGCCGGAAAGGTCCTGTCTGCTAAAGAACACCGCCGTGCGGCCGCGAAGATCGATGCCGTTGAGTCGCGGCAATTTCAAGGTCCCGACCTGCCGCCGCCGGTACCACTCGCGGTAATCCACCTGGCTGATTTGCGCGCCCGGAAGATTGAATACCGCGCTCCCGGCGTCGAGCGGGGTATTCAACCCCTTATCCGCCAAAGCGCCGAAACAAGCGGTTAATTCCTCGGCGGCGGAATCGCCGAACTCGCGACTTCCGCCGGCGGCGTCGATCACCAGCGTTCCGCCGTGGGTGACGTAATCGACCAGCTTTTCGCGCTCGTCGGCTTTGAGGTGAAATGCCGTTGTCCCCGTCAGATCAAGCAGTTTGTATTGCGCTAATCTTTTCTGGCCGACGGCGACGTTCTCGACGTTCAGGTCCCACTTGTAGCGATTGTGAAACAGGGCGGCCATGCGTTGCCAACCCGCCGGTTCGGGGTCCCAGTTGTCGCCGATCATCAGGCGGCCGATCCGGGCGGTCCGGTCGGCGATGATGTCCACGTCGGGATGAATGGTGTAGCCGTCGCCCTTGTTGCGGAGATTTTTCTTGTCGATCGCGTAGAGAAAAATGTTCGCGCCAAGCTGAAACGACGCCTGGGAGCTTTCCGTCGCCTGCAATTGCCAGGCGCGCGCGGGATCGGCGTCGGGGATGAGCAGCATGAACTCCCTGATCCCGTTGCTCAAGCCGCGGAGGCGCGGAGGGCTTTTCCATCGGCTGGCAAGATATTGCTCGTCGCTGAATATCGGATGCTCGGCCGGGAGATCGCGGAACGAATAAGCGGGAAACAGGCGATGGCCCAATTCTTCGAACGAAGCCGCGAACTGGCTCCTGGCCGATCCGCAATCCGCGTTGGCCAGGACCATTCCGCCGCCGAGAATGAACTCGCGCAGCCTGGCCTCTTCGTCGCGCGTAAAGGCCACGTCCTGATCGCCGCCGAGGTAAATGATCGGCGCCTCGTGAAGCTCGTCGGGCGGGGTCCGGAGGGTGACGATTTGCCAGTTGAGGTCGCGCTCGATGCGGTTGGCGACCCAGTGCGTGAGATTGGCGATGTCGCGCGGCCGCTCGTTCCAGTTCGCGAGACGCACGATCAACGTGTCGGCGGGCGTACGATCGTATTGGAGCTTGTTCATCATGACCGAGCCGCGACCGCGCGCGAGAAACAAAAGAGAAAAAGCCGTGCAGGGGATCGGATCTTCCATTCCGCCGGCGGCGCCGATCCACGATCCATCGGCGTTCTGAGACTTGACCAGCTTTTCGGCGCCGACGGCGTACCAGTCGATCGTGCCGAAGTATTTTCTGCCGCTGGCGGCGCCGATGCGTTGCACGCCGTAGTAACCGTACGCGTTTTTGATTTCGTCGAAATGGACGGCGATCCAATCGAGGGCCCGCTCGATATGGTCGTCGGCGACATTGCCGCGGCACTCCGCGCCGATATTGGGGTTGAGCATCTCCTGGGTGACGAACAGCGTCGCCACGCCGGCGGCGGTCATCGAAAGCGTTTCGGTCGTGGGCTGGGGCGGCGCCGATTCATACGCCCATCCGCCGTCGGGGTATTGATGCCGCTTCCATCCATCGTCGATCATTTCCCAGACCGACCGCTTGATATCCACGCCGTTCTGCGCGCACGCCCAGAGTCCGAGCACGCCGTACTGGCTGACGCTGTGGTCAAACCGTGGGGCGGCGGCATGAAGGTCCAGGCCATGGCCGGCGCCGTAATCCCAGAATCCGCGGGCCGGATTCTCCTTTCCCGTCTGCATTTCGAGAATAATCAGCTTGGCGTCGCGCTGGGACATCTCGCGATAAATTTTCGTCGGCGGCAACTGGGTCCACACGTTGGCGCGCAACCCCAGGGAATAGATTCCGACCATATCCGCGTTTTCGAGGAATGTGATCGCCTTCTGCAGCCGGGCGTCCTGCGGATCCTCACCGGCGCTCAAAAGAGCATAAACGGCGACGGCGGTAAATCCGCCGAATGTATCGCCCTGCCGGTGCGCAAAGTCATGCTCCATCCCTTTTCGCACCGTGTCGTTTTCCCATTGGCCTTTCGGATTTTGCCGGCTGTAGAGATAGCGGCAGGCGCGACTGATCGCCGCGTTCACCTCGACCGGCGTGGCGGCATGAGCGGCGCCGTTGAGACAAAACGTGATGAGCACGCAGAGCGACAACCGCATCGCTAAACGAGATGACTTCATGTTGCGAACCTAAGAATGAAATCTTCGGACCGGCGCCTATCATTCGTCGCGGCGGCCATTGTAACCACAGTTCAGCGCGATCTCGTTTGCCACTCAAATGCAAGCGATATACCGGAGTCTATGCTCGCAAACGCTTTTTGGGTGGTCGTCGATCGAATAAAACAACCAATAACGTCCGGCCAATGCAATGAAAACAAAATCCGCATCCAACGTAAAACGTCCGGCGAAAGCCGCTCGCGGCCGGGCAGTAAACGTCGCGATCACGCAAATGGCCTGCTCGGCCGACTTTCGCGATAATTTGGATCGTCAAACCCGCCTGCTCGATCAGGCCGCGCGCCGGGGCGGCCAGATTCTGTGCACGCAGGAGTTGTTCGCCAGTCAATACTTCTGCCAGATCGAAGACCACCGCTTCTTCAAGCTGGCCGAGACGATCCCCGGCCCCAGCACCGACGCCTTTTGCAAACTCGCGAAAAAGCATAAGGCCGTCATCGTCGCAAGCCTCTTCGAACGACGCGCCGCCGGCCTGTATCATAACACGGCGGCTATCATCGAAGCCGACGGATCGATCAAAGGCATCTATCGCAAGATGCACATTCCCGACGATCCGTTGTTTTACGAAAAATTCTACTTTACCCCCGGCGATACCGGGTTTCGCGCCTGGGAAACCACGCACGGAAAAATCGGCGTGCTGATCTGCTGGGACCAGTGGTATCCGGAAGGCGCCCGACTGACGGCGTTGCAAGGCGCGGAGATTCTCTTTTATCCGACCGCGATCGGCTGGCATCCCAGCGAAAAGGCCCAATACGGACATGCCCAGCATGATAGTTGGGAAACGATGCAGCGAAGCCATGCGATCGCCAACGGATGTTATGTGTGCGCGCCCAATCGCATTGGCTTGGAAAAGATATTAGACGTCGCCGGTAATCCCGTGAACGATGAGGGGATCGAATTCTGGGGCCAGTCGTTTGTCGCTTCGCCGGATGGGCAGGTCGTGAAGAAGGCTTCGAGCGATCAGGAAGAGGTGTTGGTGGTGGAATGCGATCTGGAGAAGGTGGAGTTCAGCCGGACGCATTGGCCGTTTTTGCGGGATCGGCGGATTGACGCGTATGGAAATTTGACGAAGCGATTTGTGGACGTGGTTTGAATGGATACATCTCCGGGTCCGCGCCGCGGATCCAAACCGTTGACCCCGCATGGCTAAACCTAAAGTTAGAATTCTCGGAAAAACCCCAGCTTCGCTTGGATATGTGTTTCCGCCCGAATGGCATCCCCATCGCGCTACCTGGTTTTCCTGGCCGCGGCCGGAGGGAATTTCGTTTCCGGACAAGTACCGGACCGTGCCGGAAAACCTGGCGCGGATCATGAAAGAGATCGCGCCGCGCGAGCGGGTGGAAATTAACGTTCCAAACGGCAATTATGAATACCTGGTTCGCGAGCAGCTTGCCGAGCATGGCTGCGCGACGAAGAATGTTTTTTTCCATCAGGTCAAGACCAATGAAAGCTGGTGCCGGGATCATGGACCGGCGTTTGTGCTGCGGAAGAAAAAGAGCGGGAAGCGCGAGGCCGCGATCGTCGATTGGGGGTTTAACGCCTGGGGCGGGAAATATCCGCCGTTCAACGACGACGATGATGTGCCGACGCGAATCGCCGAAGAACTGAAACTGCCGGTCTTTTATCCCGGTATCGTGATGGAGGGGGGCGCGGTCGATTTCAACGGAGCCGGCGCGGTATTGACGACGACGTCCTGCCTTCTGAATAAAAATCGCAATCCGCATCTGAACAAGGAGCAAGTCGAACAATATCTGAAGGACTATTACGGCCAAACTCAGATCATCTGGCTCGGCGAAGGAATCGTCGGCGACGATACGGACGGTCATGTGGACGACCTGGCCCGTTTTATCGGTCCGAATACGATCGTGACGGCGGTCGAGGAAGATCCGAAGGACGAAAACTACAAGATCCTCAAGGATAATCTGCGCCGCCTTCAGCTGGCTCGCGACGCCGCGGGAAAGCCGTTTGAAATCGTGACGATTCCGATGCCGGGCGCGGTTGAATATGACAAGCAGCGCCTGCCGGCCACTTACGTGAATTTTTATTTCGTGAACGGCGCCCTTCTGGTTCCGACGTACCGGGATCGCAAGCGCGACGCGTTGGCGGTCAAGACACTTCAGGCCCATCTGCCCAAACATCGCGTGATCGGCATCGATTGCGTCGAATTAATCTGGGGCCTCGGCGCCATCCACTGCTTAACCCAACAACAACCGCGGTGGTAGACCGTAAATCGTCGGGGCCGCGCGGAAAAAAAATGCAACTTCGCATTGATTTTGCCGACGTTGCGATAGGATATACCCTCGAGATAATTTTTGACCGAAACCTGACCGGAACCTCCTGATGCAACCAACCATAGAGCAGATCAATCCCATTCCACCCTCGCCGCAAATCGCGCCGGCGCCCGCCGTTCCCCCGCCTCACGCCGGGAACGGCGCCCACGCTCCGCACGCGCTGCCCGTCCACATCGGAAATGGAAACGGGAACGGGACGCTTGCCCCCGCAAAGCCGTGGGGCGTCGCCGAATCCGAACGGCTTTATGGCGTGAAAAACTGGGGAAGCGGGTATTTTTCGGTGAACGGCGAGGGGCATGTCGCCGTTCATCCGACGCACGATCCCAACGTCTCCATCGATCTCAAGAAGCTGGTCGACGAGCTGCGCGAGCGCGACATTCAGCTTCCGATGCTGATCCGCTTCACCGATATTCTGAAAGACCGCGTCAGCCAGATTCACACCGCTTTCAATCGGGCCATCAAGGAATTCGACTACAAAGGCGAGTATCGATGCGTCTATCCGATCAAGGTCAATCAGCAGCGCCACGTCGTCGAGGAGATTCTTGAGTTCGGCAAGCCGTATAACTTCGGCCTGGAGGCCGGGTCCAAACCTGAACTTCTCGCGGTGATGGCGCTCGTTGAAGACGACCTAACGCCGATCATCTGCAACGGCTTCAAGGACGATGAATTCATCGAAGCCGTCATCCTCGCCACCAAGATCGGCAAGAACATTATTCCGGTCGTCGAGAAATTCAGCGAGCTTGAACTGATCGTTAAGTACGCCAAGCAGCACAACGTGAAGCCGTCGATCGGCGTGCGCGTCAAGCTCTCCGCCAAAGGCTCCGGGCGCTGGGAACAATCCGGCGGCGTTCGATCGAAATTCGGCTTGTTCATCAACGAAGTCGTCGATGCCCTCGAATACCTCCGCCAGCATGGCATGGGCGACTGCATGAACCTGCTGCATTTCCATCTGGGAAGCCAGATCAATCAGATCCGCAACGTCAAGAACGCGATTATCGAACTCGTGCGCGTTTACACCGAGCTTCAGCGTCTGGGCGCCGGCCTCAAATACATCGACATCGGCGGCGGGCTGGGCGTGGACTACGACGGCTCCAAAACCGATTTCGGCTCCAGCGTGAACTACGGTCTTCAGGAATACGCCAACGACGTCATTTTCCACGTTCGTGAAATCTGCGAGCAAAAGCAGGTCGAGCATCCCACCATCATCAGCGAATCGGGCCGGGCGATGGTGGCATATCACAGCGTCCTGGTTTTCAACGTGCTGGGTTGGAGCGGATTTGAGCGTTTTGACGTGCCGACGGTTCTCACGCCCGAACAGCGCGCGGGAATGCCGGCGCCGGTGGTAAATTTGTTCGAGACGTATCGCGACGTGAATGAATCGAATTTCATGGAGTATTACCACGACGCGCAGCTCGCCAAGGAATCGGTCCTGAGCTTGTTTAACCTCGGATACTGCCCGCTGGAGCATCGCAGTCTCGCGGAGAAGCTTTTTTTCGGAATCTGCACGAAGGTGTTGCGCGTCATCAAGAAGTTGGAGTATGTGCCGGACGAATTTCGCGGGCTGGAAGCGATGCTCTCGGACACTTATTTTTGCAACATGTCGATCTTTCAGTCGATTCCCGACAGCTGGGCGATCGACCAGCTGTTCCCGATCATGCCGATCCATAAGTTAAAAGAGGAGCCGACCTGCCGCGGCGTGCTGGCCGACATCACCTGCGATTCCGACGGCAAAGTCGATCGGTTCATCGACCGGCGCGACGTCAAATCCGTGTTGGAATTGCACGAATACGAAGGCGGCGATTATTTCATCGCCGCGTTTTTGGTCGGCGCCTATCAGGAAATTCTGGGCGACTTGCACAATCTGCTTGGCGACACGAACGCCGTCCATGTCAGCGTGGACGAAAACGGCCGGGCGTCGATCGATGAGGTGGTCGAGGGGGATACCGTTCGCGAGGTGCTTCAATACGTGCAGTTTTCCGCCGACGATTTGAAGCGCACGATGCGCAAGCGCGTCGAGCGGGCGGTGCGCGAAGGGAAGCTGAACATCGACGAATCGCGCGTGCTGCTGAAATTTTATGAAAATGGGTTGGAAGGATACACGTATCTCGAATAACGCGGGTGCGTCATGGATCGGTGGACCATGGATCACGATCGTCTTTTCAAGGAATTGCTCACGACCTTCTTCATCGAGTTCGTGGAGCTATTTCTTCCGGAGGTCGCCGCCTGCATGGATCGGGATCATCTGGAGTTTCTCGACAAGGAAATATTCACCGATATCGCCTCCGGTGAACGGCATGAGGTCGATCTCCTCGTGAAGACGCGAATTCGAGGACAAGACGTCGTTTTTCTCATCCATGTCGAAAACCAATCGCGATACGAACCTGGTTTCGCGAAACGAATGTTTCGATATTTCGCCCGCTTATACGAGAAATACGGGCTGCCCATTTTCCCGGTGGTGTTGTTTTCCTATGATACTCCCCTGCGGCGGGAACCGGATCACCATCGTGTCGAAATTCAAGGGCATCGCGTGTTGGATTTCACGTTCCGCGCGATTCAACTCAATCAGTTGAATTGGCGGGACTATCTCCGCAATCCCAATCCGGTCGCCAACGCGTTGATGACGAAAATGCGGATCGTTCGCGAGGATCGGCCCAAGGTGAAACTGGAATGTCTTCGAATGCTGGCCACGCTTCGGCTGGACAAGGCCCGCAGCACGCTAATCTCGGCGTTTATGGAAAGTTATCTGAAACTTACGGCGGCGGAAATGATCGTCTACAATAAAGAGCTTGAAACCGTCGAACCGGCGGAACGCGAGGTCGTTATGCAATTGACAAACGAATGGATCGAGCAAGGAAAAGCCGAAGGTCTGTCAGAGGGCCTATCACAAGGTCTGTCGCAGGGCCGGCGCCTGCTTGTCCTTCGACTGTTGCGCCGCCAGTTCGGCGACGTGCCGACCGAGATTTCCGATCAGGTTGGACGGTTATCCGAGTCGCTGTTGGACGAAATGGGCGAAGCCCTTCTTGACTTCGCCACGCTTGCCGACGCCAAAACGTGGCTCGCGGAGCATTCGTAGCCCGCCGCTAAACCGTGCGATTCCAATCCGGCGGCAGGATCATCACCGGGATCGTCGTATTCTTAATTAACTCCACCGGCACATTGCCCGCCAAAAGTCTTGCGAAAACATTTTTTCCGGTCAGGCCCAGAACGATCAGCGTGACCTCGCGCTCGACCGCCGTGTTCAGGATGGCCCGCGCGATGTCGTCGCTGAACATCAGCAGGTCCTGCACGGCGACATTGCGCTGCTGAAGCTTGTCGCGCAGCAGGCTGATGGCGTCTTCGCCGGTCGCTTGTTCCTGCTCGCGCAGCTGTCCGCCGCTGGGACGCGAAACATGCACCACCAGCACCTCGGCCGCCAGACGCTTGGCCAGGTCGGCGATGGGATCAACCAATTTCTGGGCCGCATATGGACTGCTGACGGCCACCAGGATTCGACTCATAGCAATCCTTTACTAAAACGCCTCCATCAACTTTCGCAATCGTACCAGCGCCTTCCCGCGATGGCTGATACCGTGCTTCTGCTCGCTCGTCACCTCCGCCGTCGTTCGGCCAAGCGATTCAACATAAAACAGCGGATCATAGCCGAAACCGTTCTGGCCGCGCGGCTGATCCAAGATGCGCCCCTCCACTGAATCCCGCGTTGTCACGACGATTCGCCCCTGCGGATCAGCCAAGGCAAGGACGCATACGAATCGGGCCGTCCGACTTTCCTCCGGCACATCCCGAAGCTGCCGTAAAAGCGCGGCATTGTTATCCGAATCTCCGGCGCCTGCCCCGTTTATCTGCGCCCAGCGAGCGCTATAAACGCCCGGCTTGCCGCCAAGCGCGTCAACCTCAAGCCCGCTGTCGTCGGCCAATGCCCACATCTTCGCCGCAACGGCATAACCGCTTGCCTTCAGACACGCATTATCGTGAAACGTAGCGCCGGTTTCTTCGACCGGCGCCAGACCCGAAAATTCAGCGAGATCATGCCAGACGAATCGATCGCCGCCCAGCATCTCTCGAAATTCCCTCGCCTTGGCGGCGTTCCCGGTGGCAATCAGCACGTCCACGGCCTCTCCTAATTTCCCAGTGAACGCAGCCTGCCCAGGGCGGCGTCTTTTGGCGGAGTTGGATTGTCGAAAATATCGCTCGCCGCCCGATTCGCGCCGTTCGCGCTGTCCGCGTTGTTTTGCTGGGCGATTGGATCGGGACTCCCCTCCCCATGCGGAATCACCACCAGAAACGAAGGATCGTGAATCAGCTGGCCGTCCTTGGTCTTGATCGCGTGGACCTCGCCGTTCACGGCATGATCCGGATATTCTCGAATGGCTTTGGCCATGGCCGGATCGGTCACCTCCAATTTCGGCGCCTGCACCGTCAGACGGTTGCCCTCCCGATCCCTCATGTCGGGCGAAGCGAACTGCGGCAACGGCTGGTTGACGATCAGCAACGTCGCCGTCGGATCCGCCGTATGAGCGCTGGAGGCATCCTGCTCCTTCACCGCCTCGCGCGGCCATGCCCCGACGCAAACCGAGCTGATCGTATCGCCGTGATAATAATACGCCTGAATTCCCGCGGCGCGCATCGCGCGGACGACGTCAACCGCATATTGCTTGCGCTCGAGGCTTGCCCTGTAGGCGCCGATTTGCAACGACCAATATGCGTTGGCCGGTGCGTTCGCCAGATTCCACGCCGCCGGCGATTCGGGATCTTGTTCGTCGATCGAAACGAACAATGTCAGCTTAAAAAGTCGATCGCCCTGCGGGCCCTTGATCGCATTGACACGCTTGATGTCGGCCTGCGCGCGAGCTGTTTCTTTGGGTTCGTGATCACTGTCGTCGAAAATGCGGTAATAGCCGAAGCAAAGCATGCTCTGTTGTTCGGTGTGCAGAATATGCCAGGCGTGCATCCCGGTTTTTTGAATCAAATCGTCCTTCAGCTGAGTCGAGCGAATCACATGATCCGGCCCACGGAAAACATCACAGAAAATAGTGAATCGCGCATCGGCCGGCGGCGCGTCCCCGTCAAGACGGCCCATGTCGCGCGAGCGCGGCGCCGAATCGGACCGCGGCGTAGCAGTCGTGCCGCCGACGATCGCATCCGGAGTACCGGTTACGGCGGTATTCTGCTGTATTTGCGGCGGAGCGTTTCCGCCGCACGATAAGCCGGCCATGGCCAACGCGACGGATAGAACGGTTAAGAAAATGCGCATCGGTGTCTCCTCAAAGCAGAGTGTGCGGGATTTTAACAGATACGGCACGGAAAATCCCATGTTTGTCGCGACTCGCCTTTACACCGGGCATGCAGGCGACCATAAGTGCTCCCATGGATCGGTCCGTCCCCCCTTTATTGCTCGGCATCGTTCTGGCCGCTTATTGGGGCCGGGTCATGCGCATGGCGTACAAAATCCGCCGGCGCACAGGCCATGCCGCAAATCTGATCCCGGAGGAAAAAGTGGGAAAACTTAGTCGAATTCTCTGGGCGCCGGCGGTCGTGATGTGGGTCACATATCCGTTTGTCGCGGCTTTCTTTTGGGCATTCTCGAAAAAGCCGCCGTTGCTGCTTCGCCCAATTGGCTACCAGCCATGGATCGCATGGCCGGCGCTTGGTATCGCCGCCGCGTGCTTCTTGCTTTCGCGAATCTGCTGGCGGACGATGGGCCGGCATTGGCGCATGGGAATCGATCCCGCCGAGCAAAATCCACTGATCGCCGTCGGCCCATTCGCCTATGTGCGCCATCCGATTTACGCCTTGTCGATGTTGATGATGCTGGCCAGCGCCGCGATGCTCCCCAGCCCACTCATGTTGGCGGCGGGCATCGTTCACATCTCCCTTCTCTCTTGGGAATCCCGACGCGAGGATCGTCATTTATATAAAATTCATGGTGACGCTTATGGCCGCTACCGCGAGCAAGTCGGCGGGTTTTTCCCTCGAGTAACGGGCGGCGCCTCGTCCAAATCAACGCTTCGGCAGGTCGATTAGCGCACCGATACCTCCGCAAACCGAATTCGTGTTTTGCGACGGAAGACGCCTCGCATTGTCATCGACTGAATTTTCGCCGATAGTTCAGCGCTCGCTTCACGATCATGGACGAATTGTCGCTTAATATGTTTCAGCGGTTGGTGCGGTCGTGGGAGGCCGTGCATCCGTATAACGCGGCCCAGGCGCTGAAACTGAGCGGCGCCCCCGATCAAACCGCGATCAACGCCGCCTGGCATCGCTCGCTTGCCGCCTTTGGTTTGGGTCGCGTGCGGGCCAGCGGTTCATCGTTCGGTTACGAAATTCTTAACGGCGACGCCCACCGTTTCCCCGTCGGTTCGCTCTCCATCGGCACATCGCTGCAAACTCACCTGAGCGCCGCGCTGAACCAGCCCTTTCACGATGAAAATGAGCCGCCGCTTCGACCGTTTTTTATCCCGCTCGACGGCGCCTATTACCTGGGCCTGACCTATCGGCATTGGATCGCGGACAGCGCATCGATCCGGCTGTTGTTGCGGGAATGGTGCGCTCGATTGATCGACCCCGCTCTCGCCGCCGAAAATCCCCCGCGACTCGGGCGCGAAGGATATTGGGATCTGTACGGCCCCCGCCGTGGCCGCCTTCGCGTCGATCAGGCCATCCTCAGCCTGTTTCGTTCACACATGCGCTTTCGCACCGTGCAAAAGGTTCACATGGTCGGCGCCGCCGATTTTCCGATGCGCGTCCTGCTTCGCGAACTTCCGTTTGGCGCGATCGGCGCCGTGCGATTGGCCGCCCGACGCCGCGGCGCCACCGTCGGCGATGTCCTGCAGGCAGCCCTGGCCGTCGCCTGCCATCGGCACGTTCCCCTTCAACGCCGGCCCCAGCGGCGTGATATCGCCATCGGTAATATCGTCGACCTGCGAAAACACTCCGATCGCGATCTGTCCAACGCATTCGGTTTTTACCTCGGCTTCACCCACGTCGCCTGCCGGCGCCAGGACATGGGCGATTTTGACCGGGTTCTCCGAAGCGTCAGCCAGCAGAACAGCGCCCGCCGTCGCGACGGCATCGCCCAGCACAGTCTTGGCGCGCTGATCGCCGGGCTGGTTGCCGAGCGTCTGGGAAAGCCGCGCAATGTCTATCGCCTCTATCGCAAGGAAATTCCGATGGCCGCCGGGCTTTCCAACGTCAACCTCGACGGCTCCTGGCCTGAAAAAATATACCCCGATCCGTTGTTGCAATACATCCGCGTCTCCCCCACCGGCCCAATGGCGCCGTTGGTACTGACGACGACCACATTGCGATCGCAGATGCAAATCGCCCTGACCTATCGCAGCGGACTTTTCAGCGAACTGGACGCCGAGCGGGTGAGTGACACGGTTATAGAATTGATTTCGCGGCTGTCGCCTTAGCAACGCTTTACTTTGCGTCGCTCGGATCACGCGGATAAAGGCCAGCCTTCATCAAAGCCATGCGCAATGCGACGCGGCTAGGCGCGTTTGCCGCAATGACATACACCGTCGTCCGCCAGTGGGAGTCCGTCCGACCAAAGTGGCGCCATCCCAACGGAAATGTTTGTTCCAATTGTCGATGCGGGGACTGAAAAGACGCGTCAATTCTTTCGTAACTGGGTCAACGCCTGTGATGTTCGGTCCCTTGTGCAAGTTGCATTCGGGACATGTGAGCGCAAGATTACTTTAGGTTCTTAGGCCGCCATGCTGCCTCGCGATGATGTGGTCGAGCGGGAACGGTAAGTGGGAGAGGGATTCGGACAACCGGCAGTACTCGCAAACTCCGCCCGCCGGCGCACCGTGATTTCCAATTTTCGAGTCATGGAAACTCAAACGGTTCGTGGAAACGCGATCGGTCGGGCGTTGGAACGAAGGGACACACGTGCTTTGGCCTGTAACAACATCAGCGCCGTGTTCGCCTGCACGAGGCTCTCAAGCTCCTCACGCTCGGTCGTTTCCAGATGTCGGTTTTTCGAGGAAAGGCGCTTGTAACGCTTGATGTCAGCCGGCGAAAAACTCAGCGACAAAAAAACGAGCGGCCTCCGGCGGCATATCCGCTACCTCCGGAGCGACAATTCGATTCCAGATCAACTGTGAATGGCCGGCGATTGACATGTTACATTCTCCTGGCGTCCCAAGGAGCCCATATTAAATTGTAGCACTCTAGCCAGCGGTTTGCGCCCGTAAGGCGCAAACTTGGCCTTCGAGTCTGGTTTCATGCGTGAAAAGCGGTGTGGACCCGAGGTTTCCCCCCGTCCATTTCAATTTCAACGATTCGGCCATTGACAACGGCCGCCATTCCGTCAACTCTACCCCCGGAAATTCAACCAGGAGAACACGAAATGGCCAAGCAATATTCCGCTCCCCCGAAAATGACGATCGACCCAGACAAGACCTACAGCGCGACGATCGACACCACCGAAGGCGCCATCACTCTCGACCTTTACCCCAACGACGCCCCCAATCACGTGAACAGCTTTATCTTTCTCGCCAACGAAGGCTACTACAACGGCGTCATCTTCCACCGCGTCATCCCCGGCTTTATGATCCAGGGCGGCGACCACACCGGCACCGGGACCGGCGGACCCGGGTACCTCCTCAAAGCCGAGTTTAACGATCGCAAGCACGAACGCGGCGTTCTTTCCATGGCTCGCAGCAACGATCCCAACTCGGCCGGGTCGCAGTTCTTTATCTGTCACGGCGACGCCGGTTTTCTCGATCGCCAGTACACCGCTTTCGGAAAGGTGACCGACGGCATGGACGTCGTCGATAAAATCGTCACAGCCCCCAAAGGCGCCAATGATCGACCAAAAAACCCGGCGAAAATCAACAAGATCACCATCACGGAAAAGTAAGCCGCCCGTCAATGGTGACTCGTAAAGTCAGAAATAATATTTGCGACGCACGGGTTGAACGCCAAGGCGCCGAGATAAGAGGAAATGATCGGAATCCCGCTGGTTTTTCATGAGACCTGTTCCGGATTCTCTCGTTATTTCCTTCTCGGCGGCTCGGCGTTCGTATCATTCGTCTCAAAGTGAACCTTAAGGCGTTTAGCGGCCCTGCTTGCGGGGCGTGTTTTGCGACCTGCGCCCGTGTCACACCAATGTGAGATTTGCTCGAAGTGCTCCACCGTCGTCTCATCGCGACGTTTTCCCCCGATGCCCAACGATTCCCGCCAATCTTCAGGGAACCCATTCCATGACGCGGCCTCCGCCGTCACGGAGCCTACGCCGCGCGACGAGGCCGTCGCGCAGCAGATCGAAGAGATTCCCGCCGCCGACGGCGCGGACGTGATGGAGGGGCTTTCGTACGCCGACGCGGCGGACGTGGCGGAGTATCTCGACCCCGATACCGCCGGGCGAATTTTGTCCGAGATGGACCCGCAGGCCGCCGCCCATGTGCTCGACGACATGGAAACGCCCGAGGCGTCGCTGGTCGTCGCTTCGATGGACCCCGACGATCGCGTCGATATTCTCGAGCACGTTTCCGACGCCGTTCATGCCGCCATCGTCAAAGAGCTGAATCCGCAGGATCGCGCCGACGTCGAGAACCTCGAGCAATACCCCCCCGAAACGGCCGGCGGGATCATGACCACGCAGGTCACCAGCCTGCAGGAAGACATGACCATCGGCCAGGCCATCGAAGAATTGCGACGGCTCCACGAAGAATATGAGCAGATGTTTTACGTCTACGTCGTCGATCGCCGGCGGCATCTGATCGGCGTGCTGTCGATGCGCGACCTGATCCTCTCCAAGCCCGATCGAAATTTGCATCAGATCATGCGGACGGAAGTATCGCGCGTGCCGACCCTGATGGACCAGGAACAAGTCGCCCGGCTCATGCGCCGCAACAATTTTCTGGCCATGCCGGTCGTGGACGATTACAACCGCCTGGTCGGGCTGATTACCGTTGACGACATCGTGGACGTGATTCAGGACGAAGCGACCGAAGACGTTCAGAAAATGTTCGGCGCCGGCCCGGAAGAGCGCCTCTCCAGCCCGTGGACTTACAGCTTCCGCCAGCGCATCGGGTGGCTCGAAGTCAACCTCGCGACGGCGTTTTTGGCCGGGTGGGTCATCTCCTGGTTCGACACGACGATCGCCGCCGTCCCCGTTCTGGCGGCATACCAGTCCATCGTCTCGGGCATGGGCGGAAACGCCGGCGCCCAGGCAATGGCGGTCGCCATCCGCGGCATCGCGCTGGGTGAGGTCAGCCGCCGGTTGCTGGGGCATAT
>DASZME010000041.1:0-97082 GCA_035551995.1 Tepidisphaeraceae bacterium
TCCACTGCGACGGACACGGTGAACACTGGCGGTTCCAACGCGGCGGTGATTACCACTACGTACATCGTCGCCGTCGCCAATGGTCAGTTGGATTTGAGCCTCGCCTCGGCGGGCGCGGCGGTCATCGACGGGTTGAGCTTCGTTAAAGATACTAGCGCCTTCACCGTAACCGGCACGACGCCGGCGAATGGCTCGTCAGTAAGCGGCGGACTTAATTCCATCACCGTGACGTTTAACCACCCGGCGAACATGACGACGGGATCTTCCGGGGCTCTGAATGCGGCAAACTATATTCTAACCGGTCCCGGGAGCAGCGGTGTCGGCATTACTGGCGTCACCCAGGTCGGTAGCCAAGCCGTGATCGTCGCCTTCAGCCCGCAAACTGCCGTAGGTGTCTATACCCTCAACATTGGATCCGGGATTCAGGACGTCGGCGGTAACGTGCTTGGACCGGGAATGTCTACGACCGTCACAAAGACGGCTGTAACTTCCGGAAAATATGATTTCGGCACGTCAATGTCTCCTGTTGGTCCGGGTTACACGCAGGCCACTGACGCTAATGGCTATAGCGTAGCGCAAGGGTATGGATGGCTCCCTGGCGCGGCCAATCTCGGCAGTTTCGACACCGGCATCGTATCCAATAGCGTGCCCGATCCGTCAGTTACCCGCGACTTTGACTATACGACTAACGGTACATTTGCCGCCGACGTGCCGAATGGTTTGTACGACGTGACGTTGACGCTCGGCGATGCCCGAGGCTTTGCGTATTCCAACGTGGTCTACTTTGGCAATTCCTCCACGCCAACCGATACGATCAATACCGGGGGATCGAATCCGGCGATCATCACCACTACATATGTTGTTGGTGTCACTAATGGTCAGTTGGATTTCGGTCTTCGAGGTCTGACAGGCGGATTCGCCGTCGTCGATGGAGTTAGCTTCCAGCCGGATTTCAGTGCATTTGCCGTAACTAGCACTGCGCCTTCAAATACAGCGACCGTTACTGGTGGTGTCGCCCAAATATCCGTGACGTATAACCATCCAGTGAGTGCTACCGCGCTCGCCACCAGCAATTATACTCTTTTCGGTCCGAATGGCGCCGTAACCATTGCGGGAATCACCCAGCTTAATAGCCAGACCATTGCCGTCTCGTTTGCTACTCAGACTACATTCGGCTCGTACACTTTAACGGTTTTACCAAACGTCCAGGATGCCGTCGGTAACGCCCTTGGGTCCAGCAACAGCATCATATTCAACATCGTGCCTGTGACTTCCGCCCAATTCGATTTTGACACGCCCTCGTCGCCGGTTGCTAGCGGTTGGACGCAAATAACTCCCACTTCCACCTTCAATCTCGTATCCGGTTACGGATGGATTTCGGGCACAATCGGTGGATTCGACACGGGTATAGGCACGTTTACTACCCCGGACTCCAGCGTCACGCGAGACTTCGATTACACGACCTCGGGCACATTCGGTGTGAATGTGGCCAATGGCACGTACTCCGTGACTCTGACGCTCGGTGATGCTCGAAGCAATCCTTACCAGATGAATATCTACTTTCAGAATAGTTCGACACCCATCGCCACTGTTTCGACCGGTGGATCGAATCCGTCAATTGTGAATGATACTTACACTGTGACCGTGACCAATGGTCAGCTTGACGTCGGCCTCACGGGTATGGGTGGTGGTACTTCTGCGGTGATAGAGGGGCTGACCCTAGCAAAAATTGCGTGAGGTTTCGATTCGTTCGAAGTTGAAAAGGTGACATCCATCATTTGAGGTACGAGGCATGGGGAAAGCGTATAATTTCTCGCTGCGGAAATCAATCTGATGGATGTCACCTTTTCGCCTTTACCGTTGGTCGACGGGAATACCCCATGACTGAGAATTGGCGGTGGGCGCATTCGAGATGGCACCCCTAAGATATCGCTTTCCGTGATTACTAACGCCGATGTCGTCCAGTCAAGTAAGACGCCATTCCGAGTATCAAGAAAACTGCCGACGTTGCGTCGCCGACGAGTTTCGCTGCTGGATGTACGGTCACATTCATCGACATAAAACCGCGTGGAATCATTGCCGCAAAACCCAAGGCAAAGAAAATTCGAGTCACTTCTGAAGTATAACACCGTCAGAGAAATAAAAGGGGGATAAGGACGTAGATTACGGTGAATTCTAAGGGAACGTGAAGGACGCGAATCTTTGACACCGCACAATGATTCGCGTCCCCTTAGAATTTTCCATTCGCGTTTGATTTCTCGACGCGGCCCCCAATGAGGGGCCCGCATCCACACAAGACCGACGCAATCGCTAGACCCCGTAAAATAGTCCCCAATAGTGTATCCTTCTCTGATAAAGGCCTCCCGTCCACTCCCAACCTCCCAACATAGCTCTAATTTCTCGGCGTGAATAGAAAATCGCTCCCACCCGCAGCTGCGCCGCATGATGAAGCCAGCGTGGCAAACACCCTTCGGGGACGGCAGGGCGGTCCATGCAATTATTTCGCCGCGGCGGCCGGGCTGCGGACGCTGATGAACAAATTCTCGAACGACTGATTCCCCTTCGAATCCGTCGCCCGCAACGTGACCTGATGCTGCCCCGGTTTCAGCCCGGGAATCGAAAAGGAAACCGTCTCTTCCGGGCTGTCGTAAATCTGATCCGTCGGCAGAACAAATTGCCAATCCTTGTTCGAATCGACGCTGTAATCCACCGCCGCCACCGTGCTGGTTCGATCGACCACTTTCAGATCGATGTGCATGTCGGCGCCGTGCTGTTGCGACTTGATGTCTCCGATCACCGGCGGCGTGTTGTCCACCGTCAGCGGATCGCTCACCCGGCTGGCGGTCTTGCCCATGCCGGCGGGATTGGCGTTGGCGTCGGAGGCGATCACCTTCACTTCATATCTGCCGTCGGCGACCGTGCGGGTGTCCCATTCGTATGTGGTGTCCGTCAGCTTGTCTTTAATGAGAATCCACCCTTCCTCGCCGATAAGGCGAATGTAAAGCGAGTAGATGAGGGTATCGTTATTGGGATCGCTCGCGTCCCACGCGATAGTCTGCCGGCGGGCGCTTTCGACGCGCCGAAGCGTCGGCTCGGCGTCGGCATTGAGGTCCGCGCCCAGCGTGCTGGTGGCGATCTTGATCGCCTTGATTCGCGGCGCAAGATTGGGCATCTGGTAGGCCGTGGAAACGTCGTGCACGACCGGCGTGGCTTTGCCGTCGCCGCTGGAAAACGTGAGGCGATATTGCAGGAAGCGCGCCGCCGGCGACATCACCTGCATGAACTCCGCGGCGGGCGCCTCGTCGCTCCATTTTGTCCAGGTCTTGTCGTCGGCTTCCTTCACGTTCCCGCTTCGAGTGGAAAGGGTCAGCGTCGTGCCGGTCGGCAGGGCGCCGTGAAGATGAATTTTTCCGAATCGGCTGATCTGCGTCGCGTCGAGAATCGAACTGGAGTAGGTTCCCCGCGCGGCAAATCCGCCGCTCATCGACGCGACCGTGCCGACGTTGGCCGTGCCCATGTAAACTTTGCCGTCGCGCGACGCCATCAGGCACATGATCTCCTTGGCGTCGACCTTGGCCAGCACGAGCGTTTCTTCCGCGGCCGGCTTGATTTGATAGACCTGTCCCTCGGCGCCGCCGGTGGCGGCGAGCAATGTTCCGTTATTCTCCACCATCGAAAGAATCAACACCGGCTGACGAAATACTTCCGTGACGAATCCGTCGGGGTCGATTCTGTAAATGGCGTTGCCTTCGGCGCGCGGTTCGGCGCCGGCGGTGGTGTCGACGGTCGGCTGATGGGCCGGCGCGGTGGCCGCGGCGGGCTGCGAGGCCGGGAACGGCGTGCCGGGCGGCGGCGCGGGATTGGGATTTCCCGGCGACGGTTTGGGATGCCGTTTCTTATTGGCCGCGTCGGTGGGGGCGGGCTTGTCGTCCGTCACGTCAGTCGCGAATGCGAATCGCACCGCCGATCCGATTCCCTCGGCGCCGGATTCGGTCGCCCAGAAATTTTTGCGATCGGCGTTAACCGCGACGGCGGTGCGCCGGCGAATCAACTGCAAGCCGTGCGCGCGGGCGCGACTCGAATCGGGACGTTGTTGAAAACTGGCGCCGGTCTTGGGAATCGGCGCCGGCTGACCGGGATTCGGATTGGGAACGGGACCCGGCGGGGTCGGATCCTTGGGCCGATCCGACGGGATCGGAACGCCGGTCGAACCTCCTTCGGGCCTTCCCTCTTTTTCCGGTTCGGCCTCGGCGGGGGCGCCGGCGTTCGGCTCTTCCTTAGCCTCGGAAGTACCGGCGTATAAATTCCCGTGCTTATCCAAAGCCAGCGCGCTGACCTCCGACTCGGCCGCGTTGTACAACACGAAACTTTCCCCGCTCTTGCGATTCACCCGATAAACAAGCCCGTGCGGGTCGGTGCCAAGGTATAGCGTGTCCTTTCCGTCGGAGAGGAGGCTCAGCAGATTCCCCTCGTTTGTGTCGAGAACCGTGCGCTTGGTCCCATCCGACTTAATTTCAAAAAGTTGCCCGTGCGGACCGGTGGCGGCGTATAAATCTCCGTCGGGCGTCTGGGCCAATCCCCAGATGTATTGCACCCCTTCCGCCTGAAACAACACATGCGGCTTATCGCCCGGTTTGTCGATCTTTAACACGCGCCCGGCTTCACCCCCGGTGCCGATAATCAGCGCGCCGTCCTTTTGAACCACCAGCGAAAGGATGGCGGCGGCGCCGTCGATGGCCGCGAGCGTGGAGACTTTCTGATCCTTGATCTGGAGCAGCACGCCATGCGGCCCGGTGCCGGCATAGATGCTCCCGTCGGGCGCCTCGGCCAGCACGTTGACGGAGCTGATCTGCGGGTCTTCTTCGAGCAGCGTCTTGACCGCGCGGGACAGTTTTAGATCGCCGAGGTTGGTGGCGACCACGTTTTCGAGCGTCCCGGCTTTGAAGTCGTCTTCATTGGTCTGCGTCCAGTAGCTGGCGCCAACGCCGTGAACAACCTCGGCGCCGGTGACAATGAGGAGGAACAGAAGAACGGAATGAATTTTTTTTCGCATTGAAACGCTCAAGCAGTTTTTGCCGGACATTCGGTCAAGCGGCCGAAATAACACCCACGTTCGCTCGCGCGTCGCCAATGAGTTCTCGAACGGAGCAAACGCATCGCGGCGCGGCGGACCACGCTTTTCGCATCACCGCCGATCACGGCGCCTCGCCGGCGCCCTGCGATTTTTTTGAGTCGTCGCCTTTGGCGGGCGGTCCGGCCGGGGGCTCGATCTTCGGGCCGCGAAGAGCGCCCTGCGTTACTTTTGACGATGTCTCCACGTCGATCTCAAACTCGGCCGATCCGGCCATCACCAGTTCCGTCGGGATAATTTTCACCGACGAACTGACAAACGGCGTGGTGTTGCTCGCGCCCGACGCGAGTAAAATTTCTCGCCGGCTTGAGGGGAGATGCGATAACGCCGTCCGCCCGATCGCTACGCCGTCGGGCTGGCGCAGGAGGCGAAGATAAATCGCATTTTCGCGGATCGCCGCCGCGTCTTTCAGCACCGCGAACACGTCGCCGATATTATCCGCCATGAAACGGAACGGCTTATACTGCTGCTCGTCCGTGAAATATCGCTGCGCATCGGAAATCACGATCTGATACGGCCCGTTCGGCAAATCATGCGGCAACTCCAATTCGACCGGAAGAATCAAGTCGGCGGCGTGAAACGGCTGATAGGTCACGAACGCCTTCACTTTGTCGCCCGGATGGTAATGGCTCTTGGGAAGATTGACGTCGATGATCTGGGCCGATTCGCTGATCGGCCGGACTTTGACCGTACCGGTGATTTTGTTCAACATGACGCGCTGAAACGGATTGTCGCTGGCGGCCTGTATGACCACGCCGGCGTCGCCGAACAAGTCGGTGGAACTGGCGTCGACCGTTCGATTCGCCAGCGTGACCGTCTGGCCGTTGGCGAACGAAAGCCGCACGGTGTAGTCGACGGTGTTGAATTGCGGCATTTCGCTGCCGCCGGAGATAGCCGCTCCAAACGCCGCGGCGGCGATCATCGGCGTAAATTTCGGATGGCGCGACGCCTGGAAGTGATAGGTGCGATCGGCGAACCCGTCGGCGGATTCGACGGAGATTTCAATCGGGATCGTCGATGGCCCGGCGCCGACGTTTCCCGCGACGCCGACCGATCCGTCGGTGGTCAGCGTGCCGCGCGTCTCGGTGAGCGACCCGAGTTTGAAGCTGGTGTTGAGGTTGGCGATGATGCCGTTGATTTCGCCGCTGCCCATCGGAAGCGCGATCAGGCCTTCGTTGTTGAACGGATGCCCGAAACCCCAGACGTGATCGCCGATGACTTCAGTGACGGTGCCGATGGCGGTCATCTCAAGATCGCCGGTGAGTAACGGAACCGCCAACACCGAGCCGGGTTCGAGTTTGACGCCGGCGTTGGCGCCCGCGCCGGAGCCGCCGACGCCCGCTTCCAGTGGGGACAACCCGGCGGCTCGAAATCGCGGCGCCAATTCCTCGAATAATTTGGGCGACATGCCGGCGGTCATCAGCGGCGTCGCAAGCGGCTGAAGCCGAGGCGCCTGTCCATTGCCCGCGAGCGGCGCCCCGGCGACGTTTAAGCCGCGCCGATCCAACGCCGGCGCCGATCGCGATGATCGCCAGGCGATCGGCAGCAAATTGGCGCCTTTCAATGACCATGAAACGTCGCCCTTGTGCGCGGGCAATTCCGCTTGCGCCGGAAGGCAGGGCGCCGGCGCCGTTGAAGGCGATTTGAGATGGGCCGGGGAATGCTTACCCGCCGGCAGCCGAAGCATGTACTCGATCGGCTGAACGCCCGCCACCGGGTCTTTGGTGAGCGGCCAGCCATATGCAAAGGCGCCGATCATGCGGTCATGGCCGGCCGGATCGCGCAGATAAATCGGCGAACCGCTCATGCCGGCGATGCTGCCGGTGTGTTCGAGATAATCGCCCTTGCAGCGAATCAAAACGACGTCGCTCTTGGCGTTGAAGTTGTGCAGAACGGAAAGGACGACCACGTCAAAGCGTTCGATTTTTGAGCCGTGAAAGACGGTCAGGCCGTAGCCGGTCATGCCCGGCGTCACTTCCGAAACAAGCATGTGGCGGGTGGGGTCGAAGAAATCGGTGCGATTGACGTTCGATTTTAGTTCAGGGGTCGGCGGGGTATCGGCTTGAACCGGCGGATCGCCGAGCGGAAAACATGCAACGAGAAAAACCAGGACGAATGGCGGCGAGCGAAACCATCTCATGCAGGCCTCGTGTGCCGGCTCGGATTATTTCCGATCCGGTGAAAGTGCCGGAAGCGGCATTCCGGTGGTTGGTCACGTCTGCATGTTAGAAGCGCGCCGCGGATCAAGCAACTCCGCGGTCGGTAAGAGTTGCTCGCGATATGAAAGCTGTCGAGTTTTGAATGACTGTGCAGGCCGAAATATCTGGGCCCGTCCGATTAAACTTCGATCGCAGGTACAAGCAGCACCTCGTCGTCGCCGGTGCGGCGGAGTTCGCGCTCGATACGGGACATCTCCGTGGCATGATCCAGCGAACTCACGCCCGGCCGTGTCGGCTCGACGGCGATGTAAAGCCAGGAGTCGTCAAGTCGCTCACCCGACACGCGCAACGGTTGACCGGGGAGTGCCGCGAGCGAAGACCGAACCCGTTGAACGATTCTCGGAACGTCATTAGCCGTTGGCATATCACTTCCGTTTCTCTCAGAAGGAGACAAATATGGTGTTCATGATCGAAACTGCCGCTCGCGCATCGCGGGCTGTGACGGAAGCGGAGGGTTTGTAGTCCGCGTCGATGCGGAGCGTATAGAGTCGGCCGACAAGTTCCGATAGTTTGACCCGCCGGTCTTGCTGCATGTTGGGCATGCTGCTTTCGATTAATCGACGAATTCCACCTGTTCCAAGTTCGCCGGGATGACTTGGACCCGCGCGATAATTCGGAAACGTCACGCCAGGCGTTTCGGCCAGCACATGCGTGACCTTTGAATCAGCCGCATAGTATGCACGCGATAAACACGAGCGAAAGCAGTCTTCGACGAGCAAGTAATTTGCCGACCGGCGCGCGTCACGTGCCAAATCCAGCCACGCTTCACCCATACGGACATTATAAACGATTCCGACCGCTCAACCCAAGCGACGGGCACGACGGATATACGACGCGAAACTTGAATCCGAAGAACGCGCCGGCTTTTTCTCGCAATCGGTTAGCCTGTTAGCGCTGGGAAGAAAGGCAGTCGAAGCGGATGGAATCCGCGCGATCGAACCGGCGTCCCAGGAAAAATGGGCTTGCCGGTACAACATGAGGGCCCGAGGTTTTGCCCGACGGGGTGCATGACCGTCTCTGCGCGCAAAACCTCGATTTCAGCCGGAATTCCAGGGATCGGCTTCGGATGGCCACGCCCGCGACGCTCGTTTTTCGAGCTGGATCTTACGGGGCGCGCAGAGACGGTCATGCACCCTGCCCGGCGTTTTGACTGGACACCCGCCATCCATCAAGCTAGCCTCAAAAGGCGCCTGCCGCTCTGTGCGGTTGGGCCGGCTCGGAATTGGAATGACCGGCGTCGAATGGGAGTCATGTTGATTTGCTGATCGGCCCGCCGAATCGCGGCAATCGCCCCGGCGCGCCGATCATCAAAATCACCTCGCCCCAGCCGCCCGTTCCGAGTATTTTTCGCACGAGGTCGCGGAGGGTTTTTCGCGGCGCGTGTCTGGCTTCCAACGGAGAGTGGTCCAGCGTGAACAGCGAATACCGCGAACGTGCCGAGAAAGTCCTCGGCTATCAATTTAAGAATCCCGATCTGCTCAAGGAAGCGCTCACCCATTCTTCGATCGCCGACAACCGCCTCGACAGCAACGAGCGAATGGAATTTCTCGGCGACGCCGTCCTGGATCTGATCATCTGCCATGATCTTTATTCGAAATTTCCCAGCTACAACGAGGGAGATCTGACGAAGATCAAGTCCGCCGTCGTATCCCGGCGAACCTGTGCCGAAGTCTCCAACGAAACGGGGCTGACCGACTTGCTGATCATCGGCAAAGGAATCAGCTCGCGCTCCGCCATGCCCTCGAGCCTCGCGGCGGCCGTCTACGAATCGATCGTGGCGGCGGTCTATCTCGACGGCGGGTTTGACGTGGTGAAAGATTACGTCCTGCGGACGATGGGCCCGAAATCCGACGCGATCGCCGCCGACGCCACGCAGCAGAATTATAAGGCGGTTCTTCAGCAGCATTCGCAGAAGATTCTCGGCGCCACGCCGATCTACGAATTGCTCGACGAGAAAGGTCCGGATCACAGCAAGTGTTTTGAGATCGGCGTCGCGATCGACGGCCGGCGATTTACTTCCGCGTGGGGGCCTAACAAGAAAATGGCCGAACAGAAAGCCGCCCTGCTGGCCCTGGAAGAACTCGGCGTGCTTGACGCGAAGGAAGTGGATCAGGCGATCGATGAAATCATCGACAATGACGAAATCGCGTAGATCGACTGGGAATTCATCGTGCCGGATTAAAACAGGTCGGAATGCGTTCCAAGTCGCACAAGAATCACTCGACCGCGAATATCAGCAGGTAGTCAGGCTCGACGTGGCATTCCCAGTAGCCCTCTAAATCGCGACGTCGAACGGAAGGCCCCTCTTCAGCGCGATCTGACTGAAAAAGATCGCGATCGCCTCGGCGGTGGAAATCCCAAGCTTGGCCAAAACCGTCTCTGCCTCCACTTTAAGCGTCGGCTGAATTCGGGCATGCACGCTGGCGGTTTTATGGATCATCGGCGGCGCTCCATGGCTTTTCTTGATTCAGCGTAGCACAATCGCCGCACAATATCCATTTTTTCAGTTGACCAAACGATTCGTTACGCGTTGATGTCCAGCACGAAATCGCCTGTATCGATCCCGCGGGCGGCCAACGACTCAAGGCTCACCGGATTCCTCAACGTAAACGATTCTTTCGTCATTAAATCCGACCCCGATAGCAGCGCGATCGAACCCGCGCTGATTCCTTCCCGAACCCCGTTATTGGAAAAACCGATCACGCCGAGGCTCAGCCGGCCGATTCGTTGGGCGTTGATCGTGGAGTTCGCGAACGAGGGAATTCCGACGTAACTGCGCAGCGTCACCGAGCCGAGCGTCGCTTGCGACGCCGTCGGCGACCCGACGGTAATCGTCGAATTCACCAGTGTTCCAGCCGTGATCGACCCGATGCCTCCGGTCGTCGTGATGGTCGAGTTGATCAGACTGTTCAGAACGAACAATGACCCAATCGACCCGGCCGTGATCGAAAATTGGGCGCCGCCGCGGAATGTGTGAATGATGTTGGCGCTACCGCCGGCCAGATTCCAGGTTCCTCCGGCAATATCGCGGGCGAAAAACGTTCCTACGCCGACAGGTGCGCTTGTCGTCACATCGGCGGAAAACTGCGAGTTGATTCTCGTTTGGCCCAGCGACGGCGCGGTGATTTGAGACAGGCCTGGCGCGGTCGAGATCCACTGCCCCGCCGTCAGGTTGGCGATTGGCTGAGCGGAGTTCAACGTCTCGTCGGTGACGTTTCCAAGCGAAAGATTCACCGGCAAACCGCCGGCGCCGAGGGTGATGGCGCCATCGCTGACATTGTCGAAAGCGATCGCGCCGACCGTGCCGGGGACCGAGAGATTGCCGACGAAATTGGCCTTTGGCGCGACGACGGCCCTGAACGATCCGTCGGTGGAGATGGAGCCGACGTTGACCAGCGCATTTTTCCCGCGTGGCGTAATGGAAAGAGTGGAGGCGGTGGTCGTGCCGGTGGCCGTGATCGACGTCAGGGCGGCGGGTCCGCCGACGATTTGGTCGCCTTGCCCGCCGGTCGAAAGGTTAGCGCCGGCCAGATCGACGACCGACGATCCGGGGCCGCTCAGGGAAATAGTGACCGGAGAGCCGGACACGTCTTTGTAAGCGATCGACGAAACTCCGCCGGCGCCGAGCGTGACATCGAGACTGGACGGACTCGGAGGCGTTGGGACGGCGCCGGTGTTGGCGATCAGGATTCGGATGTCGGATCCGACGGCGATCGCCAGATCCAGCTTTCCGTCGCCGTTATAATCGCCGGTGACGATCGATCGCCCGTAATGGGCGCTGGGGAAGCCGCGCAGAGGTTGAAACGTTCCGTCGCCGTTGCCGGCATAGACGCGGGTGTCGCTGGTGAAGGAGACCGTGGCGACGTCG
Organism: Tepidisphaeraceae bacterium; assembly: GCA_035551995.1. Classification (GTDB taxonomy): domain Bacteria; phylum Planctomycetota; class Phycisphaerae; order Tepidisphaerales; family Tepidisphaeraceae; genus RYN-428. The sequence continues at coordinate 11,219 of DASZME010000041.1, forward strand.
GTGAATCCGTCGCCGTTAAAATCGCCGGTGACGATGCCGTCGACGAAGTTGCCGCCCACATAGGGCTTTGACTCGGAGTACGTTCCGTCGCCGTTGCCGATCAGGATGTCCAGGGCGCTGGCGCGGAAGTCGGAATTGGCGACGGCCAGATCGGGTATTCCGTCGCCGTTGAAATCGCCGATCGCGATCGCCCGCGGCCCGGTTCCGGTCCGGATGAAGTCGGCGGGTCTAAGGGTGCCGTCGCCGTTTCCGAGCAGAATGGAAATTCCGGCCGTTCCGCGTCGAACCATGGCGACGTCTTGTTTCCCGTCCCCGTTAAGATCGCCGACGACCAGTTCCCCCGAACTTCCCGGCCCGGCGCCGAAATTGGCCGGCTTGGAAAAAGCGCCGCCCCCTTCGTTGAGAAGGATGATGACGCGCTTAACGGTCGTCACGATCAAATCAGGCCGCCCGTCGCCGTTCAAATCGGCCGAGGCGATCGCATTCACGCCGAAACCGACGTCTATCTTAACGAACGGCTTTTCGAAGGTGCCGTCGCCGTTGCCATAAAAGAGAATAATCTGGCTGGTGTCGCCGTTGGCGCTGAGGACCGCGAAGTCCTGGTTTCCGTCGCCGTTAAAGTCGCCCGTCGCCGCGCCGCGGGGATTCAACACATAAAAATGTTCCGGCGGAAGAAACGTGCCGTCCCCGGCGTTAAGCGCGACGACAACATCGCTGTCCTGCTCGTGCGTGCCCACCAGGTCAAGCTTACCGTCGTTGTTAAAATCCCCTTGCGCGATCGTCTGCGATGCGGCGTTTTGCAATATCTCGGCCGGCAAAAAAGAAACCGGCGCAACCGCGACGGAAAGCATCTGCCGCGATTCCAGCGACTCGGAAAACTGGCGCCGCCGGCTTGCTTGATCGACGGCGGCTTTTTGGCCTTCGCCGGCGGCGGATGAGGTCGCCGTGCCCTGGGCCTTTGCGGTTGTAGCCCCGCGGTGAAAATGCCGCGCGATCCAGAGCATCCATGCCGGCCAAATGCTTGTCGAGTCGTCTGATCGCAGGGATGAGCGGGAAGAGGCATTCTGCCTTGGCATGTTGGAAAACTCCGTCGCCGACGAGGGTGATGGGCGGGTTGAAATATCGTGCCCGATGCAACGCCCACCGCGGCCCATCCATGGCGCCGTCCGCATCCGCCCAAGGGCGCGATTGCCGATCCATGGCTAGGCGAGACTAACGAGGCTTGGCAAGACTGTCCAGTAAATCCATCAACGCTTATGGCAAACAAGCGGTAGTCTATGGCGTAACGATGTCATTGGATCAGTAGATCAATTCGGTTGGCGGCGGTAAGATTCAGACATCGCTTCTTGGCCATGTGCCGATATTCAGGGAAGGACGTTGAGAACAGCCATGCCTAAGAGTTCAGTCGCATTCGTGCTAGGCGTCGTTTTTTTCGCGCTCGGCGGGCAGGTTCGCGCCGGCGCTCATGCCGACATGGCCGAACAGGGCCCGGCTAAGCCGCCTTTGCCGGTCATCGATTCCCTACAACTGGAACCCGCATCCCTCGTGTTGTCCAATATCCGCGACGGGCGGCGCGTTCTGGTCTGGGGCGTGGCGGCGGACGGTCAAAAATACGATTTAAGCGCCGACGCCGTCTTCTCGACCGAGTCCAAGAACCTCACGCTCGACAAAGATAATTACGTCTATCCCACAGCGGCCGGCGCAGGCGCCATCACCGTAAAGGCGGCCGGGAAGCAGGCCAGTTTGCCGGTCAAGACAGTCAGCGCCGAGAATCCGAAAATTCGCTTTGTGCGCGACGTCGAGCCGATCCTCGCGCAAGTCGGTTGCAACGCCGGCACTTGTCACGGCGCCCTGCACGGAAAAAACGGTTTCAAGCTATCGCTTCGCGGGTACGACCCGGCTTACGACTATGAAGTGCTGGTGCATGATCTCCAGGGCCGGCGCGTCAACCGCGTGCAGCCGGAGATGAGCCTGATGCTGCTCAAGCCGACCGGCGCCGTGCCGCACGAAGGCCGCACCGTCATCAAAACCGATTCGCGAAATTACGACATGATCGTGCAGTGGATCAAGGAAGGCGCCAATTTCGACCCCGACGCCGCCGGCGCCCGCCCCAACCGCCTGGAGGTCATTCCCGCCGACGTGAATCTCGACCTGCCCGGCCGGTCGCAGCAACTGATCGTCATCGCCCATTATCCCGACGGCTCGACCCGCGACGTAACCCGCCAGACGATCATGTCCAGCAACAGCGTGGACACCGCCAAGATGAAGGGCAATACCGTCACCGGCCTTCGCCGCGGCGAGGCGGCGGTGTTGGTGCGATTCGAGGGAAATTACGGCGCGGTCAACGTGACCGTCATGGGCGACCGCAGCGGCTACGTGTTTAAGCCGATGCCCGAAAATAACTTCGTCGATAAATTCACCAACGCCAAGATGCTGAAGATGAAAATTTTGCCGTCGGCGCTTTGCACCGACGACGAATTTCTCCGCCGAGTCTATCTCGACCTGACCGGCGTTATTCCCACGGCCCAGGTCGCGCGCGACTTCGCCGCCAATCCGATGCCCAGCCCGCAGAAGCGGGAAAAGCTGGTCGATCAGCTTCTTGGCAGCCGCGATTACGTCGCGTTCTGGTCCAATCGCTGGGCCGATCTGCTCCAATGCAATTCAAAAACGATCGGGGAGAAGGGGACCTGGCTTTTCCGCGAATGGATTCGCGAGTCGGTCGCCCAGAACAAGCCGTACAACCAGTTCGTGTATGAATTGATCACCGCGCAGGGAAGCGAGCGAACCAATCCCGCCGTCAATTACTATCGCACCCTCCGCGACACCGGCAAGATTACCGAGGATATCAGCCAGACTTTCCTCGGCGTTCGATTTAATTGCAACAAGTGCCACGATCATCCGTTCGAGCGCTGGACGCAGGACCAATATTACGAGTTCGGCGCCTTCTTCGCCCGCGTGGCGTTCAAGGGCGACGCAAAGACCAATCAGGAAGTCGTCTTCACCAGTTTCACCGGCGGCGAGGTCATTCATCCCCGCAACGGTCAGGTGATGACGCCGACCGTTCCGTACGGGCACGAACCCGACGTCGCCCGTTCCCGCACGCGCCAGGACGCCTTTGCCGGATGGATGACCAGCAAGGAAAATCCGCTTTTCGCCCGCTCCTATTCCAACCGCGTCTGGAGCTATTTCTTCGGGCACGGCATCATCGAGCCGGTCGACGACATTCGCGCCTCCAACCCGCCGAGCAATCCTGAATTACTCGACGCGCTGACGCAGGATTTTATCGAACATCAATTTGACGTCGAGCATTTGATTCGCACGATCGTGCTGTCGCGCACCTATCAGCTTTCGGTGATTCCAAACAAGTGGAACGAGGACGACAAGACCAATTTCTCCCATGCCGTCCCCCGGCGTTTGTCGGCCGAGCAGTTGCGCGACGCGGTCGCCATCGCCACCGGCACGCGCGAAATTACCCAGGGGCTTCCCGACGGGATGCGGAGTGTCTATATGGCCGACGGGTTGGTCGAAGATGATTTCCTCAAGCTGTTCGGCCGCCCCAAGCGCGAAACCGCCTGCGAATGCGAGCGGACGAATAACGTGAGCCTTGCCCATGCGTTGAACCTCGTGAACGGCCCGATCATCAACAACGCCGTCGATGCGGCCGACAGCACGATCACAAAGTGGGTGAGCAAAGAAACGGACAATCATCAGGTCATCGACAACATTTACTTTGCCGTGCTCGGACGGGCGGCCACCGAAAATGAAATGAAAGCGATCGATCTCGGCGCCGGGCCAAAGCGACTTGAAGTCGCCCAGGACCTGGCGTGGGCGCTGCTAAACAGTCCCGCGTTCCTGTTCAATCGGTAATGGCACAAAAATAAAAGCGGTGCATTTGCCGTTGACGATCTAACTACAACTGGAAGTTCGCAAAGGTCGTAAGGAGTTTCCTATGCTTTCTATTCCTGGACAGTCCGGAGCCACGTGTGATGGGGTGAGCCGTCGCGAGCTATTGCGCGTCGGCGGGGCGGGGTTGTTGGGATTGAGCCTCAGCCAGATTCTTTCCGCCGAGTCGCGCGCCGCCGAATTGGGCGCGCCCAAGCGAAAAGACGGCTTCGGCTCGGCCAAAAACTTCATTTTCATCTTCCTCCAGGGCGGCCCCAGCCACCTGGACATCTGGGATCCCAAGCCGGACGCTCCGGACAACATCCGCGGCGATTTCAAGACGATCAAGACTAAACTCACCGGTGTTCGTCTCACGGAGGTGATGCCGAATCTGGCCAAGGTGCTCGATCGGACCACGCTAATCAACAGCGTCAGCTACACACCCGCCGGGTTGTTTAATCACACCGCCGCCATCTATCAGATGATGACGGGTTATACGCCGGACAAGGTTTCCCCTTCGGGCCAGCTTGAGCCGCCGAATCGCTCGGACTATCCGGCCATCGGATGCCAGATCGCCCGCATCCGGCCGCCGCATGATCCGATGCTGCCGTTTGTGATGCTGCCCCGGCCGTTGCAGGAGTCGGGCGTGGTCGGCAAGGGCGGTACCGCCGGGTTCCTCGGCGCCGCCAACGATCCGTATTACATGTTCCAGGATCCCAACGGGAAAGTCAGCACCGTGGACCTGTCGCTCCGCGATGAAGTGAACCAGGCGCGCATGGAACGCCGGGCCAGCATGCTCGACAAAGTCGATCAGGCGATGCCCGAAATCGAAAAAGCCGTCTCGGAATATGCCCTGGGAACATACGATCACAAAGCGCTTCAGCTCATTCTTTCCGGCAAAGCCCGCGAGGCGTTTAATCTCGACGCCGAGAAAAAAGAAACCCGCGATAAATATGGTCGCCACACATTTGGCCAATCGCTGCTGATGGCCCGCCGGTTGATCGAAGCCGGGTCGCGCGTGGTGCAGGTGAACTGGCCCGCCGTCGCCAACGGGAATCCGACGATCGACGCCTGGGACACCCATGCCGACAATTTCGGCCCGCTGAAGAATCTGCACTGCCCCAAGCTCGACAGCGCCCTGCCCGCCCTGATCGAGGACCTCGATCAACGCGGCCTGCTCAAAGACACGATCGTGCTGACCATCGGCGAATTCGGCCGCAGCCCCAAGATGGGCGTTTCGACCAGCGGCAACACCAATAGCGCCAAGGGGCGCGATCACTGGCCGTACTGCTATACCGGCCTGATGGCCGGCGGCGGCATCGCGCGCGGCTCCGTCTACGGCAAGAGCGACAAGACCGGCTCCAGCCCCGCCGAAAACCCGGTCCACCCGACCGAGCTTCTCGCCACCGTCTATCATGCTTTGGGCATCGATCCATCGACCATGGTCCTGAACCACCTCGGCCAGCCTCGCGAATTGGTGCAGGCCAAGCCGGTGATGGGATTGTTCGGTTGAACGCGAATTAGACGCAACTCCTGCTCTCTCTCCCCTTTAGGGAGAGGGCTGCGGCGAGGGTCAAGCGTGCCGAGACGCACCGCCTGACTCGCGTGAAACGCGCGCTTTCCTTGAGAACGCGACATGTCGCTTATTTTCAAGGAAGGCGAAGCGATTCTTCGCTTATTTTAGCGGCCCCTCTTGCGGGGCGTTTCGCGACAAGTACTCGCCACACGAACATCACAGATGTTCCACCGGCAGGCGTCTCGCGCTCTCCCTTGAAGGGAGCGAGAGCCGGAAACGTCGGCGTTGTTTCGATAAACGTAAGCGATCAAATCCCGCAAAACCCTTAGGCGCTGGAGATTCCCGCAAGATGACTTCGCGTAAATTTTCAACTGTTGGCTCGGGATGCCGGCTCTTGCCGCTTTTACTTGCGTTAATCGTTTCAGCGTTTGCGCCGCGGGTTCGCGCTCAGGCGGTGCCCGTCATCACCGGCGTTCCCCAGGCGCTCATCCAGCGCGGCCAATCGATCGACCTGACGCTGAGCGGCCAGCACCTGGCGACCGTGAATTCGCTCGCCGTCTCACAAGCGCGCGGGCTGGCGGTCACGCTGGTCGAACCCGCAAAAGACGCCCGGCCCGGCGCCGGCGAAATCCGCCTCCATCTCAGCGCCGACATCGACGCCGTTCTCGGCGAGCGTGAAATTCGCCTCATCAGCCCGACCGGCGTTTCCGCGCCGCTGCGGGTGACGGTCGGGCAATATCCGCAGCTTCTGGAAAAAGAGCCGAACAATACGCCGGAACTGGCGCAGCAAGTAACCTTCCCCATCACCCTGATCGGAAAAATCGACGTTCCCGGCGACGTGGACTGTTTTCGATTCAACGCCCGAAAAGGCGAGAAAATCGTCTTCGACGTTCATGCCGTCCGCGCCCGCTCCCAGCTTGACGCGCTGCTCACGATCCACAACGAATCCGGCCACGAACTCGCGACCCACATCGACACTCACGGCGGCGATCCCACCGTCATCTTCGATTGCCCCGCCGACGGCCCCTACCTCCTCTCCATCCGCGACCTGCAATATCGCGGCGGCGCCGATTTCACCTACAGCGTCGACGCCGGCGCGATCCCCTATGTGCAATCCCTTCTCCCGATGACCGCCCAGCCGGGCAAGCTCGCCGAGATCAAACCGCTTGGCGTCAACCTGACCGGCGCCGAAACCATCCCGCTCGATCTCACCTACGCGAGCGAGGGCGAAATCTCCGTTCGCGCCCGGGCGTCGGCCGGTATCTCCAACGCGGTGAAAATGGACGTCACGGAATTGCCGGCGTTCGCCGACGATCAACCCGCGCACGACGTCGAGGGCGCCCGCGTTGTCGCGATGCCTGTCGCTATCAGCGGCCGGATCGACGCCGCCGGCGACGAAAACTTTTTCAAATTCCACGTTTCGCGTAAGCAGATCGTCACGCTTGAAGCCACCGCAAAGCGTCTGGGATCGCCGATGGATCCGCTGCTGGTCTTGCGCAACGCCAAGGGCGCCGCGATGCAGACCGCCGACGACGTGACCGGCGCCGGCGCGTTCATCACCCGCGACCTGGAGCCCGGCGACTATGCCGTCTCGGTCCGCGACCTGTTTTTTCATGGCGGGCCGACCTACGCGTTTGGCCTGTCGATTCGTTCCGGTCCCGGCGCCGGCGGAGCGGGTGTTCAGGATTTTTCGGCCCGGTTTCTTCCCGACGCCCTCCGCGTCAGCCGGGGCGGCAACGCGATCGTCTTCGTCGATCTGCAACGCAAGGGAGAGTTCAAAGGCGACATCACCGTTACCCTCGAAGACCTCCCGCCCGGCGTCACCTGCCCGCCGCTGATCGTCAACGAGACGCTTCCCGGCGCCAGCGGAATGCTCGTCGTCTCCGCGGCCCCCGTCGCCGCCATCGGAAGCTTCCCCCTTCGCCTGCGCGCGTCGGCGACCATCGGAACAACGCTCGTGTCGCACCTGGCCGCGCCGGTTCAGGAAGGGCGGCCGGTCGATCAGGCGTATATCACCGTGATGGATGGCGCCCCGTTCACGATCGAACCGGTGGCGACGCTCTCCCCGGCCCGGCTCGGCCAGCTTTCCGCCGAAGCCGACACGCTGGCCGCCAAACTCGCCGCCGCCAATCCGCAAATCGAAGCCGCACAGGCGGAGTGGGAAAAAAAGGTGTCGCCGATCGTCTGGCAGACCCTCGATAAAGCGACCATCGCCTCGGTCTCGGGCACTCAATTTTCCACCTTGCCGGACAGCTCATTCCTGGCCGCTAATCCCAGCCCGGAGCGCGACACATACACCGTAATCGCCCCGACGGATCTGACGGGCATCACCGCCATCCGTTTGGAAGCATTGGCCGACGATTCATTGCCGGGAAAGGGGCCGGGCCGTCACAGTTCCGGGAATTTCGTCTTGAGCCATTTTACCGTCGCCGTCGCCCCCGCCGACGCGCCAACGACGGTAAAACCGGTGGTATTGCAAAAACCGATCGCCGACTTCGAGCAGGCTGGATTTCCGGTCATCGACGCGATCGAGCCGAAGGTCGGCAAAGGATGGGGATCGTCGCCCCGGACCGGTAAAAACAACGAGGCGATCTTCTTCACGGACCAACCGATCGGCCGCGCCAAAGGCTCGCTTTTGACGTTTACTCTCGATTGTCAGTTCGGCCAGCAACAGACGCTCGGCCGATTCCGGATTTCGGTGACAACCGATCCGCAGGCCGCCGCCAAGTCGATCGTGCCGCCGCGGATCATGAATCTTCTCGCCATTTGGACGGACAAGCGGACGCCGGAGCAAAAGACGCAGATCGCGACGTTCTACCGCACGATCGATCCGGAGGTTTCCGAAGAGTCCGCGCGGCTGACCGCCATTCGCAGTCTGGTGGGCGTTCATGCCGAGATGGCCCGGCTTGAAGCGGCGCTCGCCGTCGATTCGCCGGAACTGAACGCCCAGCGTATGACGTGGGAAAAATCGATCGCCGAGGGGTCAACCTGGCGGCCGTTGGAATTCAGCGCGTTGAAATCCGAAGGCGGCGCCACGCTGAAACAGGCGCCGGACGGTTCGATCATGGCCAGCGGCAAGAGCCCGGCCAACGATGTCTACGCATTGATCGGTACAACGCCGATCAAGAATATCACGGCGATTCGAATCGAGGCGATTCCAGACCCAACGCTGCCGCGCGACGGTCCCGGCCGCGCCGCCGACGGAAATTTCGTCTTGTCGAAGTTGATCGTCTTCGCGTCGCAAAAGAATTCCGAAGAGGTGGCGCCGCCGATCGATTTCAAGAGCGCGTCGGCCACGTTCGAGCAGCAAAAATTTTCCGCCGCCAAAGCGCTGACCGGGGAAAACGACAACGGCTGGGCGATTTTGCCGAATACGGGCAAGCCGGCGATCGCGACGTTTGTGGCGAAGGAGCCGATCGGCCCGCAAGGCGGAACGGAACTGAGGATTTTTCTCGAACATCATTTTTCATCGCCCCGTCATACATTGGGACACTTTCGAATCTGGGCGACAAACAACCCTTCGCCCGATTCGGCCCTGACGCTCGAGCCTGAAATTTCGTCGATCCTCAAGACCGACGGCGCCAAACGAACCGCGAAGCAGAAGACGGCGTTGTCGGCGTATTATCGCGGCATCGCGCCGAGCCTTGATCCGGTTCGCCATCTGCTGGCCGAGTTGAAGGAGCGGTCCGAAGCCGAATTGACCATCGCGCGCGGAAAGAAATTCGCCGCGCCGTTCCTGCTGAATCGCGCTGGATTTAACGGCGACATCCGCATTTCGCTCGACGGGTTCATCGCCGGCCGCGACCCCAACACCGGCGCCCCCACGCCGCTGGCGGCGGCGCTCAAGGCTGATCCTTTGGTAGTTCCCGCCGGCAAAGCTTCGGGCACGTTAAACGTTGAAGTTGAACGGGCCTCGGGATTCGGAAGCCGATATGTCGTCCTGCGCGCCGAGGCCAAGGTGGGGGATGATGTACGGGTTGAATATAGCGCGCCGTTCGTATTGACGGTTTTGGAAAAGTGAGTGGAAGCGTGGCGGCCGAAAGCGCGGCTATCGAGCGATCGTGCGCCGGCGCCGGCTCGATTGGCGCTCGCGGCGCGATTGACGTTTGCCAAGAGGTATTTATGCGATCCGGAATTGTGTCGTTATCGTTTGTCCTGCTTTTCGCCGGCCTCCCGGCTTTCGCCGATGAGGCGCCGGTGAGCTACTACAAGCAGGTTCGGCGGATCTTCGTTTCCAATTGCAACGCCTGCCATAAGCCGGAAAAGCTTAAGGGCGATCTAGACATGACCAGCGTCGCGATGCTGCTCAAGGGGGGCAAACACGCGCCCGACGTGGTGGCGGGGAATGTCTCCAAGAGCCTGCTGATCGATAAAATCTCCGGCGACGATCCCGACATGCCCAAGGACGGCGATCCGCTGGCGCCGCAACAGATATCGCTCATCAAGAAATGGATCGAGCAAGGCGCCGCCGACGACACGCCGAAAGTCGGCGAAGCGAAGATCGAGCCGCCGATCTATACGGTTCCGCCCGTCGTGACGGCGATGGCCTACTCGCCGGACGGGTCGATTCTGGCGGTGACCGGATATCACGAGGTTCTGCTTCACAAATCCGACGGCTCATCCATCGTCGCCCGCCTGACCGGCGAGGCGCCGCGGATCGAATCGGTGGTTTTTTCCGCCGACGGAAAATATATGGCCGACTGCGGCGGGGCGCCGGGCGAATTTGGCCTCGTGCAGGTTTGGAACACCGCCGATCACACGCTCTTCAAGGCGTATCAAATCAGCGGCGATTCCCTCTACGGCATTAGCTTCGGTCCCGACGACAAGACGGTGGCCTTCGGCGGCGCCGACAAGGTCGTCCATCGCATCAAACTCGACGACGGCAAGGAAATGCTCGACTTCAAAGCCCATGCCGACTGGGTGCTGGGCACGATCTTCACTGCCGACGGCAAGCAACTGGTCTCCGCCGGCCGCGATCACGCGATGAAGCTGATCGATCTGGAAAACAGCCGGTTCGTCGATGACATCAACAATCCGCTGGAAGCGTGCCTGTGCATCGCGAGGAACCCCAAGGCCGAGCAAGTCCTCTACGGCGGCGATCTTGGCGGCGCCCGTCTCTACAAAATCTCCGACAACCAGGGTCGCACGTCGGGCCGCAACGATACGAATCTCATTCGCGCTTTCGACAAGCAACCGGCGCCCGTGACCGCCGTGGCGTTCAGCCCCGACGGTCTGAACGTCGCCCTGGGAACGATGAACGACGTCAATGTTTACGCCGCCGCCGACGGCAAGAAAGTTTACACACTGTCCGGCGAACAAGGGCCGGTGTACGCCGTCTGCTACAAACCCGACGGCGCCCAGATCGCGACGGCCGGATATGACGGCTCGATCCGTCTTTACGACGCGAAAGACGGCAAGCTCATCAAGCAGTTCCTGTCCGTTCCGCTAAATGGCGTGAGCAGCAAATAGAAGTTCAGGCTCTAAACCTGGAGCGTCTTTCCGGTTGCTGCAGCGTTTTCGCTTTTAGCGGACCGCTAATGAAAGTCAGTTAATTCTGTCACCCTGCTTTGAAGCGGAATTAAGGGATGCCCGAAAGCTCGGCCGTGTTTTAGGCTTTGGGTATCAAAGAATGCAACGACGGGGTGACACAATTACTCTGACTCTCAATAAACAGATAGACGCTACGGCTACTTGAGAAATGCTCCGGAATCCAAGGCGCCACACTCCCCACTCCATACGCCGTGCCGTCATGGAAAAGAAACTCAGCGACATCGGCTGAAGCAAAACATACACAGCGATGGCGGTGCTACGTCTGCATTGCGTTCCCCCCGACCCGCGGCGGCAGGTGCCCGCGCAACGCCGAATACAGCTTCTCGGCCGTTTGAACGTGGCCGCGGCCGATGCCGCGCGGCAGCAGCAGCACGGGAACCTTTTCCACGCCGCAACGACGATATACGTCGACGCCCATCGCAAGCCTTGCGTCGAGATGACCGTCGCGCGACCGTATATTGAACTGTCCCAGGTCGGCCAGCGACGCGGCCTTCTGCATCGCCAGCCCAAACGGCTGGGGCACATCGCTTTCGGCCATGAACGCGTCCCATTGATCGTATAGATTCGGCGCCGCCAGCCACAGCGCCCACGAAAGCCGGGCATAGGCGCACGCCTGAACCTGCGACTCATACCGTCCCTTCGCTTCGGGATTGCAATCCGGGAACATCGGAACGGGAACGGCGATGATCGCCAGGTCGTCGCCGAACATCGGCAGTACCCGGCGAAGCAGGCGATGTTCGTGATGGCATTCGGCGCAAGTATGGTCGAAGAGCCACGCGATGACATGGTCGCCGGCCGCTGCGCCCAATACAGGCCACTCCTGCATGTCAAGCTCAACTCGGCCGGAGTACAAAGAGACCCGTCGGCGAATCGGTATCGCTGGCGCTTGCGGGATGTGCGGCTGACTAATCGAGACCGGCGCCGCAGAGGCGGCGATCGTTCGAGGATGCGCCGGCGCCGCCGCATTTTGAATGTCGAACATGCGGACCGGGATCAGGAGTTGTCCGCCGACGAGAATGCCGAGCAGCCCCGCGGCGCCCAGCGCAAGAGACGTTGAGGAGATATCGCTTGCGGGAAGTCGAAACAGCAGAATGAGGGCGGCGACGACCGCAAGTGTATGAATCGCGACACAATAGAGGCAGAATCGCCGGACGACCAACGCCTGTAGCGCCAGGAACCAGGCCGCCGACCCGATCGTGACCCAGGCCGCGACACGGCCGATGACGGGGAGAATTGAACTTTGACGAGCCGATAGCGCGATCGCCAGGGCGGCGGCGAGCATCGCCAGGTAAAGCAGCGCCCCCGGCAGCGCAACGGGAACGCGTCCAATCTTGGACCAGCGGCTTTGCGTGACGGCATCGCAGGCCGACGCGGCGCCGCAGCCGGGCAATCCAGCAGCGCCCGTCGACTGCCGGGCGATCAGCAACGACAACACCGCCGCCGCCGCCGCGAAAAAAGAGCCGGTCAACTCAAGCCAGTGCTGTGCCATGTACTCGTCCCGCGAATCTCCGGCGGCCCGGCGCCGACCGCGCGGCGCCCGCTAATTGGTGTACATAAATTTCGGGCGAGATTCCAGAAGAAAGATGCCCTTTGCCCACCCGATCGCCCCCCGATTTCAATTCCACGACAGCGCGCAGATCGCCGCTCTTTAACCCTTCCTGCACTTTACCGATGCCGCAAGATCAGCCAGCGTGGTCGTGGACAGGTAATCGTTGAGCCGTTGACGGATCGGCTTGTATAGATCGTGTTCCGGGCACGGCGCCGGGTCGGCGCATTCGCTGAGGCCAAGCACGCAGCCATCGCAGGCGCCGGGGCCTTCGATGGCCTGGGCGATCTGCATCAGGCTGATCTGATGGGTCGGCCGGGCGAGCGTGAATCCCCCGCCGCGCCCCTTGGAACTGGTGAGGATACCGGCTTTGACGAGTTGCTGAAAAACCTTCGCCAGAAATTCGCGCGGCAGATCGGTGCCCGCCGTCAGTTGATCGAGCATCATGCTTTCCTGGCCTGCGCGAACGGCAAGTTCGCTGAGGCCGCGGATGGCGTATTGCGTGGTGGTTGAATGAAACATGATGGTCAATTCGACGGCGGCGGCGGCGCGAAATTCTGGAGACGCGAAGCGGCGGAAGTGCCGGTCGCGGCGCCGCCGGGCCCGATTACACTCGCGACGTGCCGGAAACAGTCGGCCGCTTTTTCGTTCTGTCCGAGTAGTTGATAGCAGCGGCCGAGGGCGCGATACACGACAAGCTTGCCCGGCAAACAATATGGATCGCGCAACGCCGCCTCATAACACTCGGCGGCCTGGGCGAAACGATGCAGCCGCATCAGGCATTCCCCGGCGTTGTAATCGCCTACGCCGCCGTCATAAGGCAGCGTCGCGGCGATCCGAAAACGCGCCGCCGCCAGTTCGAGATCGCGCGCGGCGGCGGCGCCGTCGCCGCGGCGCTCGGCATTGTGGGATTGAAAATTATACGCGTCGCCCATTAATTGTTGCGCCGCGGCGCTCTCGGGATGATATTCCAACACGCGGGAAAACAGCCTGGAGGTGTCATGCCAGTAATATGTTTGTCGGAAGGTTAGACCCATCAGCGCAACGGCCAGCACGCTCAACGCAATTAACGTCGGCCTCCGCGGCCGCGACGGCACAAGGCATGCCGCCAGGAACGCCGGGCCGAGCATCGCCAGCGCGAGATAGCGGTCGGCGGTCGTGGAAATTCGCTGGAACACAAACGGATGCAACCCCAGCACCGGCGAAACGCCTAGTAAAAAAAGCAGCGCGCACCCGGCTACCCACGGCGCTCGCCGCCGGAATATCAAAGCGATCGCGACAACCGACGCCGGCGCGATCCACGTCGCATACAAAGCGGCATGATGCGCGAACAGCCAATCCGGCGTGCGCCCGTAAATCGGCAGAAGTTCAAACGGCAACGCCAGCTTGTACAGGTAAAACGCGACGGCATCGACCGCCACCATCGGGCGCTCGCCCAGCGGCACGGTGAACTGCGTCTGTTGAGCGATGCGCGCGATCAACGCGATCGGCACGCACAACGCCAGCCAGCCCGCCAGCGGTGCGATCACCTCGCGTATGCGACGGCGCCTGAAGATGATTTCAATCACGCCAACAAGGAACGGCACGACGACCGCCGACGGCTTGCTTAACAGCGCCAGGATCAGCGCGAGCGTTCCCAGCGAATAATGCAACCACGCGCCATCGCTTCTGCTGGATTCAATCCACTCGCCGCCCGGCACGATCGAAGGCGATTCTCCCCGTCGCCGATCGATAAAGACGCTGAATTCAAGAATCGCCCAGATTGAAAATAGCGTACTAAGCGGGGTAGACGCTTCGGCCGCCCACGCCACTGCTTCCACCTGCACCGGATGCACGGCAAATAACAATGCTCCGAAAAACGCCGGGAATGTCGAACGGGTCAGCCGCAGCAGCAGAACGAAAAGCAGCAAGGCGCTCGCGACGTGAAGCAAAAGCGACGCGGCATGAAAGACGGCTGGATTGAGGCCAGCATAGCCGCCGCCCGAATCGGTGGTTTGCGCCAGCGCCGAAACGATCCCCCAGAAGACGTAAGTCACCGGCATGTACAGCGACGAACGGCTGTGCCAGTCGGTCCAGTAATGCAGAAGTCGTCCGAAATCGGGCGAGACTAAATCGGGATTTCGAACAATCAGCTCGGCGTCGTCCCAGATCAGAAACCCGCCGCCCATGATCCGCCAGAACGCGAGAATCGCCGCCGCCGCGATAAGCGCCGCCAGCCATTGAATCCGCCGCCGGTCGTTTGAGGTTATTTTGTGAGGATTCGTGGCGGCCGAACCGTGGCCCATGAATCGAGGATAAGGCATCATGGGAGTGGTTTCCAGATCGATCGGGCGCGGCGACGGGCGGTGGATGAATTATCAATAATGGATTCTTACCGCCGTTGTGCTAATCATTGCCTCATGGCAGTCTTGGACAGCATCCCCGACAACCGTTTTCCGCGGCACATCGCCGTCATCATGGATGGCAACGGCCGTTGGGCGGTGCAGCGCGGGCTGGAGCGGGTTCGCGGGCATCAGCAGGGGGCGCGCAGCGTTCGCGAAATCGTCACCGAAGCGGCGCGCCTTCGCCGCGAGCACGGCGGGCCGGATTTTCTCACGCTCTATTCCTTCAGCCTGGAGAACTGGAAACGGCCCATGAACGAGGTCGGATTCCTGATGCAGATGTACGTCGATTATCTGCAGCAGGAGTTGCCGACCATGATGGAAAACAACATTCGTTTCCGCCAGATCGGCCGGCTCGACAACTTGCCGCAACCGGTGATCGATCAGGCGACCAGAACGTTGGAGCAGACGAAAAACAACGACGGGCTCACTTTGGTTCTGGCTCTGAATTACAGCAGCCGGGCTGAGATTACCGACGCCGTCCGCGAGATCGCCGGCGAGGTGAAGGCCGGAACGCTTTGTCCCGGCGAAGTGACCGAATCGCTGATTTCATCGCGCCTCTACACCGCGGGCATGCCCGATCCGGACCTGCTGATCCGCACGGCCGGGGAAATGCGCGTCAGCAATTATCTGCTTTGGCAAATCAGCTATGCCGAGCTGTTCGTCAGCCCGGTGTTGTGGCCGGATTTTGGCGTGGCCGATCTGCACGAGGCGATCCTCGCCTTCTCGCGACGAAACCGCCGATTCGGCGCCCTGGATCGGACCAACACGCTGGCGCCGTAGGATCGCGCCTTATGGCTGCTTCTCGCCCTCGAATTTCCAGGTGTATTCACTGGTCAGCACGCCGTCGAGCGTCACGAATTTGCTGGTCCCCGCCTGGATATAAAACCCCGCCACGCGACCTTCGTTGGTCTTAAACCCGTACACGTCGCCGGGATGAAGGTAGACGGCGTCGAGCGGCGTGATGCCGTTCCCGGGGAACAGAACGTACAACCCCCGGGTTTCGACCGTATTCAGTTTCGCAACGGCGATCGCGTTTCGCTCATAGGTGATGAGCGGCTTGTTCGTTTGAACGCCGCAGCCTGATATCAGCGGCAAACCCGCGCCAAGCAGCCCCGCCAACAATAGCGTCTTCAGCATCGTGCTCCTCCATCGCCTGCCCACTTCGTCGCGATCGCGCTCGCGAATGAAAGCGAGTCGGCGGTCGAACGAGATGAGTATAAGCGCGGGGGCAAGCTCATGTGAAGCAAGAACGGAGTTTCCGATTCATTTTGCCGCCGCTTCCGCCGGCTGGGTCTGTGGCGGAAGTCCGGCGGATTGCGCGTCTTTGGCCGTTTCTTCGAGTTCGATCGCCGCCATGCGCAGGCTGGCGTCGAGGGCGGTTTTCGCCAGGGGCATGGCGGCCGCGGGATCGATGTCCAGGCCGTCCGGGCGAAGCGCGGCAAGGCGGTCCTCCGCGGTCTTTTTGTCCGCGACGGCGGTTTGATAATCGGAGCGGGCCAGGCACGCCTTCTTCACGCGCGCCACGGCCGCAAGCACGTCTGGATCGGTCGGCGACACGGCGGCCGGCGCGTCATTGGCGGCCGCGGGGTGATCGACGGCGGGGTTATGGAACAGCGCGCCGTTGTTTCCCCCGTTTGGGCTGACGCCGACAACGCCATTGTTGGCGCCTCCGGAAGGAGCGGTCGTCGGATTCGACTCGCCGGTATAGCCCGGCGGATACCCGGTCGGATATGAATAACCCCGTCGAAGCGCGCGCCGATAACTATCATACCATCTACGCCACGCCCGCTCTTGCCGCTCGCGCTGGCGAGCGGCGGATTGCGAACCACCGGCGCGAGCGGTCGAGCGCCCCGCGGCGATTGCCGGCGGAGCCGTCTTCGCGCTCAACCCCAGACCGGCGACGCCCATCGAAATTACCGCGACGCATATTCCGTGACGGAGGTGAAACATCAAAACCCCTTCCCATATAAATACGGCGACCGCGATGTTCGCCCAGATTCTCCCGATTTATTTAGCTCGGAGAATCCCCTGTGTGACTCGGTTATAGTAATGTCCATTGTTTGCCGAGGCAAACGATAAATCCTTGCCTCCATCGAGATCAGGCGCGTAAGTGCGTGAGACTTTAGACGGCCCTTTGCCCCGCCCCCGGTACTGGGTTTGTCGATTTTATACGATTTCCGTCTTACAAACTTCGTTTTATCGGAAAATGAGGGTGAAAACGCGAAAAACCGATTATATCGACAAAGCCCTACTCCTGGGCAGGGAAGAAGAACCACTGAGGCGAATTTGATTCCGTCGGCTTCGTTCGCGTATAGATGAAGCGCATTGGGAACCTGAGCAGGGAAAGGATGTCCGCCATGACCGTCGGTACAGAAGCGCCAGTTTCGTCCAAGATCGAAGGAGTCGACGCCAAACGAATGGAAACCCCCTCACACATCCTCAGTTCATCGGCGGCGAAATGGATCGCGCAATGCGTCTCGACGTGCGCCCCCGACAACGTCATCTGGTGCGACGGCAGCGAAACCCAAAAACGCGAATTGCTCGAGCGCGCGGTCCTCGAAAAGGTCCTCATCCGGCTCAACCAGCAAAAACTCCCCGGCTGCTACCTGCATCGATCCAACCCAAACGACGTCGCCCGCACCGAACAACTTACCTTCATCTGCACTCCAAGCGAAGACATGTCCGGCCCCACCAACAACTGGATGGAAGTCAAAGCCGGCTACGCAAAACTCCGGCCTCTTTTCCAGGGATGTATGCGTGGCCGAACGATGTACGTCGTTCCGTTTGTCATGGGCCCGACCGGATCCCCCATGGCCAAGGTCGGCATTCAAGTCACCGACTCGATCTACGTCGCCCTCAGCATGGAAATCATGACGCGCATGGGCAATGTCGCCTGGCGCCAACTGGGAACCGGCGACGAATGGACCCGCTGCCTGCACAGCCTCGGCGACGTCAATCCCGAACGAAGGTATATCTGCCACTTCCCCCTCGACAACACCATCTGGAGCTTCGGCAGCGGATACGGCGGCAACGCCTTGCTCGGAAAAAAATCGCTGGCGCTCCGCATCGCCAGTTTCCTCGGCTGGCAGCAGGGGTGGATGGCCGAGCATATGTTGCTGATGGGCGCCACCGCCCCGACCGGAGAAAAAACGTACGTCGCCGCCGCCTTTCCCAGCGCCAGCGGCAAGACCAATTTCGCCATGATGACGCCGCCCCCCAAGTATCAGGAACAAGGGTGGAAAATCACCACCGTCGGAGACGACATCGTCTGGATGTGGGTGGACAAAACCACCGGCCGCCTGCGCGCCGTCAACCCCGAAGCCGGCTACTTCGGCGTTCTCCCCGGCACCAACTGGCAGACCAATCCGATCGCCATGCAATGTATGGCCAGGGACGCCATTTACACCAATGTCGCTTTATTGCCCGACGGCGACGTCTGGTGGGAAGGCAAAACCGACGATCCTCCCCAGGAAGCGATCGACTGGACCGGCCAGCCGTGGAACGCCGAGATCGGCAAATCGACCGGCAGGAAAGCCGCCCATCCCAACAGCCGATTCACCGCCCCCATGTCGAACAACCCCGCGCTTGATCCCGCCGCCAACGATCCCGACGGCGTTCCCGTCGCCGCCATCGTTTTCGGCGGGCGCCGCACGCGCACCATCCCGCTGGTCTTCCAGGCCTTCAACTGGACCCACGGCGTCTACATCGGCGCCACCCTCGGCTCCGAGACCACCGCCGCCGCCACCGGCCAGGTCGGCGTCGTGCGCCGCGATCCGATGGCAATGCTGCCGTTCATTGGCTACAACATTCGAGACTATCTGGTCCACTGGTTTCGCATGCGCAAGCGGATGAAGGACTGTCCGAGAATTTTCCACGTCAACTGGTTCAGGAAGGACGATCAAGGCCAATTCATCTGGCCCGGCTACGGCGAAAACATGCGCGTATTGAAATGGATCATCGACCGCTGCAACGGCCGAGCCTACGCCGCCGAAACCTCCCTCGGCTGGATGCCGCGCGCCAAGGACATCGACCTCGAAGGGCTTACCGTCAACATCGATCAACTCGAACAGCTTCAGACTGTCGATAACGATTCAGTCAAGGCGGAGATTCTCAGCCAGGAAGAACTGTTTTTGAAGATGGCAGGGGATATGCCGAAAGAGATGATTTTTCAGAGAGAGTTGTTGATCAGCCGATTGTGATAGCGGGAGTCATCAAGCCGCCGAGAACGCAGCCTCCGCGAACCCCCGGCGTTCTGCGAGATTGCGATCTTCATGCTGTCTCTTCGATTCCGTCGCCATCTTTTCCCCAATTATTGAGCGCCGTGTCCAGCGATTCGTTCAGGGAAGGAAGGTGATTGATGATGACGCGCGCCACCGAATCCACATCCACGTCAAGGTAGGCGTGGACTAAAATATGGCGCATTCCGACCACGCCTGCCCACGGAAGTTGCCGAACCCTTGACATGCCGTCGTCGCTGGTCCGCGACGCGGCTTCCCCGATCGCCTGCGATGTCGCGTTTCTTGCGCTTCATTGGAAGGCCCTTTCGACGTCTTTGATCCACTTCGCGATCTCGCTACGCTGGGCGGCCGTGAAGTTCGCCGCCTCATTCTTTGCGAACATTCGCCGATTGCTCGATCTGATTCGCGCCGATCCCGCCAACTGGCGAGCCATGATCGAAGCGGCTTGAATTCATGGAAAGGCGATTACTGTAAAATAGAAGTGTAAAAAAAGTCTGCAGGAATTCTCGCTCTCAGTTTGGCTAACGCGCTGCGATGATTCGGCGGTTGGACGCCGCAGCGAGCAATGACGTTTCCGCCTCCTAATTATTTCCCATTCTTGGCCAGGATAACGATGATGATGATGATGATTTAGAGCCCGAGTATTGTCAGGAATTATCGCTGCTGATGAAACAAGCACGCCACGCTGGTTGGCTTGCTCTGCGGCGTCCTCTGGACTAACGATCGTCAATTCGATATCGGCGTTGAATTCTATCCGATACCGCATCCCTGGCCCACCTGCGCTCGGGTTGAATTCGTTTGCCGCACCGGCGTGCCGTCGGACACACCGCCGCAGCGGAAATTATCTCCCCAGCGCGTGCAAATAATCGATGCTTCGCTTGATGTTTTCCATCGGCTTATCGTGTTCATATTCCACGATATACCACTCCGTCCCGCCGACGGATTCGTAGGCTTGGAGCATGGTTTTCCAGTCGATGGTTCCTTCGCCGAGGGCGGCGTTCGCGGGGCCGCCGTGCTCTTTGATGTGGGTGGTTTTGGTGCGGCCGGGGTACTTTTTGATGAGCGCGAGGGGATCGCCGCCGCCGTCGAGGGTGTTGCCGGTGTCAAGCTGATGGACCACTTCGGGATTGGTATTGTCGAAGAAAATTTCCCAACTGGTTTTGCCGCCGTAATTCTTGAAATCGCTTGCGTGGGAATGGTAGCCGACGAGCATGCCGAACTCCCGCGCGCGCAAGGCGATGTCGTTGAACTTCTTTGCCAGTTCCTCCCATCCCGCGGCGTCTTTCGCCGATAGGCTCGGACAGATCAGAAACTTATTGCCGAGGATCGTATGCAGATCGGCGGTCTTTTTAAGATAGTCTCCCTCGAGCGTGGGAAGGTGCGTATGAACGCCGCAACATTTGAGGCCGTTCTCATCCAGCAGTTTGCGAAGTTCCTTTGGCTTGCGATCCCATCCGTGATACCCGGCGAACTCCACCCCCTGATATCCCATTTTTCCGATCGCCTCGATCGTGCCGGGAAAATCCTTGGGAATCAGCGTGCGAACCGAATACAGTTCCAGCCCAATCGGTATTTTCTTTTTCAGTTCCTCCGCCCGCCCCAGCGAAGGCATCGCCATCGCGGCGGCCGCCACGGCGGCAAATCGAAGCATATCACGGCGAGATTGCGAATGGCTCATCGTATTGAATTCCTTTAGCCGAACTTACCTGTCCGCGCCGGCATTGTTGCCGCTGGTCGAAAGTCGAGCGTCGTCAGGGAAGATCGTCGGGCGGATTGGCGTTCGCCGGCATAAACCCAATCATCGCCGCGCGGTATTCGATATACCTACTTTTCACGCGAACCACCGGAGATACTTCATGCCCTTTGACTCTTTTTCGCGGCGTCAGGCGATCACCCTCGGCGCCACCGCCGCCGCATCGGCGATTTCAGCGGCCGCCTCGACGACGGCGCCCGCCGTGCCTCAGGATAAAGTCTTTCGCATCGGCGTTATCTCCGCGAGCATCGAAGGTAAACCGCAGCGTACCAACGGGCATACGTGGCACTTCTGCCATCCGTTTCATCCGACGATGAACCAGGACGCCGTCAAGAAATATCTGGACGCGGGGACGGCGAAGATCACGCCGGAATTTTTTCGAAATCCCAAGCTGAATTTCGACCAGATGCCCTTCGTCGACACCCGCCTGACGCACGTTTACGCCGCCGACGCGACGGCTGCAAAAATGTTCGCCGAGGGGTTTCCCGGCGTGACGGTCGCTGCTTCCGTCGAGCAAATGGCGCAGGAAGTGGACGCGGTCTGGCTCGGCGACGCATCGGGGACCGGCAGCGATCATCTCGAACTGATCGCGCCGGCCCTGGAGAAGGGATTGCCCACGTTTTGCGATAAGCCGATCGGCGGATCGGTGGCGCGGGCCCGCCAAATTCTGGAACTGGCGCACAAGCACAAGGCGCCGTTGATGTCGTCAAGCTTATTTCGGCATCAGTGGGGAACGGCCGAGGCGCTGCGAATGCGCGATTCGGGAGAGCATGGGCCATTACAGTTTGTGATGGCGAGCCAGGGCGGCGCCTATTCGCCGGGCGGGTGGGTTGTATATGGGCAGCATCCGACGTGGATGGCCATGACGTTGTGCGGGCCGGGCGTGCAGGGGGTCAGCATGTACGCTCATGGGGATTCGTGTCATGCGCTCCTGGCGTACCCGGATCGCGCGCCGGCCGAGGTCTGGTGCGGGCGGCCGGATATTCATGGCTTATACTGCCAAACCACCGCTCACTTTCAAAAATCACAATATACATGGACCCCGGCCATCGAAGGCAACTACTGGCTCGGCCATAGCTACCAAATTTTTCGCATGGCCGACGCGTTTCGCAAGATGATTCGCACCGGAATCGAACCTGTCCCCCATCGGGAAATATTGGAAGTGACGGCCATCATCCACGCGGCGGTAAAATCGGTCGATGAAAAAAACAGGATGGTAGCGCTTGAAGAGGTGATGGGATAAAGATGGACTGGGGCGACGAGCTAGCGAAATTCGGGCGCGTATTTGACCGCCTTCCTCAGAGATGTGTCTTCAAAAACGCCCACGCCGACTCGTCGTGAAATTCATGATGGCCCTCGAAAATCAGGTAGTGGAATCGATCGGCCAGGCCGAGATTTGCATAGTAAGATTCCGAAAGCGGCGCCAGTAATTTCCCCGGCTCGCGGTGGTCGTTGTCGTCCATGCTGCCGGCCTGAATCTCCAGCGCGCGGGGACAGATCAGCGCGACGACGTCAGAGTCCCGAAAGAGCGTGAATCGGTCCTTGAACTTGAAATCGCTCGGAACGGAAAGTTCATCCCGGTCATAACGGCCTTCCTGTACGCCGTAGTAGCAACTGGAAACCGATACCTTAATTCGCGTATCGATGGCGGGGGTGACCAGCGCATAGTAGCCGCCATAGGAAAGGCCCACCATCGCGATGCGATTCGGATCGACTTCGGGGCGTGTCAGGATTGCGTCGATGCTCCGGGTGATTTTGGCGACTTCAACCGCGGTCAGGCTTGTTCCGACCAGGCGCAGGCGATCGTCGGTCTTGTTTCGGATGTCTTTCGCAAGGCCCGGCGACGAAAACAGATGCTGCGGCGCGAAGACGACATAACCTGCTTTCACGCCGCCGCGAACCATATCGTGGTAGTTTGATCCGCCGTGAAACAGCGCCACTTCCGGCGATCCGCCTCCGCCGTGCATTGAGATCACCAGCGGCGCCTTGCCCTTGAGCCCCTTGGGAACAATATAGATTCCCTCGGCATGAACGCCGGGCAGAATGGCGATAGACGCGCGGTAGTAGGTCCCGATGCCGTCCTCACCGATCCGATCGAACTTCGGCGCCTCTTTTGGCGTTTGGCCGGGAGGCGGATAGCCGATGCTGTCGCAAAACGCCTGGCGATAGGGAATCGCCGACCTCTCAAAGGCTTGCGGAGAGGAGTAGTCCGGCTTAAACACGGTTCCAAGCCGGCCGTTGTCTTTCTTCATCGCGACAATGTAGTCATCCAGCTCTTTTGCCTGCTCCACGCGAAGCGAATTGGAATTGGCGACGGCGTCTTCATAGTAAGGCTGCGTCGCCGGTTTTTCCGCATTGCCGGCGAAAGTAACCGAGCCTGACAGTAACAAAGCCGCGAGCGTGAGAAGGGGGGTTTTCATAGACTCAGGGTTAACCGCGACGCACAGTGACGCGCGGCGGAATAGGAATCGTCGGATCATTTACGCGCGTCGGCGGACGCCGGCTCATCTTTGACGATGCGAAAGCCCGTGTAACAGAATGCGTCTCCAGCCTCGCCGAAAGATCGGGACGCGCATCGGCTGGCCATCGGGCCGGTATACCATGATCCGCCGCGCATGGATCGCCAATCGCCATACTTGTGCTGCGGCGTCGTTTGCGGTCCTTGCGGATCGACCGTGATCGCAGGCTTGGCTTCCGATCCTTTCTTGCGGGCGGCGGTCAGGAGTTCTTCATAGTAGCGATCATAATAGCGATCGGAGCACCATTCCCAGGCGTCGCCGTGCGTATCGAACAGGCCCCATGCGTTTGGCTTGAAATGGCCGACGGGCGACGTGAAGACATACCCGTCGCCGCCGTTCGGTTGAAGATTCTCCGCCTGCTGGCGTTTGACCGTGCCGGGGTAAGCCGCCTCGAGCGTCTCATCGCCGATATTTCCGTAGGCATAGACTGTCCGAGGATCGTCGCCGCCGACGTAGATCGTGTCGGCGCCGGCCCGGGCGGCGTATTCCCACTCGGCCTCCGTCGGAAGACGATATTTCGCGTTTTCCTTTTTGCTCAGCCAATCGCAAAACGCCACGGCATCGTGCCAACTGACGCACACGACCGGATGGTCGTCGGCTTGCGGGAATCCCGGATTCCGCCATGTGCATTTCGGATCGACGACGAAACGATCAACGCCCTCCTTATGCGGAACATGAAACGCCAAGGCGCCGCGGCCCGATTTTTCGGCGTCGGTTTGATAGTGGGCGGCCTCCACGAACGCGCGAAATTGCTTTACCGTGACGTGCGTGGCGCCGATCCGGAAAGCCCGCGAAATTTGCACGGGATGCGCCGGCCGCTCGTCCTGAAGATCGGCGCCCTGTAGAATCGTGTTGGGGTGGTTGATTCGTAGCTTGTGTTCATCCGTCATGCCGCGCTGAAAGGTTCCCGGCGGAATAAGAATCAGGCTGATACCGACGCTGTTGGAGATAGTCTTGATCGGATCGGCGGCGCAGGGCCCGGCGGCTATAACGCAGACTATCAATAACAATGACGCGAAAAACACTGGCGTCTTACGCTCCCTTTCCCTTTTTTGGAGAGGGTTGGGGAGAGGGGTTTTTTGAAACGATGCAAGTCGCATAAAATTCAAACTATCAAAGAAAAACTCACCCTGCCCTCCCCCGGACTACCGGGCGAGGGTATGAAAAAAAGCGCGCGTGATCGCGCGAGGTTATTTATAATATCGATCGTCAATTGTCGAAAATGCCTTACGCGCGAATCAACTGTTTAATGGGCCCTTTGCTATCCTGAAATTCCGCCGGTACCGCGGCGCCGACGCGGTCGAGCATGGTATGCCAGACGCTGGCGAGCGGCGTGTTGGTCGGTAGCTTCAAGTGTCCCTGATGGTCGATGCCGAGGCCCGATCCGCCGGAGATGACGGTGGGGAGCAGGTCTTTGCTATGGCCGATGCCCATGCCGCTGGAGAAGCCCAGGACCGTGCGGTCGAGCAGGGTTTGATTTCCCTCCTGGATCGACTTGAGACGATTCAAAAAGTAGGCCCAGTGGCTCATGTAGATGGTGTCTACCTTGGCGAGTTCTTCGAGGTTTTGCGGATCGTTGCCGTGATGGGTGAGGGCGTGATACCCTTTTGATACGCCGAATTCGGGATAGACTCCGCCGGCCAGTTCCGTTCGCACGACGTAGGAGCAGACGCGCGTCGAGTCGGTCTGAAACGCCAGGACGATCAGGTCGTACATCAGCTTTGCGTAGGTATCGTAGAAAAAGCCGGGAGCGCCTTCGGGGGTCATGGATTTGCCGTAGTCGTCGCGGTGGGGGGTATCGGGATTGGGCTTGGCTTTGCTCGACCAGGCGACGCGCCGTTCGAGCTGTTTTTCCAGTTCGCGAACCGAATTGAAATATTGATCGAGCCGTTGACGGTCCGAAGCGCCGACCTTTCCTTCGAGGTTTTTCGCGTCTTCGCGCACGAGATCCAGCACGCTATGGCGGCGGCGAAACTCGGTCGATCGCTGGGCTTTTTCCTGTTCGTCGTCGGGCTTGAACAGGCGGTTGTACAAAACGTGCGGATCATTCTCCGCCGCCAGCGGAACGCCCTGGCGATTCCACGCGATGGTCGCCAGCGCCTGGCTTCCGAAATCGGTGCCGGCTTTCACGGACATCTGCAGGGACGCGTATCGCGTGTCGGCGCCCAAAGACTCGGCGGCCAATTGGTCGGGCGAAATAGACTGCTTGCGATCCTTGGAAATGCTCG
Source organism: Tepidisphaeraceae bacterium (assembly GCA_035551995.1). GTDB lineage: Bacteria > Planctomycetota > Phycisphaerae > Tepidisphaerales > Tepidisphaeraceae > RYN-428. The sequence continues at coordinate 36,835 of DASZME010000041.1, forward strand.
TCGAAAACGGATAGGCGCCGTCGTGGCCTCCCCCTTTTTCAAGGTAGGTTCCCGAGAGTACGGTGAAATTGCCGCGATGCGGCTCCAGCGGCTTGAGAATCCGCGTGAGCGTGAAATTCTTTCCTTCGTCGCTCGGCGTGAACTGGCGCATGTTCATGCCGGTGCCGAAGTAGAACATCGCCATCCGCGCCGGCGCCGCCGCCTGCGGCGCCGCAAGCGCCGACGAAGTCATCATCGATTCCAGGTACGGCAACGCCATCAAGGCGCCCGCGCCGCGAAGCATCGCACGACGGGAGAGAACGGGGCGTGTACTGGACATTTCATTCCTCAAAAAAAATCGAGCCGGCGGCCTCATTTCGTTCGGAACGCTTCGCTAGCGACGATCGCCTCGATTAAGCCGCGAAAAGTATCGTTCCCAGCGGCCATCGCGTCGGCGAACTGCATGATCGTACCACGGTCGGCGGGCTCCGCGGGACGTCCGAGGGCGTACAAGAACATTTTCTCGGCCAGCGCCGTGCGAAACCGGTCCTTCTGGTCGAGCAGCAATTTTTTGAACTCGGCAAAATCGGCATAGGTCTTGCCGTTGGGCATTTTGCCGCTCGCGTCGATGGCGGGGCGTTTTGCGCCGCGGAAATTTTCGCCGTCCTGCTGCGTGCGCCACGCGCCGATCACGTTGAAATTTTCCAGCGCCAAGCCGTACGGATCGATGCCGCGATGACAGGCCGCGCAGGTTTCGATCTTCTGATGCTGCTTGAGGCGATCGCGCACGGTCAGATTTTTCCCCTGGATATTCGGTTCGATTTCGCCGACGTTGGGCGGCGGGGGATCGGGCGGATCATTGAACAGCACGTCGCGCACATAAACCCCGCGCTGCACCGGCTTGGTTCGGCTCCCGTCGGAACCGCGCATCATCACCCCGGCCTGCCCGAGCAATCCGCCGCGCGGCGATCCCGCCGGCAGTTTCACGACCCCAAACGCGTCGCCTTGCACGCCTTCGATTCCATAAAACTTCGCCAGCCGTTCGTTCACCAACGTGAAATCGCTGTCGAGGAAATTTGTGGCCGGCAGATTCTTCGTGAGGACATATTCAAAAAAAGCCAGCGACTGGGCCACCATATCCTGGCCAAGCTTGTCGTTGTAATCGCGATAGAGTTTTTCGTCGGGCTTGGTGGTGCGAAACTCATCGGTCTTGAGCCATTGCGCGCCGAATCCGCTGACCAGCGCCCGGCTCTTCGGATCGGCCAGCATGCGATCCACTTCGTGAGAAACAGTGCCCGGATCGTGCAGTTTTCCCGCCTTCGCCAGAGCCAGCAGCGATTCGTCCGGCATGCTCGACCACAGAAAATAAGAGAGCCGGCTTGCGAACTCCAAATCCGTCAGTGACCGGACTTGTTCGCCGCCCGGTTCGAACAGGTAGATGAAATTGGGGCTCGTTAACACCGCCGTCAGACCGACGCGGATCGCCTCTTCATAGTTGGTTCCCGCATCCAGTTCGCCCTTGATCAACCCGACGATGGATTCAACCTCGCCGGCCGATACGGGGCGCCGAAAGGCTTTTGGCATGAATCGGGTAAACATCTCGCGGGCATAGGCGATATCCTGAACGGCGCCTTTGCCCTTGAAGAACAGCGCCTGATGACTTTTCGGCGGCCATTGTTCATAGAGCGGACCTTCGATTTCGATGTAGTCGAGATAGAGTTTGGGAATTTTGGCGGTATCGACCGTTTCGGGGTTTGGACATCCGCCGCTTAATAATCCTTCAGCCAGCATGCGCCCCTTGGTTCGCATGATGGCGGCGAAATCCTTGATTTCGCCCGCTTTTTCGATGGCCCGCTCCATGTTGCGGTAGGCGCCGTTGTTGATGGTGAACTTTGCCGGATCGAGAATCTTCACGGCAAATTCGCCGCCTTCGACGCCGAGCGGAAGAACCACTTGGTAAACCTGCGGCGACGAGGGAGGCGCCGTCACGTCGGTCTCCATCAAAACGCCTTCTCCGCCGCTCTCGCGGAGCACCTGCATCCTGACCGGCTTCCCGCTTGACCCGGGATCAGCCGCCGCCCGAACGCGAACCGCATACATGCCTTTAATCGGGATTCGTTTGCGCTTGGTCCCCGGATAAAACAAATCGTCGTACGACCGCGTGGCGCCGGCCATCAGGATAATGTCGTCCTCCCTGCACTTGAAGCCCGGCTCATCGCACAGATATCGATTGGCGGCGCGCTTGGCGGTGTCTTTCAGATAGAAGCGATTGCGATAGGTCGGAAACGGAGGATCGCCGCGAACGATCGCCTTGTCGGCGACGCGCTGGGCCACCTCGTAGTATTTATCCAGCAACGACGGATCGACCATGAGCATCGCCGACACCTTGTCGAATCCATCGGCCTTCGCGTCGGGCGGAAGAAACTCCAGCGGGCTTTCCCCCGGAAGAAACGTGAGGCCCAGCAGGTCGCGCACGGTGTTGGCGTATTCGGCGCGGTTGAGACGGCGCAGCATCATTCGCCCGCCGGAGCCAAGTGATTTTCGCTGAACCGTGCGAAGTCCCGCGGCGATCCACTTCACCATATGCAGCTGCGCCTGCACGTCCGGCCGCGGCTTTTCCTCCGGCGGCATCTCGCCGAGGTTCAACTTATCCATCACTTCGACCCAGACGCGCAGCGCCGCCGGGTCCTCGAAGTTCGGGGATAGCGAATCCAGACGCAGCTTCCCTTTTTGCTTGAGCGGGCCATGACATCCGACGCAATTATCGGATATGAAACGGGTGACGGTCGGAATATCAGTGGAGTCGGCGCCGTGCCCAGCCGAATAAAAGACCGTCAACTGAACGAGAGCGGCGATGAATGTCGATAGGACCCATCGCGTTTGTCGGCGATCGATTACGGAATTATTTGAAGGGCCGCCAGGACGCATAATGCTTTTAGTTCCGCTTAGCCTGATCGTTGTCAGGATCGATCGCGTTGGGGATTTTTGAAATAACCAGCGCCTCGGGTTAAAACATGGCCGCAACGCCCGAGGATTGATGGTTGCATTCTGCAAGCGGCAATAGGAAAGGGCTCCGTGGAGGAATTACAGCCCGTTGAATCCACTCGACGATCAAGGATCCGCTGGGCATCGCTATTTCTGCTTTCTGCCGTTTATACGTTCGCGTTGGTTATCCCGTTCGCCCCTCAGATTCCGCGCAACTGCGACTCGGAAACATCCTGGATGCTGGTGATGCACGCCGGATGGAAAGCCCAGCCCCAGTTCGGCAGCGACCGAATCTTCACGTACGGCCCCTACGGTTTTTGCGTTCCGCCGATTTACTACCCGCCAACCTACCCCATCGTGCTGGCGATTCGCGCCGCCGTCGCCGGAATATTGCTTTGGTCGATCTGGAGCATTGTGCCGGCGATTCGGCGGGTTTCGGACAATCCGATCGCCGCGGCGCTGTGGATCTTTCCGTTCATCGGCGCCGTCACCTCCGGCGACGACGTGCTTTTCCCCATGTGCGGCGTATTGCTCTTGGCCGTCTATTTCTACGTCGACGACATGCGACTGACCGCGAAATCGGTCCTGCTGCTGGCGGTCCTGGCGCTGGCGGGATTGGCGAAATTTTCCTGGCTCACGATCAATACGACGCTGGTGGTTCTTCTGACGGCGGACCAGTTATTGGGCAGACGCCGATGGAATTTTTGGATACCCGGACTTTATCTGGCGTTTCTCGCGACCCTCTGGCTTGCCGCAGGGCAACGGGCCGCGTCATTTATCGATTACCTCCGAACCGGCGCCGAGCTCGCCGGTGGATATACCCAGGGAATGATGCTCCTGACCAGCGAACTGACTGACGTCGAGTTCGCCCTCGCGGCGATGCTGCTATGGGCGCTGATCGCCGACGTCAATTGGCGTTTGCATCGCGGGCGCGGAGCGATCCACTCGGCCGCCCTGGCGCTTATCCTGTTCGCGGCGTTCAAACAAAGCTTTGTGCGGCATGATGCGCCGCACGTGCTGGTCGGACCCTTTTTGCTCTTTTCGATGGCGATGGTCTACGTCGTCGTGATCTGGCCGAATCTGACGAAATCGTCGCATCGTTCATTCTGGGTCGCGGCTGTTGGCCTGGCATTGATGAATATGTCGGCCACCGTCGCGCATTACAGCGATTATGGGCTGTTTGGATATTACGCCCGGACCATCCAATTCGCTTCCCAATCGGTCCGCGAGGCGTTTCATCTGGCCCGCGGCGACGGCGATTTGAGGGGGCGGTATGCATCCGCTTTGGCCGAGGTTCGCGCGGCTCAGCGATTGCCGCCCATTACCGGTTCGACCGACGTTTATTCAAACGCGCAGGTCGTCGCTGTCGCTTACGGCCTGGATTATCGCCCGCGGCCCATTTTTCAAAGCTACGCCGCCTATACGCCCGCTCTCGTCGGCATCAACCGCGCCTATCTCCAAAGCGACCGCGGACCGGCGAATATTCTCTTCGACGTGCAGACGATCGACTTGCGGCTGCCGGCCCTTGATGACGGGCTTTCATGGCCCGAACTGCTGACGCGCTACGACGTGGTGGGCATGTATGACACGATGGCCGTTCTCAAGCGCGCCGCAGTTCCGCGGCGATACACGCTTACGCCGCTGCCCGCCCCTACCGGCCGCCTGAGCGAATCGATCGCCGTGCCGGGAAGTTCCGATGACCTGGTGTGGGCCGAGATTGACGTGAAGCTAAGTCCGCGCGGGCGACTGGCGGCGTTGCTCTACCGGCCGCCGGGCTTACTAATTCAAGTGCGAACCGCTGGCGGAATCGAGACCTATCGATTCATCGCGCCGATCGCGCGCGCGGGTTTCCTGCTGTCGCCGCTGGTGCGAACGCGCGGCGAATTTGTATCGCTCGCGTCGGACCGGTGGCGGGAAGATTTGAAGTCCAGAACGGTTAAATCGATTTCGATATTGCCGTTCGGTTATTGGGGAGAGCGCGATGCCGCCGCATTCTTCGAGCCGGAGTTCAGGATCAGGTTAAGTCGCTTGAAATTCGACGGCGAGGATCTGTCGCGGATTCCAGGCTGGAACAAAAGACTGGGATCGATGTGGCGGGGGAGAAACTAAAGCATTTGTCGGTCGCTACCGCGTACCTGCGTTTGGGAGCCCTCTTGTGGAGCGTGTGGTGTGACCCAGGCTCGCGACACCAACACGAAAATAATCTAAGAAGTCAGGTCGCTGTCATCGCGCCGTCGATCGATCTTTCCATTTCGAAAAACATTCAAAAAAGCTCGGTGGCCCTGGCCATCAGCGCCTCGGCGAAGCGGGCTTTTGGAAGTCGAGCCAGCGATTCGACGCGGCCATCGGGCCACAGAAGAGACGGTTCGATCGATTCGCTATTCATCGTCTCGGTCGTGTTATAAACGATCAAGTCGAGTTTCTTGCGAAGCAGTTTTTCGCGGGCGCGGCCGATATTCCCCGCGAGTTCGAGGCTAAAGCCGACCGTGCGCTGGTCGGGGCGTTTGATTTGGCCGGCGCCGGCAAGAATGTCCGCCGTCGCTTCGCATTCGATGGTAAGGGATTCCTGGCGCGGCGTCTTGCCCGCGTGAACGGCTTTGGGCCGATAGTCGGCGACCGCCGCCGCCATGATCAGCAGGTCGTGCGCGGGAAATTCGACAAGCACCGCTTCGTGCATCTGGCCGGACGTTTCAATGTCGATTCGTCGAAGGCCGTTTGCGAAGGCGGCGGAAACGGGTCCGAGAATGAGCGTGACCTGATGCCCGGCATTAACCGCCGCTTCGGCCAGCGCCGCGCCCATCCGGCCGCTGCTGCGGTTGCCGATGTAGCGGACGGCGTCGATCGGCTCACGAGTCGGCCCGGCGGTGATGAGAACACGCATGGACTAAGAGTATGCCGGCGAGGCGATTCTTTGCCAGACCTCCGGCTCACGGACCGACCGCGATGATTAGCGGTTATCGAAGTGCGACGGATTTGGTTCCCGCCGTGTCGATCGCCCCGATCAGTTGCTCGGGAGAATATATTCCGTTCAGCTTAATCGGTTCAGCGGCGCCGGGCCCGTAGACAAGCGTAAACGGGATCGCCGGGAAATCCGCCTTTTGGCCCAGCAATGTCCATCCAACGGCCGAGCTCGAGGTGAGATCGGCTTTGAGCATATCGACGTCGCGCTTCTTGACCGCCGCCACGACGGTGGAACTATGAAGCGTATGGACCTCGAGGTACTGGCATGTGCTGCACCAGGCGGCGGTAAATTCAACGACCGCCACGCGATTCGCCTTCTGGGCCGACGCGAGAGTGGCGGGCGAATAGGGGGTCCAACTGTACGGCTGTTGCACAATCGTCCAGACGGCGGCGAAGGTCCCGCCGATCAGCGCGATCGCCAGAAGGGTCGAAATCATCCGAGGCGTAAAATTCGGGGAAAGGCGAGTCGTTCGGCCGATCAGGTATAGACCGGCGATGACCGCGACAGCGAACAAAATCCACCAGAACGCGTCGGCGCCGGTAAAGGGCACGATAAATCGCCGGGCGAAGAAGACCGCGCTGCCGAGCAGCAGGAAGGCCATCATCTGTTTCACGAGGTCCGACCATGGCCCGGTTCGCGGGAATTTACGCGCGAGTTCGGGAAACGCGCTCAGGAGAAAATAGGGGAACGCCATTCCCGCGCCGACGGTCATGACGAGAGTGGCGCCGATGACGGCCGGCTGGGAAGCGGCCCACACCAGCAGACTCACGAACAACCCGAACGTGCATGGGGTCGAGAGGATCGCCGTCAGAATGCCGAACAAAAAGTTGCCGAGGTAAGTGTCGTGGCGCGGCGTGATGTTGTAGATGCCGGTTGGCAGATTCACCGTGAAAACGCCGAACGTGCCGACGGCCATCACCAGCAAAATGACGACAATGCCGAGATTCAGCCAGACATTGCTATAGATTTCGCCCCATCCGACTTTGCGATAGACGACGACAACCAGCGCAAGCACGGCGAAGCTTGCGATCAGCCCCGCGCTGAAAACCGCGCCGAACGCCAGGCACTTGGCGCGGTTATGTTGCGACACTTCGTAGAACCCGATCGCCTTGAGCGGGAGAACGGGCAAGACGCACGGCACCGCATTGAAAATGATGCCGGCGATAAAGGCGGCGACAAACGCGAGCAGATAGGAATTATGCTTGAGCTCAAACCCACCGAACAGTTTTTCGCCTACGGGCGCGGGCCCGGCGGAAACGGTCGATCCGGCGGCCTCCGAAAACCATCGCGGATCGACGTTCTTGAACAGTTGCGAATCCTGCGTCACCACCGGCTCGCCGATCGGCTCGATGGTCGTTTCGATCGTGAAGCGAATGGTGGTGGGCGGAAGGCACTGCTTGTCGTCGCATGCCTGAAGATTCACGCTCCCGGTAATTTTCAGCGGGCCGGCGGCGGCGTCCTGCTTCACCTGCAGCGGCACATAAACCGTTACCTTCCCGGTGTAGACGTTTAACGGCTTGTCCGGATCGATGCTTTTGTACGTCTGCGACTTCCCTTTCGGATAAACCGCCGGGAAAACCGTCAGCGCCGACGCCGGATCGACCTGCGCCTCGAAGGGGATATAGTCCTTATCCGACGGCGTGTGCGATTGAGCGTGATACCCGTCATGAACCGCTACCACGATCGCGGCGACGGCCTGCTGGCCTTCCTGAAGCGATTTGAAATTCACGACCGCTTGCTCGATATTCGCATACGCCGGCGGCGCCGCGCCGTGGGCAAGCGCGGGGAACATCAAAAAAACACAGAAGGCGAACGGCGTTAATTTTCGCGGTGGCATGCCTTAAGTATACCGCCGGGCGCGTGGATTATTAGCCCCGTTGCTCTTAACATGTTTTCCCTGTTCCAGCCCCTTGCGATTGGGGCGTTTTTGTTTCCCCGGGAGAACCGCAATTGAGGCTTTCAAAGCAAACCGAGTATGGCCTGCGAGCGGTCGTGCAGCTGGCCCGGCTTGATCCTCAAACTTTCGTGCAATCACGCGATCTGGCGCAACAAGAGGGGTTGCCCACCAAGTTTCTGGAAGCGATTCTCCTGACGTTGCGGCGCGGCGGATTCCTCGAAAGCAAGGTCGGCCGCGACGGCGGTTATCGGCTCGCGCGGGCGCCGAAGGATATTCGCGTCGGCGAAGTGCTGCGGCGCCTGGAAGGACGACTCACGGCGATGGAGGGAAAGCTACCGGCCGAACTGACGCCCGGCGAAGTGGCCGTCCACCTGATCAACGTCCGCCTGACGCAGGCGACCGATGAGGTTTTGGATAACCTCTCGCTCGAGCAACTGATGGACCACGTCAGCAGGAACGCCAAGGTCCAGCAGGAAATGTATTACATCTGACGACTCTGTTGGCGTCCTCGTCTGTCGTCATCGTCAAAACAGCGATGTCAAGCGTCGTGCCGCATCATCCGGATTCATTCGACGGGTGGATCTTTCACTGGATTCATCGCGGCGGTTGCCCTGCGCTGTTCGGCGTGCTCTTGTTGTGCGGCGTCGGACTGCCTTTGCCGGAAGACATTCCGCTGATCGCGGCGGGGTTTTTCATCCAGAGAGGCGAAATGAATCTCGCCCTGGCCGCGATCTGCGCCTGGTGCGGAATCATCGGCGGCGACTGCATTCTTTATATGCTCGGGCGGTCTTTCGGCGCCGAGGTCTCAAAAATACCGTTTATCGGTCGCCATGTGGACGTAAAACGAATGGCGCGGGTCGAAACATGGTTTGCCCGTTATGGGGTGTGGGTGGTGATGGTCGGCCGGCTTTTCGCGGGGATTCGCGGGGCGATGGTCGTGGTCGCCGGCGCCACCAAGTTTAATTTCGTTAAGTTTATCGTGGCCGACAGTCTTGCCGCCGTCGTTAGCGGCGGGCTGTTTATGTTTCTCGGATACAAGTTCGCCAAGCACCTGCGCGCCTTCATGCACGATACGTTGCCGTATATCAAACATTGGATGATGCTGGGCCTGGTCGTGCTGCTTCTTGGTCTTCTGGTCTACGTCCTGTGGCGCCGGCGCCAGCGCCGGATCGCGGGGTTGCCGGGTTTTCCGGTCGAGCCGATGCCGGCGGAAGCGACTCCGACGAAATAACGATTTGCCAGTCGCGGGCGTCGGCGTCATTGCCCCGGCGGTCCGGCGTCGAGGACGCCGACCTGGTCGCATCCGTAGGAAGAGCATCCGTGGTTCTCGCGCCAGCAGTCGCCGTGAAACGATAAGCCGCAGGAAGGGCACTGCGCGATTTCATCGAAGACCGCGATCGCGGCGTGGCATACGCCGCACGTCCGTTCTTCCTGTTCCTCCGCGACGTCGGGCTCGATCTCGCGCGCCACTTTTGGCGCGGGTCGTGGCGGGGGGCGCGTGGCGGGGACGTAGATCGCGGTGGAGGTTTGCGGGGCGGATTCGTCCGAAACCGCCAGATCCATCTGCCCGTCCATCGCCGCGTCAAAAATATCTTCCGCGGGCAGCGATGTCGGTGGCGGCGGCGGCGCGACGGGAGGGGGCTTGGGCGTCGCCACGGGGCGCCTGCGGCTCATGGCCATGGGCGCCGGCGCCGGCCCGTTGATGCTTCGTCCGCAATAACGGCATCGGCCCATGCCCACATAGTGCGGCGGAAGCCAGATCGGCGCCCCGCATGCGCAATCGACGAAATTGCCCCCTTTTTCATCCCTCAGTTCGTGTCCCGGTCGGGAAATAAGTTTGATCTCTTCGACGCCTTGTGGAAGGGTTGAATCGACCTGATATCGCAACGCGAAGACCCCGATGCGAATCTCATCGCCGTCGCGGAGTTGACGGCGGTCGGTGATGCTTTCGCCGTTGACGAACGTTCCGGTGCGGCTGGTCGCGTCAACAATATAGTGGCCATCGTCGCGCGGGGCGATCCACGCATGAATGCGCGACACCGTTCGATCCTCCAACACTACGGTATTCTGCGGCCACCGGCCAATCAGCACCCGGCCGGCAATTTCCCCGCCCCGGCGCTTTCCTCGATGTTCGATGAGCAAAATGGACATAGATGAGTTGTCAGTTGTCAGTTGCCAGTTGCCAGTGGTCAGTTGCCAGAAATACAAAACAAATACACGTCACGGCAAAATCAACTTTTGGTCAATATTCTCTTTCCCTTCCACCACTAAAAACTATCGATCAGCAACTCCCCTATAAAGCAACATCTATCAACCATCAACTAGAGCAGTTGTCAGATTGTTCGCGCGTTTCTTCATTTAGCGGCCCCGCTTGCGGGGCGTTTTTCGTGACGCAAGGTCGCTTCACCAACATGAGAAATGCTCCAGCAACCACCAACCATTCATTTTTTTGAAGACGGCCTCTTCTCATGAAACTCAAACGACGTATTTCCGACCTGGATGGTATCGCCGTTTTTCAGCTTGGCGCGTCCGATCGGCTTTCCGTTGATGAGCGTGGGAATTCCAAGCGGCAAGTCTTCGATTTCGATGCCGCCGGCCAGCAGGTGAATGGCGGCGTGGCGCTTGCCGACCTGTTTATCCTTGAACAAGTAAATCTGGCAATCGGGTGATGAGCCAATGTACGTCGGGTTGCGGTACAGAATGAATTGCTTGCCGGCGATGATGCCGGTGGTGACTTTAAGCCACCCGGCCTTGATGACGTTTTCGAGCAATCCGGTCGCCAGGCCGGCCACGACGCCAATGGCGATGAGGGCGATCAATTTTCCGATGGCTTCGTTGTTGTTGGCGAGGGTTTGGATCGGATGAAAAAGGGCGCCGCCGATCAGGCCGCCCAGCAATCCGCCGAGCATCCCGACGGCGATTTTTTTCACGCTCCCGGCGGCAAGGCCCGATCCGATGCCGATGAACAATCCCAGCGTCCCCCACACCGCCGACGCGATGGCCAACTGCTTCACCCAATCCTTGTCGCCGGCCGTCACCGAACCGGCGAACGTCGAGATTCGCCCGCTCAGGTACGCGGCCGCCGCGCCCCCGATCAACCCGGCGACCGCGCCGACCGTTCCGTTGATCAGCGTCGCCTTGCGCTTGCGTTGCGTGATCGGTTCGGCCACCGCCAGGCACAGCGCGATCATCATCCCGCACAGGCCGTACGAAAGCGTATTCAGGAAAAACTCGGCGACGTGGTCGTCGCTCTGGAGAACCTCGAGCTTTGACTTGCGCTGTTTGTCCGAAAGCTTGGAGTCCGGGTCGAGGACTACGAAATACGCATTATGTTTCCCGAGCGCTTTGACTTCCTCGATGGCCCCTTGAGCGGTCGTGTCGTCATACTGATGCAGGTCGTGCTTGGCCTGAATCTGTTGGATGTTTTTCAGGAATTCATCGGCTTTGGCGTGCGCGGCCGGGTCGTAGCCGATAAGGCTCCCGACAACGGGGCGGAGCGGGCCGTCCATCGCTTCGTCGACGCCCCAGGCCAATATGCCGCCCAGCAGGCCGAACACCGTCATGCAGACGATGGCGTTGTTCCAGACGCTGCTCCTCGAAGGTCCGGAAGCGACGGGAAGTTCCTCTTCGCGGGTTTGCGCATACGCGCGATTTCGCTCCATCGCGCTCTGCTCCCGCAGGCGCGTATCAACCCGGCGGGTTTCCAGTTCGTCCCAATTGATCGTGATTTTTTCGTCAGCCATGGCGTCCTTACTCAATCTTCGGCGATTGCATTCACTGGTCGCGCAAGTCCTCTGGGTTATTGATCGTAAACGCGAGACTTACAAGCGCGACGCCTGTGCTACAGCCGTTCAAAAGCTCCTGTTTTTTTGCTATCGACTGCCCGGTCTTTTTACCGGAATCAGCGTCGGCCCGGTCGATCGGCCGTTTTCCAGCCCGTTGGCCCGCTTAAGAAAGGCGGGATTTTCGCTCGGCGTCGCCGGATCGATTAAAGCGCTGGACGATTGTGTCGTCGGCGTCGCAAAAATTGAAGCGCCGCCGTCGCCGGCCGACGAATCTTTACCCGGTCCGGCGCGCGGTTTTTTGTTCGGCTCGCTCTCCAGGCGATGCAAAGCCTGATGAACGCCCGGCAACCTCTTAATCGAATCCGGCCCCATCAGAAACACGAACAACGGCGCGATCAACGCGACAAGCACGACAAACAAGGCGCCCGTCAGCATCATATCCACCCGGCGTTCAAGGCTCCGGACCCGGCGCGTGAGAGTGGCGATCTGATCGCTCTCGGCGACCACGGCGTTGCCATCGACGGACTGCGTCATTGACGCCGGCGCGAAAAGCGAGGGGGACGGCGCGTGAGGCTCGACCAAAAAATTCTCGCGCGTCGCTTTCCCGTCGCGCCAGATGAAAACGCCTTCCTCTTCCGAATGCGGATCGTAGACGGAGGCGATCTGCCAGGCCTGATTGAAAAAATTCTCCTGGATGAACAGGTCCATGCCGGAAAGAAAAATCCCGAAGCCCGGATGGGTGTGATACCAGCCGATGATTTTTTTGCCGGGAAAATCGCGATCGAGGGTTTCGTGGATGCGGGTCCAGGTTTCGGAGGTGATGGTGACCTGAGTCTGTTTTCCGACGGCGCTTTCGCCGCGGATCGAGTGTTCGACATAAGCCCACGGCGCCATTACGTCGCAATAGACGTCGCCGACGAGGACGCCGCATACTTCGCTTTCCATGGCGGTTTTGCCGTGGGTGTGGATGTCGTCAAGGACGGCTTGTTTGGCGATGATCTGAAAGCGAGAATCGCGCGTGCCGCCGGTTTTTGGCGGGTCGCGAAAGGGGAAGTCGGCGGTGCGCAGCGTGGAGGCGTCCGGGCCGCCGGGGCGCGGTTCGGCCGCCGCCTCTTTCAGCGCGATCGAATCGTGCAGATCGGCCATCGCCGGATGACCCTTGGACTTGGCGGTCTTTACTCCCATTCCAGGTCCTCCGTCGGAACCCCGGGAATGCCGGTGTGATCGAGCGGCCCAAGCACGGCGGCGGCGTCTCCCGCCAACTCGAAGCCGATCGCGCGCTCGCGCGTCCGCCCGATCACAATATCAAACGGCGGCACGCCGATCTCCGCCAGCGTGTTGTCGAGAAACGCTTCGCTGCCCCGTATTTTATAGAACGTGACCACTTCGCGTCGAACGCCGGGGCAATGCGGACAATTCGCTTTTTCCGCCGACACCCGGCCAAGCGACGCGAACAGCGTCTCTTCCCGCTTGCAATTGGAGCAAACGAGCTTTTCCAGCATGTCGCGCCCCAGTTCCAACTCCGCCGTCGGACCGATGACGCGCCGCGCCTCGGCCAACAACTCGCCGGCGGTGATCGACGAAGCTTTGGCGGCCAACGGCACGATTTCGTCGAGGGTTTCGTGACTGTAGCAATCTTCTTTGCGCTGAAATTCGACCTGATAGGCCTCGGTGCTGAAGCCGTTGAAAACCCAGCCTTTGCCTTTGATGACCTCCAGACCGTGAAGAAATTTCACCGCTTCCTGGCACTGCACGCCGGCGATAATCGAGCTGATGGTTGGCGTGGTGGGGGTCTTTCCGCGTTCCATCTCGGGGCGGGAAAGCAGGTTGCAGGATCGCCGATTCTGCAATAGTTTCCAATCGGTCTTGGACATCGTGCATTCGTAACAGGGCCCGTCGGGAACGAAGACGCGGGCGGTGCCTTGAATGTGCTCGATGGCGCCGTCGATCCAGGGGCGATTCACCTTCCAGCAATTGCGATTGATCGCCAGCCGGGCTTCGCGGTTGTCCAACCCGCCGATGACGATATCGGCCCAGCGAAAGACGCCGATGCCCAGATCGTAAACGACGTTGCCGACGAAAGCGTTCGCCTTGATTTTCGGGTAGACGTCCCTGGCGCCGCGGACGGCGGCTTCGGCCTTGTAGGTTCCGTTGTCCGATTCACGATAGAGAATGGAGCGCGATAGGTTGGAATTTTCGATGCGATCGAGGTCGGCGATGAAGACGTTGCCGACGCCAAGGAGGGCAAGATTCTTAATGATTTCGTTGCCCAATGCCCCGGCGCCAACCACCAGCACCCTGGCGCGCGAAAGCCGGGCCTGGTCCCACCAACTGATGAGCCGAAAACGGTCGAATCGGTCTTCCGAACCGCCGGCGGTCTCGGCGGCGGTAATGCGGATCGGTGTTTGCGACGCGGTTACGGAATCGGTGAGGTTGTCAGCGGGGGAAGACATTATATTTGTTACATCCGGCCCGCACTCCCTCCCACGAAGAGGGCTTGGGTGAGGGTGGAGCGTTCACGACGTTGAGGCAAGTCTCCTGCGGCGCAAGGCTCTACCGGCTCGCCTCGAAGCGGCGCCGTTCGTTATTTCAGCGTTCGACGCACATCCCAGCCTCGTGCCTCTCGGGAAGAGGGGGCCGGATGAAGTGCGTCGCCCCCGGCCGTGATTTCCGGCTGCAGCCTCAGCACGTCCCCTTCCTTCACCCCAACATCGGACAACGTCTGTTCGTCCATAAGTTGCTTTCCCGAGGCGCGGTGATGGAACTTGTAACTCAAGGGCTGCCCGTCAGGGGCGTATTGCGGGAAACTCATCTTCTCCAGCAACACCGCCAGGATGCGGTTGATCGGCGCATCGTCGGGCATCTGAACCTGCTGGCGTTTGGCCCCCGTGGCGTCCCAGATTTCAACTGTAATCAAACCCATCGACAATATCCTCGTATGTTAGCTATATTCACTATCGGAATTTTAGAGGGTCAACACGCGTTTTGGATGGTTTGCCCGATGAATTTATCCGGACGTCGCATTCTGAGCGGCCCCTGACGTATTTTTAACGATTCTGCGCGCAACTTGGTAAACTACAACCCGCGCAGACCGAATAAGACTAAAGAATCGCTCCCAAGGGAGAATTCAAACGTATGGGATAAAACGTACCGTCCCTATAGTACATTTTTCCGTTATACTTCACACGGCTTCGCCGGCCACTCTGGGAGAACTCCCATTTTTCAGCATAACCAAAGCTCGTTTGATCGATTTTCTCCCGGTCCCCCCGGCTATACGCCCCAGGGCGCCGACGGCAATAACGCCGGCCTTTTCGATGCGCTCTGGCGTCAAAAAAGCCTGGTGATCATTCCTGTCGTCGTATTTCTTTTGTTGGCGCTGGTTTATCTCAAGACCGAACCCAATCGCTACCTGAGCGTCGGCCGATTGCAGGTCACGCCGGCCGGTCAGCGTCTTAGCGGCGATAATTCCGACAACAGCCAGATGTCCAACTTTCTCGCGACCCAGAGCGAAAAGATCATGTCGCGGGAGATTCTCGCCCTGGCCCTCGCCCAGCCCCTTAGCGACGAAACCGCGCCTGGCGCCTCGACCGATCCCACCGGCAAAATTCGCGATCTTCAAACTTTCAAGGATTCCGACAGCGCTCCGCTCACGACCATGAAGAACTTCGTCGAAGTTACTCCGGGAAAAAAGAACGACGCCCTCTCCGTCGCATATGAAACGCCCTTTAAGGACGAGGCGCCGATCATCGTCAACGCGATCGTCCATGCCTACATGAAGTATCAGACGCAGCCAAAGCAAACCACAACCCTCAGCGTGCTGACCGCCCATCGCGAACAGAAAAAAAACATCGAAGCCACGCTCACGACGATCGGCGACCAGATGTCGGCGATGGAGCAGCAATATGGCGTTCTGGCCAACAACGGCCAGGACAATCTCGCTTTCGTGCAGTTGAAAATCCTGTCCGGCCAGGTCGAGGCGGCTCATTTGGAAACCCTCCGCGGCAAAAGCGATTATGAAGAAGCGTCGCACCTGGTGAAATCCGATCCCCGTCTCCTCACCGGCGGACAATCCAACGACCCGGCGGTCTTGTCGGCCGGCGACGAGTCGGTCCTCCGGGCAGACTTGCAAGGGCTGCAAAATAAAATCGACGACATGAAGTCTCACTATCTGCCGGACCATCCCGCCGTCCGTTCATTGCAGAAAAAAATCGATCAGGCCGCCGCGTCCTATGCCGAGGCGGTTCGACGCCGGTATGAGCGTGCCAAGATGGCCGAGGCCGACCTTCGCGCCCAGTTCGACGCCCAGCAGAAAAAAGTGGCCGACGTAGGCAAAGCCGCCGCGAAATACGCACGCTTGAAAGACGAAGCCGATCAGCAACGGCGATTGTCCGACACGCTGGACACCCGCATTCACGGCATCGAACTTCAACAATCGGCCGGCGCGGTCGATATCGATTACTTCGATGAGCCCGATCCCCTCAACGTCAAAAAATCGCATCCGAGCAAAGTGCGCGCGCTGGGCCTGGCGCTGGTCCTGGGCCTGGTCCTCGGCTGCGGCCTGGCCCTGACGCGCGATTACATGGACGATCGCCTGCATTCTGTTGACGAAATCAAGTCCTTCCTCGGCCTACCGATGCTCGGCGCCATCCCGCAGATGGTCGGCGTCGATTCCGCCGTCGCCGGGCAAATGGTGGTGATCGAGCCGGCCAGCGAGGTAGCCGAGTCGTTCCGATCGATCCGCACCGCCCTTTACTTCGGCGCCCCCAAAGACCGCAACAAAACATTGCTGATCACCTCGCCCACCGCCGGCAACGGCAAGAGCACCACCGCCGCCAATTTGGCCGCGGTGATGGCGCAGGCGGGGAAGAAAGTGTTGCTGGTCGACGCCGACTTGCGAAACCCGTCGCAGCACATCATCTTCAATCTCAAGGACAATCGCGTCGGCTTATCCAGCCTCCTGAGTGGTCAGGGAACCTGGGAGCGCGCGATTCAGCGCGCCCCGATCGACGGCCTTGACCTTCTCCCCAGCGGACCCAAACCGCGTAACCCGTCGGAGATGTTGAATAGTCCGATGTTCGGGGAGCTTCTGGAAATGCTGGCCGAAAAATACGATCAGATCATCATCGATTCCCCGCCGGTGATGGGCGTCGGCGACGCCCGCATCATCGCGGCCAATTCCGATCTCACGCTGCTGGTTCTTCGCTCCGAACAATCCACCCGCAAGCTCGCCCTGCTCGCTCGCGACGGCTTGTCCGGCGTCGGCGCGCATCTGCTCGGGGTGATCGTCAACGACGTCTCCCGCCGCAGCGAAACAAACTTCGGCGGATCGTATCACTACCCCCAGCGCCCCAATAAGGACGACGACACCGTCGATGAAGATCCCGAAGAACCCGGACGCGGCGGAAAAGGAAGCAGCCGGACCGATCTCGCCCTGCGCCCCAAACGCAATAACGGGATATGATGACCGTTCCGGTCCGTCGACGGATGTAGAGCGCCTACCTGCGTTGGTATAGCAAGCATTGATCGCGAAACGCGCCCCGCAAGCGGGGCCGCTAAACGCAGACAATCTACACCGGTGTGACAAGGCTCTAATGCTTCCCCTTCATCAACTCCCGGAATAAATCATCCGACGGGACATCTCGAATCGATATCAGCCGAAGTGAACTCGCCTTCCATCCCGCGGTGGTTTTCTCCCAATCGAATTCCCATGTGCTGGTTTCGATCGGGGTCAGCGCGTCCTGGGTGCTGACCAGCGAGAATCGCGTCGCGATCACTCCGTCGTGCTCTTCGTCGGTCAGATCGCGAACGGTCGCGGAGGTCACATGAATTCTCTCGGCCGACGTTTGCGCGTATGTCGAAACAAGATCGCCGCCGGTGACTACGGTTCCCGCTTTGGTCGCGAACGTGGCGGAGACGGTGAGGTGAGATCTGAAATCGGCCCAGTCGCCGTCCACCACGTCTTTGATGAGCCGGTGTGTTTGCTTATTCACTTTTTCCTTGTCGGTGTCGACGAAGTAGCTGAGCAAAGCCCACCCGACGGCGACAAGCAGCAGTCCGACGCCGGCGTTTCGGACACGGGAGACCTGGCGTTTGTCGCCGTTGACGACAAGCGATATCGCGATGACGGCCAGGAGCGCCGGAATCCACCAGGATACGTCGAACAGCAAGTCATTCATGAAATCCTAAACCTTTCGCCGTGGGGGGTCCGATAACGGATCAAGGCAATTTATGGCCCGTTTCGCCGAGGGACCGCCGCGCCCCGGGCGCAAGTCGTCAGGCTATAGCCACGCAACCATGACCGCAAGCAGCGACCTATCGACCCGCTTTGTCCTGGCTGAAGACGCCCCATATTTGCAGAATATGGCGGTGCTTTGGACGGTCGATCCCGCGCTGGCCGAGATGATCGAAGACGCCGAAGGACAGAATGTATATCGTGTCGAGGCGTCCCGATCCGGCTCGCCGACCGTCGCCGCCGCCACATCCGATGGCCGCACGATTTACCTGCACAGCAAATACGAACCGGCCGCCGAAGCCAAGAGGCTGACCCAAAGCGTGGACGCGGAAAGGCTTCTCGCGTTTTACATTTATGGCTTTGGATTCGGATACCACGCCGAGGCGCTTTTCGAGCGCGCCGGCGCCGAAGCGCTGTTCGTGATTTTTGAACCGAGTGTGGCGTTGCTGCGAACGGCGCTGGAAAGCCGGGACTTTTCGCGCATGCTGCAAAGCAAACGCCTGCTTTTTTTCACCCGGCTGGACAAGGGAGAGTTGCTGACGCGCCTCACGCCGCACTCGGCGCTGATGTCGCTCGGGGTCGATCGCGTCGTGCATCCGCCAAGCGAGCAAATGGCGCCGGAGTTTCACGCGCAGATGCAGTTGTGGGTGGAGGAATTCGAAAGTTTCAGCCGAACGAGCATCAATACCGTCGTGCTGAACAGCCTGCGAACCGCCGAAAACATCGCGAGAAACATCGGCTGGTACGCGGCGGCGCCGTCGTTGTCGCGCCTGCACAATCGCCATCGAAATCAGCCGGCCGTTATCGTGTCGGCCGGTCCATCGCTGCGGAAAAATAAACACCTGCTCAAGGACCTGAACGAGCGATCGGTTTTGATTTCCGTGCAGACCACGCTTCAGCCGTTGCTGGAAATGGGAGTGGAGCCGCGGTTCGTCACGTCGCTTGATTATCACGAGGTATGCACGCGATTTTTCGAGCGTCTGCCGGCGACGCTGCGCACGGAAATGGTCGCCGAGCCCAAGGCGAACAGCGGAATCCTTTCGATGTTTCCCGGCCCCATATCGTTGCTGGGAAACCCGTTCGCCGAGGGATTGCTGCGGGAACTCAAGCTGAAAAAGCCCGAGCTTCGCGGCGGCGCCACCGTGGCCCATCTGGCGTTTTATCTCGCCGAGCACATGGGATGCGATCCGATCATTTTCGTGGGACAGGACCTTGGCTTCAGCGACGGCTTGTTCTACACGCCCGGCACCAGCTACGAAGACGTGTGGGCGCCGGAGCTATCGCGATTTTGCACGGTGGAAATGAAGCAGTGGGAACAGATCGTCCGCGAGCGTTTTATCCTTCGGAAGATCCCCGACCAGGGGGGCCGGCCGATGTATACCGAAGAGCGGATGTTCACCTATTTGCAGCAGTTCGAGCGCGATTTTCTCGGCACGCAAACGCGGGTGATCGACGCCACCGAAGGAGGCGCGGCCAAACGCGGAACGACGGTCATGACCCTCGCCGAGGCGGCCGAGCGGTTTTGCGCCGAGCCGATTAAGTTCGCCCAATCGTGCGATCATCCGGGATTGAATTGGGACCGGCTGGGAACCAGCGTCCAGGGCCTGCGCAATCGGCGCGAAGAAGGGATGGAGATCGAGCGAATCGCCCGATCGACGCTGCCGTTGCTGGAGGAAATTCGCGATCATCTTGACGACCAGGCTCGCGTAAATCGCGCCATCGCTTCGATCGATTCCCTGCGCGGGCGGATGAATGAACTGCACTACGCATATGACCTGGTGACGCAGTTTTGCCAGCCGGTCGAACTCAGGCGATTTGAAGCCGATCGAAAGATCATCGCGTCGAAAGCCGCCGCGACGGAAAAACAGCGCCTTCAGGTCGTGCGCGACATCGAAAACGTCCACGGCATTCTCGCGGCCTCTATCGACTTTCAAAAGCTGATGGATGAAGTGATCGAGCGTCTGTCGATCTTGGAGCAAGCTCAAAACCGGAGTGCGGCCGCTTGAAAAATACAACCGCCATCCTCTCGATGCTGCACGAGGACGCAACCAGAAATAGCGCCACGCGCCTGTTTCGCGGCGAACCGGTATTGCGCTGGACGCTCAAGCGATTGGCCGGGGCGAAGCGAGTCGAATCGACCGCGGTTATCTGCTGGGAAGATCAACTCGACGCGGTGGCGCGAGAAGCGGGATCGGCGTTCGTCCTGGCCAAAGGCCCGCGCAAGGCGTTGCCGGAGCTTGACGCCGTCACCGCCGCACGGCGCTGGTCGGACGGATGGCGCGGCGGGCTTCTGGGCACGTGCGATTTTGATCTTGGCTTTTATGCCCCATGGTTCAACGAATTGGCCGTCAAGGTCGAGAGCGACGCTGTCCTGCTGATCGATCCGTCGTCGGCGCTGGTCGATCCCGCCGTCCTGGATGGGTTGGTCGCGCACGCCGGGTCGCATCCCGACAGCGAGCTTTGTTTTGTTCCCGCGGCTCCGGGTCTTGGCGGGGCGCTTCTCCGCGGAAATCTGCTCGCGCGTCTTGCCGCCGCCAAAACGCACTGCGGGCGACTGCTCCATTACCTTCCCGATCAACACAGCCGCGAGCCGCTCGCCGGCGACATGTGCGCTCCCGTTCCCGCTTCGGTGGCGCGAACGACGCACCGCTTCAAGCTCGATTCGGACCGGCAGATCGCCCGCCTTGGCGCCGCGATGCACTGCCTGAACGGACAATTGATTTCCAGCGGCGCCGAGGAATTGGTCCATCGATCGCACGCCTGGGAGGCGCCGGACCGTCTGCCGCGAGAGGTAACGCTCGAGCTAAACACCGATCGCGCCACGCGGCCGATCTGGTGGGCCGGCTCGTATCACGCGCTCGCCCGCCCGCCGATGTCGCTCGACATGGCGCGGATGGTCATCGAAGAATTGGCGACGCTGGACGACACGCGCCTGACGATCGCGGGCGTCGGCGATCCATTGTTATGCGAGACGCTGTTCGACGTCCTGAACCTGATCCCCGGCGACGGATCGATTTCCACGCACGTGGAGACCGATTTTTTCGGCGCCGACCCAGAGGCGATCCGCCGCCTGGCGGCATCGCCGGTCGCGGTCGTTTCCGTCCATCTCCCGGCGACCGGCCCGCGCGTCTACGAACAAATCATGGGCGCCGCCGGTTTGGAACGAGTCACCGCCGCCGTCGGGGAATTCATCGCGGCACGGGCGGGAAGGACGGCGCCGATTTTGGTTCCGACGTTCATGAAATGCCGGCAAAATCTAGGCGAGATGGAAGCGTGGTACGACCAATGGCTGCGTGCCGTGGGGTGCGCGGTTCTCCGAGGCCCGAGCGATTTTGCCGGCCAGATTCCCGGCGTCGCGGTCGCCGACATGTCGCCGCCGCGTCGCAAGCCGTGCGCGCGGATCGCGTCGCGGATGACGATATTGTCCGATGGAAAAGTCGTATCGTGCGAGCAGGACGTTTTGGGCCGTCAGGCGCTGGGCCAGGTTGGGCGCGGTTCGCTGGCGGATGTTTGGCAAAAGCAATTTACCGATTTGCGCCGCGATCACCGGGAAGGAAATTTGGGTCAACGTCCGCTGTGCGGAAATTGCAGGGAATGGCATCGAGTCTAACGGTCGGCGTTGAGCAGAAGACCGTGATTTGAAATTTGAGATTTCAGATTTGAGTTTCGATTCCTATGAACGTTCTCGCCGTCATCCTCGCCCGCGCCGGCAGCGTTGGGTTGCCGAACAAGCATCTGTTGCCGTTGCTCGCAAAGCCGGTGATCGCTTATACGTTCGATCACGCCAAGGCCGCCCGTTCGATCACGCGGCTGATCGTCTCGACCGATTGCCCCCAGGTGCGGCGACTGGCGATCAATCGTGGAATCGAAACGATTTCCCGACCTCCGCGGCTCGCGACGTCCGATGCTTCAGTACAGGACGTCATGCTGCACGCCATGGATACCATCGAATGCACCTCCACTTTCCGTGCCGATGCCCTGATCGTGCTGTACGGCAACGTGCCGGTTCGCGGCTCGGGCGTCGTCGATGAGGCGGTGCGGAAGCTCAACGAAACCGGATGCGACTCGGTGCGGACCTTCTGCCCGGTCGGCAAATGGCATCCGGCCTGGATGTCGCGCCTCGACGGAGACCGCGTCGAGGCGCTTCACCCGGGAAGCATCCATCGGCGCCAGGACCTGGAGCGGCTCTTTTTGCATGACGGCGCCGTCGTCGCACTCTCGCGATCGTCGATGCTGCGGGGCCGGGCCGCGCCGGATGATCCGCATGCGTTCTTCGGCGTCGATCGGCGCGGCATCGAAACAAGGGCCGGCGATACCGTCGAAATCGACGAACGCCGCGATCTCTTCTGGGCGGAAGCGGTTTTGCGTGAACAGGCGGGCGAAAGCGTGAGGGCAGCCATATGAAGCCAATCAAAATCGGAACGCGGCTGGTCGGGCCAGGACATCCGACCCTGGTGATCGCGGAGATCGGCGTCAACCATGACGGCGTTTTACAGCGGGCGCTGGATCTGGTGCGCATCGCCGCCGGTTGCGGCGCCGACGCGGTCAAATTGCAGATTTTCCGCGCGGTCAATTTACTCAACGCCTCGTCGATGCTCGCCCAGTATCAGCAAGGGTGCACCGCGGACAATACGCCGATCGATCTGCTTCGGCGATACGAATTGTCCAGCTCCGATCTCCGCCTGATCGTTCGCGAGATCGTCGCGCACAAGATGATTCCGCTGGCGACTCCGTTTTCGCCGCCGGACTATGAGGTGCTGGAAACGCTCCGCGTGCAGGCGATTAAGATCGCCTCGCCCGATCTGGTCAACCGGCCGCTCCTGCAATGCGCCAAAGGTTTGAACAAGCCGCTCTTGATCTCGACCGGCGCCGCCGACATGGAGGAAGTGACGACGACGACAAAATGGATGGAGGAATGGGGAATTCCGTTCGCGCTGCTGCATTGCGTCAGCGCCTATCCGGCGCCGAGCAACCAGGCGCACTTGTGCTGGATCGGCGAGCTTGCCGGCCGATTTAGCGTGCCGGTCGGTTACTCCGACCATACGACCGAGCCGTTGTGCGGCGCGTTATCGGTGGCGGCGGGTGCGACGATCGTCGAGCGTCATCTCACCTACGACCGTGCCGCTCGCGGCCCCGATCATGCGTCCAGCAGTGACCCGGCGCAATTCCAGCGCTACGTCCGCCTCCTGCGCGACGCCGAGGCGATGCGCGGCGCCGCGGGGAAAAAAGTGCTGGAGATCGAACAGGACATTCGCAAAGTCAGCCGCCAAAGTCTCGTCGCCCGTCGAACTCTGTCTCCCGGCGATATCCTCTGCGAACGAGACCTGACCGTGCAGCGGCCGGGAACCGGAATGCCGGCCGCGCAGATCGAGCAGGCGGTGGGGCGGCGGCTCAACAAGGCGGTTCTGGCCGGATCGCTGCTTCAGTGGGATATGCTCGATGCCGCCTGAACGCAAAGCCGCGCCGACGCGACGCGTCTGTTTCGTCACCGGCACGCGCGCCGAGTTCGGGCTGATGCGCTCGACGCTGACGGCGATCGCCGATCATCCGTCGCTTACGCTTCAGCTGATCGTGACCGGCATGCACCTGGATCGTTCGCGCGGCCGAAGCCTGGACGCGATCGTCGCCGACGGGTGGCGCGTCGACGCAGTGGCGCCATGGGCGAAAGGGGACGGATCGCAGGCGGCCAGCGCCATCGCCACCGGAAAAGCCGTCGCGAATATCGCCGGGGCGATCTCCAGATTGAAAAGCGATGTGGTACTGGTCGCCGGCGACCGCGTCGAGGCGTTCGCGGCGGCGTCGGCGGGGCATCTCTCGGGAAAACTCGTGGCCCACGTTCATGGCGGGGATCGGGCGCTGGGACTGATCGACGATTCACTTCGCCATGCGATCACCAAACTGGCCCACGTCCATTTTCCCGCGACGCAGGCCAGCGCCTCACGCATCGCCGGCCTTGGCGAAGATCGCTGGCGGATTTTCCGCACCGGATCGCCGGGCCTGGATGAACTGAAAAACCAAGCCGCGCCGCCGGCCGAGGTGACGGCCATGTTCGACGGCATCGAGCGTCGGCGATTCGCGCTGCTTTTACTGCATCCGCAGACAAGCGATCCGCGGCGCGAGCGCCGTTTCGCCGAGCGGTTGCTTGATCGCGTCCGCGCGGGGAAGTTCGAGGGGGTCGTCATCGTTTATCCCAACAACGATCCCGGCTCCGACGGAATCGCCCGGGCCTGGGACGCTATCGGCCGCGATCCGCGAATCGTGCTTCGCAGAAACCTGCGTCGGCCAATTTTTCTCGGGTTGATGCGCGACGCCGCCGTGTTGGTGGGCAATAGCTCGAGCGGCATTATCGAGGCGGCAAGTTTCGGAACGCCGGTCGTCGATGTGGGGACGCGCCAGTTCGGGCGTGAACGCAACGAAAATGTAACACACGCCGCGATGAATGATCGGGCGATCGATCGTGCGCTGCGCCACATCTGGCGGGAGGGAAAGCCGATTCGATATGTGGGCGAGAATATCTACGGCGGCGGCGGGGCGGGGACGAAAATCGCGGCGATACTCAGCCGAATTCGCGTTCAGCGCTTCTCGAATAAACTCATCGCCTATTAGCGCGTTGTCTTCCATCACATCACGGGATGAACCGCGGATGGATCTGCAGGCGCGATCGCCTCATGTAAAAAGTCATGCGCGATTCGTGCGGCTTTACGCTGAAAAGCGGTCGCAAGCGAAAGAGTCCAGATAAAGTGACGGCGAATTTTTCTCGATATACATGAGAAACCCATCTACGCATCGGCGTTGGCGCATGGGAAGGAATACGTTTATGGCCGCAGCCGTCGCTGAAACGCAGAGTGTTTATGATGTCGTCAAGAAGGTCACCGCGCTCGCCACGCTTCCGGAAGTAACCGCCAGAATCATTCACACGGTCGAAGACCAGCGCAGCACCGCCGCCAAGCTTCACCAGATCGTCGCGCACGATCCGGCGCTGGTGACGCGAATTTTGAAAGTGGTCAACAGCGCTTTTTACGGCTTGCCGGGTCAGATTGGTTCGGTCGAGCGCGCGATCGTATTGCTGGGCCTCAACGCGGTGAAAAATATCGCGGTGGCCGCGAGCATCGGGCAATTGTTTCGTCACGGAAAACTGTGCGAAGGGATCGCGGCGCGCGAATTGTGGACACATTGCATCGCGGTCGGAGTGACCGCGCGCGATCTGGCCAAACAGATGAAATCCCCGCTCGCCGACGAAGCGTTTTTGGCCGGAATGATTCATGACGTCGGCGTTCTGGTCTCGCTTCAGGTTTTTCCCGAGCAGCTTGCCGAGGTCTGCGAAGAAGCAAAAAAAGGCGAAACGCCGTTCTGCGAACTGGAAACGAAAATCATCGGCTATGACCATCAACAACTCGGAGCGGCACTGGCCGAGCAATGGAAATTTCCGCGATCCTGCCAATTGGTGGCCGGATATCATCACCGCCCGCAGGCCCTGATCGAGCAACACCGCATGCTGGTTAACCTCGTTCATGTAGCCGACACGCTATGCTGTCATTCTTCCCACGGTTTCAACCTCACCGCCCATACGCAAACGATCGAGCCGGCCGATCTGGTTAAGTATCAGATCGACCCCGCGTTCGTCGAAAGCGCCGTCAAACGCCTTGACGAACTGATGTCGGCGGCGTCAAACGTGATGTGATGGAGCGCGGGAACCGCCGTTGCCTTTTCTTTTTTCTCCGGCGACTTACTCTTGTTCCCATGAACTCGTCCAGAGCGAAGAAAATCGCCGTCTTTCCCGGTCAATTCGATCCGATCACCAATGGTCATCTTGATGTGATTCAGCGCGGGGTCGGGCTGTTCGACGAGTTGATCGTGGCGGTGGGGAACAATCCGGAAAAACGCGAGATGTTCAGCATCGACGAGCGCGTGAAAATGGTTCGATCGCTGCTGAAGGAGACGCCGGGCGCGCGCGTCGAAATGTATACGGGGCTGACGGTGGACTTCGTGCGATCCGTGAAAGCCACGGCCATCCTTCGCGGCATCCGCGACGTGTCGGATCTTCGCTATGAGTTTCAACTCGCCCTGGCTAACCGTGCCGTGGGAAAGGTCGAAACGGTTTTCATCATGTCCGGCGATCAATATGCCCTGACCAGCAGCAGCCTGATTCGTCAGGTGGTATCGCTCGGCGGAGACATTCGGCAGCTTTCGGCGCTGCTGCCGGCGATCGTGGTGGAGAAGCTGCGTGAAAAGCAACTTGGCGCCGGGATCGAGCCGTCGCCGCCCGATGCGCCGCCAACATAAACGGCAAAAGCCATGAGCGGCGACCGAGACCACAGCCGCATTTTCCTCGCCTTTGGTGCGTCGTGTACCCATTCTTCACGTCCGCGAGATACAAATCCCCGTTTTTGGCGTTGTAGCGGCACTCGCGCCAATTTAACAGTTGAATTTGACGATCTCAACGGACATAATGAAATAAGTCCGTTCCCCGTCGCGTGTTAGGGCACGTTTCAGGAGTTTGCATGGCCACCATCACCAAGAAGGAACTGATCGACCGCATCGCCGAGAGTGGCGGGCATCGGCGCGTGCAGGTCAAGAAGATCATCCAGCAATTCCTGGACGAGATCGTCCACGAGTTAGGCCAGGGAAATCGACTTGAATTCCGTGACTTTGGCGTCTTTGAAACCAAGATTCGCAAGGCGCGCAAGGCGCAAAATCCCAAGACGCTCGAACCGGTCGCGGTTCCCGAAAAACGTACCGTTAAATTTAAGGTCGGTCGTCTGATGAAGCAAAAGCTCGGCGAACTCACCGGCGCCGCCATCGATGACGAAGCGCACGGCGTCGCCGAGATGCACGAACAGGATCATGAGCCAGACGACGCCTGAACAAACCGCCTGGAGTCGCCATGTCGCGGCCGATCTTCAGCGCCTCGCCGCCTCTCATCTCTATCGGCGCCGCCGCACGTTCGACCCTGTCGACGCCACCCATGTTCGATGGAACGATCGAACGCTGGTCAACTTTGCTTCCAATAATTATCTTGGGCTTTCCCATCATCCCGCGGTGCGCGCCGCCGTCGAACGCGCCGTGAGCCAGAGCGGATTCGGCAGCGGGGCCGCCCCTCTTATTTCCGGATACAGCGTCGCTCATTCGTCGGCGGAAAAAGCCATCGCGCAATGGAAACGAACCGAGGCGGCAGTCCTGCTCCCCAGCGGCTATCAGGCAAACGTCGCCGCGATTCAAACCTGCGCCGCCATCGGGAAACTTGGTGGCGGCGTGCGCTTTCTGGTGGATAAGCTCGCCCATGCCTCGCTGATCGACGCCATCCGCGGCACGGGACAACCATTCCGCGTTTTTCCGCATCAACATCTCGGCAAGCTCAAACGTTTGCTCGAGGAGGCCGACGCCGGAGAACTGCAAGTCGTCGTCACCGAATCGATCTTCAGCATGGACGGAGACGCCGTCGATTTGGACGGCATTTGCCAGCTACGAAACAGATATGGATTCTTGCTGGTTCTCGATGAAGCCCACGCTACCGGCGTCTATGGACCAAACGGATCGGGATTGACCAATGAGTTGGGACTGCGGGAGCACGTTGACGTCAGCACGATCACCTTATCCAAAGCGCTTGGCGGCATTGGCGGGGCGGTGTGCGGAGCGGCTCTTTTCTGCGACGCACTAGTCAACTATGGCCGGGCCTATTTGTTTTCGACCGCCGTTCCGCCAGCGGTCGCGGCGGCGGGAGAAGCCGCGATCGATGTGTTATTGTCAGAACCGGCGCGCCAAGCTCGACTGCGAAAAAACGCCTTATGGGTCAGGCAGAAATTGCATGAAATGTCGTTGAACATCCCGCCGGGAGATTCGCCGATAATACCGATCATTTTGGAAGAGGAGCGGAAGGCGATCGCCGCTTCGGAAAAAATGATGGAGGCGGGGTTTCTCGTGCCGCCGATTCGACCGCCCACAGTGCCCAGAGGGAGCACCCGTCTCCGCATAACATTGTCCAGCGAACACACGATGGACGAAATTGAAAGTTTGGTGAGGGCGCTCGCCTGTCTCGCGTGAAGCCATCCCAGAAGTCCGCGAGACGATTCGACATTGTGCCGCAGGCAGCGCACGTCAATTCGCGCATTGCTTTCTTTTGCGGGCGCCGTTACGCGACCGGCCGATGAGAGCCGAAGACGTCGGTGAAATTTTTAGGGATCGTCACATCGCGACCGGATTCCTGCTTGATATGACTTAACGTCCGATTCAGGAGCAGGCGGGGCGGCTCCTGCGCCGGCATGAGTTCAAGCAAACTGAGCACTTTTTCGATGCAAGCGACACTTTGCCGCAGTTGGCCATCCGTCGCCGCGTATGCGGGCGCATTTGACGCAGGCGCGGTCGCTGACGCAGTACGGTCCAGCAAGAGATCAATAGCGCGGCGATCCTGGTCGCGAATTTTCAAATTCATATACGCTCCCCGAGATGAAATGTGAGCGACACTATTGTCGAACACGTACTCCCCATGCTTGTATACCGATATGAACCAGCGGCGTTACGACTGCCGATCGATTTCTCGGTGCATGTTGCAAGCAAAACGAGCACGCGAACGGATGAGAATCAGTCCATATCTACTAAAACCTACGCGGAGGGTTTGCTGCGGTTCGCAGGCGTTTTGTCGTTGGCTAATTTCCATCGGTCCGCAAAATGCGCTACGGCCGCGTGGAGCCGAGACTTAACGGTTCCCAGCGGAATATCGAGGATTTCGCTGATTTGTTTGTATGGAAACTGGTGAAAGTAAGAGAGCAATAATATTTCACGCAGATGCTCGGGCATTCCGGTTACGGTATCATGCACAAGCTTTTGAAGCTCACGGCGCTCCATCGGCTCGCCGGGTAATTCGCCGGCGGATTGCATGAGATCGATGAACTCGCCGCTCTCGGAATCGCCCGGGCTGATCGACGCCTGCAGCGGATTCGTCGGCCGGCGCGATTGCGATCGAATCAGGTCGCGTGCCTTATTGGCCGCGATGGTGAAGAGCCACGGCCGAAACCGCCGCTGCGGATCGAACTGGTCGGCGGACTGATGGACTTGCAGAAATGTCTCCTGGAAGACATCCTCGGCACTGGCGCGGTTTCCCAGAAAACGGATCAGGAAATGGTAAAGCTCGCGCTGATAGCGTTCCACGAGATGAGCGAACGCGCTGTTATCTCCATGCCTATAGTCATCGAGCAGTATTTCGTCGCCGCGAGTTCCGGAATTAACCTTGTTCGGCGCATAATCCGCTGGAGGCGCGTTCGCGTTTTTAACCTGAGCTTCCCTGGCGCCATGCAACATAGAAAGTCCTCCGACAGGCCCTTTGGACCGCTTCACACCGCCGCGACCGGGATACGGCCTTGGTTGCACGTTTGCGGGCGCTCATGGAAGATTAAGCAGAACAGCATCTTCACCGCCCGTCAATCGGAAAAAGCCTCGTGGCCCCGACCGTGTTACAGCCAAATGCACTGTTCTTTCCTATAACAAATCATATGCCTTCCATCGCCGCCAATGCGACTGACGTTCATTTTTTTGACCTCGATGCCGACCAAGTCGATGAGGCCATCGTGTCGCTCGGCTGGCGCAAATTCCGCGGCCAACAAATCCGCGACTGGGTATACAACAAGCGCGTCGCCGACCCAATGGCGATGTCAAATCTCTCTCGCGCGGATCAGGAAACTCTCCGCAAGCATATACATTTTGCCGGCTCGACGATCGCCGTGCGACAACAAAGCAGCGACGAAACACAAAAGCTCCTGCTCAACTGGGACAACGGCGCCAACGCCGAAACGGTGATGATCCCCGACGGCCCGCGCCGCACGGCCTGCGTCAGTTCGCAGGTCGGTTGTCCGGTCGGATGTAAGTTTTGCGCGAGCGGCGTCAATGGCGTCAAGGGCAATCTCTCCGCCGGCCAGATCGTCGAACAGATCTTCCGTCTCAACGAAATTCTCTCGCCAAAAAAAGAACGCGTCAACCATGTCGTCTTCATGGGCATGGGCGAGCCGCTGGCCAACTACGCCAACGTCGTTCAAGCCATACGGGTGATGCACGATCCCGGATGTTTCAACATCGGCGCCCGCAAGATCACGCTGTCCACCGTCGGCGTTCCCGCGAAGATGCGCGAGCTGGCCGGGGAGAATCTTCCGCTCAACCTGGCCATTTCGCTGCACGCTCCCAATGAGACGTTGCGCAAGCAGTTGATTCCGTGGGCGGAGCATTTTTCGCTGGAGGATATTCTCGGCGCCGCCCGTTATTATTTCGATCGGACCGGCCGCGAGGTGACGCTGGAATACATCCTGCTCGCCGGCGTGAACGATCAGGTTCCCCACGCAAAAGAGCTGGCAAAATTGTGCAAAACGCTTCGAGCCAACGTCAATCTGATCCGGTATAATCAGGTGGAGGGTTTGCCGTTCGCGCGGCCAAAATCCGAAGACGTGTTACGATTTCAGGACGTGCTTAAAACGGCCGGCGTCAACGCCCACGTCCGCAAGAGCCGCGGCCGCGACATCGACGCCGCCTGCGGGCAGCTTCGGAGGAAAAAGCTCGAAACTTCATCGGCAATCGTCGAGCCGACGAATGCGGTTTCTTTGCCCGTCGTCGAGTAACTTTCATTTGTCCGGAGGGGTCGCGCTCCCCTTATCGCGCTTACTAAAACATCCTTCAGGTCGCCAAAGCGTTCTAATATTTAGCGGCCCCGCTTGCGGGGCGAGATTCGCTACCCAAGAATCGTTTGAATACCATAGAGAAGCGCTCAAAGGGTGAAGCGTTCGTTCATCAATACCATCGACTTTCGGAAAATATTCATGCACGCCTTTGCGATTCAAACATCCTTTTTTCCGCACGCTCGGCCCTCATCCCAAGG
Organism: Tepidisphaeraceae bacterium; assembly: GCA_035551995.1. Lineage (GTDB taxonomy): Bacteria > Planctomycetota > Phycisphaerae > Tepidisphaerales > Tepidisphaeraceae > RYN-428. The sequence continues at coordinate 67,531 of DASZME010000041.1, forward strand.
CGTTCCCTTCAATGAAGAGGAAGCGGGAAGGCGTCGCTCGCAAGCGCTTGCGCCCATCGCAGTCGCATCTTTCCTTCATGCCCCGCGCCGCCGCGGCTTTTCCCTGGTCGAGCTTCTCGTCGTGCTCGCGATTCTCACGATCCTTGCCGGCATCTTCGTTCCCTACTTCTCGAAAATTCGCGAAGCGGATCGGCGTGTTCGATGCGCCGACAATCTTCGCGCCATCATGGACGGCCTGCGCCAATACGCGAGCCTCAAAGACCCCCGCGGCAAGGTTAGCCACGACTACCCCGCAACCCCCGCCGAGCCAAGCCACAACGGCTACACCGCCTACACCGGCGCCGACGCTTCTGACCCCTTCGCCCCCGGCGCCGTGAAACCCAACGACGTCACCGCCTCCCTGTGGCTACTCGTCCGCGACGGCTTTGTCCCGGCCAACCGATTCATCTGCCCCAGCACCGCCGACACGCCCGAAGCGATGCCGGCCAATCCCCGGTCAAACTTCACCGACGGCTCGCATCTCAGCTATTCCTATGCCTCTCCCTTCAGCACCGCCACCGGCTACAAGATGAACGATGACAGCCACGTCGCCGATTTCGCCATGATGGCCGACAAGAACCCCGGAAACAGCGGAAAAAACGGCCGCGTTACCACGCCCGCCTACACCGCCCAGCCCTTCGCCCTGGCCCGGGCCAATTCCAACAATCATGGCAAAGTCGGGCAAAACGTTCTTTATGCCGACGGCCACGTCGCCTTCCAAACCACCCCCTACTGCGGCATAGGCCACGACGCCCGCCGCGACAACATCTTCACGGCCCTTTCCCCCATTCCCCTTTCCCCCGGCCAGCGCCCGCCGACCGAATCAAACGGCTTTTACGGCCACGACATCGGCCCCTCATGGACGAACGACAGCTATCTGGTGCCGACCAGCGACGATTGAGATATCCTTGCGACGTGGCAAATCATGATGCGTCGGTTGCGATCTCTCAACGGCGACGACCGCCTCCCGCTGCCTATTTGACCGATGATCCGCTAAACTTTCGCGATCCATGGACGATCCAAAGCCAAAACGTGGGGCGGGAACCGCCGCCGCGGCGGGATCACGCTCAACTTTTTTATCGTCGAACAAATCCCCACCCTTCCCCCCGACGCCTACCGACGGAAAATGCCCCTGGGCCAGATCCAAAAAACTGGAAGACTGGATCGCCGATCGCGTGCTGAAGTTGACATGCACGGCCGACGACATGCGTCCCCTGGCCGAGGCGGCGGGATTTGCGCCGGGCGTCTGGAATTGAAAGGAGGAGGAGCGCGCGATTCTTCGCGCCGAACTCGATGCCGCCTATTTCCATTTTTATCAGCCTTCCCGCGACGACGTGGAATATATCCTTGGGACGTTTCAGGGAATCGTGAAGGAAGACGAACGCGCCGAAGGCCACGGCCCGACGCGGCGGATGATACTGGAAGCGTATGACGGGATGGCATGATAAACGGTGTCGATCTCCGAGGGTTCGCGCCGGAGGATATCGCCGACGAACATAGGTGGCCAGCAGGCGGGTAGGTTGCGAATGGCGTCGGCGGCGTATCGAGGCCGGGACAATAAATCGCAATTGCACCACGAGCGATGGCATTCCCGCAAGTCCCCAGGTATTCCCCCATCTGACGGCAAAAAGCGCGACCGTGCCACAAAATGACATTTGTTGACGCGGTGGATGCGCCGCGCTATTCTTGGTTCATGCGTTCTTCCATGAATATATCTCTGCCGGCGCCGTTGAAGTCGTGGGTGGAGGAGCAGGTCGCGGCGCGAGGGTACAGCACCGCCAGCGAGTTTGTTCGCGACGTGCTGCGACGCGAGCAATCAGCCGCGGCGATGACACGCGTGGATGAGCGGCTCGTCGAATCGTTGAACAGCGGGCCTTCCCGCCCGATGAACCGCAAAACGTGGGAGCGGATTCGCGCCCAGGGTATTGCGCTTTCCCGCCGTCGTAAGGGCAAATGAGCCGGTATCGAATCAGGCCGAGGGCGGAGCGTGATCTTATTGAGCATTTCGCGCATATCGCGCGGGATAATATCGTGCCCGCTGACCGGTTTCTGAAAGTGGCGGAAGAATCATTCGTTTGTCTTTCCGAAATGCCGCGCATGGGGCGGATATGGGATTCGCCCCGCGTGGAATTGCAGGGCGTGCGGGTCTACCCAATGCCTGCCCCGTATCGAAGCTATTTGATCTTTTACCGGCTTGCCGACAACGACGAGGTTGATATTCTCGCTGTGCTGCATGCGGCCAGAGACCTGGAGGCGACCCTGCACGATATTCTCTGATCGCGCCGCTGGAACCACACCCCGCCGGCGACTACCATCCCCTCACCTATGGCATCAACCACCACCCCGGGCGCAATCGGGCGGCTCGTCAATGCGCGCCCACTTAAACATCTCGCCCATCAGCTCGCCGAAATCGGCGCGGCGACCGCGTCGGGCCTGTGGGGAAGCAGCATCGCGGCGGTCGTGGCGGCGGTGCGTGCGGAATTGCGGCGGCCCGTCGTCGTCATCTGCGGGCATCTCGATGAAGCCGATGACCTGGCGGACGATATACAACTCTTTGCCGGCAATCGGCCGGATGTCATGCCGGCGTTGGAGTTAAGTGGGTCGCTGGGAAAACTTTCCGAAGAACAAGTCGTCAATCGCATGGCGCTCATATCGCGCTACGCGGCCGGCGTGGCGGCCGATGCGATGCTGGTGGCGCCGATTCAGGCGGTGATGCAGTCGATCCCGTCGCGCAAGCAGCTTGCGCATCTGATTTTGAATTTGACCGCCGGGGCGGAGCTTGAGCCGGAAAAACTGATCGTTTGGCTGAGCGAGCATGGATACAACCGGCTCGATCAAGTCGAGGTGCCGGGAGATTTCGCGGTGCGCGGGGGGATTGTCGATTTGTATTTGCCGGGGGATTTTGAGGCGGGGGGTGATCAGGTCGGGCTGACGGCCCGCGTCGATTTCTTTGGGGATCAGATCGAATCGATCAAGCGGTTTGATCTGGACACGATGGGATCGCTGGACGTGATTCCTTCGCTGCGGATCGCGGATATCAAGGGGCAGCTTCCGGAGACGGGCGATTCGGTGAGTCTGTTTAACTACCTGCCGGATGAGGCGGTGGTGGTGTTGTGGGCGCCGCTGGAAATCGCGGAACAGGCGCGAACGTATCTGGATCGGTTGCCCGAGCAAAAGGGAATTTATCCCCTCTCGGCGATACTTCGGCAGGCGACGCAATTTACCTGTCTGGAGCTGAGCCAGTTCGATCAAGGAACGACGGCGATCGACAGCCTGATCGGCGGAAAGGAAACGCCGCAGGTCAAGCTGCCGATACGATCGCTGCAAAAGTTCGAGACCGAAGCGAAGAAGGCGATCGGTGAACTGGCGGAGTTGTCGCATTCGCACGATGTAACCGTCTTCTGCGAAAACGCGGGAGAAGCGCAGCGGTTCGGCGAACTGCTGGAACAAGCGGAAGCCGGACTGACTTCGCGCGTGGCGATATCGGTTGGCTATCTGCATCGCGGATTTATGTGGGATGAATCCGAAGGAGAAGGGGCTGGCGGCGATCGCCCGGCCGCGCTCCTGGGCCATCACGAACTTTTCCATCGCTATGAACAACGCCGGCGCGTGAAGAAGATCATCTCGGGTCGGCCGGTCGATTCGTTTTTGGATCTCAAGGAAGGGGATTATGTCGTCCATGTCGCGCATGGCATCGCCAAGTTCATGGGGATGAAGACGATCAATAAGGATGGCACCAACGAAGAATATCTCACCCTTCGTTTCGCGGAAAACGCGACGCTCCATGTGCCGGCGGCGCGGATCAACCTGATACAGAAGTACGTCGGCGGATTTCAGGGCACGCCGCAGCTTTCGCGGCTGGGGAGCGGATCGTGGGAGAAGCAGAAGGCGAAGGTCGCCGAAGCCGTCATGGATATGGCGGCGGAACTGCTCGAGGTGCAGGCGGCGCGGGCAGCGGAGCGCGGCACCAGCTATCCGCCGGACACGGAATGGCAAAAGGAATTCGAGGCCGAGTTTCCCTATGAGCCGACGCCGGACCAGGTGACCAGCGCCGACGAAATTAAGAAGGACATGCAGAAGCTTCGGCCGATGGATCGACTTTTGTGCGGCGACGTGGGGTATGGAAAAACCGAGCTGGCGATGCGGGCGGCGTTCAAGGCGTGCGAGTTCGGCAAGCAGGTGGCCGTGCTCGTGCCGACGACGGTCCTGGCCGAGCAGCATTATCGATCGTTTAAGGAACGGATGGTGAACTATCCGTTTGAGATCGACAGCATCAGCCGATTTCGCTCGACGCGGGAACAAAAAGAAACCGTATCGAAGCTGGCGAAAGGGGAGATCGATATTCTCATCGGCACCCATCGGCTACTTAGTAAAGACATCAAGTTTTCGGATCTGGGCCTCGTGGTCATCGACGAAGAACAGCGGTTTGGCGTGACGCACAAAGAACGCCTGAAGCAGATGCGAAAGATGGTGGACGTGCTGACGATGTCGGCCACGCCGATCCCGCGAACGCTGCATATGGGAATGGTGGGGCTGCGCGATATCAGTTCGCTCACGACGGCGCCGCAGGATCGGCGGAGCGTGGTGACGGAGGTGATGCCGTTCGATCGGCAGCGCGTGAAGGCGGCGCTCATGCGCGAGCTCAATCGCGAAGGGCAGATCTACTTCGTCCACAACCGCGTGCAGAACATCACCGAGATGGCCGACGAGGTGCAGCAGCTTGTCCCCGACGCGCGGATCATCATCGGCCACGGCCAGATGGGCGAAGGGGAGATGGAAGAGGCGATGCTGAAGTTCATCCGCCACGAGGCGGACATCCTGGTCTGCACGACGATCATCGAATCGGGCCTGGACATTCCCAACGCCAACACGATCATCATCAACGCCGCCGACCGCTTTGGGCTCAGCGAGTTGCACCAGCTTCGCGGGCGGGTGGGGCGGTGGAAACATCGAGCGTATTGCTATTTGCTTCTTCCCGCGGATCGCCCGGTGACTCCGGTGGCGGCAAAGCGCCTCAAGGCGATCGAGGAATACAGCCACCTCGGCGCGGGGTTTAAGATCGCGATGCGCGACCTGGAGCTTCGCGGCGCCGGGAACATTCTTGGGCCGGAGCAGTCGGGGCACATCGCGACCGTCGGCTATGAAATGTATTGCCAGCTTCTTGAGGAAGCGACGCGCCAGTTGAAAAATGAGCCGCGCGGCGCATTGCCCGAGGCTCACGTCGATATCAATATCAGCGCCTTCATTCCGAAGAACTACATTCCCGGCGACCGCCAGCGGATGGATCTATATCGCAGGCTGACGCGCTGCTCGGATCTGGACATGTTGCAGATGCTCGAGCAGGACATGCAGGATGCTTTCGGCGATCCGCCTCGGCAGGCGGTCATTCTCTTTGCGCTCACGGAACTCCGCCTGCTCGCGCAGATGTACGGGATCGACAGCATCATCCGCAAGCCGCCGGACGTGGTGATGACGGTGTCGGACGCGCTCAAGGCCCAGTCGGCGCTGGCGGGGGCGCCGGGGACGTTGCGGGTGATCGACGAGAAGACCGTGTATCTGAGGATGCCGGCCACGTTCATGGAGCCCGAGCCATGCCTGATGGTGCTGCGGAATCTCATGCGGCAGGCCTATGACAAGGAAAGAAACGGCATATCCGCAGCCGCGCCGGCGCCCGTGGAACAACCCGTTCAAATCCCGCCCTCGGCCAAGCTAGAACCGGCGCCGACCCGGCAGATCGTCAAACCCCCGGCGGCCGCGGCGCGAACACCAAAGCCGGCGCCCGTCAAATCGACGCAAGTCACGACAAAACCCGCCCCGCTGTCGCCGGAACTCGAGAAGCTCAAATCGTTGTACGAGATGGGAATTTTGTCCGACGACGAATTTCAAAATGCGCTCAAGCGATTGGCTCAAAGTTATTGATTCAGTCCGTGGCGCTTTCGCTGACCAACTGACCGCATTCCGGACACCGCCCGCTGACGTTGCCGCGCAAGCTGTATCCGCAAAAGACGCATTCGCCCGCCATTCGACGCCGGTAGCGAATGCTGGCCTCCCGACGCGGCCCCGCGACCGACGAGAGCACGACAGTCAATATCGGAGCTCCGATAAAGGCGATGGCAAGCATCATCACGCTCAATCCATTGGACAAATCCGCCAGCGCCAACATCCACGCGATGGCGGCAATTAGAGCGGGTAAGCACCGGACCAACAGCAGTTCACGCCAGGGAGGCTTTCGCGACTGATCGGCCTCGGTGATCATCTTCCGCACGCCGAGATTTTAGGGATGGGCGGCGTGTTTTCCCATGAGTCCGAACACGCCGCGCGCCAGATGGTCGGTGGCGCCGAGCAAGTTCACCGCTACGTTCATCGCCTTTGAGGAAGAAACAACCATCGCCGCGGCCCGGCATCCCAGACGGCGCGCGCGCCAGAGATGGTCGTAGTCGTTCAACAGCTCGTGCGAATGGCCGTCGCTCCAATGGCCATGATTGACGACGAGCGACGCGCAGGCCAGCTCGGCGCTGCGGAGCGCCAGGCCCATTCCTTCCCCGCCGATCGGCTCCAAGGCGGCGGCGGCGTTGCCCACGGGGATCACGCGGGTCGGGAAATCGCGTCGGACGGCAAAGCGAGGCAGCGGCGCGGCCAGCCACGGTCCGACGCGCGTGGCGCCGGAGAGTCGGCGCCGCAAAGAAGCGTTTTCCGTCAGCAACTCATGGAACAGCGAATCGATGTTTCCACAATGGGTTTTCACCCGGCTGGCGGGGACGCTGAGGGCGGTGTTCCAGCGGCCGGCTTCGATCGCGGCCAATCCGCCATAGCAGCCGCGAAGGCTGAAAAGCTCGATCGCGTCGCGCGTCGCGTCGGCGTTTTCCCAATGGGCTTTGATGCCGATATCTTGTGTTCGCGCGGGCGTCGCAAGGGGAATGGCGGATTTGCCGTCGGCGAGAATGACGAACGACGCGGTTATTGATTCAACGCGATTGTTCGCGAGATCGCGCACTTTTACGAATACCGCATTGGCGGTTGGTTCGATCGCCTCACAGCGCGCCGGTTGCCGGACATTTGCGCCGGCGGCGACGGCGGCATCGAGCAGCAGTGAATCCAGCGCATGTCGGGAGATTCCCAGCATTGCGCGCGGCAGCGGCATCGTGGCCGAACTTCCATCGGCGGCATGAAGAATGGCGCGCGACAACCAGACGGCGCCGGCGGATTCAATGACGGGGAGCAGAGCGAGGCGCGAAAGCGTATCGACGCCGACGGCGCTCAGGCATTCGCCGCAGACTTTGTCGCGGGGAAAACGGTGTTGCTCGACGAGTGTGACTGTCCATCCGCGGCCAGCGAGTAAAACCGCCGCCGCGCTCCCGGCAGGGCCGGCGCCAATGATCGCTGCGTCAGGCACGGCAAATGATAGGGGAGCTTCGCGGAGTCGGAAAACCGAATGTAATCCGGCGACCCAACGTCGGAATGTGCCTGTGCTCACTGGAATTGGACGCTCGGATTTTTTGTGGCACGGATATCCGGCCTTGTTTGTCCCGGCCGAGAAGATACAGGCCCAGACGGATCTGCTACCAATTGTCGAACGCCCTCGGTCGGACTTGGGATTTTTACACCGCTACGCCGGCCGGTTCCGCGCGCTTCTTCAACGCATCCATGCTGTCACGGACTTCCTGGGCGATTCGTGCGTTGGGAAATTCCTTGGTGATCTGATCTCCGACCTTAACCGCGTCTATCCACCGCTGCTCCTTGACCGCCCGCGAAAACTGGGCGCCGAGGTCATTTAGCTTTTCCTTGAAAACACTGCGCACCGTTTCCTGCATCGACTCGGCCTCGGCCGCTTTCAGGTAAGGGTCCAACTGCTTGAGAATTTCGATGCTTCCGTCATTGTCATGCCGGGCGACCGCTTCGTGCCAGCTCTGCAAAAGCTGCTGCTTGACCGCGACTCGCCGGCTGTCGATCTCGTGGGGAAGATTTTTCACCTGTTCGTTGTCGGGGAACATCTGCACCAGTTTATCGGCTTCTCGAATGGCCAGGTTCCATTGTTCGCCGCGCGTGTATTTGTCGATGACCTGCACGACCTCGGCGATCTGTTTGCGGACCAACTCCTGGCGATGATCGTTGATTTCCTTGCGAAGGCGGGTGGACTCTGTCTTGTTGGCGAAGGCGCGTTCCATTTCATCGACGAGCGAGAGAGCCGTGTCCCAATCGTGTCGGCCCATTTCCTCATGAACCGCCCGCCGAAGGGCATCGCGGTCTTTTTCGCGATAGGCGATGGAAATCGCGCGATCGCTGAGAAGCTGTTGCTCGGACATCAGGTTGAGGAGGATGGCCAGTTGATCCAGTCGCTCGGTCAGCGGCAAAAGCAGTTCTTCGCTGCTGCCAAGCCGATTGGCGCGGATTGCCATCGAGATCGGCCACGCCACGCCCACCAAAACCAGGCAAACGCAACCGGCGGCCAGAAGCTCAAGCCTTGTATGACCATCCAGCCTCGCCAGGTAGAAGCCCGTCCCCAGTATCGCCAGGGAAAAAAACAACGCGGCGAGATAAAAGATCCACGACGGAAAATTGCGCTGCTTCACAGCCACCTCAAGAAGTGAAATTGTCGATGCGACCGATTCGTATTTATCGACTCTAAGAACTGGCGGCGGCGGTGTCAACGTAAACTCTTCAAACCGTTGCGGTCACCCCCCCCAGGACTCAGGGCGATCGCTTTTGAATTTTTGCCCCTCCGGTTCCCTCTCTCGGTACGTCGGGATGCTCGATGAGACATTTGTTCTCGTCCCGCTCGCTGTCGGAAAACATCCGAACTCCTCTCTTGTACACCTCACTGGAGGCATACAGCATGTCCATTTCTCGACGACGTTTTTTTGCATCGGCGGGCGCGGTTGGAGCGGTTGCGGTTTCGGATTCGATCGTCCCGGCCGCGTCGCCGGCGCCGGTCGACGACAAACCGTTGAAATTTACGCTTGGGCTGGTCACCTACAACATGGCCGCCCAATGGGATCTTCCGACGCTCTTGAAGATCTGCAAAAACGTCGGCATTTCGCCGATCGAACTCCGCACGACCCACAAGCACGGCGTCGAACCCTCGCTCGGCAAGGAACAACGTCAGGACGTGAAAAAACAGTTTGCCGACGCCGGGGTGCAGCTCTGGGGCTGCGGCACGGTCTGCGAATTTCAATCGACCGATCCGTCGATCGTGGAGAGAAACATCGAGACGTGCAAAACATTCGTGCAACTCGTCGCGGATCTCGGCGGCAAAGGCGTAAAGGTTCGACCCAACGGATTGCCAAAGGGCGTGCCGGTGGAGAAAACGCTCGAGCAGATCGGCAAATCGCTGATTCCCTGCGGCAAGGCCGCCGCCGACGCGGGGCTGGAAATTTGGGTCGAGGTGCATGGGCCGGGATCGTCGCATCCGCCGTACATCAAGACGATCATGGAAACGTGCAACCTGCCCAACGTCGGCTGCACCTGGAATTCCAACGCGACGGATATCAAGGATGGTTCGGTGGCCGAGTATTTCCACATGCTCCGGCCATGGATCAAGAGTTGCCACATCAACGAGCTATACAAAAACGAAAGCAAAACATATCCCTATCGCGAGCTGTTTCGGCTGTTCCGCGAGACCGGTTACGATCGCGTGACCGAATGCGAAGTCGGAAAATCGCCGCCCGACCCGGCCACCGGCGAAGAAATGCTGCGGTATTACAAGGCGCTCTGGACGGAATTGGCGCAGCCGGGATAATCGGCGGTGCAATCGGCTGCCTTACTTGTATTTTTACCGGCGATCCATCGCATGACTCTCAAGACGCCTCTCCCGTTTTCCGCCGACGAGGATGATCTCCGCGGCGACAGCCGATACTGGTGGCAACACCTCACCTGGTATCACTGGTTCGTGGTGCTCGTCGCTTCCATGGCGTGGTTCTTCGATTGTCTCGACCAGCGCATTTTTTCCCTCGCCCGAAATCCCGCCCTCAACGCGCTCAAAGCCAACGGAATAACCCCCAAGGAAGTCCAGGATTTCGGCAAAGTCGTCACGGCGTTTTTCCTGATCGGCTGGGGCGTGGGCGGCATGATCTTCGGCGCGCTCGGAGACAAATTCGGCCGAACGAGAATGCTCACCACGACAATCCTGATCTACTCGGTCTTCACCGGCTTGAGTTTTTTCAGCCGGTCGTGGTGGGACTTTACGCTGTTCCGTTTCCTCACCGGCTTTGGCGTCGGAGGGGTGTTCGGGTTGGCCGTGGCGCTGATCGCCGAGACGGTGCCGAGCGTCGCGCGCACGCAATCGCTCGGCCTTCTGCAAATTCTATCCGCCGTCGGCAATGTCAGCGCCAGCTTTGTCATGATGGGCATCACCAAGCTTGAAACGCTGAAGTTTTTGCCGACCGGCCAGGGGTGGCGCTACATGTTCCTCGTCGGGGCGGCGCCGGCCCTGATGGTGATCTTCACCGGCCGATTCCTTCGCGAGCCCGAGCCGTGGCTGCGGCTTAAAGAGCGAGGATTGCTTCCCAAAGGGAGCATTTTCGTTCCATATGTTAAGCTTTTTCGTGAACGCCGGTGGCGCAGGAATCTCATTGTCGGCGCGCTTATCGCCTCGACGGGCGTGGTAGGACTATGGGCGATCGGGGAGTATGCCGTCGATCTCCAGCGCAATATCTTCTCCTCCTATTTCGCCGCCCGCGTTCCCAGGGCGGACGTGCTTTCCCACGTCAATGACTCGATCGCGATCGCCTTCCTTCTTACGCAGCTTGGCGCCGTCGCGGGGATGTGGATCTTCACGCGGATCGCACTTGCCGCTGGCCGGCGGCTGGCGTTTTTTATCGGCTTTTCCGCGGCGCTGCTCGTCACCGTGATGGTGTATTGGAAGATGTCCACGCCGCAGGATGCGTATTGGATGATGCCATTGATGGGGGCCGCCCAGTTGAGCGTTTTCGCGGGATTTTCGATTTATCTCCCGGAGCTGTTCCCCAGCGGCATGCGAAGCACAGGCACGTCGTTCTGCTACAACCTCGGCCGATTCGCGGCGGCGGGGGGGAGCTTTTTCTCCGCGGCCCTCTCGCAGGGCATCTTCAAGAACGCCGACAAGTCTTCGCCGCTTCCGCTGCGTTATTCGGCCATGTCGATGTGCGTGATTTTCCTGGTCGGAATAGCGACGCTTCCCTTTGCGCCGGAAACGCGCGGGAAGCCGCTGCCGGAAGATTCGTAACGGCGCCTGCCGACGAATTTCGTGATTCTGGTCTACTCACGAGCGCACAAATCCTTACGCGGCGTCGCTCCCCGGCGGCTGAGGAGAGCCGCCCTCCAAGAAAGCTATTTGGCGACTTCGACGACCGGAAATGCCGATGGCGCCGCGGCCATTGCGCCGGCCGCCCTGGTGCGGCGGCGTTGTTGAAAAAGGTGAACCACCTGATCGAGTATCACGGCGATCAAAATCACCGCGCCGATGACAATATACTTCCAATTGTCGTCCGGCTTCCAAAAATGAGCCCGTCCCCGGCTGTCATGGTAGATCAGTTGAAACATGTCGAGGCCGTCTTCGATGACCTTCATCAGCGCAGTTCCAATCAGCACGCCGATGACCGCCCCTTCGCCGCCGCGGAGAGAGCAACCGCCTAAAACGCACGCGGCGATCGCGGAAAGCTCAAACGCAACGCCGACGTTTTGATCCATCTGCTGAATATACGAGGTGTAGCAAATTCCCGCCACACCGGCCAGGCCGGCGGAGATGACGTATGTAAGCGTCTCGACGTTCTTGACTGGAATTCCCGAATATTCCGCGGCGTCGCGGTTGCCTCCGATGGCGTAAATGTAGCGGCCGAAAACGGTAAAATGAAGCAGGTAAGCGGATACGATCGCGACGCCGACAAGAATGAGCAAAAGCAGCGGAAATGCGGGTTCGCCGTTGATGTGAAAAATCGAAGTATTCGCGAAATTCCGGAACGCGGAGAAGCTGACGTTGCCGCCGTGAACGATGGTTTGCGATACCCCGCGCAGGGTAAGCATTCCTCCGAGGGTGACAATGAAGGGTTGGAGATTTACCCGGGTAATGAGCAGGCCTTGGGCAAGACCGATCAACAGCGCGATTGCCATCGCGACAATGATGCCGATCCAAAGGGGCTCGCCCATTCCGCCCTCGGCATTGGAGGAAATCTTGGCGAGTATGACGCCGGTCAGCCCGACCATCGAGCCGACGGAAAGATCGATGCCGCCGGTGATGATGACGAACGCCGAGCCGATGGAAAGAATTCCAAGCATCGATATTTGGCGGGTGGTATTGAAGACATTGGATTGCCCGACAAAGTTGGGGTTGGACCACCACAATGCGCCGCATAGCACGAGGAGGGCGACGAGCATTCCGAGTTCGCGTCTCATGGGAGCCTCAAGTTAGTGCGATCGAACTGATTCACTCATTTGGATTTGATTCGGGTTTCAGGGATTCGGGGTTCAAATTTCAGCGGAGCGCACCGGTCATCAGCGCCGCGATTCGTTCCTGCGTCGCTTCCTCACGCGGCAAAATGCGCTCGATTCGCCGCTCGTGCATGACGGCGACGCGGTCGCTCATGCCGAGCACCTCTTCCATGTCCGAACTGACCATAATGATGGCTATTCCGCTCTGGGCCAGCGCGGCCATGTGGCGATAGATCTCGGCCTTGGCGCCCACGTCGATGCCGCGCGTCGGCTCGTCGAGAATCAGGACTTTGGGCTGCATGGCGAGCCATTTGCCAAGCACCACCTTTTGTTGATTGCCGCCGGAAAGATTGACCACTTTGCGCGTTACGGAATCCGTCTTGATCCGCATGCGGCTTACCTCTTGCTCCGCGACCTTTTTTTCCTTCGCCCGCATCAGCGTCCATGCCCGGCCGCCGTAGTTGGCGATGTTCGGGAGGGAGATGTTTTGCGCGACGCTCATCGGGAGGACCAGGCCGTTGCGCTTGCGGTCTTCGGGAGCGAGATACACGCCGCGATCGATCGCGTCGCGCGCGCCGTTTGGAGAATAGGATTGGCCGGTGAGGCGCATGGCGCCGGCGAGCGGGGCGTGGATGCCGAAAAGAACCTCCATCAATTCCGTGCGCCCCGACCCGACCAGGCCAGCGAAACCGAATATCTCCCCCTTGCGAACGTCGAAGCTGACGCCGGCCCCAGCGCCGGGAACGACAAGTTCGCTTACTTCGAGAATAACCTCTCCCGCGATGCGAGCCATGCGGTCAGGAAACCATGCGCTGAGCGGACGGCCGACCATCATGGCGACGATCTTTTCCTGTGTCGCTTCGGCTGCGCTGAGATCGCCGACCCATTTGCCGTCACGAAGAACAGTGATCCGATCCGCGACTTGCAACACCTCTTCCATTCGATGCGAGATGTAAACGACGCCGATTCCCCCCTTGCGAAGATCGGCGATGATCTTAAACAACTGGCGGGCTTCGCCAAGCGTGAGGGAACTGGTCGGCTCGTCCATGATGATGATCCGGGCGTTTTGCGAAAGCGCCTTGGCGATCTCGACCATCTGCATCTGACCGGCTGTCAGCCGCGAGACCGGCGTCGACGACGGCAGGTCCAGACCGACGCGCTTCAGCAACGCATCGGCCCGTTTCCGCATGCCCGATCGGTCCAGCCACGCGCAGGTACTGCCCGCGTTTTTTTCGTTCCCCAGGAAAATATTGCCTGCGATGTCGAGGTTGGGCGCCAGCATCAATTCCTGATGGATCAGGGCAATGCCCTGCCGTTTGGCGTCGGCGATTCCGTGCAGAGTGATCGGTTTCCGGGCGATGAAGATTTCCCCGGCGTCGGGTTGATGAGCCCCGCCAAGAATTTTCATGAGGGTGCTTTTGCCGGCGCCATTTTCTCCCATGAGCGCGAGCACCTCGCCAGCCTGGAGAGACAGGTGTACGTCCTGCAACGCAACCACCCCAGGGAAGCGCTTGGTGATCCCGCGCATCTGAAGAAGGATGAAGTCGGATTCACTCATTGCATGAATAGATACCCGCGCAACGCCGACGACGTGGAGTTCTTGCGCATTATCGCAGGCGAAAAACGTCCGATCTCAACTGCTCACGGAAGCATTTATTTCTTCATGTCCGCTAATCGCTTGCGGAAGTCGTCGACGTTGTCGGCTTTGATAACTTCCACGCCAGTGTCGATGTTGGGATCTTTGGGGAGGATGCTCTTTCCCTTCGTGGCCAGTTCATGAAGCCACTTACTGGAGAGGTAACCGAATTGAAAAGGCTTTTGGACGACCGTGCAGGAGACCGTTCCGCTCTTGATGCCATCAAGCGTTCCATCCTCTTCGTCGAAGCAGGCGACGAGGATTTTTCCCTTCTTCCCGGCGGCGTCGACGGCGCTGGCGATCGCGGGGCCGTTATAAGACCAGAGGCCGCAGAGCAGCTTCACGTCGGGATACGCGTTGATGACGTTTTCAACGTTGGATCGCGCCTTGTTTGCGTCTTTGTTGTCTTCCTTCTTGGCGATGATCTCGATGTTGTGGCCCTTGATCGCTTCTTCAACGCCGGCCAGACGCTTCCTGGCGTTATCCGCGGAGAACGTGCCGACGAAGACCGCCATTTTCCCTCCATTGGGAAGAAGCTTGACGATTTCATCGCCAAGAACCTTGCCCGCCTGAAAATTGTTCGTGCCGATGTAAAGCAGGCGATCGGAATCGGGGGCGTCGGAATCTTGGCATATGATATTGGTCTTCTTTGCCGCCGCGTTGATCTCCGCGGTTTCATCCGACGGAGCCACCACGCTCACGGCGATGCCGTCGTAGCCCTGGCTTAAGAGATTTTCGATAATCTGCTTTTGCGCGCTCAGCGCGTTTTCGCTGGTGGGCATTTTGATGTCGACCTGCACGCCCGATTCCTGCTCGTATTTATGCACGCCGGCCGCGGCGATTTTCCAGAAATCGCTGGCGTTATTCGTGACGAACGCCAGTTTGAGCGGCGCCTGGTTATTTTTTGATGTGCTGTCCGACGGGGATTTCTTGCAACCGCAAAGCAGCGTCGAGAGACAGACTAGCAGGCCGATCTTTCGGATCGTAATGACAGACATAGTTTAGACCTCACGGAAATGAGCCTGAAATCCGGAATTTCGAATTAGAGAGTTTGGACGACCGGCGATTTAATTTCGGCCGTCGTTCCTGAACCACCAAGTCGATTTGAACCCGATTTTGATTATTCAACTTTAGTACGACAACTTGTAAATCGTCGTTTGCGTATACGTCTGTCCCGGCCGAAGCACGGTGCTGGGAAACTCGGGGTGGTGGATCGAATCCGGAAAATGCTGGGTCTCAAGGCAGAAACCGGCGTATTGATTGTAAACATGACCGCGATGGCCAATCACGCCGTCCAGGTAATTGCCGGTGTAGAACTGTACGCCCGGCTCGGTTGTCCATACTTCCATCGAACGGCCCGAGGTATCCGGATCAGAAACGCGAGCACACAGTTTTAACTCACGCGGCGGACCATTGATCACATAATTATGGTCGTATCCAACCGGCGGTCCGCCCGGCACGCGCTTGATCCGCTCCCCGATGCGCGTCGGAACGTTGAAGTCGAAAACCGTCTTGGCAACCGTGTGGATTCGTCCCGTCGGGATCGACGTCTCATCCACCGGCGTGTACTGATCGGCATTGATGTACATCACCTCGTCCAGAATCGTCGGCGATTTCATCGCGCTCAAATTCCAATACGTATGATTCGTCAGATTCACGATCGTGGCTTTATCGGTGGTCGCTTTGTAGTCGATGCGCAACGCATTGTGTTCGGTGAGCGTGTAGGTGACGGTGACGTCGAGGTTGCCGGGGAAATTTTCCTCCATGTCCGGACTGACATAGTGAAATTCCACGGCGGATCCGTCGTGCCCGTGTGTTACTTTGGCTTCCCAGATCTTCTTGTCGAAGCCGATTTTTCCGCCATGCAGCGTGTTGGGGCCGTTGTTGATTTCCAGATCGTATGTGGCGCCGTCAAGATCGAATGAGCCGCCCGCGATTCGATTGGCGACGCGCCCGGTGGTGGCGCCGAAGAACGGACTCTTGGCTTCGTAATCGGCCAGGGTGTCAAATCCCAGCACGATATCGCCAAGCTTTCCGTAACGATCGGGCACGTTGAATTGAACGAGGGTGGCGCCGTAGTTCATCACTTTGGCGACCAGGCCGTGCTTGTTGCTCAGCGTGAAAAGAACGACCTGCTTACCGTCTTTGGTCAGCCCGAAGTTGGATTCATGGACGTTCATTGTTCGGTCCTTTTTATCCGGCGTGTTCGTATAAACAGGAACGGGCGTCGGTTCGGCCGCGGCGATCGGAGAAGGGTTGGCGTCGGGTCGCGACGCGGCGAATGCCGTCGTGTTGGTCGTCGGGGCGGTGGCGGCGAGATGGTCGTGCGACGGCGTCGCCGTCGCGGGCTGCGGATTTTTCCGCCAAAATTCCCATGACGCGGGCTGGTCGGAGTGGCTACACCCGCCCCCAATAACCGCCGCGCAGACAGCGACGCCCGCCAGCGTGGCGCCGGCCAACCAACGCCGCGCCTGCAATAATCCTCGAAATTGAAATCGGCTCACGGAAAACTCCTCCGAAAATGGATGAGCGATAATCCTGTCGGCGCCTTCCGCGGTCGCCGATGCAATGAGAGAATAGTAACGGAATGGATTCGCGTGTACACCCCGCGGGCGGATACCGATTTCCAACGGTGAAATGAAAAGGGCCTACCGGCGAGAAATCGCCGACGGCGGCCGAGGAAAAATTCCTGTTCTTCGATAACTTCGCCGACAACTGGAAAGACCGCGAACATTCGCTAGAATGCGCCGCTCATCAGAATTCAAACCACGCCGCGAGAAGCGGCCGGGTGCGATGCAACGGTCGGCTGGGAACCGGGTCAGGTCCGAAAGGAAGCAGCCATAACCAGTACCGATTGGGTGCCGTCGATTTCCCGGCCGCTTCCCGCGGCGAGTTTGTTTCATAGCCGCCAGATCAGCAGCCATTCGACGATCGCCGCCGTTCAGAAAAAACGAAGTGGCGGAATTCCTAGGGGGCCGAAGACCCGATGCAGAACCAGATGAAATCCGAAGCGATCGCTTCTGGATTAACGATGTTGCCCGGCGGCGGAATGTCGTGCTTTGCGATTCGGAGTCGCCGGTTCGGCATCGCTGGTTGAGCGCGATGAGCGATTAGCGCGTCAGCACGACCAACTCAACCCGCCGATTCTTGGCCTTGTCGTTTTTGCTCTTGGGGTTGGTGTCGCCAAGACCTTCGGTCGTGATGCGGTCGGATGAGATTCCCTTGCTCACCAGGTAATCGCGAACGGCGTCGGCGCGCTTCTCGGAAAGCTCTTGATTGCTCTTCCAGTGGCTCTTGACGATCGGGTCGCTATCGGTGTTTCCGAGGATGCGAACGGGTTTGCCCGAGTATTCTTTCTTCAGCGCCGACGCCACTTTCGCCAAAGATTTTTTGGCTTCGGGCAGCAATACCGCCTGGCCGGACGAGAAGGAGACATCGCTGGGAAGATTGACGGTGGTGGTGCCGGCGGCGGTGTCGCGCGTCACTTCGAGATTGCCAAAGTCAGGCCGAGGCGCGGGGGCGGGCGCGGGGGCGACCGGCGCCGGGGCGGGTTCAAAGACGGGAGTGGCCGGCGCCGCCGCCTGAACCGGAGCCGGAATCGGCGGCGGAGTCGCATGCGCCATTTTCTGGCGATTCGCTTCATCCAATTGTTGCTGAAGTTCCAGATTCTGCTGGCGCAGATCCTGATTTTCGGTGTACATCTTGTTCTGGCATCCAAGCCCCGCGACGCTCAACACCGCCGAAACCAACAAGCCTCGAATTACAATGCTCACGATGACTCCTTTCATCCGGTTGACCCCAATTCGTCCGATAATTGCCCGAGCGAATGCGCAAATATTAGGAAAAACCGGGCAGCCGTCAAGTTTGGCCGCTTTTCTCGTCAGAGGGTCTGGACCGCAACATGGCGGCTTTGGCCTTCACCTCGTCCAGGTCGCGCTGCATCTTTTCATGACGGCCGCGATCCTGAAGATCGCGAATTTGCCGCATTGTCTTAAAGCTGGTGCGGATGAGCAACGTCGCCAGCACGCCCGCAATGAAGGACCAGAACGCCAGCACAATCGTGGTGGTGATGATCGGAGGCTTGCCCGGCCACACCCAGAAGTTGGCGTGTTCGTGATTGAAAACCGCGAATGCGATGACGTAAATCGCCAGGCAGGCGAAGACGATCACCTTGATCCACACCCAGATTTTCATCCAGAATTTTCCCATGTGAATTCCTTAATTTCCGCCGGCGACGACCTGGCGCAGCAGCCATGCCATGTTATCCAAACCCGGCGCCAGGGCGGCGACGATCGGGCAGTAAAAAAGCATGACCAATGCCGCGGCCAAACTCAAGTAAGGCCCGTAGGGCAGTTCGCGTTTGGATCCGGTCGCGAACATATAAATCGCCACGCCGATCCCAAGGAACGGGGCCAGGAAAAACGCGACCGTTGACGCAAACGCGCCGAGAACCGCGCCGACGCAAACCATCAGATCGACGTCGCCCATGCCCATCGCCTCGCGACCGAAGACAAGGGTGCCGAAGATGCGCGTCAGCCACACGACCATGCCGCCGATCAATCCGCCGTACACCGCGCCGAAAAACCCGCCCACATGCGGCAAAGCCACAAACGCCGCCCACGCCTGCGCCGCGGGGTGAAATTTCCACGCCGCCGATCCGCACGCGATGGCGCCAAACATCGGCAGAAGAAGAAACCGCATCTCATGCCGCATCTCGCGCCGAACCTCGCTCCGCGACCACTCGCGCGGCTCGTCGCTGTTAACCGGCATCGACGCCGGCTTCCCTGACTTGCTCTTGGATTTGCCGGTCTGCTTCTTCGATTCTTTCTTGAGCCGATCGTGCGCGTCACGCTCGATTTCCAGCAGCGGCGCCCCTTCGGCAAACGATCGGCCTAGAAATCCTTTCCACAAAAACAGGATGCTTGCCGCGAGGCCCGCGGCGCCGCCGAGCGCCACCGCCGCCGCCACCGGGCCCACGATCAGATTGCCAACGCCGTACGGCGAGTCGAAAATCGAATGAGCGACCACGCCGGCTATCGTGATGGTCCACGGAATTTCCATCGGAATGATAAACATCTCGGCGTCGATCAGGCTGGCCGCGAGCAACCCGCTCAGCAACATCATGTAAAGCCCGTAAAGCCACCACTGGTTCGCGATATACAGCAACGGGCGCGAATCCTGCCCGGTCACGGCGTCGTGGACGCATGGGCCGGTTTGGTAGATGAAAAAGGCCGCGTAGTACCCCACGAAAATCAGTCCGGCGATCGCTTCGATGATTGGATACCGCATCGATATCGGCTGCCTGCAAAACCTGCACTTGCCTCTGAGTTTGAGCCAGCCGAACACGGGAAGGTTGTCATACCATTTGAGGCGCCGGTTGCATTTGGGGCAGTGCGACGGCGGCTCCGATAGCACTTGGATCGATCGGATGAACCCGCGAAACAGGCCTTCTCCTTCGATCGGCTTTATCTGCGGAAGCCGCCAGACGACGACGTTGAGAAAGCTTCCGACGGAAGCGCCGAAGGCGAAAAGGAAGAGAATGTAAACGATATGCGGCATGCGCTTAAATTCCGGGCACGTTCAAGATTGCCTTCACGGCCTGCCCCGGCGTGAGGCGAGTGACGTCGATCTCCGCGGTCAGCAGGGTTCGCCAGATCGGCTCGCGCCGAGTCAGCACGGTTTGGATCTCCGCGAGGCTTCCGCCGTGCGACGTAAGATGAGGGCGGGCGCCGGCCGTTCCCGGATCGGCCTCGATTCGGCGCAGCAATTCAACCGGTTCGCATTTGAGGTATATGAGCTTAAGGCCGGCGTTTTTGATCGCGGTTTGATTTTGTTCGCGGTCGATCGCTCCTCCGCCGAATGCAATGACCGCGCTGCCCGCGTCGATCGCTTCGCGCACGATTTGCGATTCAAGATTTCGGAAGGCAGGCTCGCCGTCCTGTTGAAAAATATCGCGGATGGTTTTGCCCGCTCGCTGAACGATCCGCGCGTCGGTATCGATAAACGCCAGCGACAAGCGTGCGGCCAACAGTTTGCCGACCGTCGATTTTCCGCAGCCGCGGTATCCTATCAGTCCAACCTCCATGTGCGCATTTGTCAGTTGCCGGGGGTCGGATGTCAAATGGAATACGGACCCTCTCGCGCGTGCGTCGGCCTCGCAGTGCCATCTCGAACCGGCGGCGCGGTCCGATGGGCGGGGCGAACGCCAGTTTGCTTCTCTTGCACTTGGATCTTTTGACTTGTCCAACCCATCGACCCACGCTCATCCCGCTTTCGGAAGCAATTTCAAAATGGCCTTGGTGAATAATTCGGCGCGCTTGAGTCCCCGTGTCTTCGCGTAGGCGTCGGCGCGGGCGAGCAGATCACGCTCGACGCTCAGCGCGATCACCTTCACGCCGTGCTTGCCGAACTTGGGTCGGCCGCCTTTGCCCTTGAGCGGGAATTTCCTTTGCCGCTCGCGGTGCTTGGCGTTCAACGGCGTGGATTGGGCGAGCAATTCATCGGTACTCTGCCCGTCGAGTTCCCGATAGATTCGCTCCTTCTCGATATCGGAAAGCGATTCGAATTCACTGGCGGTTTTGAATTGAACAGTCTTTGCCTTTGATGGCTTCTTGGTCTTTTGCACAAACATCTCCACCGGCAGGGCCGTCTCGCCCATGCAAAATATTAAGAACCTGAACAGGATACTCAACTATTCATCAGCGACGACCTCGCGTGGATCACGAAAGCCGTGCCGTCGTCATCCAGCGAGTAGATCACCCGAATGAACCTGCCGCCCTGACCGCGGCCGACTGCCAGCAGCTTTCCGTCTCCGATCTTTCGCGGAAAACCGCGTGAAGGATCGCGGGCCACGGACTCGATTTCCGCGATGGAACAATCGTGCTGCGTCGCATGTTCCTCATTCCACCGGACCCGCCGAAATCCACGAATATATTATATAATATACCGTGCGTCATGCAAGGGAAGGAACGCGGGGAAGCATGGCTGGCGAAACTCGTTTGTCGAATACGGGCGAGCAGGGTCTTGCGAGCAAATCACTCATCTGACGTTCTTACGCTCGATAGCTGTCCCTCTATCCGGCTTTCTTTCGTGCGATCATCTTCAATGAGTGATTAAGCAAACTTCGCCTTGCCGCTCGGATCGGCTAAAAAATTTCGCTTAAATGACAAACCGGCGTCCTTCCTTATAATGCGCGCACCTATGACGGATAAACCATCGCCTCATTACAAGCGCGTCCTGTTAAAAATCAGCGGGGAAGGATTCTGTCGCGAAGGTGGATTCGGAATCGACGCCGAGGAACTGGACATCATCGCCCGCCAGTGCGTCGATGTCGCGAAGATGGGCGTGCAACTGGCCGTGGTCGTCGGCGGCGGTAATTTTATTCGCGGCGCCACATTCAGCGAAAAGGGCCACATTCCACGGACCACCGCCGACTATATGGGGATGATGGCGACCATTCTCAATGCGATGGCATTGCAGGAGACGATGGAAAAAATGGGCCAGCCGACGCGCGTCCAATCCGCGCTGGTGGTTCAAAGCGTCTGCGAGCCGTTCATCCGCCGCCGGGCGATGCGGCATCTTGAAAAAAACCGCGCCATCATCCTCGCCGCCGGCACCGGCAATCCGTTTTTCACCACCGATACCTGCGCCGCCCTCCGAGCCACCGAGTTGCAGGCGGACGTTTTGCTCAAGGCCACCAAGGTGGACGGTATCTACAGCGCCGATCCCAAGAAAGACAAAAACGCGATTTTCTATCACGACGTGAGCTACGATCAGGTGATCCGCGAAGAACTCAAAGTCATGGACCTGACCGCGTTCGCCATGTGCAAACAGCAAAAAATTCCGCTGGTCGTCTTCAACATGAAAGTGGACGGCAACATCGCCCGCGTCGTTTGCGGCGAGCGCGTCGGAACGCGAATCACCCCCGAATGAATCGACATTTCTCCCCTCTGGCCCTCTGAACCGGGAACACCTTTATGCCACTCGACGACATCCTGTTGGACTGCGAAGAGCACATGGACAAAGCCGTGGAGCATCTGCGCAACGAATTGCGTGCGATCCGCACCGGCCGGGCCACGCCGGCCCTGGTCGAGCACCTCAAGGTGGACTACTACGGCTCACCGACCGATCTTCGCTCGATCGCCTCGATCAGCGTTCCCGAGGCCACGCAGATTCTCATCAAGCCTTTCACGCCGCAGGATCTGAAGTCGATCGAAAAAGCGATCAACGACAGCAAGCTAGGCTTAAGCCCTCACAGCGACGGCAAAACGCTGCGGCTGAATCTTCCGGCCCTGTCGCAGGAGCGCCGCCTTCAGCTGGCTGGGCAGGCGAAAGGATATGCCGAAGAAATGAAGGTGCGCGTTCGCTCGGCTCGTCGCGACGCCAACAAGCTGATCGACACGGAAGAAAAGGGGAGCGTGCTGACCGAAGACGACGCCAAGCAAGGCAAAGAGCAAATCCAGGAATTAACGAAAACGTACGAGACAAAAATTGACGAGGTCCTGGAGCATAAGAAAAAAGAGATTATGGATGTTTAGGAATGAGTTGTCAGTTATCAGTTGTTAGTGCATGCGTGAGGGTAGCTGTAGCGTGACTACGTTTAGCGGCCCCGCTTGCGGGGCGTGTTTCGCAATCGAAGCTCGTTCCACCAATATGAAAAACGCTCTTGTTGTTAGTGCGAAAAATCAATGAAGGTCCGATCGATCGAGAAGTGGCCGGGTTTGCGATTCTGGTCGTTGGACTGTTTCTGTCCAATGTATTTCGGAAGCGGAACCGAGAATCGCCGATTTGTATCTTTCTTATCTGTGTGGATCGGTCTTCATCTGTGGCAATAACGCATTCGTCTTTTCGAGGACCAGATCAAAACAATGCACCACACGCCGCCTGACGCCGCTCTTCGCGAGATTGCTCACGAGATCGCCCGGCAGGAATCGGGCCTTCGCCGCGGCGGGGGCGATGCCGGCCATGAGCGGCAACGCAAGCTGGGGCGCCTGCCGGTGCGCGAGCGTCTTTCGCGCCTTCTCGATCACGAACAACCGTTCATCGAAATAGGGTTGTGGGCGGCATGGGGAATGTATCCGCAGGTCGGCGAGGTTCCCGCCGCGGGAGTGATTGTGGGCGTCGGAAAAATCGCCGGGCGTCAGTGCATGATCGTCGCCAACGACGCGACCGTGAAAGCCGGCGCCTTTTTCCCGGCGACATGCAAGAAGGTGTTGCGAGCGCAGAAGATCGCCGCGCGGTGTAATCTGCCGCTGATTTATCTGGTGGACTCGGCAGGCGTTTTTCTGCCGATGCAGGACGAAATTTTCCCCGACGAAGACGACTTCGGCCGGATCTTCCGCAACAATGCCGTGCTGTCGGCGACGGGCGTTCCCCAGTATGCCGCCATCATGGGAAACTGCGTTGCCGGCGGCGCGTATCTTCCCGTCCTCTGCGACAAGCTGCTGATGACCGCCGACAGCGAGTTGTATCTCGCCGGCCCGGCCCTGGTAAAAGCGGCCACCGGACAGACCGTGAATGCCGATGAACTGGGCGGCGCCGCGATGCACGCCAAAGTCAGCGGCACGATCGATTTTCTCGAGCCCAACGATCTGGCGTGCCTGGAAAAATTGCGATCGCTGGTCGATCTTTTGCCGCCCGATCCGTCGCCCCCGGCACATTTTCCGCCGCCCGTTCGCGCCGCCGACGATTTATATGACATCGTCGGCGCCGATGGTCGCAAGCCGTATGATGTCCGCGACGCGCTGGCATGTATCGTCGATGCCGGTTCGCTCATCGAATACAAGGCCGACTACGGCAAAACCCTGGTCTGCGCGTACGCTTCGATCGCCGGCCGGAAAGTCGGCATCGTCTGCAACCAGCGCCATCCCACGAAATCCGCCAGGGGCGAGTTGCAACTTGGCGGCGTTATCTATCACGACAGCGCCGATAAAGCCGCTCGATTCGTCATGGACTGCAATCAGACGGCGCTGCCGATGATTTTTTTCCAGGATGTGCAGGGGTTCATGGTCGGCAAAGATTCCGAACAGCACGGCATCATCCGCAGCGGCGCCAAACTGGTAAACGCCGTCAGCAACAGCACTGTCCCCAAGATCACGATCATCCTCGGCGGCTCCTTCGGCGCCGGCCATTACGCCCTGTGCGGCAAAGCGTTTGACCCCGCGTTCATCTTCGCGTGGCCGAATGCCAGGTATGCCGTGATGGGCGCCGAGCAGGCGACGGGGACATTGGTGACATTGCTGCAAAGGCAAGCGGAGCGATCAGGCCGGAAGTTATCCGTCGAAGAGTTGGACGAACTACGGCAGACGACCACGAAAGACTACGAATCGCAGACGGACATCCGCCACGGCGCCGCCCGGGGCTGGGTGGACGGAATCATTTCGCCGACGGCGACGCGCGAGGTGTTGATAGAATGTTTAGCCGCCGCGATGAGACCGGCGCCGGGGGGAGGGTTTCGTGGGGGAGTGATGCAGGTGTAGCCGGACGTCGGAAAGACGAAGTCCGCGAATAGACCCAGCGCGCCCTCCGGCCGCGGCCAAAGGCGGCGCTGGGTACATCCGTGCCGCGACATCCTCACGGTGTTTTGCCATTCGCGGATTTGGTGACGACGCGCTGGCCAATCGATCGCTTTTGATGGCCCGCTAGTGAAAAAACAGATGGGGAAATCAACCCGTGTACGTTTAAGCGACCTGCGCCAAGTGCATTGGCTCGTCGGCGAGATCGTCGAAATGGGGGCCGAGCCGGAGACCTGGCGGTTGCATCTGGTAACCCAACTTCACCGCATCTTCTCGCTTCAGACGGCGCACGCGTGGACGACCCCTCTGCCTTTGACTTCGAAAAGTGGCCAGGTGGGACGAATCGCCTATTTCGGAATCGATGAGGGGACGAGCAAACTGTGGCTGGAGTACGCGGCGCGAGGCGATTTCACCAGCAACCCCGAGCGCGATTCAAAAACAATCTGCCAGACCCTTCACGGGCGTTCGCCGGATGTTCTCCGACGACCGCGAGTGGTACGGCTCAGCCTATTACAACGATTTTCGAAGGAAAATCCATAGCGACGATCTGTTGATCTCCGTTCTGCCCATGCCGGAGATCGGCATCGCTCACGGGTTTGGCGGCGATCGCCCCCGCCCCAGGGACCCAATGGGGCGACGGGAAATTGTTTGCGCGGCCCTGATTCACCAGGAACTGCAGCACCGATGGGAGCGGCTACTGGCGCAGCCCGCATCGGTCGAGAAAAGTCTTCCGCCACGGCTGGCCGAATTGCTGGTGCATATGCGCGGCGCGGATTCGGAAAAACAAATCGCGACGAAAATGGGCCTCAGCATTCATACCGTCCACAATCACGTTCGACGGCTGTACGCGAGATTTCACGTCAGCGGCCGTTCGGAGCTAATGATGGAAGACAATACCCAGCGTCCGGTCGGCGTGCCGCAACTCGGATGCGCCGGGTTATAACGCCTCGTCCCGCTTTGATAGTTCCCTGAACGGATGAAGTCCATCCCGTCCCTGAAGTTGCCGCCTAAGATTCCATGAACCATGGCGCCTCCCCTTCGCATCGGCAACGCATCCGCCTTCTGGGGCGATTCAAACGACGCACCGGCCACTCTTGTGCGCCAGGCGCCCGATCTGGATTTCCTCACGCTCGACTACCTGGCGGAAGTATCGATGTCGATCCTCGCCAAACAGCGGCAGCGCGATCCGTCGGCCGGCTACGCTCGCGACTTCATCGATATCATTCGCTCGCTGGCGCCATTTTGGCGCGACGGTCGGCCACTGCGCGTTGTCACCAATGCCGGGGGACTTCACCCGCGCGGATGCGCCGATGCCTGTGCGGCTGCCTTGCGCGAAGCCGGCTGCTCCAATCTCCGAATCGCAACCGTCGTCGGCGACGATGTCCTCCCGGCTCTTCGCGACGCCCATCGCCTTGATCGGCAAACCCCGGATTTTTGCCACCTCGAAAACGGAGGCCGCGTGGATACCGTCATCGATCGTGTCGTGACCGCTAATGCCTACGTCGGCGCCGGGCCTGTCGTCGAGGCGCTGCGGATGGGGGCGGACGTGGTCATCACCGGAAGGCTGGCCGACCCGAGCATGACCGTGGCGCCGTGCGTCGCGCATTTCGGGTGGTCCCTGAATGACTACCACCGCATCGCCGGGGCGACGGTCGCCGGGCATCTCATCGAGTGCGGCACGCAAGTCACCGGCGGCATCGGCGCCGACTGGCTAAACCTTCCCGACCCGGCGAACATCGGCTATCCGATCGTCGAAGTTTCCGAAGATGGATCGTGCGTCGTCACCAAACCACCGACCACGGGCGGGAGGGTGGATGAACGAACGGTGAAAGAACAACTGCTCTACGAAATTGGCGATCCCGCGAAGTATCTCAGTCCCGACGCCACCGTCAACTTTCTGACATTGAATGTCGAGGATCAGGGCAATGATCGCGTGCGCGTTAACGGCGCCAGCGGATCGGCGCCGCCGGCGAAATATAAGGTGAGCGCGACGTATCGGGCGGGTTTTCGCGCGTCGGGAACGCTGGTGATTTTCGGGCGGGATGCCGTCGCCAAGGGCAGACGCTGCGGCGAGATTGTACGCCGGCGTCTGGCCGCGGCCGGGATGGCGCCGCGCCGGTATCATGTCGAATGTATCGGCGACGGCGCGGTGACGGGCGTCGGCGGCAAGTCGTCGCCGGAGTTGATGGAGACGATGCTGCGGATCAGCGTCGGCGACGAACGGCGAGAGGTGGTGGAGAAATTTACGCGGGAGATGGCGCCCCTGGTCACGAGCGGACCGCCGGGAACGACGGGGTATGCCGAGGGTCGGCCGCCGGTGCGGGAGGTGTATGGATATTGGCCGACGCTCATCGATCGCGAAAGGGCGCCGATGAAGGTTGAGATGAGAACGGTTTCGTCTTCCCATGAAGCGTGAACCGAGAGGGAAGAGAACCCAGCGCGGAGAATGAACGATGTCAACGGTTCGTCTTGGCGACATCGCGTACGCTCGAAGCGGCGACAAGGGCGCCGGCGCCAATATTGGCGTGATCGCGTTTTTTCCGCGCGGCTACGCGTTTTTGCGCGAGCGTCTTTCCGCCGTCGCGGTCGAGCGTTTTTTCGCGCATTTGAATCCGGGACGGGTGGTTCGTTATGAGCTGCCGAATCTGGGGGCGCTGAATTTTATCCTGCCGACCATCTTGGACGGCGGCGGAAGTGTTTCGCTGCGGATCGACGCCCAGGGCAAGGCGCTGGGGCAGGCGATTTTAGAAATGCCGATCGAGGCGCCTGATGCACCGCCGGGCGAGAGTTAACGAGAGGGGCGGTCCAATGGCTGATCCAATCCTGCTAATCGACGACGCCGATCCGGCCATCGTGATCTTGACGCTCAACCGCCCCGAAAAGCGCAATGCGCTCAGCGTGGAGTTGATCGAGAAAATTACCGCGGCCATCACATCGGCCTCCGCCGACGGCAGGCGGCGGGTGCTGATCCTTACCGCCAACGGCCCGGCGTTTTGCGCCGGGCTGGATTTGAAGGAAGCTTCTTCGGCCGCCGGCGCCGAACGATCTGCCGCGGCACTGTCGCGCATGTACCTGGCGATAGGGAATTCGCCGCTGATTACGATCGCCGCCGCCGCGGGGGCGGCGATGGGGGGCGGGGCGGGAATGCTTGCCGCGTGCGATTTCGTCGTCGCGGCCGACGACGTGAAGATCGCCTATCCCGAGGTGCATCGCGGATTGGTGGCAGCCCTGGTCACCTGCCTTCTCCGCCGCCGACTCACCGACGCCGCCGTTCGGCAGCTTATTTTGCTTGGCGAGAATGTGACGGGGCAAAGCGCGCGAGAAATGGGGCTGGTGAATTCCGTCGTGCCTAATGCCCGGCTCACCGATGAAACCATGCAATTGGCTCGCGACGCCTGCGCCGGGGCTCCGGGGGCCATCGCGCGCAGCAAGCGTCTTTTGGATGAGCTATCGGCGCGAACGCTTGAGGAAGAATTACGAATCGCTCTGCGCTATCACATGACCGCGCGGAACTCCGCCGAGGCCGCCGAAGGAATGGCGGCGTTCGTAGAAAAACGGCCGCCGAAATGGGGACCGAGAGACGTGTAGAAATACGACGGAGCGATGGCTCAACTCGAGCTTCAGGTTGCCGCGCATTCTTGCGTTTATTAGCGGCCTGTTGAATAGTTTGAATGGACTATCCATGCCGAGGCAAGCGCACCTGCGCCCCGGATTTCGTTCGTCGCTGGAAAGTCAACCCGATCGATTACCGGTGATATCGGATCAGTATAAAATGACGCAGACGCGGTTTCGGCGGTCGCGCCGCCTACTCCCGCTCTCTTCGACCCAACGTCCTCAGCGACCTCCCGCCGGCTGCGCATGTCCCTTCGAGCCTGACAAATCCTGAACCTCAAGACGGATGCCTTGATGGCCCCGCCGGGCGAAGTCGACGCGGAAGATGAGCGTTGACGTGCCGGTCGGAAGGTCGAGCGCCAAGTCGGTGTTGGCGTCGATATGTTTTCCGTTCAGCCAGATGTTTAGCCCTTTGGCGTCATTCAGCAGCACGCGCACTCTACCGGCCGACGTGACGTCCAAGTCGGCTCTCGCCCAGGAGATCTTCTTGCCCTTGTCGGTGGCAAAGGACGACGGCGGAAGTTCGCCGGAGACCAGCGCGTAGACGGGCATCCAGTTGGAACTGTCCTGCGCGATCGAAAGCGGAAGATCGCCGGCCGGGTCGCTGTCGGGAACGTATTGCAGCATTCGCCAGCGGCGAGCGACCAGCGCCGTGTCCGGACCATACGGACCGGGCTTGCCAAGCTCGGCCAGGAAACGGATCAGATCGAGAAATTCCTGATGCGTCAGCGCGTCGGCCAATCCAGTCGGCATCAGGGAGCCGGCATCTTTTTGCAGCTTGATCGACGCGATCGGAATCGTCATGTCGTGGGTAGCGTCGCGCAGGACCAAGTTTTTATCGTCCTGGCGTACCTTGATGCCGCTGAAAACGTCGCCGTCTTTGGTGGCGACCGTGTAGCCCTGATAGCCGTCCTTAACGGCCTTATTGGGGTCCAACACCGAATCGATGAGATAGTCCAGGGGGCTGGAGGCGCCGATGGCGCGGAGATCGGGGGCGAGTTGTCCGCCCGCGCCGCCGATGGCGTGGCATTGATAGCAGCCGGCCTCGCGCGAGCGGAATATTTTTTCGCCGTTGGCGGCGTTGCCGCTCGACATCACCTCGGCGGTCGTCTGTTTCATCTGCTCGGCGGTGAGATGCGTGGCGCCGGTACTGAGGCCGGCGGCTTTTCGAAAATAGTCGGTGAGGGCGGTTTCCTCGGCGCCGGAGGATTGGAGATAGCGAAGAGCCAGCCGAGCGGTGTCGGCGGAGACGGTTTTCGGCGCCAGCGCGGAGGACAAGTTGGCGGCGCCCCCCGTTCGTTTAAGGAAGGCGCCGAGCACCACCGCGGCGTCGGAATCGGCGGCGCCCG